>NZ_AHJE01000028.1 GCF_000243095.1 Cupriavidus basilensis OR16 | reverse complement strand
GAGGACGACTACGACAGCGAGTTCAACTACAGCCGCGCGCCGCTGCCCGCGCTCAAGGCAATGGATGATGGCGATCGCGTGATCCACTGCGGCAGTTTCAACAAGAGCCTCTATGCGTCGCTGCGCATTGGCTACGTGGTGATGCCGGACGCGTTGCGGCCCGCGCTGTGCCAGTTGCGCGCCACCACCGGGCGCTCCAACAGCCTGGTCGAGCAGCTGGCGCTGGCGTCCTTTCTCCGCGCCGGTGGGCTGTCGCGCCACCTGCGGATCTCCCGGAACGTCTACCTGCGCCGCCGGGATATCGTACTGGCGGCGTTGCGCTCGGTGCTGGGCGAGCACCTGCGCGTGAGCGGGGAGCACGCCGGGTTTCATTTTGTGCTCTGGCTGCCTGACGGCGTGGCCGAGCACCAGGTGGTGCGGGCGGGCATGGATGCCAGCCTGGCACTGCAGGGCTTGAGCGAGTTTTGCCGCGAGCGGCGCCTGCCGCCGGCGCTGGTGATTGGCTACGCCGCCGCGCAGGACGACCTGCTGCGCGGCGCGGCCATGCGGCTTGGCCAGGAGATTGCCGCGCTGATTCAGCCCGGCGGCACGAACCCTGTCACCTCCAGCTCGAAGCCCGCGATGTTGCGGTAGGGCACCGGCACGCCCAGCATGCGCAGTTTGCGCGCGCCTAGGTCGCGCAGGATCTGCGCGCCCACGCCCAGCGCGCGTTGCGCGAAAGCGGGCCGCGCGGTCTGCCAGGTTGGCCCGGACTGGTCCAGCAGGGCCGGACTGGTCCAGCAGGGCGAGTTGCTCAAGCAGGTGATGCGGGGCTTCACGTTCGGCCAGCAGCACCAGGATGCCGCAGCCTTCCTCGCCGATCCGCGCGAGGGACCGCGCCAGGTTCCAGCCCGGCGTGGCAGGCGCCGCATGCGCGGATTCGAAAGCAAACAGGTCGCGCAAGGTTTCCACGGTTTGCACGCGCGTCAGCACGGGCTCGGCAGGATCTGGCTGCCCCAGTACCAACGCCAGGTGCACGGCGTCGATCGGCGCATCGTGGTACGCATGCACGACGAAGTCCCCGAAGGGCGTGACCAGGCGGTTGCTCTGGCTGCGGCGCAGGGCGCTTTCCACCAGCAGGCGATGATGGATCAGGTCGCTGATCGCGCAGACCAGCAGCCCATGCTCGCGGGCGAAGGCCAGCAAGGCGGCGCCGCGCAGCAACTCGCCGGCATCGTCCAGCAGCACCGTGTAAGCGCCCGCGGCTTCGCGCCCGGCGAGCCTGGGCAAGTCAGAGCAGGCCTCGGCAAAGTCTGCGCTGCGCAGCACGCCATCCGGTTGCGCCACCACGGGGAAGACGTGGCCCGGCTGGACCAGGTGGGCAGGCGCGGCGTTGGCGGCGGCGGCCACGCGCATGGTGAGCGCGCGGTCCGCCGCGCAGATGCCCGTGGAGACGCCTTGCACGGCCTCGATCGATACGGTGAATGGCTCCTGCTTGCGGCCCTGGCGGCGCCCGCCCGCCATCATGTGCAGGCCGAGCTGCCGCCGGCGGGCATCCGTGATGGCCAGGCAGACCAGGCCGCGCGCGTGCGCCGCCATGAAGTTCACGTCCGCTTCGCTCACCTGGTCAGCGGCAACCAGCACGCAGCCGCTGGCCTCAGCCGTGTCCTCCTCGATAACGACAACGCGCTGGCCGGTGGCGATGGCGCGCAGCACGTCGCCAATCGGTGCGGGGCTCATGCGGCCTCCCGCGCATCGGCAAAGGCGGCGCGCAAGGCTGCCGCCGCCAGGTCGAGTGCCGCGTCGGCCGCCTCCAGCAAGCCTTGCATGCTCATGAAGCCGTGAATCTGCCCAGGCCAGCGATGGATGGCGGCAGCCACGCCGGCATGCTGCATGGCGGCGCCATAGGCCTCGCCCTGATCGCGCAGGGGGTCGCATTCGGCCGTGATGATGGTGGCCGGCGCCACGCCCGCCAGTTCGCGCTGGCGCAGCGGGCTGGCGCGCACATCGGCGGCATGGCGCGGGTCGGGGAGATAGTGGCGGGCATACCAGCGCAGCATGTCCTCGGTCAGGAAGCAGCCTTGCGCGAAGCTGCGCCAACTGCCGGATTCGTCCGCGCAATCCAGGTATGGATACAGCAGCAACTGGTGGCGCAGCGCCACGCTGCCACGCAATTGCTGGCAGGCAACCGCCGCCAGGTTGCCGCCCGCGCTGTCGCCGGCAACAGCCAGCCTGCCCGGCAGCGCCCCTAGTTCGGCGGCGTGCGCGGCACTCCAGCGCAGCGCCGCGCAGGCATCGTCGGCGGCCGCTGGAAAGCGTGCTTCCGGTGCGAGCCGGTAGCCGACCGATAGCACCAGGGTGCCCGCGCGGTTCGCCAGCGAGCGGCAGATATTGTGATGCGTTTCGATCCCGCAGGTGACGAAGCCGCCGCCGTGGAAGAACACCGTGAGCGGCCAGGGGCCATCGCCATGCGGCCGGTAGAGGCGGGCGGGTAAGGGGCCGGCGGCTCCGGCCACGCTCAGCTCGCGTTCTTGCGCGACCGCATCGCCCGGAGCGAACGGGGGAGACGCGGCCAGTACGGCCCGGTAGGCCTCTGGCGTGAGGGTGGTGAAGTCGAGTGGCGGGAACTGCGCCATGGCGTCGAGCCCGCTGCCTGCAGTTCCATCGCCAGCCCCTCGCTCAATGCCACCACGCCCTGCTTGGACACCGTATAGGGCGCAAGCCACGGACCTACGGCAAGACCCGCCATCGAGGCGATATTGACGATATGCCCGCTGCCTTGCGCCGCCATGCGAGGCACGAAGACGCGCAAGCTGTGGATGACGCTCCACAGGTTGACGTTCAGCACGCGCTCGAACACGGCGGCATCCAGCTCCCAGCAGGCGCCGGTCGCCAGCACACCGGCATTGTTGAAGAGCAGGTCGACCCGGCCCAGCAGCTCGAAGCTGCGCGCGCAGAGCTGCTCGACCTGGGCAGCCTGCGCCACATCGGTTGGCAGTATCGCGATCGTTTGCGGGTGGTGTGCCAGTTCGCCGTGCACGCGCAGCAGCGCGTCGGCATCCTTGTCCGCCAGCACCAGCGCCACACCCTGCGCGGCGAGCGCGTGGGCCAGGGCCCGGCCTATGCCGCCGCCGGCGCCTGTGATCACTGCAGTCTTTCCGGTCTCGTTTGCCGCCATGGCGGGTCTCCTCTCGAAGGGGTTGGAATGGATGGCGCGCAGGATTGCGTCCGCCCATTTCTACCGGCCGGGCCCGGCCCTCGCATCGTCTGTTTGAGTGAGGAGCCAGGCGCCGCGCCCGGCTCAGGGATTGCCCTGAGAGGGGAGTTGCCTAGTCCGTTTGCAGTATGTGAGCGCGCGCAAGGAGGGTAAGGTCTGGCCTAGCCGCAAGCGGTGACGCGGGTGCAAAAACAAGCGCCGGCAACGCCGCGCGGCGTGATACCACGGCGGCGTCACAGGGCGCGCGAATAGGTGCAAACCATGACGCGCAATCCTGACGCCGGCGCAGTGGCGATCCCTATAATCGGGAACCGCCGGGGGGGGGGGCGCAGTGCCCCTGTCAAGGCAAACGCCGGCCGCAGAGCCAGGTGTGAATAGTGGGAGACAAAGAGGTATGTTGATGGAGGCAAGCCACAGCCAGGAAGCGGCGCTTTGCTATGCGCCGGTGTCGCTCTCGCTAGCGGATTTCAGTACGCTGCTTGGCAAGGTCTACCAGGGGCCCATGGAGCAGGTGCCATGGAGCAAGGCGCTGGAACTCATCCGCGCCCACCTGCGCGCGAACTACGTCACGCTGATCCTGCGCTCGCCGGCCAGCGACCGGCCGGGCCTGATGGTGCACGCCAGCGAGCAGGGCGGCACCACCTTGCCTGGCGAGGCCATGTACAACAACTATTACTACGCGCTCGACCCCTTCGTTGGCTTGCCGGCTGACCGCGTGGTGACGATCGACGAGCAGCTTGGCACGGGGGCGTGGTGCAACAGCGACCTGTATCAGCAGTTCCTGAAGCCGCTCGGCATCCGCTATCTGCTGGGCGCGGATATCCGCACCGACGACGGCGTGGAATGCCGCTTTCGCGTGTGCCGTAACGCTGATGCGCCGGACTTCTCGGAGGCGGACAAAGCCATTTGCGCGGTGCTGCTGCCGCACCTGCGGCGTGCGGTCGATCTGCACTCGCGCATGGATGTGGTGGAGTCGGAGCGCACGCTGTACGCCAGCGCCATCGATCGCATGCTGGTCGGCATGGCGATACTCGACGAGACCGGCGCCATCATGCGGACCAATTCGGCCGCGGACGAGATCCTCGCCGACAAGGACGGCATCCGTATTGCCAGGGGCTCGCTGGATGTCGAGTACGCACAGGAGAACCGCCAGTTCCAGCGCCTGCTGCGCCAGGCCATCATGGGCCATATCGGCACCGCGCCGGCGGTGATGGAGGCGATGTCGATCACGCGGCCTTGGCGAACGCGAAGCTGGGCGTGCTGATCCGCACGATTCCGCTGAGCGAGTGGTCGGAAGACAACAAGCGCCGGCCTTTGTTGGTTGTTTTCTATCCGCGACCCGGAGCGCAAGTCGCAGGCTTCGCACGAGGTGGTGCGCAAGCTGTTTGGTTTTCCGGCGGGGGGAACCCCTAGCTCGCGCTGCAACTGGCCAACGGCCTCGCGCTGGAAGAAGCGGCCGAGGAGCTCGGCATCAGCAAGAACACGGGGCCACGCTGGTGCGCATGCTGCTCAGCAGCGTGGTGGCGCTCGGCCTGGCGGGCTTGGCGCTGACCACCAGCGGGAATCCCTGCGGCGTGGTCAGCACCGCGCGCAACTCGTGCGGGCCGCTGGCAAGCGGCTGCGCGATCCGCGCGCCGCCCGCCAGCAGACGCTCGATCGCCGCCGCGATATCCTCGCCGGCTTCCAGCCGGAATGCCAGCGCGGGCTGGGAGACAAGCCGCTCCTCGCCGGCCACCAGCGCTACCGTGATGGGGCCGGCATCGAGCGCGCAATAGCGCCCGCCATCGCGAAACTTCACCGCCAGGCCCAGGCCCTGCTCGAAGAACGGCAGGGCGGCGTCGATATCGTCCACCGGGTAAAGCAAGAGGTTCGATTGCATGCTGGCGCTCCTTGTCAGCGGGCTGGCGCCGCGTGGTGGCACACGGCGCCGCTGGCGCCTTCACAGGCCGCCACGAAGCCGCTCAGCCGCTGGTAGACCGCCTCGCCCTGCGCGGCCGGTGCGTCGAGGCGGGCGCCGATCACGCTGATGGTGATGTTGCCGCGCTCCACCTCGCGTCCCTCGGAGCGGGCGGCGCCGCCATCGTACTGGGTCCTGGCATCGCCCAGCACCACGCCCGGGCGTGCCGGCAGCGTCATGCCCGGCAGCGCGTGCGGCGCCATGTCGTCGACGAACACCATGTGATAGGGCGAGTAGTCGCCATTGACCGTTTGCATGATGCCCCGGATGGCGTTGGTGCGCGGCAGGTTCACGTTCAGTCCCACGCCCGGTGGCAGCAGCGCCTCGGCCGGGTTCTTGCGGCTCGCCTGCAATTGCGTCACCAGCGCGGACACGATGCCCGCCACCTTGGCCGGCGCATCCTCGCCGTGGTCGGCGCTTACCGCCATGGCCGGCACGCCGCGCCGCAGCGCAATTTCCAGCACGCCGATGGTCCCGGACAGGTTGACGAGATAGCCCGCGTTCCAGCCGATGTTCGGCCCGGAGATGACGAGGTCGGGCGCCTTGTCCCGGAACACCCGGTCCAGGCCATACATGGCGGCCACTGCCGGCGTGCTGTCGACGATATGCACGTTCGGGTCCTGCGGGTCGCGGCTTATGTCGACCGGCGCGAAGTATTCGAACGAGGCCGAGGCGCCGCTGAAGTTGCGCTTCGGCGCCGCCATCACCACGTGGTGTCCTTCCTGCTTCAGCCTGGCGTACAGGGCGCGGATGTTGGGCGATTGATAGCCGTCGTCGTTGGACAGCAGGATGTCGAGCGCATGGGCGGGCGTGGCGGTGCCTGTCAGCAGCGCGGCCAGCAGCAGCGTCTGGCGAAGCGGGGGAATCTTCATGAGGGCGTATCCGTGTGCATGTGGTGAGTGGTCCTGGACATGATAGGGACACGGTGCCGCTGCGCATAATCCAATCAGACGATGCCGCGCTCGGCGCGGCCGCACACACTGCAGTCACGCAGGCCAGCAATGACGGTGCCGGCGATGGCGCCGCCAGCCACGACAACGCGGCAGCGCTCGCCGCCGATGGCCTGGAAACCAAAAGCAAAGAAAGGGGACCGCAATGCGATTTTCGCTGATTTACGAAGCACAGACTGTCGACGCGTCGCGCGCCGGCGACCACAAGGTGTTCGACGAAATCATGGAGCAGGTGGAGCTCGCCGAGGACATGGGTTTCGATGTCGTCTGGGCGGTGGAGCACACGGCGTTGACCAACTACGCGCACATGAGCGCGCCGGAGACGTTCCTGGCCTTCGTGGCCGGACGCACGCGCCGCATCGGCATCGGCCACGGCGTGGTCTGCCTGCCGCCGGCGATGAACCATCCGGTCAAGGTGGCTGAGCGCGTGGCCACGCTCGACATCCTCTCCGGCGGGCGCGTGCACCTCGGCGTGGGCAAGGGCGGCACGCAGCAGGAAGCGGGAACCTTCGGCTACGACCTCAATACCCTGCACCCGATGATCGACGAGTCGATGTACCTGATTCCGAAAATCCTCACCCAGGACGAGATCGAGCACGACGGCGAGTACATCAAGATCCCGCGCCGTCCCATCCATCCCAAGCCGCGCCAGGACCCGCATCCGCTGATGTACCTGGCATGCACCAACGCTGACACGCTGCAGCGCGCGGGCGCGCGCGGCATGGGCGCGCTGGTGCTCGGCTTCGGCGGCCCGGAGGACGTGGCCAAGAAGAACGCCATCTACCGCGAAGCGTGGGAGACACGCGAGGCGAAGGACCAGGTCGGATTCCGTCCGCACCAGCATCTTGCCGCGCTGTGCCCGACCATCGTGCTGGAAGACGGCGTGGCCGCGCGCAAGATCGGCATCAAGGGGCAGCGCTATTTCATGGAGTCGCTGGCGTACTGGTACTCCGGCGGCGAGCGCCCCGATCCCGACGCATGGGACGCGGAGAACGTCACCGAGGAGGACGCGCAGGGCAAGGCCGTGATCAAGACCAGCTTCGCCTCGGAGAAGGTCACGGTGGACTTCAGCGATCCGTCGATGATGATGCTCAACCCCAACCATGCCTACGGCACGGTGGAGGACTGCATCGGCTATGTGCAGCGCCTGATCGACGCCGGCGCCGACGAGATCCTGTTCATCTGCCAGATGGGCACGGTGCCGCAATGGGCCCAGCTTGAAACCATCCGCAATATCGGCGAACAGGTGATCCCGCACTTCCGCGCCCAGGGCCGCAAGCTGCGCGCGCTCGCCTGAGCGAGCCATCGGACCATCGCCACCGCGCGACTAGTCCCCTCGGACGATGGCGCGGGGCGGCGGCGATGGCAGCATGAAGGCACAACAAGACCGGCCCGGTGGCCGGCAAGAGGAGATGGCGGTGCATCGAGACAACTACCCCGAAGGACTGGCAGCCGAACTGATCGGCCGCGCGCACGAAATGATCCCGGTGCTGGCGCAGCGCGCGGGCCAGGCCGAGGCGCAATCGCGCATCCCGGCCGAAACCGTGGCCGACATGCAGGCCGCGGGCTTGTTCAAGGTCTTGCAGCCGCGCCGCTATGGCGGCCATGAGTTGGACCCGCAGGCCTTCTTCGACATCCAGATGGCCCTGGCCAAGGGCTGCATGTCCACCGCCTGGGTCTATGGCGTGGTGGGTGTGCACAACTGGCAGCTTGCCTTGTTCGACGACCGCGCGCAGCAGGACGTCTGGGGCACGGACAACAGCACGCTGATCGCCTCGACCTACATGCCGGTGGGCAAGGTGGTGCCGGCGGACGGCGGCTTCCGCTTCTCCGGGCACTGGAAGTTCTCCAGCGGCAGCGAGCTGTGCGACTGGATCTTCCTCGGCGGCCTGGTGCCGCCGCAGCAGGCCGGTGCGGCGCCCGAGTACCGCACCTTCCTGCTGCCGCGCAGCGACTACACCATCGTGCGCAACTGGGATGTACTGGGCCTGCGTGCCACCGGCAGCCACGACATCGTGGTCGACGACGTGTTCGTGCCGGCGTACCGCACCCACAGCGCCATCGACGGCGCCATGGGCACCAGCCCGGGCTTGTCGCTCAACAAGGCGGCGCTGTACCGGTTGCCGTTCGCCCAGATCTTCGTGCGTGCCGTCTGCACGGCTTGCATCGGCGCGCTGGAAGGCGGGCTCGACGATTTCATTGCCTATGCCGATGGCCGGGTCAGCGCCAACAGTGGCAGCAGGACGGCCGAGGACGGCGGTGCCCAGCTTGCCTGCGCCAACGCGGCGGCCGGCATTGACGAGATGCGCACCATCCTGCGCCGCAATTTCGACGAGCTGATGGCAACGGCGCACCGGGGCGAGCAGCTCGATGCCGCGCGCCGCGTGCATTTCCGCTACCAGTCGTCGCAGGTGGCCCAGCGGTGCGCGCAACTCGCCGACAGCCTGCTGCGCTACGCCGGCGGCAATGGTATCTACGTCGCCAATCCGCTGGTACGCCGCTTTCTCGACCTGCACGCGGCGCGTGCCCACTATGCCAACAACCTGGATCGTTTCGGCCAGAACCTGGGCGGCGTGATGATGGGCCGCACCAACACCGATTTCTTCATCTGAGGCCGGCGTGGAGCGGATCATGAATCAGGACACAGGGCAGCCAGGCGGCACCGGCGTGTTTGATGTGGTGGTGGTCGGCTCCGGCGCGGGCGGCATGCTGGCAGCCTGCCGCGCGGCGGACCGCGGCCTGTCCGTGGTGGTGCTGGAGAAGAGCGGCCAGTACGGCGGCACCTCGGCGGTATCCGGCGGCGGGATCTGGATCCCGCTCAACCACCATATCGAAGAAGCGGGTGGCAGCGACAGCTACGACGCCGCGCTCACCTATCTCGAAGCGTGCACCGAAGGCCGCTCCACGCCCGCCAAGCTGCGCGCCTACCTTGAGCACGGTCCGCGCATGCTGGGCTACCTGGAGCAGCGTACCGGGGTGCGTTACTACGCGCTGCCGCGCTATGCCGACTACTTCCAGCGTTTGCCGGGCGCGCTGCCCGGGTATCGCGCGCTGGATCCGATGCCCTTCGATGGCGCGCTGCTGGGCGAGGAGTTCGCGCGGCTGCGCCCGCCGTCTCCGGGGACGCTGGTGGCGGGCCGGGTGGCGGTGACGTCCGCCGAGGCCCACGTCATGTTGAGCAAGAGCCGGGGCTGGGTGGGTGTGGTGGGTGGGTGTGGCGGCCCGGCAGTTCGGGCGCTATTGGCTGGATCTGGGCTGGCGCCGCCGCACCGCGCGCGACCGCCGGCTCACGCTCGGCAACAGCCTGGTGGGCGGCTTGCGCCACGCCATGATGACGCGCGGCATTCCGCTGTGGCTCGATACCGTGCTGGAAGACCTGCTGGTGGAGGAGCACGGCGGCGCGGCGCGCGTCACCGGCGTGCTGGCGCGGCGCCATGGCGCGCAAGTACACATCGAAGCCCGGCGCGGCGTGATCCTGGCCGCGGGCGGCTTCGAGCGGAACCAGGCCATGCGCGAGCAATACCTGCCGCACCCCAGCCGCGCAGAGTGGAGCGCCACGCCGCCGCACAACACTGGCGACGGCATCCATGCCGCGCAGCGTGCGGGCGCGGCGCTGGAGCTGATGTCGCATGTCTGGGGCGCGCCAACGGTGAAGGTCAGCGGCGAGGAGAAGCAGCGCGCGATCTTTGTCGAGCGCGCCTTGCCCGGCTGCATCGTCGTCAACGGGCAGGGCAGGCGCTTCGTCAACGAGGCCGCACCGTACTCCGAGTTCGTGCCCGCGATGTACCGCGACCACGAGCAGACGGGCTGCAGCGTGCCGGCATGGCTGGTGTTCGACGCCACCTTCCGCCGCAAGTATCCCTGTGGGCCGATCCTGCCCGGATCGATCATGCCGGACCGCCGCATACCCGCGCCCTTCGCGGACATCCTGCTGCGCGCCGATTCGCTCGACGCGCTCGCCCGCTTCGCCGGCATCGACCCCGCTGGCCTGGCGCATACCGTCAGCCGCATGAACGGCTTCGCGGCGAGCGGGGTGGACGAGGACTTCGGCAAGGGCGACAACGTCTTTGATACCTACTACGGCGACACCCAGGTCCGCCCCAACCCGTGCCTGGCGCCGATCGGGCGCGCGCCGTTCTACGCGGTGCGCATCGACGCGGGCGATATCGGTACCAAGGGCGGACTGGCGACCGACGCCAGCGCCCGCGTGCTGCGCGAGGACGGGTCGCCCATCGACGGGCTGTTCGCCATCGGCAATACCAGCGCCTCGATGATGGGCGCCAGCTATCCGGGCGCCGGCTCCACCATCGGGCCAGCCATGACCTTCGGCCTGATCGCCGCCGATGCGCTGGCGGGCGGGGAAGCCGGGCAGGGCCAAGTGGATTAACACCATGATGCGCGCGATGCGGCTTGCGCGCCGCGCATCACACAGGCAGGAGGCATGATGAACCAGACTATTTCCCCGTCGTTGCGCGACGATATGCTGATGGCAATGCGCCGCATGGCGCGCTCGGTTGCGGTGGTCAGTTGCCGCGAGGGCGAGCGCCGCTATTCGATGTCGGTCACCGCGGTCGATTCGCTGTCCGCGGATCCGCCTTCGCTGCTGATCTGCATCCACCGCAATGCCTCGATCTACCCGGCCCTCGATGCGGGGGTGGATTTCTGCGTCAACCTGCTGGCGGCCGATCATCGCGACATTGCCGTCGATTGCAGTGGCCGGCTCAAGGGCGAGGAGCGCTTTAGCACGGGCCAGTGGGAGGCCGACCTGCTGGGCGTGCCGTTCCTGCGGGATGCCCAGGCCAACCTGATCTGCGAACAGGACGGCCGCTTCGACTACGGTACCCACGCCGTCTTTATCGGCCGCCTGCGCGAAGTCCGGCTGGCCGGCGAGGTGGCGCCGCTGGTCTATGTGGACGGCGCCTACTCCACCTCGGCGCCGCTGGCCAGCCTGCGGGCGGCCTGAGGTGAACCCGACGCCGGAGCCTGCGCGATGACCAACGCCTTCGTTCCCGATCCCGCTTCTGATCCCGCTTCTGAATCTGCTTCTGAATCTGCTTCTGAATCCACCTGCGGCGGGGTCAATGCGGTATCGCCGCCGCTGGTCGTTGCCGACCCGGGCGCCTACGGCTGGGATGCCCGCTGCGACGTGGCGGTGATCGGCTTCGGCGCGGCCGGCGCTTGCGCGGCGCTCGAAGCCGCGCGTGGCGGGCTCGGCGTGATCGTGGCCGAGCGCTTCGAAGGCGGCGGCGCCAGCGCCAGGAGCGGCGGCGTGGTGTATGCCGGCGGCGGCACGCCATACCAGCAGGCCGCCGGCTACCGCGACACGCCCGAGGCCATGGCGGCATACCTGCGCCAGGAGGTTGGAGACGCCGTCGGCCATGCCACGCTGCAGGCTTTCTGCGCGCGCAGCACCGGCATGATCGCCTGGCTGGAGCAACTGGGCGCGCGCTTTGCCGCCACCGTGCCGCCACGCAAGACCTCGTATCCCGCGCAGGACTACTACCTCTACTACTCGGGCAACGAGGCCGTGGCGGACTACGCGCGGCATGCCGAGCCGGCGCCGCGCGGCCATCGCTGCAAGGGCCGTGGCATGTCCGGTCATGTGCTGTACGGCGTGCTGCGGCGCGCGGTGCTGGCGCAGGCCGGGACGTGATGCGCCATGCCGCGGCGCGCCGCCTGATTGTCGATGGGCAAGGCGCTGTCATTGGCGTGGAACTCCGGCGCCTGCCGCCGGGCCGCCTGCAACGCAGGCATGCCCGCCTGGCGCGCTGGGCCGAGCGCCTGCACAACCTTTGCCCGGCGCTGGCCGATGCCTTGCGCCGGCGCGTGACGCAGCTGGAAGAGCACTTCGCGCAGCCCTATGCAGTGCGTGCCGGCGCCGTGGTGCTGGCCACCGGCGGCTTTATCTTCAACCCGGCCATGGTGGCCGCGCATGCCCCCAAGTACCGCCGCAACTGGCGCCTGGGCACCACCGGCTGCGATGGCAGCGGGATCCGCCTCGGCCTGTCCGTAGGGGCCGCGGCGCGGCACCTGGAGCGCGTTTCCGCGTGGCGCTTCATCAACCCGCCGTTCGACTGGGCGCGCGGCTGCGTGGTCGACGCGCAAGGCGCGCGCATCGGCAACGAGGAAGTCTACGGCGCGCGGCTCGGCCACGCCATCTGCGAGGAGCACGGCGGCCGCGCCTGGCTGATCCTGAACGCGGGGCTGGTGCGCACGGCCCTGCGCGATTGCGTGACCGGACGCCTTTGGGCCTTCCAGCGCGTGCCCGCCATCATGCTGATGCTGTTTGGTGCCACGCGTGCGCCCGGTATCGAGCCGCTGGCCGACAAGCTTGGCATGCCGCGAGCGGCCTTGCTGGCGACGCTGGCGGCGTATAACGCGGCGGCGCGCGGAGAGCGGCCCGACCCCGCGGGGAAGTCCGCGGCGATGTGCGCATCGCTCGAACGTGGGCCCTATCTGGCCATCGACATCTCCGCGCATAGCCGCACCTTTCCCTGTCCCGCGATCACCCTTGGCGGCCTGCGCGTGGACGAGGCATGTGGCCAGGTGCTGGCGCGAGGCGCCGGCGGCCAGGCGGCGCCGATCCCGGGCCTGTACGCGGTCGGCCGCACGGCGGTCGGCATCGCATCGAATCACTACGTGAGCGGCCTGTCGCTCGCCGACTGTATCTGGTCGGGGCGCAATGCCGGGCGCCATCTCGTTGCACTGGCAGCCCTGGCGGACCAGCCGGGCCGCAATGAAGACATCGACGAACACACCAAGGAGACAAGCCATGAGCAAACGAGTTGAAGGAAAGATCGCCATCGTCACCGGCGCCGCCAGCGGCGTCGGCAAGGAAGACGCCCTACTGCTGGCGCGCGAGGGCGCGCGCGTGGTGCTGACCGACCTGAACGAGGAGGCCGGCCACGCCGTGGCGCGCGAGATCGGCGACGCCGCCATCTTCGTGCCCCACGATATCGCCAGCGAAGCCGGCTGGCAGCAGGTCATGAAGCGCACCCAGGACCGCTTCGGCACGCCGGGCGTGCTGGTCAACAACGCCGCGGTGCTGGCGCTGGGCTCGGTGGAGGACACCACGCTGGAGCAATGGCAGCGCGTGATGCGCGTCAACGCCGACGGCTATTTCCTGGGCTGCAAGTACGGCGTGGGCGCGATGAAGGAGCGCGGCGGGGTCATCGTCAATATGTCTTCGGTGGCGGCGCTGGGCGGCATGGGCGTGTTCTGCGCCTATAGCGCCAGCAAGGGCGCGGTCGCCGCGCTCACCCGCAGCGTGGCGGCTTACTGCAAGCAGCGGGGCTACAAGATCCGCTGCAATTCTGTCCACCCGGATGGCATCCTGACGCCGATGACGGCCGCGCTGATGCAGGGCGCGGCCGATGCCCCGGCCACGCACGAGCAGGCGGGCGGCGATCCGATGCAGCGCATGTGCCTGCCCGGCGACGTGGCGAACCTGGTGCTGTTCCTGGCCTCGGAGGAGTCGCGCTTTGTCAACGGCGCCGAGCTGCGCATCGACAATGCGCAGACCATCATGGGCGTAGCCTGATCGCGGACATCATGGTGCAAGCGCAATTCCACCCGCTGCGCATCGCCCAGGTGGTGGCCGAAACCGACGAGGCAAGCTCGCTGGTGTTCGAGCTGCCCGACGGGCTGCGCGATACCTTCGCCTACCGGCCAGGCCAGTTCCTGACGCTCAAGGTGCCGCTGGAGGGCACCGCGCAGCAACGCTGCTACTCGCTGTCCAGCAGCCCGCAGGTCGACAGCGCGCTGCGGGTGACCATCAAGCGCGTGCGCGGCGGGCGCGTATCCAACTGGATCTGCGACCGGCTCGGGGCTGGCGACACGGTCGAGGTGATGCCGCCCGCCGGCGTCTTCACGCCGCGCAGCCTGGATGGCGATCTGCTGCTGTTTGCCGGCGGCAGCGGCATCACCCCGGTGCTGTCGATCGCCAAGGCCGCGCTGCGCCATGGCGGCGGCAACGTCACGCTGATCTATGCCAACCGCGACGAACGCAGCGTGATCTTCCGCGATGCGCTGCGCGAACTGGCCGCGCGCCACGCGGACAGGCTGCGCGTGATCCACTGGCTGGACAGTGTGCAAGGGCCGCCCTCGCAAGCCCAGCTCGAAGCGCTGGCCTCGCCGTGGGGCCATGCAGACTGCTTTATCTGCGGACCGGGGCCGTTCATGGACGGGGCCCAGGCTGCCTTGCAGGCCCTTGGCGTGGCACGCGAGCGGATTCACGTGGAGCGCTTCGGCGCGCCGCCGCCCGCGCCAGGGCAGGCCGAAGTAGCCACCCCGCCGGTTTCCGCTCCGGCTGCGCTGGAGGTGGAACTGGATGGCGTACGCCACCGGCTCGACGCGCAGGCGGGCGAAACCGTGCTCGACGCCATGCTGCGCGCCGGTGTGGCGGCCCCGAACTCCTGCCGCTCCGGCCTGTGCGGCGCCTGCATGTGCCAGGTGACGCGCGGCGAGGCCACGCTGGGCGAGAACCATGTGCTCGACCCCGCCGACCGCGAGGCCGGCTGGACCCTGGCCTGCCAGGCCCGCGCGGCCGGCAGCGAACTGCACCTGAAATTTCCCGACTGACATGATGACAACTGACACCATCGAAACCGCCCCGGAGTTGGCCGATGCCGCCAGGGCGGGGCAGGCCGCTCCCACCACCATCCCGGAGCTGGTGCGCTCGACCGCCGCGCGCCACGGCGCGCGCATCGCCATCCAGGAGGATGGGCTGCGGCTCAGCTTCACGGCGCTCGACGCGCTGCGCGCGGAGGCGGCGCGCGCGCTGCTCGCGCTCGGCGTGGCGTCTGGCGACCGGGTCGCCGTGTGGGCGCCCAACCTGTCGGAATGGATCGTCGCCGCCCTGGCCACGCACAGCATCGGCGCGGCGCTGGTGCCCATCAATACCCGCATGAAGGGCATGGAGGCCGGCGCGATCCTGGCCGACAGCGGCGCGCGGGTGCTGTTCTGCATCGACGACTTCCTCGGCGAGAGCTATCCGGAAATGCTGGCGCCGCACCGGCCCGCCACGCTGGAGCGCGTAGTGGTGCTGCGCGGGCGCGCGGGGCGGCAGATGGCCCCGGACGAGCTGGCATGGGCAGACTTCCTGGCCCTGGCGCCGCGCACCGGCGAGGCGGAGTTCCATGCTTGCGAGCGTGCCGTGACCGGCGACTGCCTGATGGACATCATGTTCACCTCGGGCACCACAGGCCGCCCAAAAGGCGTGATGACCGCGCATGCGCAGAACCTGCAGGCCATCCACGGCTGGGCCTCGATTACCGGCGTGGAGGCCGGCGACCGCTACCTCATCGTCAATCCCTTCTTCCACACCTTTGGCTACAAGGCCGGGTGGCTGGCGGCGCTGGTCAGCGGCGCCACCATCCTGCCGCACCTGGTGTTCGATGCCGAGGCCGTGATGACGCGCATCGAGAACGAGCGCATCACGGTGCTGCCCGGCCCGCCAACGCTCTACCAGACACTGCTGAACAATCCACGCCTGCTCGAGTTCGACCTGTCCTCGCTGCGCGTCGCGGTGACAGGGGCGTCGGCGATCCCGCCCGTGCTGATCCAGCGCATGCGGCGCGAGCTGGGCTTTCGCCACGTCTTCACCGGCTACGGCCTGACCGAGACGTGCGGTTTCGTCACCTTGACCCGCGCCGGCGACGATGCCGAGATCGTGGCGCTGACCTCGGGCCGCGCCATGCCCGGGGTCGAGCTGCGCTGCGTGGATGGCGCAGGCCAGCCGGTGCCGGCGGGCGAGCCCGGGGAGGTGACAGTGCGCGGCTACAACGTGATGCGCGGCTACTTCCAGCTACCGGAGGCCACCATAGAAGCGATCGATGCGGGCGGCTGGCTGCGCACGGGCGATATCGGCACGCTGGACGCGCGCGGCAACCTGCGCATCACCGACCGCATCAAGGATATGTTTATCGTCGGCGGCTTCAATTGCTATCCGGCCGAGATCGAGAAGCTGCTGGTATCGCATCCGGCGATCGCGCAGGTGGCGGTGGTGGGCGTTGCGCACGAGCGCCTCGGCGAGGCGGGGAAGGCCTTTGTGGTGCTGCGGCATGGTAGCAGGGTTGGCGCTGACGAGCTGATTGACTGGGCGCGCCGGCATATGGCCAATTACAAGGTGCCGCGGGAGGTGGTGTTTGTGCAGACGTTGCCGACTAGCGCGGCGGGGAAGATTCTTAAGTATCGGTTGCGGGAGGGGTGAATGGGGATGGGGGTGGTTTTTGGCTTCTAGGTGCTGATGCTGATAGGCGTGGGTGGGCGGGGTTTTATGGCCTCTAGCTGCTGGCGCGGCTGTACAGCGATCCTTGCAGGAGGCTGGCTTGTCGGGGTTGCGCAGCCCGGTGGTTTCGTCGTCAGGCCCCGAGTTCTAATAACCTCATGCCGTTACCGGTTTGAATGGCCACGATCCTGCCAATGGCGCTGGTTTCGCAGTGAGGCCCCCGGTAGCGGCTCCCTGCCCATTCACACATCTGCCGGTACCGGCACGGAGTGTCACGATATATCACGCCGTGATGGTTTCGTGGTGGGATGGGCGCGGTGAAGAGGATCTTGGTTCTTTCAATCCGGTGCCACCGCGCCCACGACGCAAACGGGGCGCTTGCAACTTCGTGGCCGGCCACTTCGCGAGTGGCAGACGCCTGGATGTCGCGCCACGGTGCGGCGCGCGCAGGCAACTTTCGTCGATATGGCCACGGACGCCGTGCGGCCGGCTCAGCTTGCCGCTGGCCGCAATGGCGCATCGGACTTTACGGTGCATTCCCAGCGCTCGGCGCGATGCGCGCCGTCGCAGTATGGCTTGCTGGCCGATTTGCCGCAGCGGCAGAGCGAGAAGATGCCCTGATGGGGATAGCGGTTGCCATCGGCATCAACGAGATCAAACTCTCCGGTCACGTGGAGGGGGCCGGAATTCATCACGCGGATTTTAGTAGTGGACATGACTGTTCTCTTCAGCGATTTCAAGCATCTTCGATCGGCGTTGGCAAGGGCGCGCGCGGGCAACTGACGAATTCCGCGGCCGTATGCGACGCGTCGCAAAACGGTGGTCGCAGCGTGCGGCCACAGCGGCAAAGCAGGCACATCTTGCGGCGGCGAAACGCCACGCCGGCGTCATCTACCAAGTCGAAATCCCCCGTCACTTGCAGCGGGCCGTCGTCGGTCAAGGTAATTGTGGTGGTCATGGGAATCGTTGAGTAAAAGGCAGGATTCAGGCATCGAGCGGCGTGCGTCTACTGTCCGGATGGACTGCATCGACAGGCTCCCCAAGCGCATGGAACTGACCGCGACTGCACACAAGCGGCCGGTCATCGGTGCGATGAAGCTTGACCACTTCGCCAACGAGAATCGTGTGGTCGCCGCCATCGTAGGCCGCCCAGCGGCGGCACACGAACCAGCCCATCGTCCCGGTGAGCACGGGCGCGCCGACGTGCCATAGGTATGGAGGCGTCCAGCGCTCGCTCATGCGATTGGCGAAGTAATGACCGTGAAAGGCCTGGCTTTCGCTGAGAATGTTGATCGTGTAAAGGCAATCGTCACACAACAGCGCATGCGACTTCGCCGTCTTGGCGACGCTCACTGCAACCAATTGAGGCTGGACCGAGACGGCGGCGAACGAGCTTGCCGTCATGGCGTGCATGCCACCATGGCCGTCGGCCATTGAGATGACCGTCACGCCAGTGGTGAAGGCACGTAAGCCCTTGCGGAATTCTTCGGGATCGATGGGTACGGTATCAAGCACTTCGTGGTCTCCTTGTTCGCCTGCTGCCGGGCGGAGTACCCAATCGTCGCAACGCGGTGACGGCGTGACAAGCCGGGGCGGCGCAACGGCGTGTTCCCGTGCGGGAACGGGGGGAGACACGTTGAAGGACTCTGCTCGGAAACCCGCATTGACGGCCGTCGCGGCGCACTTGTACGCTGTCCAGCCGCCGTCAGGCTGTCGGCCGGCGCGCAAACGGCTTGCTGTCTTGCGCCCCGGACGTGTCTTCGCCTGCGCATGCGCCAGGAGACCAACTGCATGTCCCAAGCCTATCCATGATCGAGTTGGTAGACATTCGCGTTTTCGCGAAAATTTGCGAGTTGATGAGCGTCAGCGCGGCGGCCGAGGTGTTGGGCATGCCGAAATCGTCCGTGAGTCGCAGCCTGACGCGGCTTGAGGCGCACCTCGGCGTGGCCTTGCTGTACCGTTCGAATCGCAAACTTGCCCTGACCGATACGGGGCTGCTGTTCGCCGAGGACGCGCGCAAGATTCTCCTGGACGTGGAAGAGGCCGAGCAGAAGGTCGGGCAGATTCGTCATACGCCGCGCGGATTGCTGCGTGTCAGCGTGCCGGTCACGCCTGGCCAATGGATGATTGCGCCGCTGGTCGCCGATTATCTGCAGCTGTATCCGGAAGTGCAGATCGCCTTGTCGCTGACGAGCCACAAGATCGATCCGATGGCCGACGAATTCGACGTAGTCATCCGTACGGGCGCGCTCGAGGATAGCGGGCTGGTGGCCAAGCGCCTCGGCACAGTATCGCTGATGCTGCTTGCCGCTCCGGCCTATCTCGACATACATGGTGCGCCCAAGACGCCGGCAGATCTCGCGCAGCACTCGCTGCTCGACATCTACGCGGGCAACATCGAATGGCGTCTGTACGATGGCACGGAGGTCGAAACGGTGCAAGTGCACACCCGCTTCTCGGCGAACGATACGAGCACGATTCGCACCGTTTTGCTGGGGGGACTCGGTATCGGATGGTTACCCGACTACCTTTGCCAGGAGGACCTCGCATCGGGCCGGTTGGCGCACGTGCTGCCGCAGTGGAACCGAGGCGATCGCGACATCCATGCCGTGTTTCCGCGCCATCGCACGGTCTCGCCGAAGGTGCGTTCCTTCATTGATTTCCTTAGTGAACGATTCCGATACGCGGGCTCTCGCTGAGTGCGCCGGCAGGGCCCGGGTGTGCCCCGGCAGCCGCTGCCACCTCAGTGCCGTCGCTCAGCCGCGCCCGGCAATGTGGGGCGGTCAGGCCGCCTTGAACGAGCGGGTCTTGGTGTAGGCGAACTCTCGCACGCCCTTCCACGCCGACCTCGCGACCGTCGTCTGAGCAGCGAATGCCGTCAAGCGGCGCCGCGCCGACAGAACCGCCAACGCTCACGCATGTCAGTGCGCGCAGCGGTGGCCAGCGCCTCTCCGAAATCCTTTCCGGCCGTGACGGTATGGAGGGCGCCGTTCGGCAGGCCAACCGCGGCGGGAGCCGCGTTGTTCCAGCCTGGGAACATCGTTTTCGCAAAGCCATCCTTCGAGCACGGCAAATTCGTTGCATGATGACGATCAGTGCGCGATCACGCCGATGCGCGGCGCGCCCAGTACACAAGAAGCCTCGCGCACGGAGACTTGCGATGACCACCAATTTGCTCAGCCCCTACCATCCACTCGCTGATGCCCCGCCTTCGGGAAGGCTGCGCTGGCTGGTTCTGCTGATCGCCTGGGCGGCGCTCGTCCTGTCCACCGCCTGCCGTCTCGCCTGGGGCTCTCTCGCCATTCCGATGGGCCAGTCGTTGTCGCTGCCGCTCGTGGCGCTTGGCATGTTTGTCACGGCGTTCTATTTCGGCTACGTGCTCTCCAATATGGTCTGTGGCTTTGCGACGGATCGCGTCGGCGGCCGTATCGCGTTGTCGACGTCGCTTCTCGGGCTATCGGTCGCGACCTTTGGCTTCTCCTACACGCCATCGCTGGCTTTCGGCCTCGCGCTGCAGGCGCTCATGGGCCTGACCGCCGGCGCTGATTATGCAGCCGGCGTGAAGCTCATCACAGTATGGTTTGGGAAGCACGAGCGAGGTCGTGCCTTCGGCTTCTTCATGAGTGCGTCGTCGGTGGCGGTCATCGTGACCAATGCGGTCCTGCCGGCCTTTGTCGAAGCATACGGCTGGCGCAATGGGTACCGAGGGCTGGGCGTGCTGGCGCTGGTGTTCGCGCTGGTTTGTGCCATCGCCGTGCGTGACCGGCCACGTGCAGGCGTCGTGGCCGGCGGCGAAACAATAGGCCAGGCCGGCGAGGGTGGCGGCTTGCGTGCGCGCATTGGCGCGCTGATGACGCGCAATTTCCTGCTGCTGGCGCTGGCCGGTTGCGGCGCTTTCTGGGGCACGCTGGGGTTCTCGTCGTGGGCGATCCCGCTGATGGTCAAAGGCTACGGCATTCCCGCCGTGCAGGCGGGCTTCATCGTGGCGACGGCGGGCGTCGCCGGGCTGTTCGCCAAGCCGACGGTCGGCTGGCTATCGGACCGGCTTGGCGCAAGGCGCAAGGCGCTGACCGTTGTCTCCTTGCTCTTCTTCAGCGCAATGCTGCTTGTGTTCGGGCAGCTCCACGACTTGATGGCATTTCGCATCGCCGCCCCCTTCATCGGTGTGGGCGCCTTTATCTACAGCCCGTTGCTGGTGACGATGGTCGCCGAGCAGGCAGGACTTGCCAAGGCCGGTTCAGCCGCCGGCGTTGCCAACGCAGCGTGGCAATTGGGATCCGCGCTGGCCCCCGCATTTGTTGGCTTGGTGTTCCAGGCGACGAGTTCGTTCTTCTCCGCGTTCGCGGTACTCGCAGCAGGACCATTGTGCGGAGCTATCTGCATGGTTCTTGTCAAGGAGTGCCAGGGCGCCGACGAGCGCCGCGGTAAGGAATAGGCCGCAAGACGGACCTTGGATCGCACCACCGCGCACAGACTTTCAGGCAAGGAGTTCAACAATGAAGCATGTCACGCAGACCTTCGATACGCCGTGGACCCCACATCAGATCGAGGGATCGAAGGGGTTCGAATTTATCTTCAACATTCTCGGCAACGAGTACACGGACGCCTACAACCTGGATATCGTGCGGGTCGCGGTCGGTGGCTATTCGCCGTTGCACATCGATCCCGATAACCATGCCTTCTACATCATCAGTGGCGTGGGAGATATCGACATTGCCGACTCCTGTCACCACGTGCTTCCGGGGGCGGTGGTGCGCATTCCGCGGGGTGTGGTGCATGCGATCCGCAACAAGGGCGACTCGGAGCTGCTGTTGCTGACCATCTACGACCCGCCGCGCATGCGCGCAAGGAAGAACGGCGTCGTCATACCCGTCGATCAGGCGGATCCCGATTGACGGCTATGGAGACAGGAATGACAAGGCCTGTGATCGTCGGAGCCGACCCAGGCCGGCCGGCGCGCCGCCGAATGCTTGGGCGCGGCGGCGCCGGAGCAGTCATCGCTTCCCCATGGCATGGCGCTCGCGAGCGCGCCATTGGGCGGGTGGTTGCAGCAGCTTCAACTGGTGACTAGCTCGCCGGAGCTGCTGCTTCGCGCCAGCGAGAATCCCGGCGTCGCACGGCAACTTGAACTGCTGCTGCTCGCGTTGCTGGCGGTCGCGCATGAGGGGGCGGTGAGCTTGGTCAGGCGCGGTGCTCCTCTGCCTGGCTTCGTCAAGCGGGCGGAGGCGTTCATTACCGAACATCTGGCGGAGAAGCTTCAGCTCGAGGACATATCTCGGGCAGTGGGTGTAGCCGGCAGGACGCTGCGTGATGGTTTTCAGCAATTCAAGGGGACAAGCCCAATGCAATACCTGCACGCGGTCCGCCTGGAGCGTGCCCGGCAGGTCTTGCATTCCGCGCCTGCGGCCGTCCGTATTGCCGATGTCGCGCTCGCTTGCGGCTTCAGGCATCTCGGCAGGTTTTCGATTGCTTACAAGGAAAGGTTTGGCGAGTCACCATCGGAAACACTCAGGAAATCCCGGGCGATCTAGATGGCAACTGCGCAGTTGGCGCAGCGTGAACAGGGGCCGTTGACGCGGCGCCGACAGGCGCAGCCGGCCCGTCAGGATGGAATGCGCCTCGCCATGGAGAGCGAACCGGGCCGGAGTGGCGACCTAGCGCAACTGGATTTTTCGACTCTCGACCACCGGTCTCCACCGTGCCAGGTCGTCGTGAACCGTGGATGCGAACTGCTCCGGTGTGGAGGCCACGACTTCCATGTACTGCGTGGCCAGTTTCGACACGACCCCTGGCTCCTGCAGCGCACGAGAGGTCTCTTCGCGCAGGCGGGCGACGATCTCGGCGGGCATGTTCGCTGGCGCGATGATTCCCATCCACGAGGTTGCATCGATGCCGGAAATGCCGGCCTCCTTCAGGGAGGGGACCGTGGGCAGAAACCTGGATCTTTCGCCCGTCGCCACGGCAAGCGCCCTGATCTTCCCTGACTTCAGTTGTGGCAAGAGGGCTTGCGCGGGTAAACACGCCATGTCAACCTCTCCGGCAACAAGGGCCATGACCGCCTGAGGTGTCCCGCTATAGCTGATCGGCACTATCTCCGGCCGGATCAGCTCACCTACGTTTGCCGCGGGCAGGGGACTCCTCACGACCAGCACGTTGGCCTGTTTGACCGCAACGGAAATATAAGACAGATCCTTGGCGGGATCATAGGATAGCTTGGCGTTCAGGAGACGATTCAGGACCAGGGGGCCGGGAGGCGAGATGCCGATGGTGTAGCCACCAGGGTCTGCCTTGGCGACGGCATTCACCGCGATTGCGCCGCCCGCGCCGGGCTTGTTATCGACCACGACGGGCTGACCCAGGCGCGTCCGAAGGCCTTCGGCAAGTATTCGGGCAAAGATGTCCGGTGTAGCACCGGGAGTCGAAGGAGTGATCAGTTTGATTGGATGTTCAGGCCAATCCGCTGCTCGCGCCGGCAGTGCGCCAATACACCAAACGGCAATAAAGGTGGCTCGCAGCCGCCTTCGCAGAAGAGCATCCGATTCCATCCGCATTTCCTTGCTCCTTAATGTTCGCCTTGCGCTGTGGGGAGACATCGGCAACGCGTGCTCCCGATATCGGTTCATTGGCCGGGCAAGTACATCTTCTCCGGGCTCCGCATTTGTTATTTGCGGTCGCGCGCAGGGTCGTAGATGGCAAGGAATACAAGCGTCGACGTGCTCTCGTTCCTGACCTCGTGAGGGATGCCCGGCAAGATCTTGACGACCGAACCAGGTCTCACACGATGGACTTCCTCTCCGATCGTTATGGATGCTTCGCCCTCAAGGATGAAGAATGCATGGCGCGCCTTGTCGATATGCGAGGCGGAGTAGCCGCCCGGCGCTACGCGCACCAGGTCGACGCTATACGCATCGGTGTACTCCGCGCCGATGATGCTGGGCATCAGCTCGTAGCCCTGGAGGGTATCCGCTTCGAACGCGCGCCATGGCGCAGAATCGGTATGTATTACGGGTGTCATCTGTCGCCTTTGGAAAGGGAATGAATCAGTCGATTGTCTGTCGGCATTGCGTTGCGCAAGAATGACGGTAGGGCAGAAACTGAAAAACGCGCTCAGAAAACGTGCTTGATGCCGAGCGTGGCGGTCGTGGACCTGGGATTGCCGGGGCCAACCGAATTTGCCGGCCGCTGAACGCCGCCACTTCCCAGTGCGTATTGCGATCCATTTCGGTTATCGATCGTGGCGAGGGAGCCATAGACCAGCGTCCGGCGGGAAAAGCTGTACTCACCACCGATGGCGATCCAGGTCGCGTTCCGGTTGCCGGGGTCCACCTTGTAGTTGGAGTGGTCGTTGACTCTGACGACCTGGGCAATTGCACTGAACTTTCCGATTGGAATCCGAACGCCGAGATTGGCCAGCCGGAATTCGCTCGCGGACGTTCCCGTTACGCCTCCAGCGCGCGCCAGGGTGCCGGTACATGTTGAGCACGCGTTCTTTTCGTCAGTAAAGCCCGCGTAGAATTTCGCGAAGCCGGCGTCGTAGCTGCCGCCGACAATGAACGAGTTGATGGCTCCGCTTGCCCCTGTCCCGCTGTCCTGCTTGCCCCATGCGGCGTTCAGGTCGAAAGGTCCGTCAAGGTACCGGGCTGATAGTCCGTACACATCACCCAACTCGGCGGATCTCTCTCCGGGGGCGAAGAGTGCGGTAAAGGCTACGGCCTTCCATTCCTCGGGCGAGTAATACTTGATGGCGTTATCCACGCGGGCCGTTACGACTTGCGGGAGGACCTGTTGAGTGGTCGCGCCACTGCGCGTCAGCGCGATGAAGCCTCCGCCGCCCATCCAGTAGAAGGCATCCACGTTCGCGTTGGTCAGGGAAGCCGGTGTTGGCTGGCGCCCCAGGAGAAGGCTGCCAACCTCTTTCTTGGCCAGGCCGACCGCCGCTTCGCGTCCGAACAAGCGCCCCCCCTGGCCCAGGGTGCCGTCATCGGCTGCGAAGCCGCTGACGAGCCGGAACGTGGCACTAAGGCCCTGCCCGAGATCCTCCGTGCCGTCCATGCCCCACCGGCTGCCGGCATCGCCGCCGGAGATTTGCCGGGCGGTTGTGCCTTTGCCAGAACGGCCGACGTCGACGCCGGCGTCGACCACTCCAAAAAGGTGGAGTGCGAACTCGGCATTTGAGTCCATGGCCCAGAGCGCCAGGAGCGGTACCAGCCATGACCGGACTCGGGCGGCGTGTTTCATTTTCATATCAGCGTTTCCACATTTATTTTTATCCCATACACCTGGCACGGCTTCGGCCGAAAGATATTTCAAGAAGCACACCGGTCGCTTTCTTTCGCGGATTCTTTATTTGATTCAACGCGAATCGTCATTTAGTGAGTGATCGGAGTGTAATTTGCGGTGTTTTTGCGAACAAGGCTGTGGATTTGACAATGCTGTTCCAGCCAAGGAACATAATCGAGTACTAACCCTGATTGATATCGTGCGAGTGAAGGGAGCCGTGCACCGCGGCGGCACCATATTCCGCAACCTCCGCGTCATCGAGCAGAATGCTGTCGATGCGGCCATGCGCTGGATCCGCCACTCCGACACACAGCTAAAGCCCGAGACATCGAAGTACTTCGATCCTTCCCGGCGAATCATCTCCAGTCCAAACGCTACGGCCCACTAGTCCCAACAGACGATGTCCGCCTCCCGCTTCCGCTGAACAATGGCTTCACCAACCTGCCGCACCCAACGCGGCAGCAAATGAAATCCAAGAACAGCGAGGAGGCAGCATGATGGACATCCGAGCGCTCGGCTATATCGTGGTCGAGTCCACCGACACCGAACGCTGGCGCCATTACGGCGAGCAAGTGCTCGGCATGGCGTGCACCAATGCGCCCCATGGCGCGCTCTACCTCAAGATGGATGAGCGCGACTACCGCTACCTGATCGTGGCGGGCAAGCAGGACCGCTACCTGGCATCGGGCTGGGAGCTGGCCGGCGAGGCGGCCTTCAACCATGCGCTCGCCACGTTGCGCGCGGCAAACGTGGAAGTCACGCAGGCCAGCGAGACCGAGCGCATCCAGCGGCGCGCGCAGGCCATGGCCTGGTTCACCGATCCTTCCGGCAACCGGCACGAGATCTTCTGGGGCATGCGTTCGGACTTCCTGCGCTTTGTCTCGCCCATCGGCGTGTCGTGCTTCGTCACCGATCCGCTGGGTGCGGGGCACTCCGTGCTGCCGGCGCCGGCCTTCGATGAAACCTACGCCTTCCTGCGCGATGTGATGGGCTTCGGCCTGTCGGATATTTTCCGCGCGCGCTTCACCACGGATCCGGCCGAGCCGGAGAAGCGTATCCATTTCCTGCATTGCGGCAACGGGCGGCACCACAGCCTGGCCACCTTCGAGGCGAGCGCGCCCAGCGGCTGCATCCATGTGATGGCCGAGGTGCAGGACATGACGGAGGTGGGCCGCGCGCTCGATCGCGCGCAGCAGCACGGCGTGGCGCTCTCGGCCACGCTCGGCCAGCACTGCAACGATCGCGTTGTTTCCTTCTACATGAAGACGCCCGGCGGCTTCGACCTCGAGTTCGGCTATGGCGGGCTGGTGGTCGACTGGAGCCAGCACGCCGCCTACGAAGCCACCCGGGTCAGCCTGTGGGGCCACGATTTCAGCATTGGATATCGCTAGAACTATGCGCAAGACACTGGACAAGACCATGACCGCGGCCGACGTGGTCGCCCGCCTCGCCGATGGCATGACGATCGGCATCGGCGGCTGGGGCCCTCGCCGCAAGCCGATGGCGCTGGTGCGGGAAATCCTGCGCTCGCCGCTGAAGGATCTCACCGTGGTGGCCTACGGCGGCCCGGAAGTCGGCATGCTGTGCGCGGCGGGCAAGGTGCGCAAGGTGGTGTTCGGCTTCGTCTCGCTCGACGTGATCCCGCTGGAGCCGCATTTCCGCGGGGCGCGCGAGCGCGGGGAGATCGATGTCTGGGAACTCGACGAGGGCATGTTGCAGCTTGGCCTGCGCGCCGCCGCAGCGCGCCTGCCGTTCCTGCCCACGCGGGCCGGGCTCGGGACTGACGTACTGGCCCACAACGCCCAGCTCAAGACCGTCCGCTCGCCCTACGCCGATGGCGAAGTCCTGCTGGCGATGCCGGCCATCGCGCTCGACGCAGCGTTGCTGCATGTCAACGAGAGCGATGTGCTGGGCAACACCCGCATCGACGGCCCCGATCCCTTCTTCGACGAATGGTTCGCGCGGGCGGCCGGTCAGTGCTATGTGAGCTGCGAGGTCCTGCACGACCGCCTGGAGGACGAAGACCTGGCACGGGCGCGCAACAACCCGTTCGAGCGCGCGCTCGTCAGTGGCGTGGTGCACGCGCCGGGCGGCGCGCATCCCACGTCCTGCGGGCCTGCCTATGGCTTTGACCTGCCGCAGTTGAAGGCCTACTGCGCCAGTGCCGAGCAGGCGGCGGGCTTCGCCACCTACCGCAAGGACGTGATCGGCGGCACCGAAGCCGGCTACCTGGACAAGATCGGTGGCATGGGCCACGTGCTGGACCTGCCGTTGCCGGTCCTTTGAACCCGTCACAAGGAGAAGGAGCCATCGTGAGCGCCACTCAACAATTCACTCTCGCCGAACTGATGATCGCCGCCGCGGCCCGCGCCTGGCGCGACGACGGCGAGGTCATGGCCACCGGCATCGGTACCGGCCCGCGCATCGCGGCCGGGCTGGCGCGGTTGCTGCACAACCCTGGCCTGATGCTGACCGACGGCGAAGCCTACCTGGTGGAAGAGCCGGTGCCGCTGGGGCGCCGCGAGGCGGGCTTCAAGGTGCGCGCCAGCGGCTGGATGGGCTATGCGCGCGTGTTCGACTGCCTGTGGGGCGGGCGCCGGCATGCCCTGGTGATGCCCACCCAGATCGACCGCTTCGGCCAGGCCAACATCTCCATGCTCGGCGGCACCCATGCGCAGCCAAAGAAGCAACTGCTTGGCGCGCGCGGTTTTCCCGGCAACAGCATCAACCACGCCAACTCTTTCTTTGTGCCGGCGCATAGCCCGCGCGCCTTGGTCGCCGGCGAGGTCGATATGGTGTGCAGCGTGGGCTACAACCCGGCGCGCCAGATCGAAGGCATGCGCAGCTTTGTCGACTTGCGGGTGATCGTGACCGACCTGTGCGTGATGGATTTCACCGGTCCCGGTCACGCCATCCGCGTGCGCTCGCTGCATCCCGGCGTCAGCCTGGAGCAGGTGCGGGTGGCCACGGGCTTCGCACTGGCCAACGCATCCGGGGAAATACTGCCGCAGACCCCCGCGCCCACCGCGGAGGAACTCGCCGTCATCGTCCGGCTCGATCCGCACAACCTGCGCGCCACCATCGTGCGCGACAACCCGGCCGTGCGCGCCGCGTGAGGAACACCATGTCATCGCAAGCCAACGAATCCCTCGGGCTGGGCCCCAACGCCGAGGTGCTTTATGCAGCGGCCGACGGCGTGGCCACCGTCACCATGAACCGGCCGCAGTACCACAACGCGCAGAATTCCAAGATGACCTACGCGCTGGACGAGGCATTCCGGCGCGCGGCTGCGGACGACGCGGTCAAGGTCGTGATCCTGCGCGGCGCCGGCAAGCACTTCTCGGCCGGGCACGATATCGGCACGCCGGGCCGTGACATTGGCGAGTCGTTCGAGCGCGTCTCGCTTTGGCCCGACCATGTGGGCAAGCCGGGCGGCGAGATGCTCTACACCCGCGAGCAGGAGGTCTACCTTGGCATGTGCCGCCGCTGGCGCGACCTGCCCAAGCCGACCATCGCCGTGGTGCACGGCGCCTGCATCGCCGGCGGCCTGATGCTGGCCTGGGTGTGCGACCTGATCGTGGCGTCGGACGATGCCTTCTTCGCCGATCCGGTGGTGCGCATGGGGATTCCGGGCGTCGAGTATTTCGCGCACGCCTACGAGCTTAACCCGCGCATCGCCAAGGAATTCCTCTTCATGGGCGAGCGCATGGATGCCCAGCGCGCCTACCAGATGGGCATGGTCAACCGCGTGGTGCCGCGCGAGGCGCTGGAGGCCACCGTGCAGGGCATGGCGGCCAAGATCGCGCAGATGCCACGGCTGGGCCTGAGCCTCACCAAGCAGGCCATCAATCACGTGGAAGAACTGCAGGGCAAGCGCGCCGCCATGGATGCCGCCTTTGCCTGGCACCACTTCGCCCATGCCCACAACGAGCTGGTCAGCGGCGACAAGCTGGGCGGCTTCGACGCACGCGCCATGGCGGCGTCGCAACGCACCGGCGAGGAGAAGGCGGCATGAGCGGCGCACCCCTGCATACCGTGCTGTGCGACTTGCTGGGTTGCCGCTACCCGATCGTGCAGACCGCGATGGGGTGGGTGGCCGATGCCCGCCTGGTGGCCGCCACCAGCAATGCCGGGGCCTTCGGTTTCCTGGCCGGCGCCACCATCGAGCCGGGCGATGTCGAGCAAGAGATCCTGCGGGTGAAGGCGCTCACCGGCCAGCCCTTCGGCATCAACTTCCATATGTTCCAGCCAAACGCGGACGAGGTGGTCGAGATGGCCATCCGCCACCGGCTGCGCGCGGTCAGCTACGGGCGCGGGCCGGACGCCGCGATGATCGGCCGGCTCAAGGCCGCGGGCGTGGTGTGCATGCCCACCGTGGGCGCGGCCAAGCACGCCGCCAAGGCCGTGGAGCTGGGCGCCGACGTGGTGACCGTGCAAGGCGGCGAGGGCGGCGGGCATACGGGCGGCACGCCCACCACGCTGCTGCTGCCGCAAGTGCTGGACAAGGTGGCGGTGCCGGTGGTGGCCGCGGGTGGCTTCTTCGATGGCCGTGGGCTGGCGGCGGCGCTGGCCTACGGTGCAGCGGGCATCGCCATGGGCACGCGCTTCCTGATGTCCAGCGAGTCGCCGGTGCCCAGGCAAACGCTGGAGCGCTACCTGGCAGTCCGGGATGCGGCGCAGATCCGCGTCTCGCTTGCCATCGACGGCCTGCCGCAGCGGATGATCGACAACCGCCTGCTGCTGGCGCTGGAGCAGGCCGGACCGCTGCGCCGCACGCTGATGGCGCTGGCCACTGCCCGCCAGTGGCGCCAGCACAGCGGCATGGGGCTCGCGCAGATGCTGGCGGTTGGCTGGCGCGCGCTGCGCCAGCACGACTACACCGCGGCGCAGACGCTGATGGCGGCCAACGCGCCCGTGCTGATCCAGCGCGCCATGGTCGAGGGCCATCCCGACGAAGGCGTGCTGCCGAGCGGACAGGCCGCGGCGGCCATTGGCGCCATTGAATCCTGCGAGCAGATCGTTGCCCGCATCGCTGGGCAGGCCCAGGCACGCCTGGCCGCCCTGGCGGGGCCAGCCAGCGCCAGGCCGGAACGCAGCAACCCCATCCAAGCCATCCATTGAAGGCAGACGTTCATGACAACGACGAGATCAAGCGAGCCGGTAGCACAGGCCGGCAGCGGGCCCTTCCACATCGAGGTACGGGACGGCGTGGCGGAACTGGCGATCGCCCATCCCCCGGTCAACGCGCTGGACAGCGCGGGCTGGCATGCGCTGGCGGCGGCCATCGAGCGGCTCGGCAGGGATGATGCCGTGCGCGTGATCGTGCTGCGCGGCGAGGGGCGCGGCTTCTGCGCCGGGGTCGACATCAAGGAGCTGGCGGCCCACCCGCAGCGCATCGTGTCGGTCAACGCCGGCAACTACGCCACCTTCCGCGCGGTCCACCGCAACCCAAAGCCTGTGATCGCGGCGGTGCACGGCTTCGTGCTCGGCGGCGGCATCGGCATCTGTGGCGCGGCCGACATCCTGATCGCCGCCGAGTGCGCGCGCTTCGGCGTGCCGGAGATCGACCGTGGCGCCATGGGCGGCGGTGCCCACCTGCAGCGCATGTTTGGCGTGCAGAAGGTGCGGGCGATGTATTTCACCGGCGACATGATCGACGCCGCCGAAGCCTACCGCCTGGGCGCGGTGGAGCGGGTGGTGCCACGATCGGCACTGCGCGATACCGCGCTGGAGATGGCGCGGCGGATCGCGCAGAAAAGCCCGGCCATGGTGCGCCTGGCCAAGGAGGCGCTCAACGGCGTGGAGGACGGCAACCTCGAGGACAAGTACCGCTGGGAGCAGGGCTTCACGCTGCAAGCCTATATGAGCGCGGATTCCGACGAGGCGCGTGCCGCCTTCGTCGAAGGGCGCGAGGCGCGCTTCGCGGCGCAGGCTCCCACCGTCAACGCCTGAGGTTGCCAGATGCATCTCGAATACACCGAACGCCAGCAGGCCTTCCGCGCCGAGATCCGTGCCTGGCTGGCCGAGCGCGTGCCGCGCGCGCCGCTGGCCAGCTTCGACACGGCCGAAGGCTTCGCGCAGCATCGCGACTGGGAGCGCACCCTGTACGAGGGGCGCTGGAGCATGGTCACCTGGCCGAAAGAGTTGGGCGGACGCGGCTGCGACCTGATCGAATGGCTGATTTTCGAGGAAGAGTACTGGCGGGCCGGCGCGCCGATGCGCGTCAACCAGAACGGCATCTTCCTGCTCGGGCCGACCTTGATGGAGTTCGGCACGCCGGAGCAGAAGGCGCGTTTCCTGCCGCGCATGGCCGCCGGCGAGCACGTATGGGCGCAGGGCTGGTCGGAGCCGAACGCGGGCTCCGACATGGCCGCGATCCGCTGCACCGCCATCCGGCAGGGCGACGAGTACCTGCTCAACGGGCAGAAGATCTGGTCGACCCGCGCGGTCTGGGCCGACTGGCTGTTCGGCCTGTTCCGCACCGATCCCGGCTCGTCGCGCCACCACGGCCTGACCTTTTTGCTGATGCCGCTGGATACGCCCGGCATCACGGTGCGGCCAATCCGCCAGCTCAACGGCCTGACCGGCTTTGCCGAGATCTTCTTCGACGATGTGCGGGTGCCGGTGGAGAACCGCCTGGCGGCGGAGGGCGCCGGCTGGCAGGTGGCGATGGCGACAGCCGGCTTCGAGCGCGGGCTGATGCTGCGCTCGCCGGCGCGCTTCCAGGAGACCGCGCGGGCGCTGGTGCAACTCTACCTGGAACATCGGGAGCAGGCCGATCGCGATCCCGCATTGCGCGACGCGGTCACGCGCGCCTGGATGGATGCCGAAGCCTACGCGCTGTCCACCTACGCCACCGCCAGCCGCCTGCTCAAGGGCGGACATATCGGCGCGGAGTCCAGCACCAACAAGGTGTTCTGGTCCGAGCTGGATATCCGCATGCATGAAACCGCGCTGGCGATCCTCGGCCAGCGGGCAGAGCTGGTGTCCGCGGCAGACGCGACGCAAGGCACGCTCGGTGCCTGGCTGGACGGTTTCCTGTTCGCGCAGGCCGGACCGATCTACGCGGGCACCAATGAGATCCAGCGCAACATCGTCGCCGAACGCATGCTGGGGATGCCGCGCGCCTGAGCGCGCAGCGGCAGACCGTTCGGCATCGTCCCCGACCCAACCGTGAACCACGATGGAATTCGCATTCAACGAAGAGCAGCAACAGTTCGTCGATTCGATCAGGCGCTTCCTGATGACCGAAGTGACGCCCGAGCTGACGCGGGAACAATGGAGCAGCGCCAGCGGCCGCTCCGATGCCCTTTGGCAACGGCTGGCCGGGCAGGGCCTGACCGCCGTGCTGGTGCCGCAGGCTTGCGGCGGCCTGGGCCTGTCCGAAACCGAGTGGGCGTTGCTGGCGCAGGAGTGCGGCTACTTCGCCCTCGCCGAGCCGCTGCTGGACACCCGTGAACGCTGCGAAAGCTGGCTGCGCCGCATCGCGGATGGCAGCGCGCGCGTGGCGGTGGCGCATCCGGGGCAAGCCTTGGTGGCCGACGCCCATGTCGCCGATGCCATCCTCTGCGAGCACGGCGGCGCGCTGCATCTGGTGCTGCCGGCGCAGGCCACGCTCGCCGCGCACGCCAGCCTCGATCCTTCACGCCGGCTTTTCGCACTCGCCTGGGCGCCGCGCGACGGCAGCCTGCTGCTGCCCGCGACGGCCGC
>NZ_AHJE01000029.1 GCF_000243095.1 Cupriavidus basilensis OR16 | reverse complement strand
GAACCCGCGCGTGGCGCCCGACTTCATCAACCAGGATTTCGCCGCCGTCGATGCGGTGAAGCCGGGCGAATACTTGCTGCGCCACGTGCCCTATGATCAGATCGAGCACGTGGTCGATGCCATCTCCGCCACGGCGGAGCAGGCCGCCCAACTGGAAATGCCGGCCACCCAGCCGTGCCTGCTGCTGACCCGCCGTACCTGGACGGGCGGCACCCCCGTGACCTTTGTACGTTGCCTGCACCCAGGCAACCGTTACCGCCTAGGCAGCCGATTCCGCGCCGATGGCAACCCGGCCTTCGGCTGAACCAGACGCGGGCCGTTAGATTCTTCAGATTCACCAGCCAACTCACGAACCGGGCTGTATAGACAGGGACATACAAATGAGCGCCACCCAAGCCAACCAAACTTCCCGCCCGCTGCTGACCTTGCGGCCCGGCGCCGTCACCCTTGCCGACCTGCGCCGCATCCATCGCGGCGAAGTGCGCCTGGCGATGGACGAATCCGCGTGGGCTGGCGTGCGTGCGTCCCAGGCCACCGTGCAGGACATCATCGACGCTGATGCCGTGGTCTACGGCATCAACACCGGCTTTGGCAAGCTGGCGCAAACGCGCATCCCGCACGACAAGCTGGCCGAGCTGCAGCGCAACCTGGTGCTGTCGCACAGCGTGGGTACCGGCGCCGACCTGGACAGCGACACCGTGCGCCTGGTCCTGGCGATCAAGGCGGTGAGCCTGGCGCGTGGCCACTCAGGCATCCGCCCGGAGATCATCGAGGCGCTGCTGGCGCTGGCCAACTCGGGCGTCGCGCCCTGTATTCCCGCCAAGGGCTCGGTAGGCGCGTCCGGCGATCTCGCGCCGCTGGCGCATATGTCGTGCACGCTGATCGGCGTGGGCGACGTGATGATCGACGGCGTGCGCCGTCCGGCCGCCGAAGGCCTGGCCCACGCCGGGCTGTCCGCGTTCACTCTCGGCCCCAAGGAAGGCTTGGCGCTGCTCAACGGCACCCAGGTTTCCACCGCACTGGCGCTGGCCGGCCTGTTCGCCGCCGAAGACATCTTCGCCGCCGGGCTGGTGGCGGGCGCGCTGTCGCTCGAAGCCATCAAGGGCTCGGTCAAGCCGTTCGACGCCCGCATCCACGCCGCACGCGGCCAGGCCGGGCAGATCGCCGTGGCTGGCGCCGTGCGTGCGCTGCTGGACGGCAGCAAGATCGTGGATTCGCACGTGAGCTGTGGCCGCGTGCAGGACCCGTATTCCATCCGCTGCCAGCCGCAGGTGATGGGCGCCTGCCTGGACAACCTGCAGCATGCCGCGCGCGTGCTGCAGATCGAGGCCAATGCCGCGTCGGACAACCCGCTGGTGTTCCCGGAACAGGGCGACGTGATCTCCGGCGGCAACTTCCACGCCGAGCCGGTGGCGTTTGCCGCCGACATCATCGCGCTGGCCATCGCCGAGATCGGTGCGATCTCCGAGCGCCGCCTGGCGCTGCTGCTCGATTCCGGCCTGTCCGGCCTGCCGCCGTTCCTGGTGCGCGACGGCGGCCTGCATTCGGGCTTCATGATCGCGCAGGTCACCGCCGCGGCGCTGGCGTCCGAGAACAAGTCGCTGGCGCACCCTGCCAGCGTGGACAGCTTGCCGACTTCCGCCAACCAGGAGGACCATGTGTCGATGGCCACCTACGGCGCGCGCCGCCTGGGCGATATGGCGGAGAACACCGCCGTGGTGGTTGGCATCGAAGCCATGGCCGCCGCGCAGGGCATCGAGTTCCACCGCCCGCTGGAATCCTCGCCGCTGGTCGAGATCGAGATCGCGCGCATTCGCGAGCGCGTGGCCTTCGTGGAAGGCGACCGCTACTTCGCGCCGGATATCGAGGCGATGAAGCAGTGGGTGAAGCAAGGCGATGCGGGTGCTGGTTGGCCCGAGTCGGTGCGCCAGGTGCTGCCGTCGCAGGCGGGCGTGGCTTGATGCGCGCGCAAACCCTCAAACGCCGTCTGAACCGCTGAACCGCTGAACCTGAACCGCTGAACCGCTGAACCGAACTGAACAGGCAGGAGAACCCCACATGAACGCCAACGAACACCAATTCGCCAAAGCGGCACCCTTGCGCGGCCAGCGCGAGATCCGCGCGCCGCGCGGCACCGAGCTGCACTGCAAGAACTGGCTGATCGAAGCCGCCTACCGCATGCTCCAGAACAACCTGGATCCCGACGTGGCCGAGCGCCCGCAGGACCTGGTGGTGTACGGCGGCATCGGCAAGGCGGCGCGTAACTGGGAGTGCTTCGACGCCATCCTCGACAGCCTGCGCAACCTGGGCGAAGAGGAATCGCTGCTGGTCCAGTCGGGCAAGCCGGTGGGCGTGTTCCGCACCCATGCGGACGCGCCGCGCGTGCTGATCGCCAACTCCAACCTGGTGCCGCACTGGGCCACCTGGGACAAGTTCAACGAGCTGGATCGCGCCGGCCTGATGATGTACGGCCAGATGACCGCAGGCTCGTGGATCTACATCGGCACGCAAGGCATCGTGCAGGGCACCTTCGAGACCTTCGTCGAAGCCGGCCGCCAGCACTACAACAACGATCTCTGCGGCAAATGGATCCTCACCGCCGGCCTGGGCGGCATGGGCGGCGCGCAGACGCTGGCAGGCGTGCTGGCCGGCGCCTGCGTGCTGGCGATCGAGTGCCAGGAGTCGCGCATCGACTTCCGCCTGCGCACGCGCTATGTCGACAAGAAGGCCACCAGCATCGACGAGGCGCTGGCCATGATCGAGCAAGCCACGCGCAACAAGCAGGCCATCTCGGTTGGCCTGCTTGGCAACGCCGCCGAGATCATGCCGGAACTGGTCAAGCGCGCGCAGGCCGGCGGCATGCGCCCGGACATCGTCACCGACCAGACCTCGGCGCACGACCTGGTCAACGGCTACCTGCCGGCGGGCTGGACCGTGGCGCGGTGGGAAGCCGCGCGCGCGGCGGATCCGAAGTCGGTCGAGGCGGCCGCCAGGACTTCCATCGTTGGCCATGTGCAGGCCATGCTGGCCTTCCAGCAAATGGGCGTGCCTACGCTGGACTACGGCAACAACATCCGTCAGGTCGCCTTTGACGAGGGCGTGGCCAATGCCTTCGATTTCCCGGGTTTTGTGCCGGCGTATATCCGCCCGCTGTTCTGCCGCGGCAAGGGCCCGTTCCGCTGGGTCGCGCTGTCGGGCGACCCCGAGGACATCTACAAGACCGATGCCAAGATGAAGGAGCTGTTCCCCGAGGACGCGCACCTGCACCGCTGGCTCGACATGGCGCGCGACCGCATCGCCTTCCAGGGCCTGCCCGCGCGCATCTGCTGGGTGGGGCTGGACGAGCGCCACCGCGCGGGCCTGGCCTTCAACGAGATGGTGAAGAGCGGCGAGCTGAAGGCGCCGATCGTGATCGGCCGCGACCACCTGGATTGCGGCTCGGTTGCCAGCCCCAACCGCGAGACCGAAGCCATGCGCGACGGCTCCGATGCGGTGTCCGACTGGCCGCTGCTCAACGCGCTGCTCAACACCGCCGGCGGCGCCACGTGGGTCAGCCTGCATCACGGCGGCGGCGTGGGCATGGGTTTCTCGCAGCATTCTGGCGTAGTGATCGTCTGCGACGGCACCGACGCCGCGGCCAAGCGCATCGAGCGTGTCCTTTGGAACGACCCGGCCACCGGCGTGATGCGCCACGCCGATGCCGGCTACGAAAGCGCAATCGACTGCGCGCATGAGAAGGGCCTGAACCTGCCGATGGTGCCGAAGGCGGCTGGCGCATGAACGGCGTCGAACGCTTCTCGCTCGGCGCGCTGGCCGCGCAGCCCTGGAAGAACGGCGGCGGCGTCACCCGCGAGATCGCGGTGTGGCCGCCGGGCGCCGGCATGGACGCATTCCTGTGGCGCGTGAGCGTGGCCGATATCGCCGCCGATGGTCCGTTCTCCGCCTTCCCCGGCATCGATCGCCAGATCGTGCTGCTGGACGGCGAGGGTGTGCGCCTGCTGGCCGACGATGACAGCTTCGATCATCGCCTCGATACCGTCGGCGAGCCCTTTGCCTTTGCCGGCGAGCGCGGCGTGCAGGCCACGCTGCTGGATGGCGCCACGCGCGACTTCAATGTGATGACGCGGCGCGGCCAGTGCCGCGCGAGCGTGGTCGCCGCGCGCGACGAGTTCACGATTGCGCCCGGTGCGCCCATCGTGCTGTTGTTTGTGGTTGAAGGGGCATGGCGCCACGGCGTCGCTGGTCAGGGCGGGCAAGCCGTGCTGGCGAGCGACGACGGCATGCTGTTTGCCGAAGGCGTAGCGGTGCCGTATCGCCTGCAGGCGATGTCGGAGCCGGCGCTTTGCCTGTGCGTCACCCTGGAACTGGAGTTGGAGAACCCGTAATGAACCTGAATCCGGCGCAGGCCGCCACCCCTTCGTCCCGTCCGCCGACGGCGTCTGGCATCGCTGCCACCTGTTGCCCGACTGCGATCCCGCCAGCGCAATCCGTGACGCCGCGTTGGTCGTGCAGCAAGGCCGCATCGCCTGGCTCGGCACGCAGGCCGAACTGCCGCAAGCGTACGCAGCGCTGCCGCGCCACGACGGCGGCAACGCCTGGATCACGCCGGGCTTGGTCGATTGCCACACCCACCTGGTGTATGGCGGCCAGCGCGCCGATGAATTCGCCATGCGCCTGGCCGGCGCAGGCTATGAGGAAATCGCACGCGCCGGCGGCGGCATCGTCTCCACCGTGCGCGCCACCCGCGCCGCCGATGAAGACACGTTGTTCGCGCTGGCCGCCGCGCGTCTCGCGCCGCTGCTGGCCGAGGGCGTGACCGCCCTGGAGATCAAGTCCGGCTACGGCTTGGATCTCGCCAGCGAGCGCAAGCAGCTGCGCGTGGCGCGCCGCCTGGGCGAGGCCTTCGGCGTGACGGTGCGCACCACCTTCCTCGGCGCGCACGCGCTGCCGCCGGAATACGCGGGCCGCGCCGACGACTACATCACGCTGGTGTGCGACACCATGATGCCTGCGCTGGCCGAGGAGGGTCTCATCGATGCGGTGGACGCCTTCTGCGAATCCGTCGGCTTCAGCCTGGCGCAGACCGAGCGTGTGTTCCAGGCGGCCGAGCGCCTTGGCCTGCGCGTCAAGCTGCACGCCGAGCAGCTCAGCAACCTGGGCGGCAGCGCGCTGGCCGCGCGCTACCGCGCGCTGTCGGCCGATCACCTGGAGCATCTCGACGAAGCTGGCGTGATGGCGATGGCCGAGTCCGGCACGGTGGCTGTCCTGCTGCCGGGTGCCTACTATTTCCTGCGCGACACCAACCTGCCGCCGGTCGCGCTGCTGCGCCAGCATGGCGTGCCAATGGCGATCTCCACCGATCACAATCCCGGCACGTCACCCGTCACTTCGCTGCTGCTGATGATGAATATGGCGTGCACCCTGTTCAGGCTGACCGTGCCCGAAGTGCTGGCAGGCGTCACCACGCACGCCGCGCGCGCGCTGGGCGCGGCCGACCGGCACGGCCTGCTGGCCGCCGGACGCACCGCCGATTTCGTGCTGTGGCAGGTCGATTCGCCGGCCGAGCTGGCCTACTGGTTCGGGCGCAATCCCGCCACCGCCGTGGTGCGGCAGGGCAAGGTCCATCCCGCCGCCACGCCAGCGCAAGGCGTGCAGCCATGAGCGCCGGAACCCTGTTCGCCGCGCAGGCGCTGCTGCCCACGGGCTGGGCCAGCGATGTGCTGCTGGCTTGGGACGGCGCCGGCGCATTCACCGCGGTGCAGGCCGGCGCGATAGCCGGGCAGGGCGTGCCGCGCGCGGCCGGGCCGCTGCTGCCGGGCATGCCCAACCTGCACTCGCATGCCTTCCAGCGTGGCTTTGCCGGCCTGACCGAAACCCGCAGCGAGACGCTGGCCGACGGCCAGGAGAGCGATTCCTTCTGGAGCTGGCGCAAGCTGATGTACCGCTTCGCGCTGCGGCTCTCGCCCGATACGCTTGAGGCCATCGCCACGCAGCTCTATATCGAGATGCTGCGCGCCGGCTACACCAGCGTTTGCGAATTCCATTACGTGCATCACGACACGGACGGCAAGCCTTACGCCGACCCCGCCGAGATGTCGCTGCGCCTGCTGCGCGCCGCGCGGACCGCCGGCATCGGCATCACGCTGTTGCCGGTGCTGTACCAGACGGCCGGCTTCGGCGGCAAGCCCGCGGTGCCCGATCAGCGCCGCTTCCTGCATGAAACGGACGCCATGCTCGCCTTGCTTGGCCGGCTGGCCCCGCAATGCCATGGCCAGGCCCGCCTGGGGCTTGCCCCGCACTCGCTGCGCGCGGTGCCGCCGCAGAGCCTCGCCGACGCCGTGGCGGGCCTGCACGCGCTGGACGCAAAAGCGCCCGTGCACATCCACATCGCGGAGCAGCAGCGCGAGGTGGACGAGTGCATCACGCTCACGGGCACGCGCCCGGTGGCGTGGCTGCTCGACCATGCCGAGGTGGATGCGCGCTGGTGCCTGGTGCATGCCACGCACCTGGACTGGGACGAACGCCGGCGGCTGGCGCATAGCGGCGCGGTGGCCGGCATCTGCCCGACCACCGAGGCCAACCTGGGCGACGGGGTCTTCGATGCCGAGCCCTACCTGGGGCAGGGCGGCGTCTGGGGCATTGGCTCGGACAGCCATGCCAGCATCAGCGTGGCCGAAGAGCTGAGGCTGTTCGAGTACGGCCAGCGCCTGGCACTGCAAAAGCGCAACGTGCTGGCATCGGACGCGCACAAGCAGGTGGCGGATCGCCTGTACCTCGATGCCGCCTTTGGCGGAGCGCGCGCGTCGGGCCGGGCTATCGGCGCGCTTGCCGTCGGGCAGCAGGCGGATTTCGTCGTGCTGGACGGCGCGCATCCCGCGCTCTCGGGCTTGTCCGGCAGCCAGGCGCTGGCGGTCCATGTGTTCACCAACCATGGGCATGAGACACTAGCGGAAGTCCGCACGGCGGGCCGCACGCGCGTGCAGCTTGGTACGCACGCATTGCAGGCCGACGCCGGCAAGCGCTTTGCCGCCGCGCGCGCAAGCCTGCTGACTGAATGAATGACTGAATCCCGGCGCACCATGCGGGCCTGATGCTTGAGGCTACCTACAAGCCTTTGACAAGCATCAGGGCCGCATCGATTCGCACCTGCGCCTTTACGTTGCAAAGTAGCAAACAAGAAAACATGGCCTTCTCGACCGATACCCCCGCTTTCACCCTGCATCGCGGCACGCGCCCGCTGCTGGTGTCGATGCCGCATGTGGGCACCCACCTGCCGGCCTCCGTGTCCGATCGGCTGACCGCCGAGGCGCGCACCGTGCCCGATACCGACTGGCACCTGGAGCGCCTGTACGATTTCGCGCGCGAACTCGGCGCCTCCATCCTGGTGGCCACCCACTCGCGCTACGTGGTGGACCTGAACCGCCCGCCCGACAACGCCAATCTCTACCCCGGCCAGGACACCACCGGCCTGTGCCCGGTCGATACCTTCGACAAGACGCCGATCTACGCCGACGGCAGCAGCCTGCCCGCCGACGACGAAATCGCCGCGCGCCGCGATGCCATCTGGCACCCGTACCACGGCGCGCTCGCCGCGGAACTGGCCCGCTTGCGTGCCGAGCACGGCACCGTGGCGCTGTGGGACGCGCACTCGATCCGCTCGGTGCTGCCGCGCTTCTTCGAGGGCAAGCTGACCGACTTCAACCTCGGCACCGCCAATGGCGCTAGCTGTGACGCCGCGCTGGCCAACCAGCTGCTGGATATCGCTGGCGCGTTGCCTGGCTATACCTCGGTGCTTAACGGGCGCTTCAAGGGTGGCTATATCACGCGGCAGTACGGGGTGCCGGCGCAGGGCGTGCAAGCCGTGCAGCTGGAGCTGACGCAGTCGGCCTATATGAGCGAGACCTATCCCTTCGCCTACGACGAAGCGCTGGCTACGCGTATCCAGCCTACGCTGAAGACGATGCTGGAGACGGTGTTGGGGTACGTGGAAGCGCGGTAAGGTTGCTGGCCCCGCTGACGCGGGGGTGTCACTTGGGGGCAGGGTTTTGATGCTTCTAGCTGCTGTCGCGGCTGTACGGTGTTGGCCGTTTTGGAACGTGTGAGATGTCACTTTTCTTTACTCGTAAAGAAAAGTAACCAAAAGAAAGCGATCCTTGCAGGAGGCTGGCTTGTCGGGGTTGCGTAGCCCGGTGGTTTCGTCGTCAGGCCCCGGGTTTTAATGAACTCGTGCCGTTACCAATTCAGACCACCACGATTCTGCTGCTGTCGGGGATTCGTGGTGGGGCCCACGGTAGCGGAATCCTTGCCCGTTCGCACATCTGCCGTTACCGGTTCGGTGTGTCACGACACATCATGCTGTGATGGTTTCGTGGTGGGGTGGGCGCGGTGACGAAATTCATCGGCCAATCAATCCGGTGCCACCGCGCCCACGACGAACGGAACGCTTGCAACTTCGTGGCCGGTCACCCCGCGAGCGACAGACGGCTTGAAGTTCGTGGTGGCCGCTACCGGGGGGACCACCACGAATCCCTGGGCATCGGCCGGGTCGTGGTGCTCTGAACTGGTTACGGCACGAGTCCATTAGAACCCAGGGCCGTACGACGAAACCATTGGGGTGCCCAATGACGCCATGCCAGCCTCCTGCAAGGATCGCTTTCTCTTGGTTACTTCTCTTTACGAGTAAAGAGAAGTGACATCCCACACGTTCCAAAACGGCCAACACCGTACAGCCGCGCCAGCAGCTAGAAGAACAAAAACCCCGCCCACAGAGCTACGCCCGCGTTAGCGGGGCAAAAGACGCACCCCATAGCCACGTGTCGCATCTCCCTTCCTTCCTTCCTTCCTTCCTTCCTTCCTTCCTTCCTTCCTTCCTTCCTTCCTCCCTCCCTACAGCAACGAATCCGCCAACCGGCAAAGATTCTGCCAAGTCCGCGTATGCAGCGGCCGCCGCTGCCAAACCGCCCGCACTACCGTCTCACTATTAGCCAGATACCGCTGCTGAATCCGCCGCATGCGCGCCACCACGTCACGGTCATAGATCACCAGCGCGGCCTCCGCATTGAGCGCGAACGAGCGGATATCCATATTGGTTGAGCCCACCATGGCAACTTCATCGTCAATGGTGACATGCTTGGCATGCAGGAAAGCGGGGCGGTACAAGTGGATTTGCACCCCCGAGTCCAGCAGCACGCCGAAGTAAGCCTCCTGCGCGGCCTGCGTGAAGCGCTGGTCGATCCGTTGCGACAACACCAGGTGCACCGCCACGCCACGGTAGCAGGCCAGGTGCAGCGCTTGCAGGAAGGATTCGTCCGGCACGAAGTAGGGCGTGGTGATGACCACTTCGCTGCGCGCGCGGTGGATCATGCTGATCAGCGCCATCTGCGCGTTCTGTGTGCCGTAGCCCGGCCCGCTGGGCAGCATCTGCGCGATGTGCGGGCCTTGTGCCTCCATGGGCGGGAAGCTGCCGAGATCGAAGTTGCCGTCGCCGGTTTCCAGGTAGCGGTCGGCCAGGAACACCGCTTGCAACTCCGCCACCACGGGCCCGGTCACGCGCGCCACCAGTTCTTCATTGGGCAGCCCAGGCATCGACTCGGCATCGATCACGTTTTGCGAGCCGATGTAGCCAATGCTGCCGTCCACCACCATGATCTTGCGGTGATTGCGCAGGTCGAAGCGCGCGCTCTTGCCTTTGAGCACGGCCATCAGCGAGCGCATGGGCAGGGCCTGCACCACCTCCACGCCGCCGTCGCGCAGCGTGTCGGCAAACATGCGCCAGCCAGCGCGCGCGCCCAGCGCGTCCACCAGCAGGCGGCAGCGCACGCCGCGCGCGCTGGCCCGCAGCAGGGCGTCGGTAAAGGCGCGGGCGGTTGCGTCCGCAGCGTAGATATAGACCAGCAGATGGACTTGGCGCCTGGCGCCGTCGATATCGGCAATCATCGCGGCGACCGTCGCGTCATAGTCGTCGAGCAGCGTCACGGCATTGCCGCGCATCGGCGCGTAGGAGCCAAGCCGCTCGATCAGGCCGGCCGCGTCGGCGGCCACGGCGGCGGGCAGCGGCTGCAATGGCGCGAAGCGCGCCACCCGGTCACGGACGTTGGCGATGCCTTGGTTGATGCGGGCCAGCTTGAGCCGGCGCGACTTGGGGTAGTAGATGCGGCCGAACAGCGCATAGAGCAGCAGCCCCACCCACGGCAGGAAGAAGATCAGCAGCAGCCAGGTGCGCGCTGCCGCGGGCGCGCGGCGCTGCGGCACGTAGACCAGCATGGCCAGGCGGATCGCCCATTCCGCCAGCGTGAAGATCGATGGCCACAACCAGGACATGTCCACGGGCATGGCGCCCTGGAGCGGGCCAACCCAGGATGCGGGAAGGACAGTGGGAGGCATGCGGCTAGGCGGCTGACGGCGGATCGCCCACCATACCAGAGCCGTGCGCGCGAGCGCGTGTCAGGCCGATGCGGGCCGAGGCCGGACGATGCCGGCATCGGCCCACCGCGAGCTGACGGCTTACTTCTTCGTCACGTCCTTGCGCGCCTTGCTGCCCGTGGCCTCGTTGTACCGTTCCACGTACTCCTCGAACAGCTTGCGGATCGAGCGGCCGATCTTCACGTAGTCCGATTCATTGAGGTTGGCCAGCGACACGCGGCCGGAGGGATGGCGCGTGCCAAAGCCGCGGCCCGGCAGCAGCACCACGCCCGCTTCCTCGGCGAGGCGGAACAGCAGCTCCACCGGCTCGGCGGAGTTGAGCACCCATTTGACGAAGTCCGGGCCGATGGCCTTGCCGCCGAGCTGCTCGATGTCGAGCAGCGTGTAGTAGTCCACGGCATTGGGATCGTCGTTGTCCGGCGCGATGCCGATCTCGCGGTACAGCGCGGCCTTGCGGCTGCGGATCAGGCGTTTCATCGCCGCCTTGTACTCGTCGTGCGTGTCCATCAGCGAGAACAGCGAGAACAGCACCATCTGCACCTGCTGCGGCGTGGACAGGCCGGCCGTGTGGTTCAGCGCCACGGTGCGGCTGTCGGCGACCAGGCGGTCGATGAACTTGAGCTTGTCCGGCTCGGTGGTGATGGAGTTGTAGCGCTTGTGCAGGCCGTCGTGCTGGGGCTTGGGCAGCTTGGCGATCAGCGCGTCGAAGACGTTGTCCTGGTGCGTGGCGATGACGCCAAGGCGCCAGCCGGTCGCGCCGAAGTACTTGGAGAACGAGTACACCAGGATGGTGTTCTTGGGGCACATGGCGAACAGCGAGACGAAGTTGTCGGCAAAGGTGCCATACACATCGTCGGTCAGGATGATCAGGTCGGGACGCTCTTCGACGATGGAGGCCAGGTACTCCAGGCTCTCGTCGCTCATGCGCACCGACGGCGGGTTACTCGGGTTCACCAGGAAGAACGCCTTGACCTTGGGGTCGCGCAGCTTGTCGAGTTCCTTGTTGGAGTACTGCCAGCGCTGGTTCGGGTCCGCGTCGATCGACAGCTCCAGCAGCTCATAGTCGTTGAGCTCCGGGATCTCGATGTATGGCGTGAAGATCGGCATGCCGAGCGCAATCGTATCGCCGGCCTTGAGCAGGTGGTTCTCGCGGAGGGTGTTGAACAGGTACGTCATCGCGGCGGTGCCGCCCTCTACCGCGAACAGGTCGAACTTGCCCGTGAACGGATGATTGCCGATCATCTCCTTGCGGATGTACTGCGCCACGATCTTTTCGGACAGCTTGAGCATGCGGTCCGGCACCGGGTAGTTGCAGGCCAGGATGCCTTCGCACATCTCATAGAGAAAATCGCCCGCGTCCAGGCCGAGCTGGTCGCGCACATAAGACACCGCGCCGGCCAGGAAGGACACGCCTTCGGTGCCGGCATGCTCGCGCGCAAACAGGTCGAAGCGTTCCTCGATGCCCGCGCGGCGCGGGAAGCCGCCCACGCCCTCGGGCATGTACGAGAACGAGCGCTCGGATTCACGCATGGCAAACAGGCCGAGCTGCCAGAAGGCATGGCGCGGCACGGTGGCGAGAAAGTTCGGATTGCCACGCCCGGCATTGAGCATCATGCGGTCGGCGTCGCTGCTGGCGAGCTTGATCAGCTCGTCCTTGAGCTCGAAGGGCGAGAGGTTCGCCAGCTTGGAAAGGTCAGGTTTGGGGTCATGACAGGCTCCAGGGGTAAGGCTTGTTGGGGAGGGCCTAGCCGGCACGGCCGGGTCCGGGAAGGCAAAGAGCGCTTGTGCGCGGGCGGCGGTTGGCTGGCATGCGCGCCGCGCTACACCAGGCCGACCACCAGTGGCCCCAGCAGGGTCAGCAGCACATTGGCCAGTGCGTAAGTGATGGCGAAGGGCACGGTCGGCACCGGGCTTTCCGCCTTGTCCAGGATGCCGCCGAAGGCCGGGTTGGCGCTGCGCGAACCCGACAGCGCGCCGGCCAGCAGCGCGGCGTTGTCGTACTTGAGCACGTAGCGGCCGAACAGCATGGTGAGGAACAACGGCAGCAGCGTCACCACCGCGCCCAGCAGGAAGATGGTCAGCCCGCTTTGCTTGAGCGTGGTCACCGCCTGCAGCCCGGAGTTGATGCCGACGATGGCCACGAAGGCCGCCAGTCCGAAGTCCTTGAGCAACTGGCAGGCCGCCGTCGGCATGGCGCCGTACATCGGGTGCTTGGACCGGGCCCAGCCGAACACCAGGCCGGAGAGCAGCGCGCCACCGCCGGAGCCCAGCGTCAGCGGGATCGAGCCCACGCGCCATACCAGCAGGCCGATCAAGAGCCCCACCAGCACGCCGGCGCCGAAGTAGACGAAGTCCGTCTTCTCGCTCGGCACCAGCTCGTAGCCGGCGGTCTTGGCCGCGCGCGCGGTGTCGGCAGGCGTGCCGTAGAAGGTGAGGATGTCGCCGTGCTGCAGCTTGAGCTCGGGCAGGATCGGCAGCGGATGGTCGTAGCGCTCGATGTGCTCGATATACACGCCGTGCCGCTGGTCGCGCTCCACCATGCCGATGATCTGGGCGATGGACTTGTTGTTCATGTCCTTGTGGGTGAACACCGCGCGGCGCGTCTGCATCACCACGCCCATGCCGTCGGCATCGGCCACTTCCTCGCCGATCACCGTCGCGGTGGGCACCATGGCGTCACGCCGACCCACCATCAGCACCAGGTCGTTGGCCTTGAGCACCAGGTCCTGCTTGACTTCGAGCGGCTTGCCGTCGCGCATTACCTTCTCGACCGTGACGAGATCCTCGCCCTTGGTCTCGATCTCCGCCACGGTCTTGCCGGTGGCGCCGGCCACGCGGAACACGCGCCCCACCAGGCGCGGCAGCGCGCCGCGCTGGCCCGGGCCGAACTGCGGCGTGCCGCCGTGCATGGCGGCCTCGATCTTCTTGGCATCGGTCTTCAGGTCCGACTTCATGAAGCGCGGCAGGATGTTCACGCACACGATGATGGCGCCGAGCGAGCCGAACACATAGGTCACGGCGTAGCCGATCGCCACGTTCGATTGCAGCAGCTTCACCTGGTCGGGCGGCAAGCCGAGCTTGGTAATGGCGTCGCCCGCGGTACCGATGATGGCCGACTGCGTCATGCCGCCGGCGGCCAGGCCCGCGGCCAGCCCCTTGTCGAGATGGAAGAGCTTGGCCAGGATCACCACGGTAGCCAGCCCCACCACCGCCATGAAGACGGCCATGGCGATTTCCCGCAGCGAACTGCGGTTGAGCGAGTTGAAGAACTGCGGCCCGCTCTCGTAGCCCACGGCGTAGATGAACACCGCGAACATCACCGCCTTGACGCCGTTGTCGATCTCCACGCCCACCTGGCTGATGATCACCGCGGCCAGCAGCGATCCTGCCACGCCGCCCAGCTGGAAGCGGCCGAAGCTGATCTTGCCGATGGCGTAGCCTACGGCTAGCGACAGGAATAACGCCGCTTCAGGGGACTTCTGGAAGATGTTGTGCAACCACTCCATAGTTTGCTCCTGCTGCTTGATGAATCGATGAATCGGTGAATCAATGAACTAATGAATCAGGTAAGGGGTGTCGGCAGCGCGCGCTGGGCGGGAACCGATGCCGCCCGCGGGCCGTGCGCGATCAGTGCGCCAGCGCGCCGGCCACGGCGACCGCGATCGGCCCCATCAACGGCAGCAGCACGTTCGAGATGGCATAGGTGATGGTGTAGCCGATCACCGGCGTGCTGTTGCCCGCCGCATTGGTCAGCGCCATGATCGCCGGCGTGCTGCATTGCTGGCCGGCGACCGCGCCAAGCAGGATCGGGGCTTCGATCTTCAGCCACCAGTGGCCGATCAGCAGCGACAACGCGGCCGGCACGATCGAAATCAAGATGCCGGCAACCGGCAGCGCCAGGCCATAGGTCTTCACCAGCTTGATCGCGTCCGGTCCGGCCGACAGGCCCACCGCCGCGATGAACGTGGCCAGCCCGAAATCCTTCAGGATCTCCGCCGCCGGCGACGGCAGCGAGCCCATCAGCGGCACCCGCGCGCGCAGCCAGCCGAAGGCCAGGCCCGCCACCAGGCAGCCGCCACCGGTGCCCAGCGTCAGCTCCGCGCCGCCAACCTTCAGCCTCAGGCTGCCCAGCAACATGCCCAGCAGCACGCCGATGCCGAGAAACACAAAATCCGTCTTGATGGTGGGCACGACCCGATAGCCCAGCTCCGGCACCACCCGTTCCACGGCTTCGGATGGGCCGCTCAGGCTCACCACATCGCCACGCTCGAGCACCGTGTTTGGCAACGGCGGGATTGGCCGCTCCATGCGCCGGATGGCGTCGATGTACACGCCGCGCCCCATGCCCACATCCGCCATGCGGCGCAGCGCGGACAGCGTCTGGCCGCTCGCCTCGCGGCGTGTCAGCAACACGTCCTGCTCGGTTTGCGCCACCAGGTCCATGCTGGCTTCGCCCGCGGCTTCCGGCGCCTCGGGCAGCTCGATGCCCACCGCCTGCATGAAGGGCACCATGGCGTCGCGCCGTCCATACGCCAGCACCACGTCGCCGGCCCGCAGCAATTCGTCGGGCGATGGCTTGAAGGTATGGCCGTCGCGCCGGATACGCCGGATGGTGACGCCCAGCGCCACCGCCTGCTCGGCCGCCAGCACAGTCTGGCCCGCGGCGGTCCGTACCTCGATCACGCGTCCCACCAGGCGCGGCAGCGCGCTGTACTGGCGCTCGCCCATATCGGACTCGCCACCGAGCCGATGCCACAGCGCCGCGGCCGACTCGCGCAGGTTGATGCGCAATAGCAGTGGCGCCAGCTGGCTGGTGAACCCCCGGCCAGCAAGCCCGCCGCGGTGCCCTGGTCCAGGTTCAACACCACCACCGCCAGCGCCATCAGCGCCAGCACCACGGCGACCTCGACGACCGACAGCAGGCCGATGCGCCAGCTGCGCGCCACGTTGGCAAAGAATTGCGGGCCGCCGGTGAAGCCCAGCGCGAAGATAAACAAGGCGAAGAAGACGTTGCGCACATCGGTGTCGATGCGCGCCCCGCTCTGGCCGATCACCAGCGCGGCAATCAGCGTGCCGCAGATGCCGCCGAACTGGAACGGCCCCACCTTGACCGCGCCCACGGCGTGCCCCACGGCCAGCGCCAGGAACAGGGCAATCTCGGGTTGCGTGGCTAACAGGTGGACAATGGTTTCCATGGAGCAGCGGCGGCTGTCAGAGAGGAATCACAGGGTCCACGGGGTGCCGGCGCAACGGGATCGTGGCGCGGGCGTCGGCCCGCGATCCTTCCCTGCGGGCACCGCGCAGATTCGGCGTGGGCCATTATCACTGCCGCCACTTGGCATGCGTGCTGAAAGCTTTTGTTTGTGATTTAAACGGTGTCAATGTGCATTGGGGGTGCGCCGCAAGTGCGGCCGATGGGCCGGCGATTGGCCGGCAATTGGTCGGCGCGCATCGCGCAATCGGGCTGCATCTCTTGGCCTGGATGCATGGTTATGCGCAATGGGCCACTTGATCGGCGGGCATCCGGCGGAAGGCTCTAGCGATGACGCCACCGCGGATTGGACCGGACGCAAGCGCGCCGTCCTAACTGCCCGGGCTGCGCGATGTCCGCTATGACGCCCGCGCCTTCCTGCATGCCCCGCTGGCGCGCCCCCGCATCTACCATACGAAGGTGTTCCACGCTCGCTCAGCCGGAGCCGCTCTCCAACACGGAAGGACTGCGGTACCGAGGCGCAGAGGCACAGAAACCGGAGGCCACCATGCAAGCCAATCAACTCCCCGCGATTCGCCGCATCAATATCGCGTTGCAAGGGGGCGGCACGCACGGGGCATTCAGCTGGGGCGTGCTGGACCGGCTGCTGGAGGACAAGCGCATCGGGATCGATGGCATCAGCGGCACCAGCGCCGGCGCGGTCAATGCCACCGTGCTCGCCTATGGCCTCGCAAGCGGCGGGCCGGAAGGCGCGCGCCAGGCGCTCGAGACGTGCTGGCGCAAGGTCTCGGACTGCGCGAAATTGAGCCCCTTGCAACCCACCTGGCTGGACAAGCTGATGGGCGGCGGCCATATGGAGATGTCGCCGGCTTGGATGATGTTCGACCATCTCACGCGCTTCTATTCGCCTTACCAGCTGAACCCGTGCAACCTCAACCCGCTGCAGAACATCCTGGATGAGACCATCGATTTCGAGGTGTTGCGGCACAGCAAGAGCGTCAAGCTGTTCCTGTGCGCGACCAATGTGCTGCGCGGGCGCATCCGCGTGTTCAGCACGGCCGAGGTCTGCGCCAAGGCCGTGATGGCCTCGGCCTGCCTGCCAGCGCTGTTCCAGGCCGTGGAGATCGACGGCGAGTACTACTGGGACGGCGGCTACATGGGCAATCCGCCGATCTATCCGTTGATCTATGAGACCGACAGCCGCGATGTGCTGATCATCCGCCTCAACCCGATCCACATTCCCCAGGTGCCGACCTCGGCACGCGAAATCCTGGACCGGATCAACACGCTCAGCTTCAACTCCTCGTTGATGCGCGAGATGCGCGCCATCGAGTTCATCACCCGGCTGATCGATGAAGGCGCGCTCGACCCGGCGCACTACCGCCGCATGCTGATCCACAGCATCGATGCCGAAGCCGAGATGGCGCGGCTGGGCGCGGCCAGCAAGTTCAACGCGGACTGGGCCTTCCTGCGCGGCATGTTCACACTCGGGCGCGAGCGGGCCGACGCCTGGCTCGCGGCAAACTTCGACGCACTCGGCCAGCGCTCCTCGATCGATATCGCTGAAACATTCCTTTGAGCGTTCAGCCGCGTACTACCATCAGTGCAGGGCGCCATGCGAGGCGCGCAGCGAGCAAACAGGTTGAGACGCATATGGACCGGGAATCGATACCTGCGCAGTCCCACTCAGACGGCGCCGTGCTGTTCGCTGATGTCAGCAGCAGCACAAAGCTGTATGAGAAGGCCGGCAACGCGGCTGCCTTCGGCGCCATCGGGCAGTGCCTTGCCCTGATGAAATCCTGTTCGTCGGCGCAGCAAGGCCGGGTCGTGAAGACGATCGGGGACGAAGTGATGGTGTTGTTCCCGTCCGCCGAAAATGCCATGCTGGCTGCACTCGATATGCAAGTGGCGATTACCGAACTGCCGCCGGTATCCGGCCTGCCCATGGCGATCCATATCGGCTTTCACCACGGCCCGATCTTGAGCGATGCATCGGGCGATGTGTTCGGCGACACGGTGAACCTTGCCGCGCGCCTCGCCAAGCTCGCATCGCAGGGGCAGATCATCACCAGCAAGGACGCCGTGGCGCATTTGCCGGCAAGCCTGCGCCAGGTGATGCGCTATCTCTACCCGATTCAGGTGCGCGGCAAGGAAGCGCCCGTGGAATTGTTCGAAGCGATATGGCAGCAGAACGCCGACATGACCGTTCTCGCCGACACAAGCCAGCGCGCGATCCGAGCCGCTGCGCTAACGCTGCGCTACCGGGAAACGGAGGTCCGCATGAACGGCGCCTCGCCGCCGGTCACGATCGGGCGCGACGCCGCGATGACGATCGTCGTCGCGGATCCGCAGACATCGCGGTTCCACGCCACGGTCGAGTTCCGCGCGGGCAAATACATGCTGATCGACCGAAGCTCGAATGGCACCCATGTTGCCATCGACGGCGACGACGAAATCATCCTGCGCCGTGACGAAGTCGCGCTCAGAGGGCACGGCTGGATTACGTTCGGGCAGTCGATGGCCGGCGTGGGGGAGCGGATCGAGTTTTTTCCGGCTTAGTTTCCAAGCACGGTACGGCTCGGAAACGCGTGACGAAGCGAGGGATACCCCTGTCTAGGCAGGCTTGCTGTGCTCGGCAGCGTGCATCGCCAGGTAAGCTTTGAGGTTTTCGTCGCTTATGCCTAAGGTGCGCAAGATTTCGGCCATGAAGCTGACCGGGGCGGTACCGGGAGCGGTGACGACGCGCTGATCGGCAACCGCATAAGGGACATCCTGATAGTAGGCGGCTCCACCATAGTTCAGTTCCGCCAGGTTTTCCGCCGAATTGGAAGTATGCCGGAGGTGATCGAGCACGCCCGATTGCGCCAACACACGGGTACCGTCGCAGATGCCAGCGACGATGATGTTCCTTTCATGGGCCGCGGCAACCAGGGCTGCGATATTTGGGGCCTGATCGGTCCGCCAGATGGTGCCGCCACATACGATCAGCAGGTCAAGCGCATCGAGCTGGATGGCTTCGAGCGCCAAGTGCGGGGAGACCACCATGCCCCCGGAGGAGGTGACCGGGGAACCGCTGGGGGTGGCAAAGCGCGTATCGAAGCCGTAGTAAGCACGGCCAGCGGAATTGATCAGGGCGGTTTCCCAATCGGAAAAGTTCTCGGTAAGAATAGTAATGGCACGTGTCATTGGAGTGTCCTTCTCTATGCTGCTGATCAATGCCTGGGGAATCGTCCTTCCCGCAGGAGCCCAAAGAGTAATGGACGTGACTGTCAGTTCCTGTCAGTAGTGTTTGGCTACTGCGACGCAGCCGAAGCCCTGTACGAAAAGGCACTCGAGCTTGGTCCACGGGGCTTCAATTTGTGCCTGCTCACAGGACGTCAGGTGCAACGCAATGGCGCTGGAGAGGCGGCAGGACCGTGAACGCTGGCCGAGGCTAGGCAAGATGGGAGGGCGCGTTTCCCGATTGGCGCTACGAATCGGAAGGCGTATGGAACGGGTGGTATGTGTTTCCGAAGCCCGCCTGCGGAAAAATTGCGGGAAAAACCGGATGCTTGGTGTTTGTAGCGGCGTGCCGAGAATCGAGTCGGGGTGAGGAAAACCCCCTTTAATTTCAAGGCATTACTGAAGATGGTGCCCGGGGTCGGACTCGAACCGACACGCCTTGCGGCGGGGGATTTTGAGTCCCCTGCGTCTACCTGTTTCACCACCCGGGCTGAGTGGGTGCTGGCGGATTTGCCGGGAGTCCGGCGTGCCAGCACGGTGCTGAGCCGGGAATTATGCCGCAAATCCTGCCAGGCCACAACTGGCCCAATCGCGCCCCATCCGAGGCCATGGTGCGTCCGGGCGATGGGGACGGTATCCGGGAAGTTGTCGATATCTGGCGCTGCGCGAACTCGCTAGCATGATCGCAGCCGTGGCGGCTGCCCGGTTTCTCCCATCCACCCTGGAGCCACATGTCCACCCAGCCCTCCCTCGCCAGCCTTGCGCAGCTGCCGTCGCAGGATCCCGCCTTCTATGCCCGCGAATACAACAACCGGGCCAACGTACCGGACAACGCCGTCCACATGGCCCACTGGGCGGCATTGTCGCGCCAGGTGCGCCAGCGCGCCGGCTGGCTGGAGGACCTGAGCTATGCCGGCGCCGAGCCCGGCCCGCACGCGGCGGACGAGCAACTCGATTACTTCCCGGCCGAGCCGGGCGCCGCCGATGGCCCGCCGCCGCTGCTGGTGTTCCTCCACGGCGGCTACTGGCGCGCACTGGACAAGCGCGACCACAGCCTGGTGGCCAATGCGCTGCCGCACTGCGGCGTGTCGGTGGCGGTGATCAATTACTCGCTGTGCCCGGCGGTGACAGTGCCGACCATCGTGCTGCAGGCTGTGCGCAGCGTGGCCTGGCTGTACCGGGAGTCCGGCCGGCTCGGTCACGACAGATTGCGCATCTTCGTGGGCGGGCATTCCGTCGGCGGTCACATGGCCGCGATGATGCTCACCACGCTATGGCCGCGCGTAGGCGGCGATCTGCCGGCGGACCTGGTCAAGGGCGTGGTCTCGGTCAGCGGCCTGCATGACCTGGAACCGCTGCGCCGGGCGGACTTCCTGCAGGTTGACCTGAAGCTGTCGGCGGCGGATGTCGACCGGCTCTCGCCGGCCTTCCTGCCGCCGGCCACGGATGCGCCGCTGGTCACCGCGGTGGGCGGGCTGGAGCCGGGCGAATACCACCGGCAGACCGAGCTGCTGCGCGCGGGCTGGCCCGCCAACGCGCAGGCACCGGGTGCGGCGCATGTGCCGATGCCCGGCAGGCACCATTTTAACGTGATGAATGATTTTGCCGAGAGGGACAGCCCGTTGCTGCTGGCCGTGCGGCGGATGATGGGGGTGGCTTAGCGGCCCCCCTGCCGGCGACTCAGCCCTCCAGCACCCGCAGCAGCGACGACGTATCGTCCTTGCCCCAGCCCTTTTCCATCAGCGTGCCGAGCTGGCGCGAGGTGGCTTGCATGGCCGGCAGCTCCAGCCCGAGCTGGCGCGCGATCTCGGCGGCCAGGCCGAAGTCCTTGTCGTGCAGACGCGCTTCGATGCCGGGGGCAAAGTCGTGGGCGACCATCTTCGGCCCCATCATGTCGAGCATGCGGCTGCCGGCCATGCCGGTGGCCATGGCTTGCAGCACGCGGCCGCTGTCTACCTGCTGCGCCTGCGCGAAGCGCATGGCTTCGGCAATGCCTTCGATATTGACCACCTGCGCGATCTGGTTGCACAGCTTGGCGACTTGCCCCGCGCCGTGATCGCCGATGTGGGTGATGGTCTTGCCGAGCAGCCCGAGCAGCGGCCGCACACGCTCGAGCATCTCGGCCTTGCCGCCCACCATGATGGTGAGGCTGGCGGCCTCGGCGCCCACGGTGCCGCCGGAGACGGGACAGTCCAGCGCTTCGATGCCGCGCTCGGCCAGCCGCGCGGCGATCTCGCGGGTGACGATGGGCGAGATGGTGCTGTGGTCGATGCAGATGGTGCCCGGCGCCGCGCCTTCGATCACGCCGTGCTCGCCCAGCAGCACGGCCTGCACGTCTTCCGATGACGTGACGTTGGTAAACACCACCGAGGCGCCGTGGGCGGCTTGCGCGGGCGTGGCGCAGGGCACGGCGCCAAGCGCGCGGGCCGCGTCGGCGGCCTCGGGGCGGCGTACATAGGCGCGCACGGCGTGGCCGCCGGCGAGCAGGTGGCGCACCATCGGCGTGCCCATCGCGCCAAGGCCGATAAAGCCAATCGTCGTCTTGCTCATCTCGAATATCCTTGCATGTCCTTACTTGTCTGACGCGTAGGCAAACTTGCCGCCGCGGATCACACCCATCACGCGCGAGCGTTGGTCAAAGCCCTGATGGTCCTTCGCGCTCAGGTTCATCACGCCGTTGGGAATGGTCAGGCTGGTGGTCGTCTCCAGCGCATCGCGCATGGCGTGGCGGAACTCGCGCGTGCCCGGCTGCGCGCCGCTCGTGCCGGCACGGCGCGCGGCATCGTCGAGCAGCATCCACGCGCCCCAGGCATCGCCGGCGAATTGCGTGATGCTGTCCGCGCCGTACTTCGCTTCATAGCGCGTCACAAAATCCATCGCCACCTTCTTCACCGGATGGCTGTCCGGCAGTTGGCGCGCCACCACCACCGGCCCGGTCGGGAACAGCGTGCCTTCCACATCCTTGCCGCCAACCCGCAGGAAATCCCAGGTGGCGATGCCGTGGGTCTGATACACCTTGCCCTTGTAGCCGCGCTCGGCCAGCGTCTTCTGCGGCAATACCGACGGCGTGCCCGCGCCGGCAATCAGGATGGCGTCCGGGGTGGCCGCCATCAGCTTGAGTACCTGCCCGGTCACCGACGTATCGTTGCGCGAGAAACGCTCGTTGGCCACTACCTTGAGCTTGCGCACCTCCGCCAGCTTGGAGAACTCGCGCCACCAGCTCTCGCCGTAAGCATCGTTGAAGCCGATGAAGCCGACCGTCTTGATGCCATGGTTGCTCATGTACTCGGTCAGGACCGTAGCCATGTGCGAATCGTTTTGCGGCATCTTGAACGCCCAGCGCCGCTTGGGGTCCGACTGCGGCTCGATGATGGCGGCCGATGCCGCCAGCGCCACCATCGGCGTCTCGCCTTCCGCAACGGCATCCAGCGCGGCGATGGCGGTGGGCGTGATGTTGGGGCCCACCACCACGTCCACCTTCTCCTCGGAGATCAGCTTGCGCACGTTGCGCACGGCCGCGGCCGGGTCGGAGCCATCGTCCAGGATCACGTACTGCGCGCGCTGGCCGCCCAGGGTCTGCGGCCACATCATGATGGTGTTCTTGGACGGGATGCCGATCGAGGCGGCCGGGCCGGTGGTGGAGACGTCGATGCCCACGCGGATGTCGGCGTGGGCGGGCAGGGCGGCGAACGATGCGAGCAGAAGGGCGGCGGACAGCAGGGTGGCGCGGTTGAGCGGGTGGGGCACGGGCAATCTCCTCTGTGTTTTTGCGTTTCTTGTTTTTTGTGTTGTTGGCCTGGCGCATCCCCTCCCGGAATTCGCCGCCACCATGCATCGGCAATTGTAGATCGGCGGCGGCTAGCTACCGCTCTCGCCGCGCCGATACGTTCCCGGCGCACTGCCGGTCCACGCCTTGAACGCGCGCTGGAATGCCGCGCTGTCAGTAAATCCCAGTTCCTGTGCCAGCGCGGCCAGGGGCACCGTGGAGGTGTTCAGCCGGACGATCGCGATATCGCGGCGCAGCTCGTCCTTCAGCGCCTGGAACGAGGTGCCTTCCGTGGCCAGGCGGCGTTGCAGCGTGGAGGTCGACATATGCAGCGCGTCGGCGGTCGCGGCAAGGTCGGGCCAGGCGGGTTGCGTGAGCTGCAGGTGGCCGCGCACGCGCGCGCTGGTCATCTCTTCGCGGCGGCGCGGCATGATGACATTGGCCTGCGCCTGGGCCAGGAAGTCCCGCAACGCGGCCTCGTCCCGGCGCACCGGGCTCTCGAGCCGGGCGGCGTCGAACCAGATGGCCGAGCGCGCCTGCCCGAAATTCAGCTGCGCGGGAAAGACCTTGCCATAGCTGCCCACATGCGGCGGGCATTCGAAGGCAAAGTCAAAGCGCGCGGCCGGCAGTTGCCCGCCGGCCAGCCAGGCCAGCAGGCGCCAGAACACGCGCAACAGCATCTCGTCCAGGAAGCCTGGCCGTGCCGGCGCGGTGTGGGTGAAGTGCAGGGCCAGGCCGGCCAGGTCCGCCTCGCGCACCGGCACCAGCTCAACGTCGTCCTGCACCAGCTGGAAGGTGCGCGCAATGCGCCGGATGGCCGTCTCCAGGTCGCGCGCGCCGAGCGCCGAGCGGGCCGTCAGGGCGAAGCTGCCAGGCTTGAGCGGGCGCGACAGCAAGCCCAGGCCCTCGTCGCCGAGGCGGTCGATCAGCGAGCGGAACAGTGCGATGTACTGGGCCGCGGTGACGCGCGCGCCAGCTTCCCGGAGCAGGTCGGGCGCGATGCCGGCGTCGGCCAGGTACACGTCGCAGGACTGGCCGCGGGCCCGCACCCCGGCCAGCATGCCGTGCACTAAGGCGATCGAGATGGTGACCGGGGGAGGCGGCATGGATCGGGCGGGCGTGGTGGATTGAGGTCTTCTGCCATGCATTCGGGGCGATGCGCAATTGCACGCTCAGCCGCGCGTTTCTACCATGGGCAGCACAAACAATACAAGACGCCAACGCTTTCGCGAAACGCGACGGAGACACCCATGTACCTCACGCAAGCCCTGCATCGTGCAGTGCAACAACACCCGGAGCGCATCGCGGTGCGCTATGGCGAGCGCCAGCGCAGCTTCCGCCAGCTGGCCGAGCGCGTGGCGCGCCTGGCTGGCGGCTTGCGCAAGCTGGGCATGCAAAGCGGCGACCGCGTTGCCATGCTGTCGCTGAACTCTGACCGCTTCCTTGAGTACCAGATGGCGGTGCCCTGGGCCGGCGGCGTGCTGAACCCCTGCAACACCCGCTGGTCGGCGGCGGAGATCCTGTACTCGCTGGACGACTCGGGCTCGACCATCCTGCTGGTCGACGAGACGTTCCGTGCGCTCGCGGTGCAGCTTCGCCGCGACGCCGCCACGCTGCGCGAACTGATCTACTGCGGCGACGGCGAAGTGCCTTCCGGCATGCACGGCTACGAGGCGCTGCTGGCCAATGCCGCGCCAGTACCCGATGCCGTGCGGCGCGACGAGGACCTCGCCGGCATCTTCTATACGGGCGGCACCACGGGATTTCCCAAGGGGGTCATGCTGAGCCACGCCAACCTGTGTGCCTCTGGCCTGGCACTGCGCGCGGAGGGACTGGCCACGCCAGGCGGCACCTACCTGCACGCCGCGCCGATGTTCCACCTGGCCGACATGGGGCTGGCGATGCCGCAATGGATGGAGGGCAACACGCACGCGATCATCCCGGCGTTCAACCCCGAGCTGGTGCTCGATACGCTGGAGCGTGACCGCGTGACCCATATGCTGCTGGTGCCGACCATGATCCAGATGATGGTCGATCACCCGGCGATGAAAAAGCCGCGCGACCTGAGCGCACTGCAGGCCATCATCTATGGTGCCTCGCCGATCTCCGAAGCGGTGCTGGAGCGCGCCATGGCCGCGCTGCCGGGCGTTGGCTTCGTGCAGGCCTACGGCATGACGGAGCTGTCGCCGCTGGCGACCATCAACCCCGCCTGGTATCACACCGCCGAGGGGCGCGCGCAAGGCAAGCTGCGCGCCGCCGGCCGCGCCAGCTACACCTCCGAAGTCCGCATCGTCGACGGCGAAGGCTGCGAAGTACCGCGCGGCACCGTGGGCGAGGTGGCGGTGCGCGGGCCCACCGTGATGCAAGGCTACTGGAACAAGCCGGCAGAGAATGCCGCTGCCGTGCGCGACGGCTGGATGCACACCGGCGATGGCGGCTACATGGATGAGGACGGTTTCATCTTCATTGTCGACCGCCTGAAGGACATGATCGTCAGCGGCGGCGAGAACGTGTATTCCGCCGAGGTGGAGAACGCGCTTGCCCAGCATCCCGCCGTGGTCGCCAGCGCCGTGATCGGCGTCCCGAGCGCCGAGTGGGGCGAGGCCGTGCACGCCGTGGTGGTGGGCAGGCCGGGCACGTCCGCCACGGCTGGCGAACTCATCGACCACTGCAAGACGCTGATCGCGGGCTACAAATGCCCGCGCAGCGTGGAGTTCCGCGACGCGCTGCCGTTGTCCGGCGCCGGCAAGATCCTCAAGATCGAACTGCGCAAGCCCTTCTGGGAAGGGCAGCAGCGGCAGGTGAGCTGATTCATCCATACGCAATACGACAAGGAGTAGCCATGACCTCATCCGTGATCGTTGCCGGCGCCGGCATGATTCCATTCACCAAGCCAGGAGCGAGCGAGCCCTATCCCCAGATGGCGGCCAAGGCCGTGCGGGCCGCGCTGGCCGATGCCGGCGTCGAGTACGCCAGCGTGCAGCAGGCCTACGCCGGCTACGTCTACGGCGACTCCACCGCAGGCCAGCGCGGGCTGTACGAAGTCGGCATGACCGGCATCCCGGTGGTCAACGTCAACAACAATTGCTCGACCGGCTCTACCGCCCTGTACCTGGCCCGCCAGGCGGTGGCCAGCGGCATGGCCGATTGCGTGCTGGCGTTCGGCTTCGAGCAGATGATGCCGGGCGCGCTGGGCTCGGTGTTCAACGACCGCCCCAGCCCCTTCGAGCGCTTCGACGCGCTGGCGGCCGAGCTGACCGACGTCGAGCTGCCGCTCGCATTGCGCTACTTTGGCGGCGCGGGCCTCGCGCATATGCGGGAGTTCGGCACCAAGCTCGAGACCTTCGCCAAGATACGCGCCAAGGCCAGCCGCCACGCTGCCAACAATCCGCTGGCGCTGTTTCGCAACGTGGTGACCGAGGCCGAGGTGATGGCCGCGCCGATGCTCTGGCCCGGCGTGATGACCCGGCTGATGGCTTGCCCGCCGACCTGCGGCGCGGCAGCGGCGATCCTGGTTTCCGAGGCGTTCGCGAAGAAGCACGGCCTTGACACGACGGTACGCATCCGCGCCCAGGCCATGACCACCGATACGCCCGACAGCTTCGGCACGCGCGATATGCGAGACGTGGTCGGCTTCGGCATGACGCGCAGCGCCGCCCGGCAGGTGTACGAGGCCGCGGGCGTCGGACCGGAGGATATCGGCGTCGTGGAACTGCACGACTGCTTTGCCCATAACGAGCTGATCAGCTACGAGGCGCTTGGCCTGTGCCCCATCGGTGGCGCGGAGAAGTTCGTGGTCGATGGCGACAACACCTATGGCGGCAAGGTGGTCACCAATCCCTCCGGCGGCTTGTTGTCGAAGGGCCACCCGCTCGGCGCCACGGGCCTGGCGCAATGCACGGAACTGGTCGGGCAACTGCGCGGGCGCGCCGGTGGGCGGCAGGTGGACGGCGCCCGGCTGGCGCTGCAGCACAACCTGGGCCTGGGCGGCGCCTGCGTCGTCACCCTGTACGAGCGAGTCTGATCATGGTCGACAAGAAATGGATCGGCTTTGAGATCGGCAGCTCGGTGCTGCCGGTCGAACGCGGCCGGCTGAAGTTCTTCGCCAAGGCCATCGGCGAGACCAACCCGGTCTACCTCGACGAGTCCGCCGCGCGCGACGCGGGCTATGCCGACCTGCCGGCGCCGCCCACCTTCCTGTTCACCGCCGAGCTCGATTCGGGCGCGATGTTCGGCCTGCTCGACCGGCTTGGCGTGCCGATCCAGAACGTGCTGCACGGCGAGCAGAGCTTCGAGTATCTCGGCCCCATCGTGGCAGGCGATACGATGACGGTCACCTCCCGGATCAAGGACATCTACGACAAGAAAGGCGGCGCGCTCGAATTCATCGAGACCGAATCGCAAGTGGCGAACCAGCGCGGCGAGCCCGTGGCCAGGCTGCGGTCGCTGACCGTGGTGCGCAACTGAAGGAGCGGACATGACGGACATGACGGACATGACGGAGTTGACATCCCCTGGCTTTGATTCGGTGCAGGTCGGCGACACACTACCCCCACTGACGCTGCCCCCGGTGGACCGCCGCACGCTCGCGCTGTTTGCCGGCGCCTCCGGCGATCATCACCCGATCCACATCGACCTCGACTTCGCGCGCCGCGCCGGCATGCCGGACGTATTCGCGCACGGCATGCTGGGCATGGCCTGGCTGGGCCGGCTGTTGACCGGCTGGGCGCCGCAAGCCCGCTTGCGCCGCTTCGATGTGCGCTTCCAGGGCATCACGCACCTGGGCAACGTGATCCACTGCGGCGGCCGCGTGCTCGAGAAGCTCGACGTCAACGGCGAGCGTTGCGTGCGCATCGAGGTGCAGAGCGCCAACCAGTTCGGACAAACCAAGATCGTGGGCGAAGCGCTGGTCGCGCTGCCCTGAACCTGACTGCAGGAGACACACCCATGACGCGCAAACTCGAAGGCAAGATCGCCCTCATCACCGGCTCGGGCCGTGGCATTGGCCGCGCGATCGCGCTCAAGCTGGCTAGCGAAGGCGCCCGCATCGTCGTCAACGATCTCGATGCCGAACCGGCCGAGGAAGTGGTACAGGCCATCCGCGCTGCCGGTGGCGAGGCGCTGGCCTGCGTTGGCAGCGTGAGCGCACCGGACTTTGCCGAGCGCTTTATCGGCACCGCCGTCAATGCGTACCAGGGCCTGGACATCATCGTCAACAACGCGGGCTACACCTGGGACAACGTCATCCAGAAGATGACCGACGAGCAGTGGTACGCCATGCTCGACTGCCACCTCACGGCGCCATTCCGCATCCTGCGCGCCGCGCAGCCGGTGCTGCGCGGGCTGGTCAAGGCCGAAGCCGAGGCCGGCCAGCGCGTGGTGCGCAAGGTGATCAACACGTCCTCGGTGGCCGGCCTGTTCGGCAATGCCGGCCAGGCGAACTATGCCACCGCCAAGGCCGGCATCGTGGGCATGACGCAGACGCTGGCCAAGGAATGGGGCCGCATGAACGTCACCGTCAACTGCGTGGCCTATGGCCTGATCAAGACCCGGCTGACGGGCAGCACCGCGGACCATGCCACCGCCAATATCGAAGGCCGGGAGATCAAGGTCGGCGTCAACCCGGACCTGATGGCCGCGATGGAGAGAGGCATTCCGCTCGGGCGCGGCGGCACCCCCGACGAGGCGGCCGGCGCCGTGTACATGTTCTGCATCCCGGAGTCGGACTATGTAAGCGGCCAGACGCTGATGTGCAGCGGCGGCCTGACGGGGATCTGAGCCATGCTGCCGCAACCGTACCGCCATCAATGGATGGATGCAGACATCGAAGCCTTCCGCGAGCAGGTGCGCCGCTACGTCGCCGGTGAGCTGGCGCCGCACCTGGACGGCTGGCGCCGCCAGGGCTATATCCCGCGCGAGGTCTGGGGCCCCTTCGGGGAAATGGGCTTCCTGCTGCCTGAACTGGATGAGGCCTATGGCGGCGCGGGTGCCAGCCTGGCCTACCAGTGCGTGGTGCAGGATGAGCTGGCCAAGGCCGAGGTGCCCGCCAACACCGCCGTGCACACCATCGCCGCGCACTACATCCTGGACTACGGCACCGAAGCGCAGAATCAGCGCTGGGTGCCCAGGCTCGCCAGCGGCGACATGCTGGCCGGCATCGCGCTCACCGAACCCGGCTGCGGCTCCGACCTTCAGGCGCTAGGCAGCCGTGCCCGGCGCGAGGGCGGCGACTACGTGATCGACGGCGCCAAGACCTTCATCACCAACGGCTTTACCGCCAACCTGCTGGTGGTGGCGGTGCGTACCGGCGAAGCCGGCAGCCGGGGCGTGTCGCTGGTGGTGCTGGAGACGGAGAACCTGGCGGGCTTCCGGGTAGGGCGGCGGCTGGAGAAGCTGGGCCAGCATGCATCGGACACCGCCGAGCTGTCCTTCGACGGCGTGCGGGTGCCGGCAGATTGCCTGCTGGGCGGGGTGGAGGGCAGGGGCTTTGCCCAACTGATGAGCCAGCTCCCGTACGAACGGATGCTGCTTGCCGTGCCCGCCGCCGCCGTGATCGAGCGCGCGGTGGCGCTGACGCTCGACTACACACAGCAGCGCAAGGCCTTTGGCCAGTCGCTGTACGATTTCCAGAACACGCGCTTCAAGCTCGCCGAGTGCGCCACGCTGGCGCACGTGGTGCGCAGCTTCGTCAACGACTGCATCCAGCGCCTGCTCGACGGCACGCTGGACGACACAGCGGCCTACATGGCCAAGTGGTGGTGCACCGAGCAGCAGGGCAAGGTCACCGACGAATGCCTGCAGCTGTTCGGTGGCTATGGCTACATGATGGAGTACCCGATCGCACGCCTGTATGCCGACGCGCGCGTACAGCGCATCTACGGCGGCGCCAACGAGATCATGAAGGAACTTATCGCGCGCAAGCTCGCGGCATGATGCCAAGGATCGATCTCAAGCATCTCACGCAAGGATGGAGGAACCCATGCAGCAATCGGAAGGGGTGAGCTGGGGCGTGGCCGGCCATATCGGCCGCATCACGTTGAGCCGGCCTGAGCGCGCGAATTCGCTCACGCTCGCGGCGAGCCGGGCGCTGGTGCGCGCCATCGGCGAAGTCCTGGAAAGCAAGCCGCGCGTGGTGCTGCTGGCGGCGCAAGGGCGCATCTTCTGCGCCGGCGGCAGTATCGACGAGTTCGTCGCTGCGGGGACGGCGCTGGACACGCTGGTGGACGACATCCTCACCCCGCTGCACCCCGCGCTGTACCGGCTGGCCACGGCGCCGATGCCGGTAGTGGCGGCGCTCAGCGGGCCGGTGGCCGGCGCGGGCATCGGCTGCTCGGCGCAGCATCGGCAGCGCTGCGCACCGGCTACGCCGCGATCGGCCTGTCGCCGGATGCCGGTGCTTCGTATTTCCTGGCCCGGCGCGTCGGCGCGTTACGGGCGCAGCAGTGGCTGATGCTCGGCGAGACCATCGACGCGCAGCGCTGCCTGGCGCATGGCGTCATCGATGCCTTGCACCCGGACGCCGAACTGGCCGATGCTGCCGAGGCACTGGTGGCGCGGCTGGCTAGCGCGGCCAGCGGCTCGCTGGCCGCGATCAAGCGTCTGTGCAGCGGGCTGCCGGCGCGCGGGTTGCAGGCGCATCTGGCGCTGGAGCACCAGTTGCTCGCGGCTTGCGCGAGCAGTGGCGATGCGCGGGAAGGCGTGCGTGCGTTCGTCGAGAAGAGGCCGCCGCGGTTCACGCAGGGCGAGGCGCCCCACTAGCCCACTAGCCCACCGGCTTCTTTGCGGTCCGCCCTGGTGGCCTCACGCCGCCACGCTCTGCCACAGCAGCGCGCCGTTCAGGAAGAGGATGGCGCCCGCGCTCAGCCACGCCAGCGCCAGCGGCAGGCCGCGTACGCGCCACGCGCCCATGAGGTCGGCGCGGGAGGCGAACCCGATCAGCGGCAGCACGGCAAGGGGCAGGCTCACGCTGAGCACGACCTGGCTGGCCACCAGCAGTTCCGCCGAGCCATGCTGGCCGAAGATGCCGACCGCAACCAGGGCCGGCACGATCGCCAGGGCGCGCGTCAGCAGCGCGCGGCGCGCGCGCGACATGCGCAGGTTGAGAAAGCCCTCCATCACCGCCTGCCCGGCGAGCGTGCCGGTGAGCGTGGAGTTGAGGCCGCACGCGAGCAGCGCAGCGGCGAACAGCAGGCTGGCCCATCGGGAATGCAGCAGCGGGTCGAGCAAGCGGTGCGCGTCGGCCAGGTCCGATACGTCGGTCATGCCGCTGGCGTGGAACACGGCCGCCGCCACGATCAGCAGCGCGGCATTGATCAGGAAGGCGAAGGTGAGCGAGCCGAGGGTGTCCATGCCGACGCCGCGCAGCGCCCGCACCAGCGCCGGCGCGGCGGCGGGCGAGGGCGGCTGTCCATGCACTGCGCCAGGGCTGTACTTGCGCACCAGGGAAGAGTGCAGGTAAAGGTTGTGCGGCATGACGGTAGCGCCCACGATGCCGGCGGCGAGCCACAGCATGCCCGCATCGCGCACCAGCTCCGGCGTGGGGGCGAAGCCGCCAGCCACCGCCGCCCAGTCGGGCTGCGCCATCGCCAGCTGCGCGACGAAGCACAGCGCCACCAGCAGGATCAGCGTGCCCACCAGCGCTTCCAGCGTGCGCCGTCCTTCGCGGTGCACGGCCAGCATGGCCACGGTGGCTGCCGCCGAGATCAGCACGCCGACCCACAGGTTCACGTGCAGCAGCAGTTGCAGCGCCACGGCGCAGCCGACCACCTCGGCCACGTCGCAGGCGATGATGGCGATCTCGCTGCCCACCCACAGGGTGAGCACGACGGGCCGGGAGAAACGCTCCCGGCTGAGCTGCGCCAGGTCGCGCCCGGTGACCACACCGACGCGCGCGGCAATCCACTGCAGCAGCATGGCAACGAGACTGGACGCGGCAATGACCGCCAGCAGGCTGTAGCCGTACTTGGCGCCGCCGGAGATGGCCGTGGCCCAGTTGCCGGGATCCATGTAACCGACCGCGACCAGGGTACCGGCGCCCAGGTAGGCCAGGCGCGGCACTGCCGGCGGGGCGAGCCGCGGGCTGGCGGGCAGGGTGAGGGGATCGCGGGTCGGCGGCATGGCTGGCGTGTGCGTGATGTAGACGGCGTTCGGTGTTGGGTGTTCGGTGTTCGGCGGTCGATGCTTGATTGTTGTCACTGCGAGGCGATACAGCCAATTGTAAATGCAAATCACTCGCATTTAAAAGGACTATATGGCTACGTGGAAACCCGACGCCGATGGATTATTTGTGGCGAAAAATGCGCGCCGGCTTAAGGCGACATTTAAGGCGAGATGTTGCTCGCGCACTTCATCGACGGCGTTGCGCCAAGTTGCGCATGGCAGGCGAGCTGCAGGGATATAGAGTGATCCAGGCAAGCAACGAGAGTCCGTCATGGAAACCCATCCCAGCCACTACGATTTCCCGACCACCGTGGAGCGCCTGCTCGCGGCATTCAAAGACAAGGGCATGACGATCTTCGCGCGGATCGACCATGCCGAGGCGGCACGCAACGCCGGGCTGGCGATGCCGCCGACGCAGGTGCTGATCTATGGCAACCCCAAGGGGGGGACGCCGTTGATGCTCGCGGCACCCAGCGTTGCGCTGGATTTGCCCCTGCGTGTACTGGTGCGCAATGACGGCCAGGGCAGCACCTGGGTGAGCTTCCACACTGCCGCGGAACTGGAAAGCGCTCACCCGTTGCCGGCCGGCAGCGCCGCGCCGCTGGTCGTGGCGCAGCGGCTGATTCTTGACACGGTGGGCGCGCAAGGCGCCCCGGGGTGATTTATCCGGCCAGGCCCTTGTTCGGGTTGATCAGGTACTTCTCCCCGGTTGCACGCTTGTTGTAGACGGCGATCACGGCCAGGTCCAGCACCTCGGCCAGCGAGATCTCTTTCGAGTAGTGGCTGGCAAAGGTGGTCTTCAGCTCCGCCACCACGCGCTGCTTGAGCGCGTTGGCCCGCTCGCGCCCGATCTTCTGCAGGAACGGGAACAGCAGCCAGCCGCCCATGCCCCACGCCATGCCGAAGCCACGGTTGAACTCGGTCGGGCTGATGTCCAGGCCGCCGTAGAGGTAGACCTGCTTGTGGGTGGCCGAGCCATAGCGGCTGTATTCGCGGGCCGTCTTGTTCAAGGCCGCCTCCATGCAGGTGAGGATCTGGCCGCCGAGCTTGCCGCCGCCCGTGGCGTCGAACGCGATCGTGGCGCCAGTGGCGACAAGCGCCTCGGTGAGGTCCTGCATGAACGTGGGCGACGTAGCGTTGCAGACGTGGACCGCGCCTTGTGCCTTGAGCAGGTCCGCCTGCTCTTGCTTGCGCACGATGTTCACCAGCTTGATGCCATCCTTGAGGCAGATCTGGTTGAGCATCTGCCCCAGGTTGGAGGCCGCGGCGGTGTGCACCAGCGCGCTGTGGCCTTCGCTTCGCATGGTCTCGACCATGCCCAGCGCGGTGAGCGGGTTGACGAATGACGACGCGCCATCGGCGGGCGTGGCGCCTTCGGGCAGGACCAGGCACTGGTCCGCGGGAACGCAGCGGTATTGCGAGTACATCGCGCCGCCGATGGCCGCCACGGTCTTGCCCATCAACGCTTGCGCCGCAGGGGACGAGCCAGCCTCGACGACCACGCCCGCGCCCTCATTGCCAACCGGCATGGAAGCATCGAGGCGGCCTGCCATGCTGCGCATCGCGGCTTCCGGGACGCGCGCGCTGACCACCGGGCGCTCCGCCGTGCCGCTGGCCTTGGCCGTGCTCATGTCGGCCGCACCGAACAGCAGGCCGAGATCGGACGGGTTGAGGGGAGAGGCTTCGATGCGGATGAGCACTTCATCCGGGCCGGGGCGCGGCGTGTCGATGCTGTCCAGCGACAGCTCGAGTTCACCGCTGCTTTTGATCAGCGAACGAAGTTGAAGTGCGGTGTGCATTTGATGTCTCCTTGGTAAGTCGGTTTGCGGTGAGCGGGACGGCCGCGTGAGGCCGTTTTCGCCAGCAGTCAGCAATGTAGCAAGTTCTTGTGAAACCCGTACTGGAGCGGAAATCCAGGTCATGCGCGGACCGACAGGCCATCATGCATCGCACTGATAGAGGTGGACAGGAATGTCCTCGTCCCCGCGATTCCCCTCCTTGACACCCTGAACCTTTCAACCTAGAGTTCGCCTGCAGATCTAGATAAGAGACCATCTGTAAGATGGTCTCTTCCTGCGTGCAGATTGCTCGGCCTCTTACAGAAATAAAACAAGGAGACCGCTGTGCAATCCACGATCAAGATCCGTGGCATCGATGATGTCATCTCGTTTATTGATTCCTGCCCAGGCATAAAAGGTAGAGCCGGCCTTATCTGGTGGCTCGCGCTGGGCGGCTTGTTCCTAGACGCATTTTCCAATTCCGCATTGAGCGCCGGGCTCGGGCCCATGACGCGGAACCTGCAGCTTGCCGCTTCGCAAGTTGCGCTGCTGACGTCGTTTGCTTCATGGGTCGCGATCGCCTTCAATCCCATCGGTGGATGGATGGCGGACCGGTGGGGCCGCATCCGCCCGCTGATACTCGCGAAATTCCTCGCGGTGATCGGCGCGCTGCTGGTGGTGTTCGCGCCAGGATTCGAGGTGATTCTCGTCGGCCGCTTCTTTGTCGGGGCGGCTTACGGCATCGACTTTGCCATCGCCATGGCGGTGCTCGCGGAGTTCACGCCGGTCAAGCTCAAGAGCCGCCTCAATACCTGGCAGGGCATGTGGTACACGGCGGTCTGCAGCAACCTGCTGCTGGCGCTGCTGTTCCATTCCTGGCAGGTGGGCGATGCCATCTGGCGTTACTCCGTGGCCGCTACCGCCGTGTTCGGGCTTGGCATCCTGGTGCTGCAGCTTGCCTTCCTGGTGGAGAGCCCGATCTGGCTGGCGCGCAAGGAGCGGCTGGCCGATGCGGCCAAGGCGATGACGCGGATCTATGGCCGGCCCTTTGTCGCCGCGCCGGTGGGGGAGCGCCTGCCGGTATTGAACCAGGCAAAGCGCGGCCTGGCCAATGTGCTGCTGATCTTTCGCGGCGTGTACCTGCCGCGCACCATCCTTGCGGCGACAGTGCAGATCGGGCAGTCCATCCAGTATTTCGCGGTGGGGTGGTACCTGCCGCTGATCAGCGCGGCATTGTTCGGCAAGGACTTTGTCTACGCCACGGTGGGCGCGCTGGTCTTCAACGTCTTCGGCATCTTCGGTGGCTTCATGTCGCCGCTGATCGGGCGCAAGCTGGGCTTGCGGCGCGCTTCCGCCTTTGGCTTCGCCGCGGTCTTCGTCATGCTGCTGATCCTCGGCCTGTTCAACGGCAAGATGCCGATCTGGGTGGCGGTGATCGTGCCGTCGCTGTTCATCCTGTTTCACTCGGGCGGCCCTGGCGCCAACGGCAAGAGTCTTTCGTCGCTGTCGTTCCGTAGTGAGCTGCGCGCCGGGGCCAACGGCATCATCGGTGCGCTGGGCTCTACCGGCGCGGCGCTTGGCCTGCTGATCTTCCCGATCTTCCGGGAAAAGTACGGCCTGGAAACCACCTTCCTGATCCTCTCGATCGTGCCGCTGACGGCCAGCATCATCTGCCTGGCGATCAAGTGGGACCCGACGCGCACCACCATCAATCCTGACAATGAAGCCGATGCCCCGCAATTCAGCGGCGACGAGACGCCGGCCCCGGCGTTCCTCAACCCGGCGATAGAAAAATCCCAACGATGAAGACCAACAGGAACGTCATACTCGCCATCGACGAAGGCACGTCCGGCACGCGGGCGGCCGTGGTTGCCGCCGACGGCCATGTCTCATGCCTCGAGTACACCACGCTGCAGGTGGACGCGCCCCGGCCCGGCGTGGTGGAGCAGGATGCCAACGCGATCCTGGAGAAGACCATTGCTGTCTGCCGCGCCACCATCGCACGCGCGCGGCAAGCGCAGTTGCGCATCGTTGCGCTGGGCATTGCCACGCAGCGCGCCACCGCGGTGCTGTGGGATACCCGCAGCGGGCGGGCGATCGTGCCCGCCATGGTCTGGCAGGACACGCGCTATGCCGGCGAGCTCAGCGCGCTGGCGCCCGCCTGGGACAAGACATTGATCGAGCAGGTCGGGCGTCCGGTCGGCGTGCGCTCTCCCTACCTCTGGGCCGCGCGCCATCTGCGGGACACGCCCGAGGTGGCCGAGGCGTTTCGCATGGGCAGCCTGGCGTTCGGCACCATCGACACCTGGCTGCTCTGGCATCTGTCCACCGAGCGCGCCTGCGTGACCACGCCGACCAACGTCACCTCCGCCAGCGCCTACGTGCTGGCCGGGCACCGCTATCACCTCGGCTGGCTCGACGCGCTGGAATTCCCGCACACGCTGCTGCCCGCGCTGCGCCAGGATGCCGACGATTTCGGGCGCACGCGCGCCGAGCTGCTGGGCATCGACGTGCCGATCCTCGCTTGCGCGGGCGACCAGCTTGCCGGCGCCGCCGGGCTCGGGTGCCTGGAGCGCGGGCAATCGATGTGCGTGCACGGCACCGGCAGCTTCGTGGACCTGGTGATCGGGCCGGAGCCACCGGCCAAGGCCGGCCTGTACGACGGCACCCTGACCATGACCGCGCGCCGGCAGTTTGATATCTCGCATCTTTCCGTCGAGACCTTCGTCGCCACCACCGGCTCCGCGCTGAACTGGGTTTGCGAGAAGCTGCGCTGGTTCGAGAGCGCCAGGCAGATCAGCGCGCTGGCCGCTACCGTCGACTCCGCGCGCGGCGTGACCTTCCTGCCCGCGCTCACCGGGCTGCGCGTGCCGCAGATGCAGCCCGAAGCGCGCGCGTCACTGACAGGCGTCTCGATCGCAAGCACGCAGGCCGAGGTGGCCTACGCCATCCTGGAAGGCATCGCGCATGCGGTCTCGTCCTGCATGGAGGCCAACGAGGAAGTCGCCGGCGTGCCTGTGTCCGAACTCATCGTGGGCGGCGGTCTCTCCGGCAGCGACGCGCTGCTGCAGATCCAGGCGGACCTGACCGGCATGCCGATCCGGCGCATGCGCGAGACCGATCGCGCCAGCTTGCGCGGCATCGCCTTCTTCGCGGGCTCGTCCGGGCTGCTGTGGGACTCGCTGCAAGACGCCCGCGCCACCAACGAGACCGATGCCGTGTTCGAGCCACGCCTTGGCGCCGACCAGCGTGGCGAGCGCCGCGCGCTCTGGCACGCACGGGTAGCGTCCGAGCTGCGCCACGCGCAGACCTTCAATCACCACTGACTTGCCAGGAGATCGCCGAAACATGATGGTTTTTCCATCCAGACGTCCCGGCCGCGACCGCGCCGGGATGACATCCACCGAACCGCTGCGCCTGGTACGCCAGGAGCAGCTGGATCGCCTTGGCAGCGAGACCTTCGACATCCTCATCGTCGGCGGCGGCGTGACCGGCGCCTATGCCGCGCTGGATGCCAGCCTGCGCGGCTATCGCGTCGCCTTATTTCGCCTCCGGCACGTCGTCCAAGTCCTCCAAGATGGTGCATGGCGGCTTGCGCTACATCGAGCAGGGCAACCTCGGGCTGGTGCGTCATTCCCTGCTGGAGCGCCAGCGCCTGCGCAGGAACGCAAGGCACCTGGTGCAGCGCCTGCCGTTCCTGTTTCCCGTGATGGAGAAGGACGGCGTGTTCGACAAGCGCCTGTCCAAGGCATTCGAGAGCCTGCTCTGGACCTACGACCTGGCGGGCGGCTGGCGCGAGGGCATCCTGCATCAAAAGCTCACCAAGGCCGAGGTGCTGTCGCATTGCCCGACCTTCAACGAGGAGAACCTGCTCGGCGGCTTCATGTACTTCGACGCGCGCGTGGACGATGCCCGGCTCACGCTGAACATCGCCCGCACCGCGGCCTTTCACGGTGCGGCGGTGGTCAACCACGCCAAGGTGGTGGAGATCACCCGCAACGGTCACGGCAAGGTCGACGGCGCCATCATTCATGCCGGGGATCGGGAGATCCGCGCCAAGGCCGGCGTCGTCGTCATGGCCACTGGCGTGTGGCTGCGTGACTGGACCGGCCGCAAGAAGGGCGAGGAAAAGACGCTGCACATCCGCCCGGCCAAGGGCGTGCACGTGGCCATTCCCTGGCTCAAGGTCCGCAACGACTGCACCGTGACCATTCCCGTGCCGGGGCGCAACCGCCGCGCCACCATCACGCGCTGGGGCAACGTTTCCTACCTGGGCACCACGGACGAAGACTACGAGGGCGATCTCGACAACGTCTGCTGTACCCGCGAGGAACTCGACTTCCTGCTGGACGGCGCGCGCTGGGCGCTGAAGACGGACCTGAAGGCCGAAGACGTGCTGGGCAGCATCGCGGGCTGCCGCCCGCTGGTGGCGCCGCCGGGGGGCAAGACGCTGGAGATCAAGCGCAACCATGAGATCCATACCGCGGCGGACGGCCTCGTCACCATCGTCGGGGGCAAGCTGACCACCTCCCGGCACATGGCCGAGCAGACCATTGACGCGGCGCAGAAGGTGATTGGCCAGCGCAACAAATGCCAGACCAAATCCGCGTACCTGCTGGGTGCCGCGGGATATGACGCGCAGGCCATCGTGGCATCCGGCGGCTTGTCCGCCCACCTGGGCGAGCGTTATGGCACGGAAGCCCGCTTCGTCAGCGACATCCTGCAGGCCGATTCGCGCCTGCAGGCACCGATCGTCGACGGGCTTCCCTATACCGAAGCCGAGATCGTCTATGCCGCGCGCCACGAACTGGCGGGCTGCGTGGACGACGTGCTCTCGCGCCGCATCCGCGCCCGCCTGATGGCGCGCGATGCCTCGGCGCGCGCCGCGTCCCGCGTGGGCGCAATCCTGCAGGCCGAGCTCGGCCTGTCCGAATCCGTGGTGGCGCAACAGGTCGATGACTACCTGGCTGCCGTCGCACATGAAAAATCCGTTCTACTGGGAGAGACACAATGATCAGCAAGGAAGCCATCAAGCGCGGCTACAACCGTGGCAACTACGTCGTCGGCGCGCACACGCCGCCGGCCTATGCGGCCACCCTCAAGGACACCTCCAGCACGCCCGGCCTGCAGCGCGATGCTGTCGCCGTGGACGCCGCGCACATCGATGCGCTGCGCGGCGTGGCCGATGAGGTGCTGACGGATACCGGCAGCGTGGTGGCCTGGACGCGCGACTGGTGGGCCGGCTCCATGATGACCGAGACCGCGGGCCGGCCGGCCACGCCGCAGGCCGTCATCGTGCGCGTGTCCACGATCGGGCAGATCCAGGCCGTCATGCGGATCGCGCACGCGGCGGCGATCCCGGTGACGGTGTCGGCGGGCCGCAGCAATGTCACCGGCGCGGCGCTGCCGGTGCGCGGCGGCATCGTGCTGGACGTGTGCGAGCTGAACAAGGTGCTGGGCTTCGACAGGGAAAGCCAGATCGTCGAGGTGGAAGCCGGCCTGTTCGGCGACGTGTTCGAGCAGACCATCCAGAGGGACTACGGCATGACGATGGGCCACTGGCCGTCATCGTTCGCCATCAGCACCGTGGGCGGCTGGGTGGCGTGCCGCGGCGCCGGCCAGCTCTCCACGCGCTACGGCAAGATCGAGGACATGGTCTTCGGCATGGATGTGGTGCTGGCCGATGGCACGCTGATCAGCGTGGGCGGCTACTCGCGCGCGGCGCTCGGCTCGGACCTGCAGCAGTTGTTCATCGGCTCGGAAGGCACGCTCGGCGTGATCGTGCGCGTGCGCCTCAAGCTGCATCGGCTGCCGGACTACGGCCGCGCCATCGCCTATGGCTTCAAGACCTTCGCCGTTGGCCTGGAAGCTTGCCGCGAGATCATGCAGCGCGGCGCCAATCCCGCGGCCCTGCGCCTGTATGACAAGCTCGAGAGCCGCGTGCAGTTCAACCTGCCCGACACCAACGTGCTGCTGATCGCCGACGAAGGCGCGCGCGAGATGGTCGACGCCGTGATGGCCATCAGCGAAGGCGTGTGCAAGGCGCTCGGCGAGGCGCTGGACAGCGAAGCGATCTTCGAGCGCTGGCTGGATACGCGCTACCTGACCGGCAAGAGCGCGGAAGGCTTCAAGCGCGGCCCCGGCTTTGTCGCCGACACGCTGGAGATGTCCGGCCCCTGGAGCGACCTGCCCGCGATCTACACGGATGTGGTCAACGCCATCAACGCCGTGCCGGGCACGCTCGCCGGCTCGGCCCACCAGTCGCATGCCTATGTGGATGGCGCCTGCCTGTACTTCTCGCTGCGCGGCGAGGTCGATGTGGAGAACCGGGCCAGGTGGTATCGCCAGGCCTGGGACGCTGCCAACGCGGTATTGATCAAATACAATGCGGCGTTGAGCCACCATCACGGCATCGGGCTGTTGCGCGCGCCGTATATGCGTGAATCGCTGGGCAGCGCGTTTCCGGTACTGATGGCGGTCAAGAAAGCACTGGATCCCAAGAACATCCTCAACCCCGGAAAGCTCGGCCTCACTGACGAGCTGCCCCACGACCCGGATCGGTAAGCACCATGGACAAGTCACTCGGGGCACGCCTGGCGCGACACCCGGTCATCGCGACGCTCTTTGGCGTCGAGCAGGCCGATATCCTGATCGAGAGCCATGCCGAGGTCTGCATCGTCGCCAACGTTGAGCTACGCAAGTTGCAGCCCGTCGTGGCCACGCTGACCAAGGCTGGCAAGTACGTCATCGTCAATATCGACAGCTGCGAAGGGCTGTCGCAGGACAAGGGCGGCGTCGAATATCTCGCCGACATCGGGGTGACCAGTCTCGTCTCGACCCGGGTGGCCACCATCCAGCGCGCCAATCGGGCCGGGCTGATCACGATGCAGAAGGTGTTCGTGACCGACCGTTCGACCTGGCCGCGCAGCGTCAAGGCGCTGGAGCAAAGCGATCCCAACCTGGTGCAGCTGATGCCAGCGCCCATGCTCGCGCATCTTTCCACCCAGGACCGCAAGGCGCTGCCGCCCATCGTGACCTCGGGGTTCGTGTGCAACAAGGACGATATCCGCAGCGCGATCCGGGAAGGCGCCGTGGCGGTGTCCACCAGCGATAGCAAGCTGTGGAACCTGGAGGCGGCCGTGCTGAAGTCCTGAAGTTATGAGGTCCTGAGCGAGCGCAAGCACGGCTACGCATGCTTGCGCTCGCCGGGCGCCGCTCAGGCCCTGGCGCCGTCGGTGAACGGGTCAACCTGGCGTGCGCCTTCGCCGAACGAGTCGAACTTGCCGGTGCGGCCGCCGTCGGTGTAGGGGTCGGCTTTTTCGGCCCGGAAGTTGCAGCCGCAACGGTCACTGTAGACGGTGCGGTCCTGTGGGCTGGCGGCCTGGGCGGCGCTGGCGAGCAAGGCCGCTGCAAGCGCGGCGGCGACGAGGGCGGCAATGGCAGATTTGCTGTGCATGGTGTGCTCCTTGAAAGCAGGGTTCGGCATCTTTTCGTGCCGTTGGATCTCGTGACGTAGATGGGGAAGGGGATGGGGAAGGGTCAGAGAGGAACGACCTTCGGCTCGCCGGAGTCGGGGCCCATCATCGGCCCGCGATAGATCGGAGAGCCGCACGGGAACGATTTCAGGATCGCAGGCATTTCCGGTATTTCCGGCATTCCGGACAGCTTCGGAAACTCGCCATAGCCGGGCTCCCTGCGCATGATCATGGGCATGGGGTAGACGCCGGTGCCGCCGGTCACGGCAATCCGGGCGGCCTGCTCAAGCTCGCTGGGGCGAGGCAGGTTTCCGATGGATAGGGTGGACATGGTCTTCTCCTGACGGGGTTGTGGTGAAGGGGGAGCGCCGGGATCGACGCTCCCCCTTCACCACGCACACGCCATGCCATGGCCCGGCGCCGCGCGGTGTGCGCGGGCGGGCATAAATCCGGCGGAAAACGATGGTGCTGCGCCAACACGCCGGGCAAGCGTCGGTGGCACGCAGACACCTGTGCAGGACCATATGGGAAGGGATAGCCACGCACAGGCGCAGCGTTTGCGGCCTTGCGGCTACATCCCCCTGAACGCGTCCGCATAGAGCCGGCTGACCGCCAGCTTTTCCGGCCGTTCGCGCAGGGTCAGGGTGAGCTTGCCGCTGTCATCGCGCAGCGCGCTGGCGATGGCCGTGCAGCGCACGATGGTGCTGCGGTGGACCTGCCAGAAGCATGCCGGATCCAGCCGCATCTGCAGCTCCCGCAGCGACATGCGAATCAGGTGCTCGCGCTGCGCGGTGACCACCCGCACATACTTGTCCGCGGCCTCGAAATACAGCACCTCGGCAATCGGCACCATCGTCACGGTATTGCCGGCGCTCGCCTGGATCACCTGCAGCGGGCTGGCCGCCGGCGCGGCCAGCGGCGTGGGCATGCCGACGCCAAGCAGCGCGCGCAATTGGTCCATGGTGGCGTCCAGGGACGGCGAGGCGGACGGCGGGGCCGCACGCTGTTGCAACGTGGCTTGCAGGCGCGCGCAGGTTTTTGCCAGGCGGTCGGCCTGCACGGGCTTGAGCACGTAGTCGACGGCCGCATGCTCGAAGGCGTGCAAGGCGTATTTGTCGTAAGCCGTCACGAAGACGATCAGCGGGAACGGCTTGGCCGAGTCGGGCCAATCCTCGGCCAGGGTCTGCGCCGCCTCCAGTCCGCTCATGCCCGGCATGCGAATATCCAGGAACAGCAGGTCCGGCTGCAGGGCGAGCGCCTGCGCTACGGCGGCGCCGCCGTCGCCGACGGTCGCGACGATGTCCAGCTCCGGCCACAAGCGGGCCAGCTCCGCCGTGAGGTCCGCGGCCAGCAGCGCTTCATCTTCGGCGATCAGGGCAGTAGTTTGCATGGCAGCAGTATCGGGCTGGGTGGGCGGGCAGGGTGCGCGGCAGTCAATCAGGATAGGGGAAGGCGCACGACGGCCAGCGTGCCGCCGTCGTTGTCGCCGGCGGCCAGCAGCTGGAAGCTCGCCGCTTTGCCATAGAGTTGGGCGAGCCGCTCGCGCACCTGCGCCGTGCCAAAGCAATCCGAGCCGGGCGGCAGCTCGCTCAAGCCCACCCCGGTGTCGCGCACGCCGAGCACCAGCGTGCCGCCTTCGCGGCGCGCCGTCACCTTGATCCAGCCACCCGCGACGATGGGCTCCAGCCCGTGCTTGATGGCGTTCTCCACCAAGGGTTGCAGCAGCAGCGGGGGCACTGGCAGGTTGGCCAGGCCGGCCGGCAGGTCGAGCTCGATCTGCAGCCGCGCGCCCATGCGCACCTGCATCAACGCCAGGTAATCCGCGATGCGATCGAACTCGCATGACAGCGGATGCGGGCCGGAGCGCGAGGCCTGCAGCGTGGCGCGCAGGAACGAGATCACCTGGTTCAGCATCACCTGCGCGCGCTGGGGATCCTGCCCGATCATCACGCGCAGGTTGCCCAGCGTATTGAACAGCATGTGCGGCTCCAGCTGCGACTCCAGCAAGCGCAGCTGATTCTCCGCGGCGCTGCGCATGGCCGCCTGCGCGCGCGCCTCCGCGGCCGCGATGCGGCCGCGCACATAGTGGAAGTAGGAGATGCCCAGCGAGAGCACCAGCACCACCGTCATGCTCAGCAGCAAGCCGCGCGGATTGCCCATCAATTCCGACAGCGTGCCATGGCCGCCGGTCAGCACATCGCCAATCGCATGCCCGCCAAAATAGCCCGCCACACCCGACACCACGATCCACGCAGACATCCACTTCCAGTCCGGCCAGCGCCGCGGCGTAGCGGGCGCGCCGGGAGCCGCACCTGCCGACGTATCGGGCAGCCCGCGCAACAGGCCATAGCGGCCCACCTCCACCAGGACCTGGATCGTCATCGTGATGCAGAGGGAATAGGCCAGGCTCCTGCCGAATGGCTCGCGCAACATGATGGCGAAGAAGCTGGCGACGCCGAATGCCACCGGCACGCCGATCCGTAGTTCGCGCCACAGCCAGGCCAGTTCTCTAGCGGGATAACGCATGATGCGCTGGGGCTGGAGATCAGCCACCGGCAATCACTCGCGGCAGGTCGGCCTGCGGATGCCGCGCGCGCAGCTCCGCCGTGGTACTCCCTGCGCCATGCGGGGTCCAGCCCGGCGGCATGAACAGGTATCCAAGGAACGCGCGCAAGCTGCGTGCCCCGGCCAGGTCGCGCGCCAGGTGGAGCCACTGCGTGAACTCGATCCGCAACGGATTCGCGCTCTCGATCGGATGCACAAGCCCATACCGGCAGGGCAGGTCATCGCGCTCCTTCACGTAGGTGCCAAACAGGCGATCGAACACCACCAGCACACCGCCATAGTCGACAACACCGCAACCACGATCCGTGGCGCAAAGCCAATCCACGCCAGCGGCACAAAGAACAGCGCCGTGCCGGTCAGCTTGCCGAGAACCCCGATGCGAAACGCAGCCGACAGGTTCAGCTGGCTCGGCGAGTGGTGCACCGCATGGTTGCTCCAGAACCACCGCACCCTGTGCGCCGCGCGGTGATACCAGTAGTAGCAGAATTCCTGGCCGATAAAGAGCAGCGGCAACGCGATCCAGCCAACGGGATGGATCGTCATCAAGCGGTGCTCGAAGGCGAGGCGCACCAGCGGCGCCGCGATCGACAGCGGCAAGGCGATCCCCACCGCAATGCGCGCCACCAGATCCAGCGCCGACACCCCGAAGGCCCGCCAGTCGTAGCGCTGGCGGCGCGACAGGATGATGGCCTCGATCAAGGCGAACGCCAGTACCGACGGGACCGCGATAAACAGCTGAAACTTCTCAAGTGAGTTCATGACTGCAGGCCTGGGTGGGATTCGGGGCAGCGGTTGCCAGCTGCCATGGCTTGCATGCCGTCAGCGGCGGTCCAAGTGATTAGCCCGGCACGCTGCCGGGCAGCGCCTGCCTGGTCAGGCTCCAGGTGACCAGGCTGCGTGAAAGAAAGATACCGCTAACGGCACCGTAGATAAAGCCGATCGGCATCGCGACGCTGCCATGCCACAGTACGCCGGGGCTCACGGCCAGGGCAACGCTCACGGCAAAGCGGGTGACAAACAGGCAGAGGATCAACGCCAGCGGCACCCAGCTGCCGGGCACCATCAGGCTGCGATCTGCCTCCAGCCAGCGAATGCCCTGCCACGCGCCAATGGCGTTGGCTAGCGCCAGTGCGACAGCCACGCCGATTCCCCATCCAAGCAGCGCGAGCGGCTGCGGCGAGAAGACCGAGACGACGCCGCCCAGCGAGACCACCGCCATGGCGATGGGCACGCCCGTGGCACGTGCCGGAGCCATCCGCCTGGGGACGGTTTGCGCAAGGCCCAGAGCGATCAGCCCCGCGAGCAAGGTCCAGACCCAGAGGGGCGTGTGGTGGAGGATTCCGGTGAGCATGGGGGGCTTCCAGTTTTGTCAGGGCAAACGCGATGGTGCCTATGTTCGGCGTACGCCCGCGCGCTGTGCAGGTCACTGCGATGAAACGCCGGATGGTGTCGCGAAGTGCAGGCGGTGCGGGGCGAGTCACCATCGCGTGATTGCTTGTTGGTCTCGCGCACGCGCAGTTCTATTTATTTGAGGGAGCCCCGGTTTATCCTGCCTCAACACGGTTGCGCCCTTCAGCCTTGGCGCGATACAGCGCCGAATCGGCCCGCGCCAGCAGTTCGTCAAGGGTCGCTTCTCCGGCCTCGATGCTGGCCAACCCCAGGCTTGCCGTGCAGGCGGGCTGCCCCGCGATGGCCGATTGCTGCTCCACTGCCTGCCGCACGTCCTCGGCCATGGCAAGCGCAGCCTCCATGCCGGTACGCGGCAGCAACACGACAAACTCTTCGCCGCCAAAACGGCCGAGATAGTCCGTGTGGCGTAGTGCCCGGCCTACGATTTGTGCGAAACGCGCCAGCACGCGGTCACCCACCATGTGTCCGTGCTGGTCGTTGATGCGCTTGAAGTGGTCGATATCCATCAGCAGCAACGACAGTGGCTGGCCGCCGCCGCGCCGGTTCTTCAGTTCACTACTACCCGCGTGCAGCACTGCCCGGCGGCTCAGTACTCCCGTCAGGTCATCGCGTTGCGCCAGGTACTCGAACTGCGCGCGTAACCGCTCGCTCACGGTCAAAAGCAGTCCAAGGCAGACGAACAGCGACGCGAGACAAAACGCGGCAATGTACGTGGTCTGAATCGCCGAAGGGGAAAACCGCGAAGTATCGACGGCATCCTGGAACACCGTCGTCGCGGCCCGCATCAGCAGGGCCAGCCCCTGGAAAGCAAGGACAACGGCCATGAAGCGCGGCGCGAAACCCCGGCCCTGCTGCCAGGTCAGTCGCGCATGGGTCAGGCATATCGCCGCTAGCACCGAGGTAAGCAGCAGTACGCGGATCCGGTAGTCGGGATGGACCAGCAGGAACCAGGTGATGCCAGCCAGGCAGGCAATGCCCAGGGCGAGCCAGGATTTCCAGGTGCAGGGCACCCCGTAGAAGCGCTGGCTGCCGAAGTAGAACAGTGCGCAGCCCGACAGCAGCAGCGCGTTGCCGCCAAGTGCGACGAGCACGGCCGGCCACTGCCCGTCCATCGCATAGAAGGCGGTGGAAAGCGCGCAAAGCAGCGGTGCCAGCGCCCAGGGTAGCAACCCTTTGATGGAGGCAGGATAGGCGCGGCGAAAGGTCAGCAGGACGATGCCCAGGGCGATATTGATCAACCCCGTCATCGCCGACAGGGAGCGCAGGTCCAGGTTCAGCATGGATCAGCCGTGGAGATACAGGATTGACCGTAGTCATTGACCGGTCGGGATACTGCAGGAAATGCGCTCATGTGAGTGTGCTCGTTCGGGCTGGGTTTGCACCCTGCACATCTAGCCATGGCACATGGAGATCGGCAATCCCCCCGCAGGGGCGGTGCACTAGGGAAACTACGGACGCAGGACCTTCCCGCGCCAGGCAGGGAAAAGCATACGCGATCTGGTTCGTAACCAATACGTCGGGCAGCGCTCGGCGAACAAAGACCGCGATGCAATGTGCGAACAGGGAATACCCGTATTGGAAGAATCATCCATCCGATCATAATCCTGATAATTATGATCATAAATAGGCTGCAAGCGATGTCCAAGGATCCCAAGCCACAAATCTCGGGCACCAAGCGCGTGAAGCGCTCCGACCAGGTGGTCATCGACATCAAGCGCTGGATCGTGCAGACCCAGCAGAAGGTAGGGAACAAGCTGCCGCAGGAGGCGGCCCTTATCGAACAGATGGGCGTGGCGCGCGGGACCGTGCGCGAGGCGCTGTCCGCCTTGCAGGTGCAGGGGCTGGTCACCGTCAGCACCGGGCCCAACGGCGGCGCCACGCTGGCGCAGCCCTCGTATGATCGTTGCCTGGAGGCCGTCTCCAACTTCCTGTACTTCCAGCCGGTCGATATCGCCACGCTGTACGCCTTGCGTCGCGCGGTGGAGCCCGAGCTGGCTGCCAACGTGGCACTGCGCCTGACCGACGCTGACCTGGCCGAGCTCGATGCGCTGATCGGCCTGAGCCATCCGGCCCTTGGCGGCAGCGCGGACTGGAACGAGCGGCGCGAAGCTGACCTGCTGTTTCACGACCAGCTGACCGATGCTTGCAGCAGCCCCATGCTGGCGTTGTTCTGCCGCCTGCTCAACGACATCATTCGCCGCGTGATCGTCGTGCGCAATGCGCAGGACAGCTTCGGGCGTTTCGACGACGAAATCATCCACAGCCACACTGGCCTGATGGACGCCTTTCGCGCGCGCGATGCCGACCGTGCGCGCGCGCTCATGCAGGAGCATATGGAGCACGCCGAAGCCCTGGCCCTTGAGGCCGAATCACGCGTCGACCGGGGAAGCCTGCTGATGAGCCCTAGCGACTAAGCCACCGCCGCGCGGGTCCGCCCGCCGGCATCCACCATCCGCCTCGCCGTACTCCCGCTTTGCACCGGGGGCGGGGCCGTTTTTGCCCTGAAATCCTGGAGTCTCAACGTGAATACCCCCGAAACGCTGTGGCGCTGGAGTGCCGTCGACATTGCCGCCGCCGTGCGCCGCCGCGACATTTCCTGCCGCGAGGCCACCGCCAGCGCGCTCGCACGCATCGAACAGCTCAACCCGCGCATCAACGCGCTGGCAGAAGTGCTGGCCGGGCAAGCGCTGGCGAGTGCCGATGCGGCTGACCGGCTGGTCGCGAGCGGCGCGCAGCTTGGCCCGCTTCACGGTGTGCCGGTCACGATCAAGATCAATGTGGATCAGGCCGGACACGCCACCACCAACGGCGTGATTCCGCTCAAAGACAACATCGCGCGCGAAGACGCGCCGGTGGTGGCGCACTGGCGCAATGCCGGCGCCATCATTGTCGGACGCAGCAACACGGCCACCTACTCGTCGCGCTGGTTCACGGACAACGGCCTGCACGGCCGCACGCTCAACCCCTGGGATCCGGATATCACCCCCGGCGGCTCCAGTGGCGGCGCCGCTGCCGCGGTGGCTTGCGGCATGGGGGCGCTTGCCCATGGCAACGACATCGGCGGCTCCATCCGCTATCCGGCCTACGCTTGTGGCGTGCCCGGCTTGCGGCCAACCGTGGGCCGCGTGCCCGCGTACAACCCCAGCGCCAGCGCCGAGCGCGGCATCACGCCCCAACTGATGTCGGTGCAGGGTGCCATGGCCCGCAGCATGGCCGACCTGCGGCTCGGCTATCACGCCATGGCGCGCTACGACGCGCGCGACCCAGCGTGGGTGCCGGCGCCGTTGGCGCTGCCGCCACCAGCGGGCCCGATCCGCGTGGCGCTCTTCAAGCATTGCCCGGGTATTCCCGTCGATGCGGCGGTGAGCCACGCACTGGACAGCGCCGCCCAATGGTTGCAGCAAGCCGGCTACGCGGTGGAAGAAGCCGCCTTGCCCGATTTCCTCGAAGCCGCCGCGCTATGGCGCACGCTGATCACCGACGACAGCCGCCGCAACATCATCGCCGGCGTGGAACAACACGGCGACGAAGCCATGCGGCGCAGCCAGCGCAACATGATCGAGGGCATGGCAGAAACGAGCCGCGACGGCTTTCTCGATGCATTGGCGCGGCGCCAGGCGCTGGCGCGCAACTGGTCGGTCTTTCTGCACCACTATCCGCTGGTGCTGATGCCGGTGTCCTGGCAGCGCCCCTGCGCGCAAGACGCGGACGCCGGCACGCTGGAGCAAACGCATGCGCTGCTCGACGCCCAGAGCCCGCTGCTTGCCACAGCCATGCTCGGCATGCCGGGGCTCTCGGTACCCACGGGCATGGCCGGCGCAATTCCCGTTGGCGTGCAGTTGATGGCCTGGCGCTTCAGGGAAGACCTGCTGCTCCAAGCCGGCCAGCACATCGAAGACGCAGCGCACTTCACCCCATTCACCGCCCGGTAATCCCCCGCAAACAAACCAGGAGCATCCTATGAACGACCATAACCCTAACGCCGCCGTGCGGCTCTCGCGCCGGGCCATGCTGGCTGGTACCGCAGCCGTCCTGTGTAGCGGTACCTTGATTTCGCGCGCAGCATGGGGCCAGTCCGTCTCCCGCATCATCGTGCCGTTCCCGGCGGGCGGGCCAGCCGATTTCATGGGACGCTTGCTGGCGGAGAAACTCAAGGACGTGATGGGCCGCACCGTCATCGTCGACAACCGTCCTGGCGCCGGCACCCGCGTGGCGGCCGAAGTACTGAAGAACGCGCCCGCCGACGGCAACTCGGTACTGCTGGCGCCGGTGGATCCGATGTTCATCGGGCCGCTGATCTACAACAACATGCGCTTTAACGCCGCCACCGATTTCAAGGCGGTCACCGACGTGGCTGGCGTTCAGTTCGGGCTGGCGGTCAATGCCAGTTCGCCGATCAAGACACTGGCCGAATTCGTGCAGGCGGCCAAGGCCCGTCCCGCCGAGCATTCCATCGGGATCAGCACCGTTGGCACGCTGCTGCATTTTCTCGCGGTGGAATTCGTTGGCCAGTCCCACACGGGCAGCACGCTGGTGCCCTATCGCGGCGGCGGGGCCCTTGTCACCGACCTGATGGGCAACCAGATCTCCGCCGGCATGGACGCGACCACCACCTTCATGGAGTACCACCGCGCCGGCAAGCTCCGCGTGCTGGCGGTGGCCGGCGACAAGCGCGCCGATGCGCTGCCCAATGTGCCCACGTTCGCGGAATCCGGATTTCCAAACCTGGTGACCTCGTCCCGCTACCTGCTGTACGTGCGCACGGGCACCTCGCCCGACGTGGCCGCGCAGTGGGGCGATGCTGTGCGCAAGATCCTTGCCATGCCGGACGTTCGCGAGAAGCTGGGGCGCACGGGATATGACCTGCTGTCGGGTAGTGCGCCGGATGAGGTCGCCAGGTATTCGAACGCGCTTGCCGCGCGCTGGACGCCGGTGATCAAGGCATCGGGGTTCAAGGGAGATTGAGGGGGGCGCGCGGATTCCCGGCGCGCGCATGTTGGTCTGTCGTCTCCCGCGATATCGCCTATAACAGTACCCTGGTACATCGGGCATACCAAGGCAAGGGAGGCATTCCATGGGCAAGCGCATCACCATCGACGTGGCCGGCGGCAGCTTCGCTGCCTATCTGGCCACGCCATCGGCCAACGCACGCGGCACCGCCATCGTCGTGATCCAGGAGATATTCGGCATCAACGCGGACATGCGGCAGACATGCGACGACTTCGCCAGCCAGGGCTTCGTCGCGATCTGCCCCGACCTCTACTGGCGGCAAGAACCCAATGTGGAGCTGACCGACAAGACCGAGGTCGAATGGAAAAAGGCGCTGGCGCTCTATAGCGCGTTCGACGTCGACAAGGGCGTGGCAGATCTCGATGCCACCATTCAGACCGCACGCAAACAGCAGGGCGTGACCGGCGGAGTAGGCACGGTCGGCTACTGCCTGGGCGGCCTGCTGGCGTTCCTGACCGCGACGCGCACCAACGCCGATGCCGCTGTGTCTTACTACGGCGTCGGCATCGACAAGCACCTGGCGGAAGCGAGCAAGCAGACAGCGCCCCTGCTGATGCACATCGCCGAAGACGATGAATTCGTGCCGCCGGAAGCGCGCGCCACCATCATCGAGGCCATGCGCGGCCGCCCCAAGGTGGAAATCCACACCTACCCCGGCTGCATGCACGCCTTCGCGCGCAACGATGGCGTGCATTACAACGCCGATGCAGCCAAGGCCGCCAACGCGCGCACGCTAGCCTTTTTCCAGGCCATGCAGTAACTACGATTGCATCAAGGCGTTCTCGGAAATGGACTTTACGGAAGATCGCGTGGACGTGGGCGCGGCGATTGCCAAGTGCCCACGTCCATGGCCAGCGTGGCCGCGCCTGGCCACACACCCGCCCAGAGACAACAACTCATGGGCTGAACACCGCGACGCACTCCACCTCCACCCTGCCGCCAAGCGCCAATCCGTTCGCGCCAAGCGCGCTGCGCGCCGGGTAAGGCGCCTGGAAGAAGTCCTTGTACACCTCGTTGAATGCCTGCCATTCGCTGATGTCGGCCAGGAAGATGGTGCATTTGGCCACATGCCTTAGCGACAGGCCATGTGCTTCCAGCGTGATACGCATGTTCATCAGCGTCTGCCGGGCTTCTTCGCGGATGCCGCCTGGCACCAGGCGGGTGGTGCCGGGGACGATCCCCATTTGCCCGGAGAGATAGAACAGGTCTCCAATGCGCACCGCTTCGGAGAAGGGCAACCCTGCGGGGAGCACCTTGCCGGAGTTCAGGAATTCCATATTGCACCCTGTCTGTGAGAGCTTGGCATGCCGCATTGCCATCCGCCGGCCACTGCGTAGCCAGGTGGCGGCGATGCGGTCTTCCAGTCTAGGACATGGGTGTTCAAGACCCCAAACGCAGGTTGCTGGAAATCTCGCTTGCGGGGGCTGTCCGCAGCCCTTGGCGGTCCCCTCGATCGGGTGCCTCGGGCGGTTCGAACTGGCATGGATTGACGGCCCTGACGCTATGCCGCATAGGCCGGACGACTACGCCGCCGCAAACCGATCCGTGGCGGCAATCAGCTGATCCATGATGCCCGGCTCGGTCCAGGCATGGCCGGCCCCTTCGATCAGATGCAGATCCGAATCCGGCCACGCCTGATGCAGCGCATAGGCGTAACGCGCCGGGCAGGGCATGTCGTAGCGGCCGTGCACGATCACGCCGGGGATGCCGGCAAGGCGGTGCGCGTCGCGCAGCAACTGGCCGTCTTCCAGCCAGGCGAGGTGCGTGAAGTAGTGGTTCTCCAGCCGCGCGAACGCCAGCGCGAAATGGCCGTCGTCATGCTTGGCGCTGTTGGCCGCGTCCGGCAGCAAGGTGATGGTCTCCCCCTCCCACACGCTCCACGCGCGCGCCGCCTCCAGCTGCTTTGCCGTATCGGTGCCGGTCAGCACCTTGCGGTAGGCGGCCATCATGTTGCCGCGCTCGGCTTGCGGTATGGGTGCCTGGAAGCGGGCCCATTTCTCGGGGAACACCTCGGATACGCCGTACTGGTAGTACCAGTTCAGTTCCGCCTGCGACGCGGTATAGACCCCGCGTAGCACCAGTTCGCTGGTTCGCTCGGGGTGTTTCTGCGCATAGGCAAGCGCAAGCGTGGAGCCCCAGGAGCCGCCGAAGACCAGCCAGCGCTCCACCTTGGCGAGCTTGCGCAGGCGCTCGATATCGTCCACCAGGTGCCACGTGGTATTGGCCTCTAGCCCCGCGTGGGGCGTGGAGCGGCCGCAGCCGCGCTGGTCGAACAGCATGACGTCGTAGCGCGCCGGATCGAACAGGCGGCGGTGATCGGCCGATATGCCGCCGCCGGGACCCCCATGCAGGAACACTGCCGGCTTGGCGCCGGGTGTGCCAACGCGTTCGTAGTAGACCACGTGGCCGTCGCCGACATCCAGCGTGCCGGTTTCGTAAGGGTCGATGGCGGGGTAGAGCGAGCGAGGTTGCGGCATGGATCGGGTTTCCAGGATGCTTGGCGTAGTGCAAGAGTGTATCGCCGTTGCTCGCGTCATCCTACCCAGGGTGCCGAAGCGCAATCAGATCGGTGGGGCTTGCCAGGCCGCTGACATGCCTGCCTGGCAAGCCCCCTGACGCGCTAGGCGTTCCAGGTGTCGTCACTCAGGAAGTCGTCATTGCCCGACCCGTCATCCAGGAGGCCGTTATCCAATGCCGCGTCCGGCGAGCCCAGGGGAGAGGGCTCGTCCTTGCCGTAGTAGTTGTTGACGACCGTCTCCGTCGGTAGCGCACCCGCGGCTGGCTGTCCCAGGAAGCCGCTTGCGCCATTGCCGCTGCCATTGCGATGGAACATGCTCTCGATGCCTTGGAACAGGAATGCGCCTCCGGCAACGCCGGCCGCAGTCGTGGCGATGCCACCCAGCGTGCTGCCCAGGCCGCCGCTCAAGAAGCCGGGCCGGGCCGGCTGCGCTGGCGCGGCCTGGACTGCTTGGACTGGCTGCGGCATGGTGACTGGCGCGTTCATCGGCTGCGCCATGACGGGGCTGGGCGCCATGCGGTTGGCACTGTTTCCCCAGGCGTTTTCCGGGTCGAGGAAGCGATTGGCGCCGTTGGCCTGCGCCGTCTGCAACTGGCTCTGCAGTGTGGCAACCTGCGCCTTTGTTGCCGCCAGCGCATGGTCAAGCATCATGGCGCGCTGGACCAGCAGGTAGGCGGCATCCGGCTGCCTGGCGAGCGCATCGGCGATGGCGGCCTCGGCCTGGGGGTCTTTGGCGCCGGCCCTGGCCTGTGTGAGCTGGGTCAGGAAGCCTTCCAGTGCTTGCATCTCTTGGGGGGTCATGGCAGCTCCTATCCGGGTTGTCTTGTGTGATGGCAGTGATCACATTGATCACATCGAGCACAGTGATCGCAGTCTACGGGCCGAGTCTTAAGCGAGACTTAAAGAAACGCGCCCGGGTGTGATTGCCCGGCATCGCGCCGATTCGCGCCTGGCGGGCTCGCCTTCGTCAAATATTCCAAGAGCAGTGTCGATTTCCGGTAGCCTGATTCGTCGTAGTATCAGAGCCGCGTGCCTAGCCTGATCCGGCGTCGGGGCGTGCGGCTTGCAACATCCACTCAAGGAGAGAAGACGATGCGTGTCATGGTGATGATTAAGGCTACGAACGAGTCGGAAGCCGGCAAGATGCCCAGCACGGAGCTGCTTACCGCTATGGGCAACTTCAATGAGGAACTCGTCAAGGCAGGCGTGATGCTCGCGGGCGAGGGCTTGCACCCGAGTGCCAAAGGCAAGCGGGTGCAATTTTCTGGCAGCCGGCGGTCCGTGGTCGACGGACCGTTCGCGGAGACCAAGGAGGTGGTCGCCGGGTTCTGGCTGTGGCAAGTCAAGTCCATGGAAGAAGCCGTCGAATGGGTCAAGCGCTGCCCCAACCCCATGGAAGGCGACTCCGAGATCGAGATTCGCCCGCTGTTCGAGCTCGACGATTTCGGTGCCGAACTCACGCCTGAGCTGCGGGCCCAGGAAGAGCGCCTGTGGGCCGAGGCACAAGCCACCGCGAAGAGGAGCCAAGGCTGAGCCAAGGCCAGGTCAAGGCAGTATTGAGGCATGCGCACCAAGGCGCTCTGGCGGCGCCTTTCTGCTCTAAACTCGACTTTTTCCACCTCACCACCAGGGAATCGGATGCCAGAACAGCAACGCACATGGGCCCGCCATGTCTCGGCGGGCGCGATCGTGTTCGCAACGCTCATGGCGGGATGCGCCGCCCAGCCCCCCGCCAGTGCGGTGCCCAACCCGGGCCCGCAGGGCGGCCGCGGCACGCCGCAGGGTTGCCAGGCGGACAAGCTTGGCGACGAAGCCCTGATCGGCAAAACCGAGGCCAATGCCGTCGCCTTGCTCAACGGCTGCGCCTGGCGATTCGGTGACCGGGAAGGCCAGCAGATGCCCGGCACCATGGACTACAACCCGCAGCGCCGCACGCTGGACGTCAAGGACGGCAAGGTGACCGCGGTACGCCGGGGGTGAGGCCGTACCAAGGCCTGGATCACGTCGTGCTTCGCGTCTCGGACGCGGAGCCATTCAGCTCACGCGGATACCGGCTTGCCCGACAATTTCCGCGGCTTGTGCCACGGAGATGATGGCGCCCTTGAATGATGCCGCGGCGGTTATGAGGTTGAGTCCGCCAAGTTCGGCCAGGCGGAGGTCCGCGCCATCGAAGCGGGCTTGCTTCAGGTTGGCGCCATGCAGGCTGCCGCCGTCGAACAGGGCGTCCCGGAAATCGCAGCCGGCGAGGTCGGCATCGGACAGGTCGAGCTGCTCAAGGCGCTGCTTGCGGAACGACAGGCCACGCAGGTCGCAGCCGACCAGCAGGGTGTTGTGGAACACCAGGCCCAGGGTGGCGGCTTCGCGGAACCGCGCGCCGGTCAGCTTGGTTTCCGTGAAGATGGCGCTGGCCAGCCGCGAGCGGTCCCATTGCGTGTTGTTCAGGTCGCTGCTGCAGAAGCGCGCTTCCGTGGCATCGGCCAGCGTGAAGTCGGCCCCGGCGGCCTTGCTGCGCATCCACTTCGACTCGACGAGCTTCGCCCTTTTTAGCTGCGCACCGGCAAATGTGCACATCAGGAATTCCACGGACGAAAAATCCAGCCCGCTCAGGTCTTGGTCGTCAAAGGCGCATTGCTCGAACCGGAGTTGAGCGGGACGTTGCGCAAGAATCTCGATGATGGCGTCACGCGAGAGCGTGGTGTTGCTGATGGTGCAGGGAGTGGGGGCGGGCATGGAGTTCGCTGTAGGAGCGTCGGCAACGCTCCGGGTCTGTTCGGTCTGTTGGTTCGCTTGGATTGTTCGGTCGGTCAAGTCTGTTCAGGCGGTGGCCCTGTCGCACATGTCCAGCAACAAGGCCAGCAGGCGCGCCTTGCGTGTCCCGTCCACATGGTAGACCTCGAACATTTCCGCAAACCACATGCCGTCTCCGGCCAGCCGGCAGAGAAGGAGCTGGTCTTCGGCAGCGGTGCCGGGGAGGTCATGCGAGAGGGCATCCGTCATGCGTTCGCTCCATGTCTGGCGGCACGAGGGGAGCGTCAAGGCCAGCATGGCGATAGCACGCTGCGTTCCGATCGCGTTGTTGGAAGCCGTCTCGTCGAAACACGTCTTGATGTAGGCGCGGGCATGCTTGCCGGGACGATCGTCTTCGGCGGACAGCGCGCGTTGGTAGTCCTTGTCGAACTCCTCGAAGAGCTGGTCTCTCAGCGCTTCGAGCAGGGCATTTTTGCTGCGGTAGTGATACTGCAACCCGCCTTTGGTCACGCCGGCGCGTTGTGCCACCTGGTCGAGCGTCACCGACTCAGGGCCTTGGGAGACCAGCAGGTCCCGCATCACGGACAGGCACTGGGCTCGGATCAGGTCGGGGTTCTTGGGGCGCTTGCTTGCTGTGGACATGATCAATCCAGCCGGATGGATTGATTATTCTAGCATTGCCACGGCGATCGGCCAGAAAATGCGGTCTGAGACGGATCCAAAGGGCTTGCCGGCGTATCCGCAGCTACGCCTTCACCTTCGCCGCCGCCTGCGCAATCCGGTCCCGTACCACGCCAATCGCCTGCTTGAGCGCGTAGACATCCTCAAAATAGCGATCCGGAATCCGTATCCGGCTGGCATGCGCATCGATGTTCTCGATCTCATCGCGCCATTGCGCAATCTGGCTGGGCGTTGGCTGCGCGTTCGTCCATATTTCATCTTCCAGCGCCTTGATCTCCCGATACCAGACCACGAGCCGGTTTTTTATCCGTGCCCGCGCCATGCGCGGCAGTGCCTGCAACAAGCCCAACAGCAAGGCCATGAAGGGGAGCAGGATCAGCAGGCGCCTTTCGATAAAGCTGGCCAGCCAGAACGGAAGGTAGCGCTGCAGGAAGGGACGGCCTGATTTGAAGTAGCGCGTGCTTTCGTCCGAAACGGGAAATTCGCTGGTATTCAGATTGGGAAACGTGCCGAGCGGCGTGAAGTAATCATCGCCGCCGTGGACGGATCTGGCTGCTTCCAGTAGCAGGTAGACCAGTGCAGGGTGCAGGGTGTCCTTGGATACGAGCAGGGCCGTGGCGGCCAGCAGCGTGACATCGGCTTGCGGAAGATCGTTGACGATGCTGGTGGAGGCGCGCGGAAAAACAATCTTGGACAGAGATGGGAATTTCTGCACGAGGGCATCGGCCTGGGTAAAGCCCGCTTCGTATTCGCTGTCCGGATCCTTCAGCCGCTCATAGTTCTCGACCGACCCGGAAGAGCTGCGGATATCCAGCGCGATGCCATCGCGCTTCAGGATAGGGGCGTAGCGCTCGGCAAAGCCGAGATAGATACCCTTGTCCGCCCCGGTTGTGATGACGATCGTGCGCTGGATAGCGGGCTTGAGCACGATTGTCAGCGCCCAGCCTAGCGCGGCCAGCAGCAGTAGCGCGCCAACGATAAGAAGCCGCCGCTGCCGCGGCGTCATGGGGGCCCTCTGGCTACGATGCAGCGCTGGGTTGTGCCTGGGCATTGTTCGGTCTCTGGTCGGCTAGCTTGCCAGCGACCAGCTTAGCTCAATTGACAGGTTGAGGTTCTGGAAACGTCCAGGCGCCGCTCAGGATCTCGGCGCGAGGGCGGTACAGCCGCACGGTGTAGTTCCAGCCCGGGACGATCGGCAGGCTGTTGGCTGCCTGCGCCTCGCAGCCGCCGAACTGCACCGTGATCGCCCCATCGCCGCCCGTCTTCGCCGTGAGATTGTTGAGCGTGTAGGTGCGCCACCGGAGGGCGTGGCGGCCGGCTGCGAATGGGCGGCGCCCGCCATGGACAGGGCGGCGGCGCAAATGCAAGCGGCGGTCAGTCTCATCTTCACGTTCGATCCTTCTTTGTCTGTTGGCATCGCGTCTTGGCGACCGGGATTCCTGCAGACACCACTTTCGCCGCAGAGCCGGAGAAAGTGAATTAGAAAGATTGTTCCGGTGAAATAAACCGTTTGAATTGCCGTGAGTAGCCAAAGCGAACCTTGCCCGCAAGCCCCGGGCAAGGTCAGCCGCCCACTGCCATCAAGCCGCTAAGCGTTGACGATCATCTCAAAGCCGCCAAAGATCATCCGCTTGCCGTCGAACGGCATCGGCCCCTGGCTGTGCAGGCGCGGGTCTTCCATCGCGGCCTTCATGCCTTCGTCCCGGGCCTTGCGCGATGGCCAGGTGATCCAGGAGAACACCACGGTTTCGTCCTTCTCCAGCTTGACGGCCATTGGGAACGAGGTGAGCTTGCCCTCGGGCACGTCGTCGCCCCAGCACTCGACCAGCCCAAGCGCGCCGTGATCCTTGAACACCACTGCGGCGGCCTCGGCGTGCGCGCGGTAGATGTCGCGCTTGGCGGTTGGCACGGCGACAACAAATCCATCGATGTAATGCATGTCCGATCTCCTTTGGGATTGCCTGCGAAGCGGCGAGCCTGACGCGCGCCGTCATGGGGACGACGAACGGGAGCCGCCGAAATCGACACGGTATGGGAGGCATGCTAGAAAAAAATACGCGAAACCGGAAGGGGGGCGGTCGGCACCGGCCAGCCGTGGCACTCGATGTGGCCAATGAGTGCCATCCTTTGTTGCTTGCATATTTCCCCGAACGGGATGGACACGAGCGGGAGCCGCAACGGGCAGGGTTCGGGGAGCCTTGTACTTTTCTTCCAATTCCTTGCGGCCAGCACTTGCAAATTTCGTTACGTTGGGTAGAATTCGCCACCTCACCTAGCCCAGGTGGCGAAATTGGTAGACGCACTAGGTTCAGGTCCTAGCGGTGGCAACACTGTGGAGGTTCGAGTCCTCTCCTGGGCACCAAGATTGAAAGCAAAAGGCCTGCATCCGTGCAGGCCTTTTGTTTTTGTGGCCCCACCGCGTTCTGGCCTCACCGCGATATGCCACCACTGCGTTATGCGACCACGGCGTTGTGCTTCGCGCGGCGCGAGCAACGTCATCCGAATTCACTTGATGTAACATCACCCGACTCATCTAGCCAAGGAACGGGAATGTCAAAAGGTCGGGTACGCGTGTTGCTGGTTGTCGCGATGGCTGTGCAATTGCTGTCGGCCTGTTCGGGCGGCGTTACCGCAAATTCCATTCAGGCGATGGATCCCAAGCGCGTGGAATCCAAGGCCAGCGTAGGCGACCTGGTGCTGTGCCTGAAGCAGCGGCTAGGTGACGACGCCACCGTGATCGCGTACCCGGAACCGGGCAAGGTCGATATCCGGGTCGGGCGTGCCGACGCGGATGAATACAAGTTCTTCCACCTGATCAGCTTGCGCCGCGCTACCGAAGGCACCGATGTCGAGATCCGCAGCTCCGGGGAATGGCACCCCGTGATGAGCGCCAGCCGCATCGCCGGCATGGTGGAGAACTGCACGCCGGGAAGAGCGCACTAAGCTGGGCGCCGCATCCCTGCCGCTACGCCGCTACGCCGCTATGCCGTGATGCCGTTACGGCTCCATCGTGCGCAGAATGTGTTCCTGCAGTTGCGATAGTTCAAGCGCGATGCCGCCGGGAAACCCCTGCCGCCCGCCGCGCTTGTCGATCAGCAAGTCGGCCAGGAAGTCTGAAAGCGCGGCTGGGTTGGCCCAGAGCGCAGCCAGCTGGTTGCCGATGCGCGGATAGGTACGGCACAGCTCCAGGGGGCGCGCCTGTGGCGGCAGCATGGCCAGCCATTTGAGCGCGGCGGCCGAGAGCGATTCGGCTTGCGCGGATACCGGTTGCCGCATGCCGGCCCAGTCAGGCTTGCCTTCCGTGGGCACGGCGCCATCCAGGATCAGCCTCGCTTCCTCGACGGTGACAAACTCGAATGAGAGGGGTTCCATGCCAACTCCGGATCAGATCTGTGGGGGCGCCATGTGGCACCTGCACCTATTCTATCGGTTACGGCGCGTTTGAAATTTTCTGAAGCGCTCGCTACGGGTACGTATGCAGGTAGGCCAGCAGGTCCGCGATCTGCCGCTCGTTGCTGATCCCCCAGAAGCGCATCTTGGTGCCGGGCACAACCTTGCCGGGCGACGCGATAAACGCGCTCAAGGTTTTCTCAGACCACACGACGCCCGACTTTTTTATCTCGGGGGAGTACTTGTAGTCGGTCGTTGCGCCGGCGACCCTGCCGAAGATCCCATTGAGCTGGGGACCAAACGCGGCGCGTGCCGAGGGGCCCACGCTGTGACAGGACGCACACTTCGAGGTGAATACCGCCTTGCCGGCCTGCGCGTCGCCGGCAGCCTGCGCGGCCGGGTGCATGGCCAGCGCCAGGGTCAACAATACGGATTTCTTCATGGGCGGATGCGGAGCAGGGAAGCAGCCCGGCATTATATTCGCCGAGGCCAGCGCGTAGAGCCGAGCTCCGCCCCAGCGCAGTACCGAGCCCAGATGCGGGCGTTCCTGAGATCGGCTATTCATGAGCACAGTTCATAGAGGCTTGCGGCTTCCTGGGCTTTTTCCATAGACGGTGCCTGCCTATCATCTCACCTGGCTGAACGTTCAAGGCGAGGCGGCGATGGATCACTATTCCGAAGACAAAGTCGCGCTTGTCACCGGGGCCGGCTCCGGCATAGAAGGCCGGCGAACCGTCTGAAACCGACTTGTCTCAAGGAGAAAGAGCATGCAAAAGCGTAAATTGGGAAACAGTGGCCTCGAAGTGTCGGCGATCGGCCTGGGCTGTATGGGCCTGAGCTTTGGTTACGGCCCGGCCACCGAGACATCCGAGGGCATCAAACTGATCCGGTCCGCCTTCGAGCGGGGCGTCACCTTCTTCGATACCGCGGAGGCCTATGGCCCGTTTGCCAACGAGGAACTCCTCGGCGAGGCGCTAGCGCCGTTTCGCGACCAGGTGGTGATCGCTACCAAGTTTGGCTTCCGGGACGGTGACGCGACCAAGGGCCTCGACAGCCGGCCAGAGCGCATCCGCGCCGTTGCCGAGGCTTCGCTCAAGCGCCTCAAGACTGATCGCATCGACCTGTTCTACCAGCATCGCGTTGATCCCGCCGTGCCGGTGGAGGACGTGGCTGGTGCCGTCAAGGATCTGATCCGCGAAGGCAAGGTCAAGCACTTCGGGATGTCCGAAGCGGGTGCGCAGTCGATCCGCCGTGCGCACGCCGTGCAACCGGTGGCGGCGCTGCAGAGCGAGTATTCGCTGTGGTGGCGCGAGCCGGAGGAGACGGTGCTGCCAACACTGGAAGAGCTCGGCATCGGCTTCGTGCCGTTCAGTCCGCTGGGCAAGGGCTTCCTGACCGGCGCGATCGACGCGAGCACCTCGTTCGACAAGACCGATTTCCGCAACATCGTGCCGCGTTTCTCCGAGGAAAACCGCAAGGCCAATGCTGCCCTGGTCGAGGTGCTTGGCAAGATCGCCGAGGGCAAGGATGCCACCCGGGCGCAGGTTGCGCTCGCCTGGCTGCATGCGCGGAAGCCGTGGATCGTGCCGATTCCGGGCACCACCAAGCTGCATCGGCTGGAAGAGAACGTCGGTGCGGCCGCGCTCGAACTCTCGGCTAGCGACCTGTCCGCCATCGAAGCAGCACTTCGACAGATCACGGTGGTGGGCGATCGCTATCCTGCCCACCTGCAGCAACGCGTCGACCGCTAAGCCAGCGCAATGTTGCCCGGTACCAGCACTGCCGATCGCCATCGGGCTGGTCCTGTTCGGCATGCTGCTGGCTGCCAGCGCATGGACGGGGTGGGGCGGGCTGATGGGCATCGGCAGCCTGCTTTGCGCACAGCTTCTGGTGCCTCAACATGCAACGGCTTGGACGATGCCTTGACCAGGACGGGCGGCCCATTTCATCCGAGCCCGGCGGCTCGCGCGATCAGGAACCACCCCACCCCGACGGCGACGGCGCCGATGGCTCGCGCGGCGCGCGCGCCATCCGGTGCCAGACGTTCGACGGTGATGGCTGCTGTCACGGCAGCCATCACGCGCAGGTCCATGACCCCGACTGCGAGGAGGATCGCCGTCAGGCCGGCGCAGCTGTAGTTGCAGTAGAGGCCGAGGCGCAGGCCATGCCGCCAGGCGGTGCCGGCGTCCGCCGGCAACCCGCGGCTGTGCCCCGGTGCCTCCCGGCAGCAGGCAAGGCGATGCGCCTTCCACGCGGTGAACTGGAGCGCGCCAGCGATCAGGACCACTATTCCGGCCGCCATCGGAACGGCGCGCGCCAGCGCCGGCTGTTGTATCTCGAGCGCCGCCAGCGCGGCGCCTAGGGCGAAGGCCGCCATGCCGAACGCGGTCCACACCACGAAGTACCCCACGCCCACCAGCGCGGTCAGCCGGCCCAGGCGCACCCGGCCTGTCCCGCCGACCGCCTGGCGGTAGCGCCACAGCATGGGCACCAGGGATGGCAGCATCATCGCCACCATCATCGCTACCCACATGCCGAGGAACGACGCCGCAACGCCGGCCCACGTCTGCCCGCACATCCGCATCCACGCCATCGACATCGTCCAGCCGCCGGGCATCGGCATCCCGCTCATTGCCGACATGGACGCGGACCAGACGATCGTCACCGCAGCGCAGGCGGAGAAGAGCAGCGCCGAGAGGCCCAGCAAGGCGCGCTCGGAGGCGATGCCTCGCGCAGCCTCCCGTACCCCGGTCGCGCCAGCGTTGCCCATGGCCTGGCTCAGCGCGTGTTGTACTCGTCGTGGCGGCGCCACCAGATGCCCGTTTCGTTGCGCCCCTTGGGGGCGCGGTCGAGCCATTGGTACATGCCCCAGAGCCCGTCCACGCCGCGCGCATAGGTGGAATAGGTGTGGTAGACGACGCCGTCCTCAAGCACGAACGTGCTCAGGCCCGGCCGATCGCGCGAGTAGGTGGACGCGTCGGTGCCGCAGGTGGCTGCGAATTGGGCGACGGGCTCCGGTGCCGGCGTTGCGTCCATTGCGTGGCCGCCGCGCTTGTAGTTGTATTCGACGGCCCCGTCGCGCTGTTGCGCCTCGGTGAACGAGACGTTGGCATCGAAGTTGAAGTCGCTGCCGAGCGAGGACGCCCAGGGGAACGTCCACCCCATCCGCCGCTTGTACGCCTGCAGCTTCGCCAGCGGCGCGCGTGACACCGCCGCAAGCGTGACGTCGTGGTTCGCCAGGTGGACGACGATGCCGTCGAACCCGTCCGCGATCGCCGAGCAGGACGGGCACCCCGCCTTGTAGTCGGGCCCGAACATGAAGTGGTAGACAAGGAGTTGCGAGCGCCCTCTGAAGAGGTCGGCCAGCGAGGCGCTGCCTTCGTCGGTCTCGAACCGGTACGCCTTGTCGACCCGGACCCACGGCAGCGCCTGCCGCCGCCGTGCGAGTTCGTCGCTGCGCCGCGTCAGGTCTTTCTCCGCCTCAAGCAGCTCGAGCCGCGCTGCCAGCCATTGTTCGCGTGTCGCGGTCATGTGTTGCGTCATCATGCTTTCCTCCGTCGGGTGTCCATCGTCGTTCGTTCAGTGCGCGATACAACGTGTGGGTTGGTGGTCGTGATAGATTAGTGCCGGGCATCCGGACGGGGGGAGTGACAAGTGTGGCGGGATTGGGATTCATATGGATTCGCTGATCACGGCCGCGGCGCGCGCGCTCGCCGCGGGTGACCCCCTCGGCGCGCTGAACCGGGTCGCCTTGCGCGGCGACGCGCCCGCGCTCGCGCTTCGCGGCATCGCCGAGTGGCGCAGCTCGGTGATCTCGTGCGCGCGAAGGCGCTGGTGCGAAGCGCGGCGCGCGCCTTCGGCCCGAAAGAGGCCGTGGCCCGCGCGAGATGTGTCGTCGCCGAGGCGGAGATCGCGCTTGTCTCGCGCGACCTGGGCTGGCCCGCGAAGGCGCTCGACGCGGCGCGGGCGACGCTGGAGGAGCACGGCGACCGGGTGAACGCCGCGCATGCGCGGTATCTGGAGGCCCGGCGCCTGCTCCTGATCGGGCGCCTCGACGAGGCCGAGCTTACGCTCGCCGAACTCGACCCCGCGCCCTTTCCGCCCGCGTTGAAGGCCGCCCACGCGCTGGTCGTGGCGGGCATCGCGATGCGGCGCCTGCGGACAAAGGCGGCACGCGCCGCGCTCGTCCAGGCTGGGCGAGCCGCGCGCCACGCCGGCATTCCCGCGCTGACGGCGGAGGTCGAGAGCGCATCCCTCATCCTGAACTCGCCGGCGGCGCGCCTGATCGCGCGCGGCGAGGAACGGCCCCTCCTGCTCGATGAGGTGGAAGCGCTGCTGGCATCGAAGGCGCTTGTCGTGGACGCCTGCCGTCATGCCGTGCGTGACGCGCGCACGGTGGTCTCGCTGGCAAGGCGTCTGTTGTTCGCGCTCGCGCGCGCGCTGGGCGAAGCGTGGCCCGCGGACGTCCCGAGGGACACGCTCATCGCGCGGGCATTCCGCGCCAAGCACGCCGACGAATCGCATCGCGCGCGGTTGCGCGTCGAGGTCGGGCGGCTTCGCGCGGTGCTTGGGACGCTGGCCGGCGTGAGCGCGACGAAGCGCGGGTTTGCGCTGGTGCCTCACGTCGCCCGCGAGGTTGTCGTGCTCGCGCGGCCGGTTGAGGAGGCGCATGCGGCGGTGCTGGCCTTCGTCGCCGATGGTGAGTCCTGGTCGAGCTCGGCGCTCTCGGTTGCGCTTGGCGCGAGCCAGCGCACCGTGCAGCGGGCGCTCGACTCGCTTGCGGCAGCTGGCAAGGTGCAGTCGTTTGGGCGCGGCCGGGCGCGCCGCTGGATGACCCCACCCGTGCCTGGATTCGCGACGACCTTGTTACTCCCCGCGCCACTGCCGAATGATTAGGATGGAGACATGAAACGATCAACCGCAAATATCGTCCGTGAATATGGCCCCTTTGCGGGGGTCGACGGCGTGCATGGCGTCACGTACGACGGTCAGCAAGTCTGGTTTGCCTCCGGCGACAAGCTGAACGCGCTCGATCCGGCGAGCGGCAAGACCCTGCGCTCGATCGACGTTGCCGCGCATGCGGGAACCGCCTTCGACGGCCAGCACCTGTTCCAGATTGCCGAGGATCGCATTCAGAAGATCGATCCGCAGACCGGCCGCGTGCTCGCCACCATCCCGGCGCCCGGCGGCGGCGGTGACTCAGGGCTCGCGTGGGCCGAAGGGTCGCTCTGGGTAGGGCAGTATCGGGAGCGCAAGATCCATCAGGTCGATCCCCAGACCGGGGCGGTTCTTCGCACCATCGCGTCCAGCCGCTTCGTCACCGGGGTCACCTGGGTCGACGGCGAGTTGTGGCACGGTACCTGGGAAGGTGACCAGAGCGAATTGAGGCAAGTCGATCCGCAAACGGGCGAGGTCCTGGAGAGCATCGAGATGCCGCCCGGCGTCATCGTGTCGGGTCTGGAGTCCGATGGCGGCGATCAGTTCTTCTGCGGCGGCGGAAGCAGCGGGAAGGTAAGGGCCGTGCGCCGGCCCAGGCAAGGCACCGCGGCCGGCAGCGGCTCCGGGGTCCCCGCCGAGGTCCCGGGCAAGTAATTCAAGCGGCGCTCCCGGGGCCGGGAAGCACGGGCCTGGTCCCGTTGCCGGCGCATTGGTGGGTGCGCCGGCACGCAGACGCGGATTCACGCGATCTGGCTGCGCCGCATCTGCGGATTCGAACTGACGCGGCGCAGGAAATCATCGATAAACGGTATATACTGTTTATCCTGTTTTTTGCCCCGAGATTTGCCGTGAATTCACCCATCATCAAGCCGCCGACGAAAGAGGCATTTTATTTTCCGACGAGCGCAGAAGTAGCCGAAAGCCGCGCATCCGCAACCAAGCAGAAAGCGCCGCGCGGGTCGGATAGCAAGAAGGCTGTCACGAAGGCTATGACAAAGGCTGACAAGAGCAAGCCTTCGAAGCCCGAAGCGCAAGCCAATGCAGCCGTGCCAAAAAAAGCGCCGGGCGCCAAGAAGGAAAAGGTGCTGCGCGACAGCTTCACCATGCCCAAGTCCGACTACGCAAAGATTGCTGAACTCAAGCAGCGATGCCTGGAGTCGGGCGTGCATATCAAGAAGAGCGAGATCCTGCGAGCCGGATTGCTGCTGCTTGCCGCGACATCGCCCAAGCAATTGCTGAGCGCGGTCTCAAAAGTCGAAGCCATCAAGACCGGGCGTCCGGCCAACGCCTAGGCGCCACGCCTGGGGCCACGCTTGGCGCTTTCAGCGCGCCTGCGTGGCCTGCCGTTGCTGGAGCATCTGCCTATCCGTGCTTTGCCGAGCCCTCGTACTTGGCAAATACCCGAGCCTGGACGGCATCCATGACTGCGAGGATCTGTGCGTCGGCAGGTGCACTTGCTGTCACGCCAGTGGCGTTCTTCGGTTTTGTGCCGAGCGGATAGCACACAAACACGGTATCGAACCTGCCTGCCGAGGCCTTCTTCAGGTGCCGGTTGAGCGCCTTCAGGTACTGCTTCCTGGTTGTCTTTGACATAGGTTACGGGTCCTCAGCTCATTTGCAGCTCATTTGCAGATAGCGGGGCGCGAGCGTCGTGACGCGCGGCCCCCGTCTTCATCGAAGTGCTTCCATGGCGCGCTTCGCCGCCAACCAGAGAACACGATAGAAGATAGTCCGGGAAGCGCTCGTTGGTCAAATGTGCATTCCGTGGCACAGTCATCAAGTCCCAGGCCTGGTTCATCAAGCCGATGGCTTCATGACCGCGTCATGGGGCATCGTGGAACGACAGTTCCAGGCCGAGGCGCTCACCGCCGCGTACGCGGCTGATGGCGTGCTTGAGGTTGACGCGGTAGTAGCCCTTGCTGCCTTTGAATGGGCGTTGGGCGGTGGCGATGATCGCTGCGTCGCCGAGCTTCAGCGGGAGCACCATGGGCCGCGACTGCATGCGCGGGCGTTGCTCGGTCATGACAAACTCGCCGCCCGTGAAGTCCTTGCCGGGCTCGGAGAGCAAGGCCACCCATTGCAGCGGAAACACGTGCTCACCATCGATTCGCTGGTGCAAGGCGAGATAGTCGTCCTCGCCCAGCCGGCTCAGGTTGGATTGCCTTCGGCGCTGTCCCGCCTGGTGGATGCGTTCGAGAAATTCAGGCAGTCCTGCCGGATAGCGATAGGCGACATCCAGCGCCGTGTTCCATCTGTTGGCGATCGGGGCGAGATGATGGTAGAGCGCCTCTTGCCACGCCGCCAGCGACAGCGGCAAGCGCTCCGCGAAATAGAAGAGGTCGCCCTGGCCCAGGCCGCTAGAGGCCAGCGACTCCCGGCGGACGCCTTCGGCATGGCCGGCCCGCTGGCCCAAGGTGCGCGCCTGTTCCCGCGTAAGCAGCCCGGGTAGCACGGCGTAGCCTTCCGCGTCCAGTTGAGCGGCGATGCCTGGCCAGTCCAGGCGGTCGATGATGTGGGTTGTGGTGTGCATTGGCAATATTCGTAATATTCGCAATGCTTGCCTTCAGGTCTTGGCTTCGCGCTGCAGCAGTTCGCGCTTGCGCTCCACGCCCCAGCGGTAGCCCGAAATGTCGCCGTCGCGCCGCACCACACGGTGGCAGGGAATGGCGACCGCGATGTGGTTGGCGCCGCAGGCTTGCGCCACGGCCCGCACGGCCTTTGGCGCGCCGATGCGCTCGGCGATCTGGGCATAGCTCACTGTGATCCCGGGCGGAATCTCGCGCAACGCCTGCCAGACGCGTTCCTGGAAGGCGGTGCCGCGCACATCCAGCGGCAGGTTCAGGCCAAGTGAGGGGGCCTCGATGAAGCCCACCACCTGCGCGACCAACTGTTCGAAGCCAACGTCGCCGCCGAGCAGCTGCGCCTTGGAGAACTGGTTCTGGAGCTCGCGCAGCAACAGGTCGGGGTCGTCGCCGAGCAGGATGGCGCAGATGCCGCGCTGGCTCTGTGCGACCAGGATCGCCCCTAGCGAGCACTGGCCAACCGCGAAGCGGATCACCGCGCCTATGCCGCCGGCGCGGTAATCACGGGCGCGCATGCCGAGCAATTGCTCCGACGCTTCATAGAATCGGCTGTTGGAGTTGAAGCCCGCGCCATAGATCGCATCCGTGACCGACGCGTTAGGTGCGTTGAGTTCTTCGCGCAGCTTCCTGGCGCGATTGGCCGAGGCATAGGCTTTCGGGGTGAGACCGGTTTCGGCCTTGAACACGCGATGGAAGTGGAACGGGCTCATGCTGGCCTGTGCCGCCAATTGGTCCAGGCTGGGCGGCGTCTCGGCGGCCTCGATCAGGCGGCAGGCCTGGGCCACCAGGCCGGCGCGTTCGGCGGCCGCACGGGTCTGGTCACCCTTGGCGCGGCGGCTGGCGCGATAGCCAGCCGCCTCGGCGGCTTCGGCCGTGCCGAAGAACTCCACGTTCTCGCGCTTGGGCATGCGGGCCGTGGAACTGGGCCGGCAATACACGCCGGTGGTGCGCACGGCATACACAAAATGCGCGTCCGCGTTGGGGTCGCGGGCCTGGACAGCCTGCCAGCGCGAATCGTCGGTTGCGTAGGCCTGGCGGGTCGGGCTGGCCTCATGGGTCGAATTCATGGCGAATTCCTTTGCATGCTTGATGACGAAGTCAGAGTAGGGCCGATTTCACGCACAAGCACTCCGGTTCTTGCGAGTGAATTGTCATCGTGCGGGGACACGCCACAGATACCATGCCGCGACGGTCCGATATGGACGACAAGCCTCGCCGATCCTCGCCTCTCCTCCTCGCTCCGAGGCCATCCGCGCACGTCAATCGCCGGAGTCGTCCCGTATGCGCTCCGGATCCATGACGCGCAGGCTCCGGAAGGCGATCTCGATCAGTCCGCGCTTTTCCATCAGCTTCAGCAGTTCATTCAGTGTCTGCCGGGACACCCCGACCATCGCAGCAAGATCCACCTGCGAAATCTTCACGGTGACAGGACCGGGCTGAGCTACGAGCGGACGCTGCAATCGCAGGAGTTCCCCTAGCCTCGCACGAACGCGAGCCTCTGGTGTCATCAGCTTTGTATCCGAGATATAGCGCAGCACACCTGCATACCGCTGCGCGATCAACAGCGCGAAGTAGCGGTAGGCCGCCGGATCCTCGTCCACGATCCGCTCGAACTGCGCCCTCGGCAGCACAAGCATTCGCCCGTCCGTGTCGGCGATGACGGACACCGTGGTCTTTTCATTGGCCATCACCGCCAGCGGCCCGAACCAGAAGCCCGGGCTGCCTACGTGGTAGAGGCTCTCCTCGCCGTCGGCCAGCATGCGGGTCACCCGCACCCGTCCCTCCACAACGGCGCACATTGCCTCGGGCGAGCTTTCCTGGGCTGAAATCAACGCACGCTTGCTGAAGCTGCGCACGGTACCGTACTCGATGATCTTGCGCTGCAGCACCTCCGGCAGACTACCGAACCAGGCATCGGCGGCGAGTATGCGGCGGATGTCGCGGGAGGGGCGTGTATCTGATGCAGTCATGGATCAGGTTTTTGCGGGAGTTGTCGGCGCGGCGACAGGTGCGATGAACATTCGAATGTAGCATGCCTCGAAAATGCCTAGAAATCGCATGAGCAGGCCGGCTTCACGCCCACATGCCCCAACGCAAGGAGACAAGCAGTGATTCAAGATATCAGCGCCATCGCGCCCACGCAGGCCCGCGGCCAAGGGAAACTCCGACGGTTCGCGACGGTCCTGGCATTTGCTGCCGGGTGCCTGGTGTTAGCCAGTGCAAATGCGCAAACGCCGGCTACGCAGCTTGCCGACTCGGCCCGCGGCGTAGCCGCTGGAAGCGACCCGATTCCCGGCCCGCGCAATTGCTTCTGGTCGCGCGGCCCCGCCAGTGCCGACCCCTACATCAACATTGCCTACCCGGATGCCGGCACCTTCTATTGGGCGGCGACATTCTCCGTGCCCGAGGGGGCCACGCTGGCCGTCGAGGGCGACTTCCCGCATTCGCGCTACATGTCGCTGATCAGCTATGACGGCGCCGGCGTCCCGGTCGAATCGGTGGCCGACTACCTGCTCAAGCCGGTGCCCGGCGCGAGCAACCCCTTCCTGCCTGGTGCCGACCGCAATGCCAAGGCGCGCAGATACTCGCTGGCGATCGCCGATAGCGCGCCGCCGGCCAATCAGACCGTCGGCATGAATCAGACCGGCCAGCAACGCGCGACATTGCACGCACCCAAATACGGCGCCGGCCAGCAGGTGATCCTGTATCGCATTTACGCGCGCGACAAAGGAACCGACGAGACAGGCGGAGCCGGACTGCCGGTCCCCGTGCTGACGCTGGCAGACGGCAAGGTGCTGAGGGGCGACGCGGCGTGCCCGGCGCTGCGGACCAAGCAGCCGCTCCAGCTCGATGCTGCCGCGCTCGCGGTCCCGATGGAGAAGTACCATGAACTGCTTGCCGCTGCACGCGAAGTGGGCAATGCGAAGCATGAGCCGGCCTTTCCGGCTACCAACCCGCCAACCTGGTATATCCAGTACGATCGCGACTACCTGTACAGCCTCTACACAGGCAAGCCACTAGCCAATCCGAAGAAGAGCACAGGCGGCTTCTATCCGAATCTGGACAACCAGTACATCCGTACCATTGTCAGCCGCAAACTCGGCAAGGTCTTCGTCATCCGCGGCAAGGCCCCTACCACGCCCAGGACGTATAACGGCGACGCATCCATGGGTAGCGGCGATCTTCGCTATTGGTCGATGTGCTCGAACCAGGGCTTCGCCAACACCCGGGTCAACGCGTGCGCCTATGACGAGCACATCCCCGTCGGTCCGGATGGCTTCTATACCATCGTCGTCAGCCGCAAGGAGGATCGCCCGCGCAACGCGATCAATGCGTGCGGCATTGCCTGGCTGCCGATGGCGGATGACGGCGACGGCGCGGCGGATGCCGATGTCACGGTGGTGCAGCTGCGGCACATGCTGGGCACGTCCAGTTTCCCCCATGCCATACAGGCGATCGAGAAGCCCGGCGATGAACGGAAAGTCATGGGTGACTACTATCCGCAAGGCCGCTACATGTCGACCTCGGCATTTGAGATAGCGCTGCCTTGCATGCCGGGTAAAAACTGATCCAAGGCGCTGCCGGCGCGGCCACGGCTTCGTGATCAGCGCGCCTCCTGCTCATTGAAGGTGCCGTAGCAGAATCCTTCGTGGCCGCCAGCGCACACCGCGCGGCGCGCATATCGAGCCCCGCAGGAGAAGGAGGGCGCGCATTTCTGTTTGGCGCCGCCGAAGAAAGTGCACTACCGCACGCGTTGCCAATCGCGCGCTTGCAGCCAACGGCGACCATCGAGTATGTTGAACTTCAACGCTGACGTGCGCGCTTGCTTGAGGAGCCATCATGAACAGGGTCATAGGACACCTGGCCATGCTCGTTGTCTTGGGGCTGTCTGCCATCGATGGCGCGCAGGCAACCGACATCGACTGTAAGTCAGTACGCGGCGCGGGATCGGTCCGCTGCGAAGATCCGCACGGCGACGGGATGAGATGTGCGCTGGCGAGCGGCGGCCACCCACGTAACAAGCACCTGGTCTGCGATAACCAGGAACTCATGACGCGTTACGAGCGCATCTATGCCGAACAGCAGAGGTTGCTGCGCAGCGGCGTTACCAACGATGCCGAAGTCAGCGCGTGGCGCATCAAACGGGATGCCTGCGGCTCCGAGCGCTGCCTTGATAGCCTGTTCCACGAATGGTGGCGGTGGCGGGATGCCGCCCGCATGAGGCCGGCGCGGCCCGCCGTCCCGCCAGGCACAACGGTTGCGGCGCCCGCGCCGCCAAAGCAGGAGCCGACACCGCTCGCGCAGGCTCAGGCGGCGCCGGCGCAGTCGATTGCCACGCAAGAGAGTCCGCTGCCGACCGAGCCAATGCCGCCGGCAGCCGCCTCTTCTCAGACCTATCAGACCTCGCCGACCTCGCCGACCTCGCCGACCTCGCCGACGCCGCTCCCAATCGAGCAAGACTCACCCAAGCCAGCCGCGGGCGCCATGATGCTGGCAGGCATGCTGACTGGGATCGCCGCCTTCGCCATTGGCGCGGCCTGCCTGTGGAAACGCAAGCGCGACCGGCGCGCCTTGCAAGGACATCAACGGCGCCGCTCCATCTCCGGGGCCGTGGCGATCCTCTATGGTTTGCTTATTGTGAATGTGCTGCTGCTGGCGTTCACGCTGGGGTTTAGCTAAACGCCTCCGCCGCCTAATCACACGCCGGGTTTCGAGAACGGGATGCCAGCCGTGTGCGGGTTGCCTTCGTTGGTGTCCTCAGGCAAGAGGTTGCCGTCGTCGAGCGCCGCATCGGCATAGGCCGTACCAGGAAAGCGCTCGGGAAAGAGATGCCGCTGCGCAACTTCGTGGTCAAAAGTGCCGGACCACTTGGCAACCACCACGGTGGCCACGCTATTGCCGATCGTGTTGCAAGTGGCGATCGCCATCGAGAGGAAACGGTAGACACCGAAGATGACCGCCAGCCCTTCCACTGGCAGCATCCCGGTCGAAGTCACGGTTGCCGCGAAGACCACGAAGGAGCCGCCCGACACCGTGGCCGCGCCCTTGGAAGTCAGGAGCATCAGCAACAAGATGCCGATCTGGTGATCGAGTGAAAGCGGCACGCCGTAGGCATGCGAGATGAACATCACACCCATCGCCATGAAGAGTGAAGTGCCATCAAGATTGAAGGCGTAGCCGGTTGGCAGCACCAGCCCCACGGTCTGCTTCGCGCAACCCAGACGCTCGAGCTTGATCAGCAGGCGAGGCAGGGCGCTCTCCGACGATGCGGTGCCGAGGACGATCAGGATCTCGTCCTTGATGTAACGCAGGAAACGCCAAAGGCTGAAGCCGGCCAGCCGTGCCACCACGCCCAGCACCACCACGATGAAGACCGCCACCACCGCGTAGAAGCTCAACACCAGTTGGGCCAGTGCGATCAGGACCGCGGTACCGTTGCTGCCAACCGAGTAGGCTACCGCCCCGAATGTGCCGATCGGCGCCAGCTTCATCACGAGGTTGATGAACGAGAACAACACCTCGGAGATCTGGTCGAGCCCCTCGTTGATTTTCTCGCGCCGGCCCCCCGGAATGGCGAGGATACCGATGCCGACCATCACCGCGAGCACCACCACCTGCAGGAGTTCCCCCTTGGCGAACGCCCCCACGAAGTTGTCCGGCACGATGTGGGCCATGAACTCCAGGAAGCCCTGCGGCGCGGCCTTGGCCACGGCTGGCGGAGCGGCGCCGACGGCCACCGTGGTCATGCCTTTGCCGATCTGCAAGAGGTTGCCCGCCAGCAGGCCCAAAACCAGCGCAATGGTCGAGAGCACCTCGAAGTAGAGGATGGAGCGCCAGCCGACTCGGCCGGCGCTCTTCACGTCGCCGGCTGAAGCGATGCCGTGCACGATGGTGAGGAACACCAGCGGCGCCACGCCGGCCTTGATCAGCGAGAGGAACATGTCGCCCAGCAGCTTGAGCTGCGAGGCGAACCTCGGGAAGATGAAGCCCACCGCGATGCCAAGCACCAGGGACACCAGTACTTGCATGCCTAGCTTGCGATACCAGGGTAGCTTGCGCGGCGGCGAGATCAGCGCATCCGCGCTGGAAGCTTGGTCTTGCATATCTGTCTCCTCGATGCCGTTCTTTTACACGCCGCGTGACAAGGCGAGGGCGCGGTCCACCATCTGCGGCGCCAGGCCGAGATAGTTGGCCGGATCGGTCAAGCGGTCGATCGCGGCGCGATCGAAGTGCTGCGTGACTTCGGGCAGTGCCATCAGCGCCTCGGCCAGCGTGCCGCCTTTTTCGCTCACGGTGCGGCAGGCGTCGTAGACGATGTCATGCGCCTGTTGGCGACCCGTGAAAGGCGCCATGCCCATCATCACCGCTTCGGCCACGATCAGGCCGCGGCTGATGCCGAGGTTGTGCTTCATGCGGTCGGTGTCGACGATCAGGCCGCCAAGTGCGAACTTCGCCTGGTGCAGAGCGCCGGCAGTGAGGATGAAGCTCTCGGGAATCGCAATCCATTCTGCATGCCACGGGCCGGTGGCGCGCTCGAAGTCTTGCACCATCGCATCGACCATCAAGCCGGCGTGCTGGCGTACCGCCTTCGAGGCGGCCAGCATCAGCTCGCTGGAGATCGGGTTGCGCTTTTGCGGCATGGTGCTGGATGCCCCACGGCCCTTGACGAACGGCTCGTAGACCTCGGCGAACTCGGTCGACGCCATGATCATGATGTCGAGGGCGATCTTGCCGAGGGAGCCGGTAATGAGTGCCAGCAGGTTCACCGCCTCGGCGAAGCCGTCACGCGCCACATGCCAGGTGGTCGCCGGCACGCCCAGCCCAAGTTCCTCGGCCATCGCCTGCTGCACCTCGAAGCCCTTGTTGCCCAGCGAGGCCAGCGTGCCGGCCGCGCCGGCAAACTCCACCACGGCCACGCGCGGGCGCAACTCAGCCAGACGCTGCTGGTGGCGGTCGAACATGGCGAGCCAGATCGCTACCTTATAGCCAAAGGTGACTGGCAGCGCCTGCTGCAGGTGCGTGCGGCCGGCCATGGGCGTGTCGCGATGCCTGGCCGCGAGGTCGGCCAGGATGGCGCGCAGTTCGCGGATATCGGCATCAATGCTGTCGAGCGCGTCGCGCACCTGCAGGGCCACGGCGGTGTCCATGATGTCCTGCGTGGTCGCGCCCCAGTGCACGTAGCGGCCGGCCTCGCCGCACATGCCCACGAGCTGGTGCACCAGCGGCAGGATCGGGTAGCCGACAATGTCGGTCTCCTCGCGCATATGGTCAAAGTCGATGCGCTCCAGGCGCGACTCGCGCGCAATTACCTCCGCGGCCTCGGCCGGGATCACGCCCACGCGCGCCTCGGCCTTCGCCAGTGCGATTTCGGCGTCGATGTAGCGCTGGATCAGCGCACGGTCGGAGAAGATCCCGCGCATCTTCGCGGTGCCGAAGGCATCGCGGAACAGGATCGAATCCACGACGGTGCTAGCCATGGGGACGGAGAAAGTGGACATATCGGCCTCTGAGGTAAATTGCTGGACTCTCGAACACACGCTAATATGTCCGGACATATTTGACTATAATATGTTTAAACATATTCGCAACCATGGGTTTACCCTGGGACCATGAATACGAACGCTTCACTCGCCATACCTAAGGTCAACTTCTCGTCCATCGCGCACGATCTGACGGAAGGCCCACGGCACGCGCTGGCTGCGCATCTCGAGCCTGCGCATGGACGGCGTGCCAACACGCCGCCCATCGGCTGGACCGATGCGTATATCGATCCGGCCTATGCGGAGATCGGCGAAATCGTGCGCGCGTCGCCTGGCGTCCTGATCAGTGCCTTGATCGAGGCGCGCTACGGCCGATGCATTGCCGAGATCCGGCAGGATGTGTGCGCCTTGACTGTCGGCGACACCGACATCTCACGCGCCCTTGGGCTGACGCCGGGACAGGCGGCACTCAAGATCGTGCGACGCTATTTCGATGCCAGCGGCCACGTGTTCGAGGTTTCGGTCACGGTGCATCCGGCCGAACGCTTTTCGCTATCTATGCGGTTGCAGCGTTAGACTGGATAAGCTCTCCCGGGAGACGGGATACGCGTCGCCCCTGGCCACGCGCATCCATAGACCATTCACTTCGATTGAGGACGCCGACAAGATGGAGGTGCCATTGGAACAGACGGGTGCATGGCTCGCAGGAACGATTGACCTCGGCGACTTAACCGTCAATCGATTGGGCTTTGGCGCAATGCGTCTGTGTGGAGACTCGGCTTGGGGAAGACCAAAGGATAGGGATCACGCCCATCGCGTTCTGCATCGGGCGGTCGAGCTTGGCGTGAATTTCATCGATACAGCGGATAGTTACGGCCCGGAGGCAAATGAGTCATTGATCGCGCAGGCCTTGTATCCCTATCCTCCGGACCTGGTCATCGCGACAAAGGGTGGTTTGGTGCGGCCAGATCGCCGATCCTGGGTTCAGGACGGTCGCCCCGAGCATTTGCGGGGCGCGGTCGAAGGCAGTTTGCAGCGCTTGCGGCTGGAGCGCATCGATTTGTATCAGCTCCATGCGCCCGATCCGAACGTGCCATTCGCCGAGTCGGTCGGCGCCCTGGCCGATTTGCAGCGCATCGGAAAAATCCGCCATATCGGAATTTCGAACATCACGGTCGCGCAGCTCGATCTGGCACGCAGCATCGCGCCCATCGTGTCCGTCCAGAACGCGTACAACCTGAGAAACCACACTAGCGAGGACGTGCTTGCCGCGTGCGAGCGTCTCGGTATTGCCTTCCTGCCCTGGTATCCGCTGGGTGGCAAACGAGGACTACGGGCGCTCAAGGTGAAGCAGGCCGCCACGCGGCACGGCCTTACGCATGCAGCCTTGTCCATCGCGTGGCTGCTTGCCAGGTCACCTGTGATGCTGCCCATTCCCGGCACTCGATCCATCGATCACCTCGAGGAAAACGTGCATGCCGCCTCCCTCAGGCTAGCACCGGAAGACTTCGACGATCTGCGATGAAGGGGCGCCAAAGCTTGCGCGTGGCGGGAAACGCTCCACGGCGCAAGTCTGGCAAAAGCCAATGTCCTGGCCCCGACGGCATGAGAATATGCTGACATCGCAATGCAGTGAAGCACCAGCCATCAAGGGATGCATTGCCGCCGCGGCCGGTCGACATCGGTCACACGGACGTGAGCGATGCGCTGTCGCCCGAACCAACCGGATGGAAAGTCATGATCGACAAGCAAGATGTAGAGCCGGACAGCACGGCAGCGCGAGTCGCCTTGTGGCGCGCCCTGCATGTCGAGGCTGACCCCCCGCCACATGTGCTGGAAGACGACATCGGCCTCAAACTGCTGTCCCCGGACAAGGATTGGCGCCGCCGCGGGGACATGGACCCGCAGTTCACGCGCCCCTTCCGCGCCTCGATCGTGGCGCGCGCTCGTTTTATCGAGGACCTGGTCGTGGAACAGGCCGGCCGCGGGCTTGCCCAGTATGTCATCCTCGGCGCCGGTCTTGACAGCTTCGCGCAGCGCAGGCCGGAGATCGCGTCCGGCCTCCGGGTGTTCGAGGTCGACCAGCCAGGTCCCCAGGCATGGAAGCGTCAGCGCCTGATCGAGCTTGGCTTCGGCGTCCCGGACTGGCTGCGCTTCGTGCCGGTCGATTTCGAGACGGGCGAGGCCTGGCGGGACGGACTCGTGGCTGCCGGAGAAGGGCGCGCGAGCCAGCGGGACCCCTTTCCTCAGCTTCTTCACCCCGCTGGAGATCCTGGCGCTGGCCCGTGAAGCCGGCTTCAAGGAAGCACGGCACGTGTCGGCAGCCGATCTCACCCGGCGCTACTTCGCGGGCAGGAAGGATGGCCTGCGTCCGCCGAACAATGCGGAGGAACTGCTGGTGGCGAATACCTAGCTGCCCGCATGCATTCCGGCCGTGCCTGATGAAGCGGTCGTGAGTGGCCGTTTGCCAGAACGGTCAACCGATTGGTCATGGTAGAGTCGACCATCATTCTTTGTCGAGTAGCCTTATGTCGCCACCCGTTGAACGCGGACCCGTCGATTCAGAAGACCATCGACAGGGCATGGAAAGCGCCGCTGATGCGCACAGTGTGACCATGCGGATTCCGGCAATGGTTCCAGCGCAAACCGCTCTCGTGGTCATGCATTATCAGACCGACATCCTGGCGTTATTTCCATCGGTCGCGCCCACTTTGCTCTCCAATACGCGCAAGCTGTGTGACGCTGCGCGGGCCAAGGGTGTCAGCGTCTATTTCGCCAAGATCCACTTTGGTCCAGGCTATCCGGAAGTCAGTCCGTTGAACAGGAACGGGCAGGGAATCAAGCAGCTTGGTCTCTTCGTCGACGACCAGATCTCGCCGGAACTCGGCCAGCAGGCCACTGAACCGCTCATCATCGCGCATCGTGCCAGCGTGTTCTTTGGTACCGACCTGCAGGTGCGGCTTTCCGCGCAGGGTATCGATACCCTGCTCATGGTGGGCATTGCGTCGACCGGTGTGGTGTTGTCGTCGGTCGCGTACGCGAGCGATGCGGACTTCCGTCTATTCACGGTCAAGGATTGCTGCTACGACCCGGATCAGGTCGTGCACGATCATCTTTTTTCAACGGCGTTCGATTCGCGCACAACAGTGCTTTCGCTCGCTGATGCCCTGCTGTTGCTTGGCTAGCATTTGCTGGGGTTTCGACAGTTTGGGGTGCAAAGAAGTCGCCCCTCAGCGCGTCGTGCGGCTCGCTAAAAGGCCGGGCTGCATCGCCATCCGGGGCATGCGCTATCGAACGCCGTGAATGAACGCAAGTATTCCCGTGCCCACTGTATCGTCGGGGCTGTTGATCGAAAAAACCTCGGAGAAATGGTTCTGTCCCGGGAAGCGGGTGAATGCTGGACAGCGGTTGGCTTTGCAGAGCGCGTCCTGGAGCTGCCGCGCCTGGTGCTCCACGGCGGCGGGATCCAGTTCCGCGGTTGCCACCATGAGTGGCAACGGTGTCTGCTGAAGTCCGGGCACTGACGAGCGTTCCCCGTACCGGCTGACGTCGTCGCCGAAATATGCCTTGAGCGCCGGGCTAGTCTCGGCGGTAGCGGGGTCGAAGATGGTCGCCGAGAGAAACGCCGCGCCGGCCAGTCCTACGCCAACCGGTCCATAGAACTGTGGGTGGGCGACATAGGAGGCCACGAGCACCGCGCCAGACGAGTGACCCACAAGAAAGACCCGCTTCGGGTCGCCGCCTTGCGCGGCGATGTTCTCCTGAACCCAACGCACCGCCAGACCCAGGTCTTCGGTGCCCGCTGGCCAAGCGTTCTGCGGTGCCATCCGGTGATTGAGATTGACGCCGATCAGTCCGCGGCTCGCGGCCCATAGCATCACGTTGTCGTAGAAGGGGCTGTCGGACGCATGTTTGTCACCGCGCACGAAGCCGCCGCCATGCACGAAGATCAGCACGGCACGCGGCGACTGGAGCGCAGCCGCGGGTACGAACAGGTCCAGCCTCTGGCTGTCTGCCGGCCCGTAGTTCAGATCCCGCGAGACACGCACTCCCGAATAAGACTGTGCCTTCAACAGCGGCACATACAGGGCGGCAGTGCTCGACGGGTCAACGACTCGATCCAGCGCCTTGAGCTTTTCGTCAAGATCGGGCGGCACCTGCGCCAGGGATAGGTGACTGGCGACGCCCAAGGCCAGGATCGCCAGGGCGCGCCCGAAAACTTCTCGACGGCTCATCACAATCTCCCGACGCAGCTCGCACGGTGACCAATCGGGGTCTTGCCTCCGCACAGGTCCCAAGTCTGATGCATGACCGCCACGTTGTGCTACGCCACGCATCAACATCAATTTATAGATTACCGGGTAGTCAACTGCAAGACGGGAGCAGCACCTATCGTCCGCTGTCCGACACCCACGACCGATGGACCGCTTCTGGCCGGGAAGGCGCCTCGACTAGTTTCATGCCTATACCCCGCTGCATGAATTCCGGGTGGACAAAGATCGCCCCCAGCGCTTTCTTTTCGAGCTCGATCATGCCTGTCGCGACGGGCTCACCCTGGATGCAGGCCAGATGCAGATTGTCAATTTCAACGTCGGCACCTGGCCGATCGCGAATGGCGCGCGCGCCCGCGTGACATCAGAACGTCCAGAAGAGGAAGCGTCGATGCCGTCGTTCATGGACCGTGCGAGGAGGCCGGGTCTCGGGGCCAAGCCGCGCATCTGGATCGATCACTCGCGCGCGCAGCGCCATGTCGTAGAACGCGCCCACCATCGGCAGGGCGCTGTGCGCGCCTTCGCCCCAATAGTTGCCGAGCGTCACGCGTCCATCGTCGAAACCCACCCACGCGCCCGCGACCAGTTGCGAGTGCATCAAGATGAACCAGCTATCCGTGTTGTCCTGCGTCGTGCCCGTCTTGCCGGCCACGTCGGCGCGAATCCCGAAGCGCGCCCGGATGCCCGCGCCGGTGCCCCGGCTGACGACGTCGCGCATCACGTCGACGAGCGTTTGCGCCGCGCCGGCGGGCAGCGCCTGTTCTGGCGCTGCGCTCGCGAAATCGGCGAGCACCTTGCCGTCGTGATCCTCGATGCGCGTGACCATGCGCGGTTCGATATAGGCGCCGCGGTTGGCGATCGTGCTGTACGCCGAGACCATTTCCTTGAGCGTGACCGGGCTCGTGCCGAGCGCGAGCGATGGCACCGCTTCGAGCGGGCTCACACGCACACCCATTGCATGCGCGAGCCGTGCGACCTTCTCGGGGCGCTCCCTTTGCATGAGCTGGGCGGTGACGCGGTTGCGCGAATACACTAGCGCATCTCGCAGCGTCATCGGTCGCCCGGTGGGTGGTTCCGCGTCGGTAGGCCGCCAGATCGCCTGCCCGGTCAGCGCAATGGCGACGTTCCGGTCCACGATCGTATCGCTCGGCCGCGCGCCGTCCGCGAAGGCCGCGCCGTAGACGAACGGCTTGAACGTCGAACCCGGCTGACGCCGGGCCTGCTGCACGTGATCGAACGGTTCGTCACGGAAGTCGCGGCTGCCGACCCATGCCTTGATATCTCCGTTGCGCGGATCGATCGCGACAAAACCCGCCTGGATCTGTGCCTTGCTCCGGCAGAGCGCGCGAACGAACGTGGGGTTCGTGCCGAGTTTCCTGAGCGCGGCCTGATCCGATTGGCCAGCATCGCGTGCGGCGCGGTAGTCGGGCGTTTGCCGGATGAATGTCCGGAACAGGTCGTTGCCCGGCCAGCAGCCCGTGCGCTCGTTCCATGCGCCGTTCGCGATCCCTTGCAACTGGTTCGTCTGCCACTCCATCGCCTGCGTCGCCATCGCCTGCAGGCGCGAATCGAGGGTCGTGCGCACGACCAGCCCGTCGGTATAGATGTTGTAGCCGTTGCGATCGGCCCATGCGATCAGCCACTTGCGCAATTGCGCTGAAAAATGCGGCGCGGCGCCCGGTGGCGCGGTCTGCAACGCGAAATCGACGTTGAGCGGTTGTCGCTGCAACGAGGCGTAGGCATCGGGCTTGAGCTTGCCGTACTTGTTCATCTGCCCGAGCACTGTGTTTCGCCGCTGCAACGCGCGCTCGGGATTGAGCACGGGGTTGTAGGCGCTGTTGGCCTTCAGCATGCCGACCAGCGTGGCGCTTTCAAGGATGTCGAGCTGACCGGCAGATTTGCCGAAGTAGGTGCGTGCGGCCATTTCCACGCCGAAGGCGTTGTACAGAAACGGCACCGTGTTCAGGTACGTCTCGAGGATCTGATCCTTGCTGTACACGGCTTCGATCTTGAACGCCGTGATCGCTTCCCTGAGCTTGCGCGTGAGGGTCGGCGCGCGGCCGATTTCATCGGGATACAGGTTGCGCGCGAGTTGCTGCGTGAGCGTCGAGCCACCTTGCCGGTCGCCGGAGAACGTATGCAGCGCGGCCGACGCCGTGCGCTTCCAGTCGATGCCATGATGCTCGTAGAAGCGGCGGTCTTCGGTCGCGATCAAGGCCTCCACCATGTACGGCGAGATCTGGCTGAGCGACACCCACTGGCGATTGACCGGCTTGAACGCATCGAGCAGTTTGCCGTCGGCCGAGACGATCAACGCTGGCCGATCGACGCGCGCTTTGCGGATGTCGCCGATGCCCGGCGTAAACGGCACGAGCGCCAGCACGTAGAGCAGGAAGAGCGCTGGCAAGGCGGCGAGCGTCAGCGCGATGCCGCGTCGCGTCGGGTGGCGAAGGCGGCGCAGCGCGCTGTTGAAAACGAGTTTGCTTGCCGTGCTGCTGGCGGCGGCCAGCGGCTGGACGCGGGCGAGCCACCGTGCGCAATGCTCACAAAACAACGATGCATATCGGCGAATCACAGTGGCGGGGCGCTGGCGGAAAGAGCGCGATCGTACCAAAGCGGAAGGACGTTTCCGTTGTCAAAGCAGGGCCACGGGGCGCCATTAACAGAAGATTACATTTGTTTCGTGCGGGCAACGTTCGGTGTCAGCGTGCCGCCGGGTGGGAGGCCTTCGCCAGCCGGGCTCGGATGCTTCGGCATCGCCATGCCCCTGCTCCCCTTGCTACGAGCGGATGCCGAACAAGCCGTGCCAGAACGAATCGAAGGCGCCGGGGTGACGCCTGGGCCGCGTCGCCTCATTGGGGTTTGGCGCCGCCGCCCCGGCGGGCGGCGGGGCAGCCTCGGCGTCAGGCGCGTCCGCGGCCGGCGCGCTTGCCCTGCGCGACTCCTGCAAGGCCCATACGCTGTCCGCGATGCGCGCCGCCAGCTCCGCGTCGCAGTCCCGGCCGAGCAGTACGCCGAAGAGCACTTCGCGATTGTGGCCGTCGTCGGCAAAGCGCATCGCGATGGCAACCATCTTCTCGTAGTGTTCCTGGGCGACGCGCTGGTCCTCGCGTTGTGCCTTGCGCTCCTGTGCTTCCTGCGCTTCCTGCGCCTCGCGCTCGGCCTCCCAGCGCTGCATCTCCCGCTCGAATACCTCGTCGTAGATCTGGCGCTGCCCGGCATCGGAAAGAATGGCGTAGGCATCGCGGATTCCCTGGAATGCCTCATGCGCCTCCGCCTCGCGGCCAAGGTTGCGGTCGGGGTGCCACTTCATCGCTGCGCGGCGGTAGGCGCGCTTGATCTCGTCCAGGGTGGCGTCCGATTGCACGCCGAGGGTTGCGTAGAGGGTGGCCATGGAACTGGGGGCGGCTGCTGGGGAGCGGTCATCCTAGCACGGGGAGGTGACCTCGCCGGTAGCGCGTGCCGCTGGCGCTACGGTGCCCCCGGCTCGCTTCTTCCTTGCGCGATCGCGCTTATGCGCCAATGCTTGTTCCATATCACCTTCGCGGAGCAACGTCATGGACACACGAAGCGAACTGCAAGCCACCGTGGACGCCCTGGTTCAAGCGGGCAAAGGCCTGCTGGCCGCCGACGAGAGCGGGCCGACGATCGCCAAGCGGTTCGAGCGCATCGGTGTGGCATCGAGCGAGGAAAGCCGCCGGACGTGGCGCAACCTGCTCCTGTCGGCGCCAGGTCTTGGTGAATTCATCAGCGGCGTGATCCTGTACGAGGAAACGCTGGGCCAGCGCGCCGACGATGGCACGCTGCTGCCGGAACTGGCTGCACGCCACGGCATCGTGCCCGGCATCAAGGTGGACAAGGGCAAGCTCGCGCTCGCCCACGCTCCCGGCGACGAGATCACCGAGGGCCTTGACGGGCTGGCCAAGCGGCTTGCCGCCTATCGTCAGCAGGGCGCGCGCTTTGCCAAGTGGCGCGCGGTGTACAACGTGTCCGACAAGCTGCCTGGCCGCCTTGCCATCCAGGCCAATGCGCAAGCGCTGGCACGCTATGCCGCGATTTGCCAGGAAACGGGCGTGGTGCCCATCGTCGAGCCCGAGGTGCTGATGGACGGCGCGCACTCCATGGCGCGTTGCGCCGAGGTCACCGAGGCCGTGCTGCACGAAGTCTTCCACGCCTTGCACCGGCATGCGGTGGTGCTCGAGCACATGCTGCTGAAACCCAGCATGGTGCTCCCCGGCAAGGAAGCCGGGCAGGCGGCGCCGGCCGAGGTTGCCATGCAGACCGTACAGGTGCTCAAGCGCACGGTGCCGGCGGCGGTACCGGGCATCTTCTTCCTGTCCGGCGGCCAGACACCCGCCGAGGCCACCGCCAATCTCGATGCCATGAACCGGCTCGCCCCGCTGCCCTGGCGGCTGTCGTTCTCCTACGGGCGCGCTTTGCAGGAGCCGCCCCTGCTGGCCTGGCGCGGCGAGGCCGCTAACGCGGCGCAAGCGCAACGGGCGCTGCTGCAGCGCTCACGGCTGAATGGCATGGCCTGCCTGGGCCAACGCATGATTGATGCTCGAATGCAGGTTGAGAATGGATTTCACACTTCTCATTCGGCAGCACGTCGATCTCCATTTGCTTTCAGTGTGCCTCGGTGACCGGGTTCAAATAGGCCTCGAGGTCACGAGATACCGTGGAAAAGCGCTCGAGCAGGAAGTCGAGTAGCGCTCGGATGCGCGGCGCCATGTACCGGCTACGGTGGTACAGCGCATGCACCGGCACATCCGGAGACCGCCACTCCGGCATCAGCATCACTAATGCTCCCGCGCGCAGATCAGCGCCGATGTCCCATACGGATTTCATCGCTATGCCGTAACCCGTCACCGCCCATTCGCGCGCGATCGCGCCGTCATTCGTCTCTCGGGAATTTGCAAGGGGTACGGTATAGATCTCGACCTCGCCGCCGCGCGTGAACCGCCAGTCGTTCGCAAGCCCGGCCGCCGTTCCCAGGACGATGCAATCGAATCGCTCCAGATCGCGTGGGTGCTCCGGCGCCCCATGCGTCGCCACATATCCGGGCGACGCACAAAGCACGCGTCGATTGGGCGCGAGGCGCCGCGCGATCAGCGAGCTATCCGGGGGCACGCCAAAGCGGATGGCAAGGTCAATGTCGTCGAGCAACAGGTTCGACAACGAGTCCGACAGCACCAGGGAGAAAGTCACCTCCGGATATTGCACGTTGAACTCGTCAAGCCAGCCCTTGACGACGTGACGGCCGAAATCGGAGGTCGCCGAAATCCGCACCTTTCCGCGCACGATGCTCCGGCCGGCCTGTAGCGCCGCATGGGCATCTTCAAGGGCCCCAAGCGCCTGCTGGCAATGGCGCAGGTACAGCCGTCCCTCCTCCGTGAGCCGTAACTGGCGCGTCGTGCGCTCAAAGAGCCGCGTATTCAGGGTGGCTTCCAGCTTGCCAAGGCGTGCGCTCGCCGCCGCGGGAGAGAGTCCCAGCTTCCGTCCCGCAGCCGATAGCCCGCCCAGGTTTGCCGCTTCAACAAAAAGCCGGATGTCGCCGAGGCTCTCCACGATATTTCCGTTTTTTTTGAAGATGATTCAAATGGTAGGCCAATTATCAAAACACGCCGGACTTTGCACAATGTGCCACATCAGCAATTGGCGATCGAAGCCCCATCATCAACCAAGACCGGAGACCCGAAATCATGCCGAGAGGGCACGCGCCGCCGTCAGCCTTGCCTGAGCGCAGTCGACCGCTGTCGCCAGCCAGGCAAGGTGACCGGCAATCCAGGCCGGGATCAATGCCTCGGCGAGGGTAATGCAAGTTCATCCGTACACAGGGGGAAAAAATGTTCGTTTATCGCGGCTCGACCGCTTTGATCACAGGGGCGTCGAAAGGGCTAGGGAAGGTATTCGCGCAGACGCTTGCCGCACGCGGCATGAACCTGGTGCTGGTAGCCCGGTCTGGTGACGCCTTGCACGCCCTTGCACAAGACCTTACCGCTAGGCACGGCGTCCAATGCGTCCCGCTCAACGCCGATTTGGCCAATCCCTGCGCCGCCATTCAGATCGGCGAGGAACTCGAGCGCCGCGGCATTCAGGTTGACCTGCTGGTCAACAATGCGGGGCTTGGCCTGACCGGCAGCTTTCTCTCGCAGGATTTCAAGAAGGTACAGTCGGAGATCCAGGTCAACGTCCAGGCGCTGGTCGCGCTTGCCCACCAGCTTGGCAGCGCAATGACGAAGCGGGGCAAGGGCGGCATCATCAATCTTGCGTCCAACGCGAGCTTTCAGCCCCTCCCTTACATGGGCACCTACGCGGCAACCAAGGCGTTCGTCCTTTTCTTCAGCGAAGCGCTGCAATATGAGCTAGCCGGCACGGGGGTTCATGTGATGGCAGCTTGCCCAGGACCAACGGCGACGAGCTTCTTTGACGGGGTGTCGACCGAGGTGTCGCCCAAGGACATGGACAGCTCGGAATCGGTTGTTCAAAAAAGCTCGTGGTTCGCCTCGCGGCAATGGCCACTGGAAAAATGGGGCTGCAAGGCTGAAAGCACTCGGATACGTGTGCAGCCGTGCATACGACGCCGGGACTCCGAGCTGCGCGCGACGCGGGATCAATGCAATCTGGGCGGACGTGGCCCGGCACGCGACGTTCGTCGGCCCGATTGCCAATTTCGGTCCTGGATTTGATAGGCAGCCGGGTCTATCCTTTTCTCGGACTCATGCCGGCGACCGGCTGGCTGACAGATTTGCCAGGCGCCGAAAGCGCCGGCATCGGGTACTCTGGCCGCCACATACCGACAGCAGGCGGCCGCGGTTCAACCGGTGCCGTACCGGACGGGAGACAATCAAATGCGTGTTTCGATATCGCGGCGGGCCCTCATATGGCTCTCCGGCCTCGTCTTGGCGGGGTCAATGACCTTGGTGCATGCGGCGCCAGTCTCGTTTACCGTGCCGCTTAGCGGCGCGCAGGAGGTGCCTCCGGTCGAGACCAAGGGCAGCGGTTCCGCCGATCTCACCTACGATCCCGGCACACGGATTGTCACCTGGTCGGTCATGTTCAGCGGCCTGCCCAGCGAGGCCACCATGGCGCATTTCCACGGGCCTGCCACAACCGGCAAGAACGCGAGCGTGAAGGTCTGGCTCTCCGGGAAGGGCGGCGCTGTCACTAGTCCCTTCAAGGGCCAGGTCACGCTGTCCCCGGCCGACGCTCAGGAATTCCTTGCCGGTGAAATGTACATCAACGTGCATACCAAGGATCATCCGTCCGGTGAGATTCGCGGCCAGGTGCTGCCACCGAAGAGCAACTGAGGCCGCACTGCAACTCAGCGATACGCCAGGAGAAGCGCCGCCGCGGCGGCGCCGACGCCCAGCAAAAGCAGCGCCAGCAGCGCGGCTGCCGCCTGCACTCACGGCGCGACAGCCTCTTCCATCCGATAGGCCCGGTGAAGCAGTGCAAGGAAGCCCGGCGCCTCAGGTATGGGGTTGGTACCGATCCGGCTTACCGCCACCCCCGGTGTCCAGGAGTTCATCACCGCCGCCCCGGCCAGGCCAGCCAGGTCCGCCAGCGTCACTGGCTGGACGCGCTGACGCACACCGAGGCGATCCAGTTGCCGGCGCACGATGCCCATGGTCGTGCCTGCCAGCATTTCGGCCTCTGGCCACACGACCGCGTCTGCGTCCCAGAAGACCAGGTTCCAGATCGTCCCCTCGCTGAGGCGCCCCTGCGCGTCAACGAAGGCGGCATCGTCGAAGCCTTGAGCCACGGACTGGCGGAGGAAATACGTCTTGGCCACTTCACCAACGTGCTTCAGGGCTGGGAGAACCCGCTCGTGGGGCACCGCTGCCAACGCCAACGGCCCCTGTGGGCCGGACGCGGGCGGCCCGGTACGCACCAGCACTTCAGGCTCGGCATCCGCGCCGGCCACGGTGAACTCACCCGCCGGTGAGTACACGGTGGCCACCAGCGAGGCGTCTGTGGGCGCGCCTGCCAGCGCCGCGCGCAGATAGGCCCGCACCTGATCGTCTGGCAAGGCGCGGCCGAACAACGCCGTCGAGGCAACCCTGAGCCGCTCGAGATGGAGATCCAACCCACGGACCCGGCCGCCGCGTACCTGCATCGCGGTGAAATGCGCATAGCCCGCGAAGGCGAGGGGGGACAACGCCGCGACGGTTGCCGGCAGGCCATTGCGTTGAACGACAAAAGAAGACTGGCTGGCTGACATGGATCGCTGTGACTCCGGTAGTTGCATGGTTTGCCGCAACTATCTGCTATTGACCACGCTTTGAGAAACGAGTATTTCTTGCCGGATCATTAAAAATGGCTTGAAGATCGATGAAACGCATGCTGCCGGGAACACGAGCACTGAGGACCTTCGAGGCTGCCGGCCGGCACTTGAACTTCACGCGCGCGGCGCAAGAGGTGGGGTTGACGCCGGCGGCCGTCAGCTACCAGATCAAGGAGATCGAGGACCAGTTGGGCATCACGCTGTTCGCGCGCAACAGCCGCAGCATCCAGCTGACGCCGGCCGGCGCCGTCTTGTTCGAGGCGGCCGCCGAAGCGCTCGACACCTTGCAGCGGGCCACCAGCCGGGCCCGGAGGATGGCTCGGGGGCCGGCGCACCTGCGGATCTCGCTAGGCGCGATGTTCGCTACCAGCTGGCTGCTTCCCAGGCTTGCGCGGTTCAGGGCCGCCAACCCGGCGCTTGAACTCACATTCGATATTTCCGATCAGGTACGGGACTTCGATACGGACGATGTGGATATCGCGATCCGCTTTGGGGTCGGGCACTATGAGGACACGTGCTCGGACCGGCTGTTCGACACGTTGGTCGTTCCGATCTGCAGCCCGAAACTGCTCGAAGCCGGCGCCCGGCTGCAAACGCCGCGGGACTTGCTTGGCCACACGCTGTGCTATGTCGACTGTCCGGTCGACGGCATGGCCTGGCCCGACTGGCGCCTGTGGATGGCTGCGGCCGGCGTCGACGATTTCGACGACAGCCGATGCGTTGCCTTTGCCGATTCGAGCCATGTCGTGCAGGCCGTGATCGATGGCGCCGCCATTGGCCTTGTGGAACTGCCCATGATCGCCAATGACCTGGCCCAAGGCCGCCTGGTGCGGCTATTCGAGCTTGGCGTGCGTATCGCGCCAGCGTACGCCTATCATCTCGTCTATCCGGCGCGCAGCAGCCAGGATCCACGCATCCTTGCGTTCAGCCAATGGATGCGCGATGAGACCGCTCACCCTGCTCAGGGCATTCAGGCAGGCTGATGCCGGTGCGCGGGCAGCACCGGTCAGAGCAGTGAGTTCTCCTGCGCGCGTGCCAGCGCGCTCGTGCGGTTGCGCACGCCGAGCTTCGCAAAGATGTTGTGAAGGTGCCATTTGACCGTGGCTTCCGACACGAACAGGCTTTGCGCCAGTTCGCGGTTGCCAAGGCCAGCCTTGAGCAGGCGCAGGATCTTCAGCTCGCGCTCCGTCAGCTCCATGGTCCCGGCCGGCGTGGGCGGCGCGCTTCGCACGCCCGCCACGCTGCGGCCGGCCGCCTGGAGCAACTGCTGCAGGTAGCCAAGCGGCACCCGCGTATCGGTGGCGCCCTCCAGTTCATCGCGGCCCGCGGCCATGGTTTCCACCATGACGAGCAACAGGGCATCGGCATCGAGCAAGCTGCGCAGCAAGCCGAGCTGCGCGGCAAGCTGCAACGCCTCGTCCAGCGTACGCAGTGCCTGCGCCCGGTCACCCGTGCGGTGCTGCTGCACCGCCTTGAGCGCCAGCAGGCGCGCCAGCTGGCCCTGATGGCCGTCGCGCTGCGCGCGGCGGATGGCATCGTTGAGCGCGCCGAAAGGACCGGGGCCGGGCCCGGCGCCCTGCGCGAAACGCAGGCGCAGCCGCATCAGGCAGACGATGTCCTCGTCGGCGGCCGCCAGCAGTGGCGCGGTGTCCGCGCCACGCGCGACGAGGCCATACGATTGGGCGAGCTTGAGCGCATCGTCCGGCGCCCCCGCCTGCAGCCGCAGCGTGCAGCGCTCGGCCGCCAGGATCAGCGAGAGTCGCGGCAGCTTGAGCCGATGACCGAGCGACTCGCCTTCAAGCAGGCAGGCATCGGCCGCCGTGTGCTCGCCGCGCAGGCGCAGCAGCCGCGCGCGCGTGAGGTAGCCAGCCGTGGTCATCTCGACCAGGCCGTGCTCGTCGATGAAGGGCAGGCCCTGGTCGATGAAACGCTGCGCTTGCGCCAGGTCGTTCTGTTCATAGCAGACTTCGGCGGCCAGCAAAGTGAGCATCGACCCAGCGTACGACGCGACACCGAGGCTGCGCACGACGATGGCGATGCCGGCCTTCGCCTGTGCCATCGCCTCGTGCTGGTCACCACGGCGCATGGCGATCATCATCGCCAGCGCCGAGGCCCAGGCCAGGCCGTAGTCGGCGCGGCATTCCTCGAACGCGCGCCGGGCCACGGCAAGGGCCTGGATACCCTGCTCGAAGGCGTCGGACTCGCAGCAGCCGCTTGCCAGCACGTTGGCGACCACGCCGGTCAGGAAGGAGTCGGCGTGCGGCCAGCTGCGCAGCCAGGCTTCGCTGCGCGACTTGGCAAGCAGCGGCTCGCCGGTATGGGCCCAGTAGACGCAGCGGATCATCTCGATCACGCTGCGCAGCGCGCCCTCGTCGTCTACCGCACCGCTGTCCGAGCAGGCGGCTTCGAGTGCGCGCAGTTCCTGTTCGGCCTCGGGGTAGCGCCGCGTGAGCACCAGCGACCAGGCATGCCCGGTGCGGATCTTCGGCCGCGCATGCACCAGCGCCTGCGGCAGGCGGGTCAGCCAACCCAGCAGGGTGGCGTGTTCGCCGCGGTGTTGCACCAGCTCGCCCGAGAACGAGGCCACGAGGTCGGCCGCGCGTTCCAGGTCGTGGGCCTCGAACGCATGGCGCACCGCCTCATGCGGCAGCTTGTGGCGATGGAACCAGTCGCTGGCGCGCAGGTGGACCGCGCGCATGGCGTCGCCAGGCAGTTCGCGCGCCCGGCCGCGCAGGTAGTCGGCGAACAAGTGGTGATAGCGGAACCAGGTGCGCGAGCGGTCCAGGCCCGAGAGGAACAGGTTGCGGCTCTGTTGCGCGCGGTCGAGCGGCGTGCCGCTGACGCGGCCGACGAAGTCGGCGGCCTCATCCAGGCCGAGACCGAAATGCGCGGCATCGAGTTCTAGCAGCTCGCCGCGCAAGCGCAGCTGGCTCACCGAAAGCGGCAGCCGCGTGCGGCTGGCCAGCACCAGGCCGATGTTGGGCGGGAGATGCGCGATCAGCCATTCCAGCTTGCGGTGCAGGCCTTCGTGCTGCACCAGGTGGAAGTCGTCGAGCACCAGCATCAGCCGCCGGTCGTGGCCGAGCAGATCGTGCAGCAGCGATGTCACCAGCGCATCGAGCGAGGCCATGTTGCCGCCATCGGCCTGCGCGAGCGTGTTGCGCCCCAGGCGCGCGTCGGCATGGTGCAGCGCCGCAGCGAGATAGCGCATGAAACGCAGCGGATCGTTATCCTCGGCGTCGAGGCTGAGCCAGGCCGTCGTGATGCCGAGCGGCTCGAGCTGCGCGACGAACTGGGCCAGCGCCGTGGTCTTGCCATAGCCGGCCGGCGCCGTCACGCTGAGCAGGCGCTGCGCCAAGCCCGCATGCAGGAGGCTCGAGAGCTGCGGGCGCGCCAGCAGGCGCGACGAGAGCTGCGGCGGAGCCAGCTTGGCCTCGACCAGCACCGCGGCCGATGTCTCGGCCGAACGCCTTCCACGTGCCTGTTGCTGCGCCATGCTGGTTGTCCCCGGTCGGTCGTTGGCGGCCCAGTTTGCCATATCCGGCGTCAGCCTTGGCGTCAAGCCGGGCGTCAACCCACACACTCCGCGCCGGCCAGCGCCGCGCGCGGCAGGCGCAAGCCCGCTTTCGCAAGCCGCCGGGCTCACGCCAGCGCGTCTTGCCATTCGATGCGCCAGCGCAGCGGCAGGCGTCCGAGTTCGGCCTCAGCCAGCTGCATCAAGGCCACGCCCTGCGCGCCGGCAGGGCGGTGCGCGACCACATGCGATTCGATGCCGTATTTCGCGTGCGGCTGCACATCCACCTGCACCTCGATGGCGCCGCAGACCTTATGCAGCGTATCCGCCAGCGCCTTGGCGATCGCCAGCTCGCGCAGCTTCGGCTTGAAGATCTTGTTGATGGCTGTGAGCGGCATGGTCTCCAGGATCACCACGTCGACCGGCACCGCGGCGCGCTCGGCGATGGCGGCGCGGGCATGGGCCAGCAGTTCGGCCGCCTCGCAGGCCTGCCCCTTGCGCAGCGTCACGTAGGCCATCGGCAACTCGCCCGCATAGCCGTCCGGCTTGCCAACCGCAGCGGCAAGCTCGACCGCCGGATGCCGCATCAGGCCTTCCTCGATCATGCTCGGGTCGATGTTGTGGCCGCCGCGGATGATCAGGTCCTTGGCCCGGCCCGTGAGCCAGAAGTAGCCCTGCGCGTCCTGGCGTCCGAGGTCGCCGGTGTTGAGCCAGCCGTCGGCGAGGCAGACGCCGTGGTTGTCACTGTCCTTTACGTAGCCCGAGAACACATAAGGGCCGCGCAGCAGGATGGTACCGATCTCGTCGACCGCGGCCTCGCGCTGCACCTCGCCGTCGGCGCCCAGGTGCGCGACTTTCATCTGCTGGTAGGGCATGCGCAGTCCGATGGAGCCGACCGCACGCTCACCGTCGCGAGGGTTCAGCGAGCTGACGCAAGTGGCTTCGGTCATGCCGTAGCCCTCGAGCAGCTTGAGGCCGGTCGCGCTCTCGAAACGCTGGAGCAGCTCGGGCGAGAGCGGTGCCGCGCCGCAGATGGCAAAGCGCAGCGAACTCAGGTCGGCACCCTCGCGCGGCACATTGAGCAGTGCCGAGAGCACGGTCGGCACCGCGCTGAACAGCGTCGCACGATAGCGCTGCACCGAGCGCCAAAAGGCTGCGAAGGTGCGCGGGTCGCGGTAGCCCGCGGTCGACAGCAGCACCACATGGGCGCCGACGCTGAATGGCGCCAGGCCCGTGACCATCATCGCGTTGGAGTGGAACAGCGGCAGGCCGCAGAGCAGCGTATCTGCCGGGCTCATCGCCACCGCGGTGGCCACGCCCCAGGCATTGGCGGCCTCGTTGAAATGGGTGCGCCGCGCCAGCTTGGGCGTACCGGTGGTGCCGCCGGTGTGGAAATAGGAGGCAACGTGATCGCCCTGCGGCGGCTCGCCGATCAGCGCATCGGCGGGTTGCGCGGCCAGCAGGGCATCGAATTCCACCGCCCAGGGCGGGCAGTCGCCCAGTCCGCCAACGCGCACCACGGCACGCAGGCTTGGCACCCGGCTGCGCAACGCCTCCACCTTTTCCCAGATGCCGGCCTGGTCCTGGCGTCCCTGCGCTACCAGAACCACGGTGCCGGCCGCATTCAGGATGCCGGCCATGTGGTCGACTTCCAGATATGGGTTGACCGGGTTGACGATGCCGGCGGTCTCGGCGCCCCACAGCGTGAAGTGCGTCTCGAGCAGGTTGGGCAGCAGGTACGAGATCACGTCGCCCCGTCCCACGCCGAGGCTCGCGAAGGCATTGGCGGCTTGGGTGACGCGTTCGGCAAGCGCGGCGTAGTCGTAGCGCACCTCGCCGTCGGCCGGGTCGCCCGAGGGCACAAAGGTGAGGGCGGGCGCGCGCGGCGTAGCGGCGGCGGTGCGGCGCAGCGCGGCATAGCTCGACACCGGCTGCGCTAGCCGGCTCTCGATCGGTAACCGTTCCAGCGCTTCGATATCGGCCAGGTTCCGCAGCGGCAAGAGAGCCTTGGTCATGGGTGCTGGCCCGCCTCAGTGGTGAACGATCAGTTCGGGCTTGGCCACCAGGCCAAAGCTGCGCAACTGGCCCAGTAGCTCATGGTGCCCAAAGGCCTGGCAGCCCGAGGCAAAGCCGACCCGTTTCGGTGGCTGCTGCAGCAGCGCATGGGCAGCATACGCTTGCAGCATGCCGGTCTGCTTGTAGTTGCAGTTGCCGAAGATCACGCAGTGCGCGCGTCCGAGCGGACCCGAGGCATGCACCGAGTCGACCGACTTGTTGAGGCGCGGGTTCTCGCGCGGCGGCATGCTGTTCATCACGCCGGCTGCGGTCTGGGCCAGCGCGGCATAGCGCTCGTCGGGGTCCATGGCTTCGGTGGCCTTGAGGGCGGCCTCGACGATCTTCGGCACGCCAAGCATCAGCGGCTTGTTGAACACCCCGCCCAGCACCTTGACGTTGGCCACGCGCGGGTCCTTCCTGAACCAGATCGGGTGGGAAGTGCCGCCCCACGGCAGGGCCAGCGCCATCTCGTGCTGGCCCGGGATCGCGAGGTTGTAGAGACCCGCGTCGGGCTGCCACTCGACGAGCCGGTTCTGCTGCAGGTGGAAGGCCTTGGAGGTCGCCGCGTTGACCAGGATGGTCTGGGTCGAGGCGATGGTCGGGCTGCCGCCCCAGAACACGGCGATGTCCAGCGTGTCCAGTCCCGGCATCTCCAGGCACAGCTGCGCGGCGATCTCGCCGGTGGTGTACATCTGCGCCAGGCCGGGCGACAGCAGCAGCCCGGCTTGCGCGAACTTCGCGCCGTACTGTTCGTCGAGCGTGATCAGCCAGTCCTGCTCGCCGGTGGTGTCCGTGTAGTGGCACTTGGCGGCCAGGCAGGCCTGGACCACTTCCGGCCCGAACTTCGCGAACGGGCCGACGGTGTTGAGCACCACGGAGGCGCCACGGAACAGCTCGGTCAGCGCTTCCGTGTTGTGCTGCACTTCGACGACTTCGTAGTCGGCGGTCTCGATGCCGGGCACATTGGAGGTCATGGCGGCGTGAAGCTTGTCCGCGCTACGCCCGGCCGCAATGAAGGGGATGCCGTACTCGCGCAGGTACTCGCACACCAGGCGGCCGGTGTAGCCGCTGGCGCCATAGACGACGACCGGTTTCTTGTTGTTGCTCATGAAAATGGCTCCTGAAGGGATGACGATCAGAGAAGGGACGAGCTCACGCCGCCGTCCAGGACGTAGCCGCTGCCGTTGGAGAAGCTCGAGCGCTCCGAGGCCAGGAATACCGCGAGCTGGGCGACTTCCTCCGGCGTGCCGTAGCGGCCCTGGCGCTGCGCGATGACCGCGTTGAAGTCGGGGATGTTCAACTGTTGCTCGAACTCGAGCCGGTGCGAGCTGACCAGCTCCGTGTCGACGAAGCCCGGCAGGATGGCATTGACGCGAATGTTCTTTGCGCGCAATTCGATCGCCGCCGTCTGCGTGAGCGACACCACGCCGGCCTTGGCCGCGGCATAGCTGCCGATCAGCGCGCAGGCCGCCTTCGCGGTGACCGACGCCATCGTGATGATGCTGCCGCCGCCGGCCGCGATCAGGGCGGGCGCCGCATAGCGGATGCACAGGAAGACGCCGTCGAGGTTGGTCGAGATGACCTCGCGCCACTGCGCGTAGCTTTGCGCCGCGAGCGGGGCGACCACGGCGATGCCGGCGTTGGGCACCATGATGTCGAGCCGGCCGTGTTGCTGCACGCAGGCGGCGACCAGGGCCTCGACCTGCTCGGGCACGCGAACGTCGCAGGCCACGGCGCTGGCGCCCGGCAGCGTGGCCGCGACCCGCTGCGCCGCGGCCAGGCTGAGGTCCGACACGACGACCTTGGCGCCTTCGGCCGCATACGCGCGGGCAATGGCTTCGCCGAGCCCGCGGCCGGCGCCGGTGACGATCGCCACCTTGTCCTGGAGAAGTAGCTTGCTCATAGCAATCCGGCAGACAGCCCGCCGTCCATGATGTAGTGGGAGCCGGTGGTCCAGCTGGCGGCGTCGGAGGCAAGGAACGCGGTCATTTCGGCCACTTCTTGCGGCGTGCCGAGGCGCAATTGCTTCACCGCGACCAGGGCGCTGAAGGGCACCCCGACGATGGCTTCCACGGTGGGGATCAGCCGGTCCACCATCGCGGTGCTGACAAAGCCGGGGCAGACCGCGTTGACGCGGATGCCGGCGGGACGCAGCTCGGCCGCGGCCGTGCGCGTGAGCTGGATCACGGCAGATTTCGAGGCCGCGTAGGAGCCGAACAGCGGCACACCGTTGGTGCCGGCCAGCGACGAGATGTTGACCACCGCACCCTTGCCCGAGGCGGCGAGCGCGCCCAGCGAGTGCTTCATGCCGAGGAACACGCCCATCACGTTGATGCGCATGAGGCGGCCGACCTCTTCCTCGCTCTGGTCGAACAGCGGCTTGACGATCTCGATGCCGGCGTTGTTGACCAGCGTGTCGAGCCCGCCGAAGGCGGCCGTGGTCGCCTCCACCGCGCGGGCCCAGTCAGCGCTCTTGGTGACGTCGCAGGCCACGAAGCGCGCCTGCGGGCCCAGTTCGTCCGCGGCGCTGGCAGCCCCGGCCTCGTCGATGTCGGCCAGCATTACCCGTGCACCGCGTTCGACGAACAACCGGGCGATGGCAAGGCCGAGCCCCTGCGCCGCACCGGTGATGAGGGCGTTGCGGCCCTGTAGTTCGATCATGTCGTTGTCTCCTGTCCGCCTGTGATCGGCGGTGGAGACATTGCAACAGGCGCAGGCGGATGAGAAGCCCACCTAAAGGATGGTTTTTCGTGCTGCGGCGCAGCAGGGCAGGGCGCTCGTAGTTGCGCTTGTACGCGAGCCCGGATGCTCCAAGGCAGGACCGAGCAGCGCGATCGTCCATGTGCCGAATCCGCCGCAAGCGGAGCGCCTGGCCGGGGTTGGCAGCCCATTCGGCTCTACCGCCTAGGGCGGCGCACCGGGAGGCAATACGCTCCACCCTGAAGCACCATTCGACGTCGTCCTGCGCTGACTCCTGAGGACACCGCCCTCATCGAACTCGAAAAGGACCGTCGACGACCGGATCTCCCCGCCAGAAAACAGCGGGCCAATGAAAGGAATGAAGCTTTCGGGGTGAGGCTTGGAGGTCGCGAAGGAATAAATCAGTATCGTTGATCCGTCTCTCAGCGCCGTCATGGAGGTGGGCGTCCCAAGCTGCGCGGTAACGTCGTCAAGGGTAGAGAAACCGGGCATGAAGTTCGACAATTGCTCTGGCTTCACGTCGACGCCCGTCGATACACAGGCAGCCAACAGGATGCAAGTCGCAATCAGTGCATAAACACGCTGCATGCCGACACCGCCGTACTGTTGGGCCGTGACCGAGAACGTGCTGATGGCCATGATGCCAGCCTGGCCGCGCGATGCGTCCGGCACGCCATTTACAAAGGATAGAACTTTGCCGTCCGCCTCGCCGAAAGAGACGGCGGGAACGCGGGTCAGCGGCGGTCATTCGGCTATGATGCCGACGCCGGCAATGCCGGCAGCGACTCGTCATGGCCGGAAAATTCGGGTCTTCCCCGATCAAGTATTGGCGCTTGTTGTCGATATGCAGTGTAGGCACCGCCCCCCTCAATTCGCCTGATCTGCTGTCATGGCCAAACATACGCATCCCAGCCGTCGTAAGCGTTTCCCGATGCGGGTCGGCTGCGCATTCATGCTTCTCGATGCCGCTGCAGGCTATCGCGGGCCAGTCGCCCCCATGCATTGCCATCGGTTCCTTCGCGATGCAAGTTCCAGCGGTTCGCTTCCCAGTGCGTCAAAAGTGCCTGCTGAGGCACGGCCAATTCATCCCGAATCCGCAAAGTGAATCACCAAGCGCGTCGCATCGAGTTTGCCTCCCTGCTAACCGGCCTTGTCAGCGTCCTTTTATTGTTCTTGTGCGGTTGTCAACAGCGAGACAACGCTTCGTCGGGCGCAGCCGTGCCGGCCAGCACCTCGATTACCGCGTTGATATGGGCGCCGGACTGGCCGGAGGAGATGCTTCAGATTGCTGCTGAATTCAGCAAGCTCAATCCGGACGTCCACGTGAATGTGCAGTTCATGATCGGCAATTCGGTCGAAGAGAACATCAAGCCCCGGATCGCCTCTGGCAACTTGCCGGATCTGGTGAGTGTCAACCCGAATGCCTATGCGGCTGAATTGGCCGATCAGGGCATCCTCACGGACGTGGGTGCAACATCGGCATGGAACAACATGCTCGGCCCGCTCAAGGGGGACTGGACCAGCCGCCAAGCCAAACGTTTTGGCATATCCGGCGGCGTGGCGACAACGCTGATCTACTACAACAAGGCACTGTTCGCCGAGGCCGGGATCAAGGATCTGCCAACCAATTTCCACGAGTTCCTGCTGGTTTGCGAGCAGCTCAAGCTTGCGGGCTTTACACCCATCATGTGGAACGGCGGCTTCCCGAACATGCTCGGCAACGGCCCCTTCAGCTTCGGCTTCGCCAACAATGTGGTGGCGCGCGAGCCGGCCTGGAAGCAGAAAATCGCCGATGGCACGCTGGATCTGAACACCCCCCAGGTAGCGGATATCTTTGCCTGGATCGCGCTGATACCGCAACGTGGTTACGTACAAGACGCGTACATGGCGACGGATTACGATGAAGGCATCCGGCTGTTCAAGGAAGGCAAGACCGCGATGGCCTTTCACGGCAGTTGGGCGGCCGGCCATTTGCTGCACGGCAACCCTTTCGAGGTTGGCGTGTTCATTCCGCCCTGGAACGCGCCCGGCAAGCGCGTGGTGCCTGTGATCGGCAGCGAAACCGGGTTTGCGGTGTGCGAGACGCCCAACAAGGCAGCGGCCATGCGCTTGCTCGAATTCATTGCCGGGAAGGGGTTTTCCATTCTCCAAAGGAAACGCCAGAACATCCCTCCATTCAAGCAAGCTGCGGGCACGCTCGTGAGCGATCAGAGAATGGTTGACTACACCAACATGGTCAGCCGCTATCCGGTAACCGCCAGCCCATACTATTCGGTTCTACCTTCGAACTCGATCGAGCAGCTTCATCGCTTGATGCAGGAAGTGCTGACCAGGAAGATCACGCCCAGACAGGCGGCCAAACTCCTCGACGCTTCTGTCAAGAATGAAGCAAAGATGCACTACAAATGATCTCAATCCTGGGTTCGCTGCGAAGCGCTTTCGCTTATCTCTCGCTGGACCTGCTGCGCCGTGTCGAGATTCGCTACCGGCTGATGACAGCGTTCATCCTGCTGTCGCTGATACCGATACTGATTTCGGGCTACATATCGTATGTAGAGTCGACCGCCGCGATCAAGCAGAAGGCGGAGGTATTCTCCAAGGAGATGGTCAAGCAGGTCTCCAAGAACATCGCGCTGCGCATGGAGCAGGTCGAGACGGAGAGCAGCCTTCTTGTCCTGTCTGATCGCGTTCAAGGCGCGCTGACAAACGCTGTCAATGGCAGCGCAAAGGAGCAGAACGAGGCGCGCCAGGATATGACCCGGTTGCTCCTGCAGCACTACGGATCGGTTGACTTCATCAACCAGAAGTACCTGCTCGACAAGAACAACCGAATCATGGACACCCAGGCGTTCGCGCAACTGACTCGGGGTGTGCTGCGTCTGGTCAAGCGGGCCCCTGATCGGAACGGCCGGCCTTACTGGGGCAGCTACGACAACGGTGTTGGGCAACAAAACCTCGGGATGGTGCGTGCCATCATCGGCAAGAGCAACAATCGGCGGATCGGCACTCTGGTCCTGGTCATTCGCCCCGAACAATTCTCGACCATCTTCAATGACGTCGCCTTGGGGAGCGGAACGGAAATCTACGTGCTCGATACCAGCAGCAACAAGCTGGTTGTCCGCACCGACGGCATCTCCACGAACACCGACGGGAAGGCCGAGCCTGACCTGATCAAAAGGATCGCGAGCAACGCGCTAAACGGGGAGTCGAGCGGCTTCGTCGACTTCGAGGGCAAGCCCGAGGGGCGCTACCTTGCCGCCTACACCGGCATTCCCGGCACGACATGGATCGTGGTCAGCACAATCCCGGAAAAGAAGCTGACGGCAGAGGCACAGTCCGTGCGCAATCAGATCGTGCTGGTTGGCATCTCGGGTTTCCTGCTTTCCATCTTCCTGGCCTACTTCATTTCCCACAGCATTTCGGCACCGCTCAGAGAACTGGTGCGAAAGATGCACGACACCGGCAACGATACGGGCGCCGAGGCGCAGGCGCCTGCGCGCACCGATGCCGGCGGCAGGGATGAACTAGGCCGGCTCGCCCAGCGTTTTGAAAGGATGAGTGGGGCGATCAAGCAGAAGATCCAGAAGATCAACGAGATCAACGCCTCCCTTGAGCAGACCGTCGACGAGCGGACAGCGGAACTCGTCACCCGGGAGCAGGAGTCGCGAACGTTGATCGAGAACTCTCCGGACACGATTACCCGCTACGATCGAGACCTCCGCCGCACCTACGCCAATCCCGCCTTCTGCAGATCGGCAGGATGCAGCCTCGGCGAATCGCTCGGCAAGCGACCCTCGGAAGTCCCTGGCGGCGCCAATGCGCTGATCTACGAGCAGAAGATAGCCGAGACCATTGCAAGCGGGAAAAGTGGGCAATTCGAGCTGAGATGGCTCAGCAAGGACGGACAGGAGTATTGCAGCCATATCCGCCTGACGCCAGAGATAGACCGGGCGGGCAACGTGAACTCGGTGCTGGCCGTGGGTCGCGATCTATCGGACCGGATGGCATTCGAGGCGACAATCTGGAAACAGGCCAATTTCGATGCGCTGACCCATCTTCCGAATCGCCAGATGTTTCACAGCCGTCTTGAGCACGAAGCCAGCCTGGCGCATCGCTCACAGCAGCGCATGGCCCTGATGCTGATTGACCTGGATCGCTTCAAGGAGGTCAATGACTCCTTGGGACACGACACAGGAGACATCCTGCTGATCGAGGCGGCCAGGCGCATCATCTCGTGCGTGCGCGAATCGGACATCGTCGCTCGCCTTGGCGGTGACGAGTTCACCGTCATTCTGCCCAACACGGACGATATCGAGAGCATTGAACGGATCGCAAAGGCCATCATCCACAAGCTGGCCGAGCCGTTCGAGCTCGGCGGGGATGAGGCATTCATTTCCGCCAGCGTCGGCGTCACGCTTTACCCCGACGACACCAGCGAACTGGATATCCTGTTCAAGAATGCCGACCAAGCCATGTATGCGGCCAAAAACGCCGGGCGCAACCGTTTCAACTACTTCACGCCCGACTTGCGCGTAGCGGCAGAAAAGCGCCTGCGTCTCACCAGCGATCTGCGCGCCGCCCTGCCTGGCGGGCAGTTCCAGGTCTACTACCAGCCCATCGTTGACCTGGCGAGCGGGGAAATCCGCAAAGCCGAGGCCCTGATCCGCTGGTTGCACCCCGAGCGCGGCACGATCAGTCCGCTGGATTTCATTCCCCTGGCCGAAGACACGGGGCTCATCGTGCCGATCGGGGACTGGGTGTTCAAGCAGGCCGTGCATCAGGCCCGCCAATGGCGCGGCCGATTCCATCCGTCTTTCCAGATCAGCGTCAACATGTCGCCGATGCAGATTCGGCAAGACAGCCAGGTTTGTGCGCAATGGTCCGACTATCTCATGCGCGAAGGGATGCCGGGGCAGAGCATGGTGGTTGAAATCACCGAGGGCCTGTTGCTGGACGCCGAACTGAACAAGAAGCTGTTGACCTTCCGCGATGCGGGAATCGGCGTCTCGATCGACGACTTCGGCACTGGTTACTCGTCCCTGGCCTATCTCAAGCGCTTTGACATCGATTACCTCAAGATCGACCGTTCATTCGTGCAGAACCTCGGCTCTGACGGCGACAATCAAGCGCTTTGCGAGGCAATGGTCATGCTGGCTCACAAACTGGGATTGAAAGTCATTGCCGAGGGAGTGGAGACGACGGAGCAACGCGATTTTCTCGTCGCCGTGGGTTGTGATTTTGCCCAGGGCTATTTGTATTCCGAGCCGGTTCCGCCTGATCGGTTTGAGGGGCGGGTATGGCCGAATGTCGAGGAAACGATTTAATCCGAAGCCCCAAGCAAGAAGCGAATGGCATCGCGCCACCAGCCACCAGCCACCAGCCACCAGCCACCAGCCACCAGCCATCGTCCACCCGCCCAAACCAATCGTTGTGCTCGGCACCGGGCACTACGCACAATAGCCGAGGCGCTACCAGCCCCTTGTGCAGTGCCACGTCAAAGCGCGCCGGGACGATGCTGCCGCTCTGCGCAACCACCACCACAACGGTGCATCCCGTCAGTCCGGCCCATTGCCATGCGCCTTATGTTGCGACGCCATCAGTTGCTGCTGGGCGGGCGGCACGGCTTCGTAGTGACTCAGCTGGATCGTGTAGTTGCCGTGGCCGCCAGTGATGCTGTTCAGGCGCGATTGATAGTCGTTGAGCTCCGACAGTGGCACCTGTCCCGCGACGAGAACGCTGTTGCCTGCCGCGCTACGCGTGCCACGCACCTGGCCGCGCTTGGCGGAGAGATCGCTGATGATGTCGCCCATCGCCGCCTCGGGCATCGTCACCTCGATATCCACGATCGGCTCCAGCACGCTCGGCCGCGCCTTGAGCACGGCGTCGATAAAGGCCTTGCGCCCCGCCGCCGCGAACGCCACCTCCTTCGAATCGACCGAATGGCTCTTGCCGTCGAACACGGTAACGCGCACGTCCTGCATCGGAAAGCCCGCCAGCGGCCCGCTCTCCAGTACCTGGCGGATACCCTTTTCCACGGCGGGAATGAACTGGCCCGGGATCGCACCGCCCTTGACCGCATCGACAAACTCGAAGCCCGCGCCGCGTGGTAGCGGCTCCACGCGCAGCTGCACCTCGCCGAACTGCCCGGCGCCGCCCGTCTGCTTCTTGTGGCGATGATGGCCCTCGGCCTTGCCACCGATGGTTTCGCGATAAGCGATCTTCGGCGGCCGCGTCACCACCTCCAGCTTGTACTGGCCGGTCAGGCGCTCCAGCGCGCAGCGCAGTTGCAGCTCGCCCAGGCCAAGCATGACGGTTTCATTGGTGCCCGCCGGATGCTCGATGCGCAGGCAAGGGTCTTCCGCGCCAAGCTTCTGCAGGACCTCCGACAAGCGCTGCTCGTTGCCGCGGCGCGACGGCTCGATCGCCAGGCCATAGATCGGGGTGGGAAAGTCGAGCGGGGCCAGGTGGATGTTGCCGTCCTCGCTCGCGTCATGCAGCACGGCATCAAAGGCGATCTCGTCGATCTTGGCCACGGCGCAGATATCGCCCGGCCCGGCCTGCGGCACCTCAACGCGCTCCTTGCCCTGCAGCATCAGCAGGTGCGCCACCTTGAACGGCTGGCGAGCGTCGCCGATAAAAAGCAGGCTGTCACGCGTGACCGTACCCTGGTGGATGCGGAACACAGCCATCTTGCCCAGATACGGGTCCATCGTGATCTTGAAGACATGCGCCAGCACATGCTTGTCGAGCACCGGCTCGGCGCGAATGGCCACCTGGCGCTCGCCCGCATCACGGCAAAACAGCGGCGGATTACCCTCGGCCGGGTTGGGCAGCAACCGCACAAACACATCGAGCAGCTCCGTGACACCAGCGCCGCTGGCCGCCGAGGTAAAGCAGATCGGCACCAGGTGGCCCTCGCGCAGCGCCCGCTCGAACGGCGCGTGCAACTGCGCCGGCGCGATTTGCTCACCCTGCTCCAGATACAGCTCCATCAGCTTCGGATCGATCTCCACAACCTGATCGACCAGCGCCTCGTGCGCCGACGCCACCGACAGGAAATCCGCCTCGCCAGCCGGGTTGAAGAAGCAATCCACCACCTCGCTGCCGCGCCCCGCCGGCAGGTTGATCGGCAAGCACTCCTTGCCAAACGCCTCCTGGATGTCAGCCAGCAGCTTGGGCAGATCCACCTTCTCCTTGTCGATGCCGTTGACCACGATCATCCGGCACAGCTTGCGCGCCTGCGCCCAGGCCATCATGCGCCGGGTAGTCATCTCGATGCCGGTCTGCGCGTTGATGACGACGGCCGCCGTCTCCACCGCCGCCAGGGCGCTCATTGACAAGCCAGAGAAATCGGGATAGCCGGGCGTGTCCAGCAGGTAGATGCGGGTGTCGTGGTAGTGCAGGTGGGCAACCGCCGTGGTGAGCGAGTGGCGATACTTGCGCTCCAGCGGATCGAAATCGCAGACCGTGGTGCCGCGCTCGACGCTGCCAGGAATGTGCAGCGCGCCTCCCTTGTGCAGCAGCGCCTCGACCAGCGAGGTCTTGCCGCACCCCGCGTGCCCCAGCAGGGCGACTGTACGAATTGCTTCGGGACTATAAAGCATGGTCGCCCTCGTCCGGCAATGGCAGTTAGACCATTATTGGCGATATGGGGTGGGAACGCCATGTGGGGTAGTAGCCGGGCTTTTCTGGTGCGCTGCACAACGACAGTCTTATCCCTGAAGTTCTCCGCGCGGCGCCATCATGACGGCGTTGCTGCGACCTCCGCCGCCAGCAGATTCGCATCCCGCGTAAGCCGCCAACGCCCGTCGGCTTCCTTGCGCAGGATGGTCAGGGTATAGCCGGAACGGCGCATGGCAGGGCTGCCGCCAGGCGGAGTGATGGTCATCCGGATATGGTTGCGCAGATAAGCCCAGTCGCCGAGAACCTGGACCTCCTGGATATCGTAGGCGCCGTCGATCTGGACATTCTTCATGCCTTCCGACGCAGCCGCGAACTCCTTCTTGCCGAAGGGTGGCTGGCCGGCGACCATGAAGATCACGTCGTCCGTCATCAGGTCCAGGATGGAGGCGATGTCGCCGGCCTTGCTGGCGGCGAACCACGCGTCGACCACGTCGCGGATGGCACGTTCGTCTTGGGTCATGTTGGGTTGCTCCGGTGGGGGTAGGGCCAGGGCATTGACGCTCGCCGCACCCATCCAGGGCGCCGCAAGCGAGCTTGCACATTCTAGCCGGCGGAGCGCGCCAGATCTGCCGAAGGCAGGTTCGCCGGGGAGGGGGGCGGACGTTGCACCCGCCACCTCGCCACTTGGTCTAGCTGCCTGTGGATCCACAGGCACCCTAACCATCAAGCAGGCCGCTTTGCCCCGCACTCGCCGCAGAACAAGTCATCCGCCGCCATGGCCGCATGGCAGCTGCCGCAGGCCGATGCCGCCGCTGCGGGCGCCACAACCTGCGCAATCGCCGGCACTGCAAGCTTGGCTTGCGGCGATGCCTTGGCCTCGCGCATGCGCTCGGCGGCACGGTCCCTCGCTTGCTCGGCCTGGCGCTTTGCCTGCGCCATGCGCTCTTTCAGCATTGCCTCCGAGTCCGAGAAGTCCATGCCGTTGACGGTCTGCAGATAGATCAGGCAAGTGCCATTGATAAAGGTCAGGAACGGGATCACCAAGGCAATGGTCAGCAGCAAGCCCGCGCCAAAGCCAAACGACTTGGTATAGGCCATGCCATCCTGTCGCCACGGCCATAGCCGCCGCCGTAGGCGCGCCCAAACGGATTGACGTCAGAGAACATCGCCAGCAGCGAGCTCATCGGGCTGGCACCCACCGCGCTCGACAGCGACGCCGACATGACGGCGCCATAGCCCAGGATGCCAAAGACCACGAATGACAGCACCACCACCAGTACCAGCAACAGAAACATGTTCACGATCACCTGCAGCAGTCGGTGACGGCCGATCTGCATCAGCCGCGCCACCGTCTGCACCGCCGTATTGCCCTCCCAGATCGCCGGTGCGGCCAGCGGGTAGCCCACGTACCCCAGGCCCGCGAACGTCGCGCCAATGACAACCGCCACCAGCGGAAACGCAAACGCGTACAACAGCGGGCCCAGGCCCGGGATCTTGCACAGCAGGAAGACCAGCAGCGCGCCCAGCAGCACCGCCAGGTAGCCCAGCAGCAGCAAGATGCCAACGCCAAGGAACCGGTGCGCGGTGAACACCGCCTGCAGCACCGCATCCACAAAGCCGATGGTGTGCCCCTGCGCCTGCCGCATCAGCGTGATGCCCACGGCGGAATACCCCACCAGCATCACCCCCAGCGTGACCAGGCCAAGCAACAGCCCCAGGAAGAAGCTATGCGCGATCGTATAAGTGGTGAGCATGCCCGCGATCAGCGTTGCCACGCCCGCCATGCCGCACATCGCCAATGCGCGCCAGTTGGTGATCGCCTCAGCCGCCCTGAGCAGCGCGTAGGAAGGCGCTGCAGCTTTTTCGTTTGTCGTCATGAACTTGTTTATCCGTATTGTTATCGGCTCTGCGGTTGCCTTAGTGATCAACGCAGTGATCGGCTCAGTGATCCAGCATGGCAACGGTGAGCGTATCGCCCACCCGCGCCAGTTGCAGCTGGTTTTCCCGGGTGATGCCCGGCTTGCCATTCAGCACCACCTGGCTCTTCAGGCGATAGGTGCCCTGCGGCGCGCCGGCCGGCAGCTTCAGCGTGAAGCTGTTGTCAAACTCACCGCTGCCCGGCGCCGAGCTGACGATCTTCTCGCCACGCTTGAATTCCTCTCCGGATGGCGCATAAACGGTCAGGATCTCCTTCACCTCCTGAACCGGCTCGTTGGTGCCAGACACCGCGCGGATCGTCGACTGCAGCTTGATCGCCTCGCCAGCCTTCACCGCACCGTTCGGTGTCACAACAGTGTTGTACGCATTCACCTCCGCAGTGCGCGGCAGGCGATTGCGGTTGCTCACCTTGTACTCGCGATCCACCTCCGCAGCGGTCTTGGTCTGCCGCGTGGCAACCTCGATCACCGCGCACGCAGCCAGGCCAGCAGCCGCGCCGCCAATGGCGCCTTTGGTGCCGCCAATCAATGCGCCCACAATGGCCCCGCCCGTGCCGAGCGCTGCGCAGCGCAGGACCGTGTCACTGCTGACGGTGCTTTCGCCGCCCTGGGTGGCGCAGCCGCTGGCCAGTAGCGCGCCAAGGGCCGCTACTAGAATCGTCTTCTGGAGTTTCATGATTCGCAGGTAGTTATTCGAGGGAGGTGTTGGAGCGCAGCGCTTCCATCTGCCTGGATTTGGCGTTGCTGATCAAAGTCTTGGCGGCGCGGTTGCCGGCATCGATAGCCAGGACGCTTTCGCCTGTGGCGATGGCCTTGTCGTATTGGCCTTTGGCGACGTGGCCTTTTGCCTTGCGTAGCAACTCGTCGATCTTTGCTTCCATGGGATCGACCTGGACAACCGGCTTGGCGGGTTTGGCCGGTGGCGCGGGCGCGGGGACGGGCGGCGCCATGGTGGCGAGCGGGGGCGGTTCCGGTGCGGGCGCGGGGCCGGGCGGCAGGGTGGCCGCCACCGGTGCGCTTGGCTCGGGCTGCGCTGGCTGCGCCGGAGGTTCTTGGGGCTGGACGGGCTGGGCGGGTTCGCTCGGCTGGGTTGCCACCTTGGTTTCAGCCGGCGATGCCGGCTGGGATGCTTGCACCTGCGTCGCTTGGTCGACCGGCGGGGTGGGTTGCTTGCCGCTGTACCACCAGAACAGGCCCCCTCCGGCGACAGCGACTGTTGCGGCGATGCTGGCGGCGATCAGCGCTTTCGACGTTTGTCGTGGTGCCGGCTCCGTGGTGCCTCGGGATGTCGGGGTATTGGTACCTTGCTCTACCGCCGGCGGCGATGCCGGTTGCGCTGGCGCTTCGTTCTTGGGAGGCTTGGGAGCGACGGGCTGAGGCACGTGCTCAGGCTCGACCTCGCTGGTGACGATGGTTTCGGCCGGTTCCGCTACCGATAGTCGGGCTGTATCTGGTGTTACATCGTTGACTTGGGGTACCCCTACTTGCGGAGGCTCGGCTGCCATCTCGGCGCAAGCCACGGGCTCTGGCATCTGCGTAGCCGAATGCTGCGGAGCGTCGTCAGCATGTACCGCTTCCACAATCGTCGGCCGTGTTCCGCATTTTCGGCAGAATTTTGCGCCAAGTATCAGTTCAGCGCCGCAGCCGCTGCAGCCTGCAGCGGCTACCGCCGGTGCTTGGGCTTTGACTGGCGTTCCGCAGGTTTTGCAGAAGCGGGCGCCGGTTGGCGTGCCGGTGCCGCAGTTTGTACAGCTTGTCATTCCATTCCCTTGGATATTGGTATATCGAGGCGCGGCTCTCTTGATGAGTATCCAAGCTTCGCCGGCTCACGAGGAGGTGGCGCTTGCGCGAGTTCGATCCATCGCAAAGGCAGGCAAGGAGGTTGGCGTAGCCGTCATCGGATGCCCGACTTCCACGCCTTAACGGAAGGTGGGCGTGTGTTCTAAACCCCACGTTGGAGGGGCGGGAAGTCCATTCAACGTAAATGCTGATTCCCGGCGCGCAAAGGGCTTGATGCGGGGGCGCTCACGTGGGGCGGGCTCATAGAAAGTCAACTGCGCTGAGGAAGAGCCGTTCGGTGGGATTAAAGTTCGCCCGGAGTCAGCCGTATGTCTGCAATCTGGTCCGTCTCACATAGCGTCCATATTGGGAGAGGCGAAAGCCGGTCAGGCAACGGCCGATAGGACGCTCGTACGCATAGCCCAATAGAGAAATATCGATGACAAGACCCATATTGACCCGCGCGCTGCTTTGCCGCTGGGTTGCTTCTGTATCTATCAGGTGAGGTGCCCAAGCCCGCGACAGTCGAGCGCGTACTCATCGTTGAGCCCGCCGAGACGGGCCCAAGAATGAAATTTGTCAACGGCATGTCGGTGATCGAATGCTCGATTCAGGGCGCTATTTCACCCGCGCTACTGCACCACGTACGTCCTGACATGGACGATGCGTCGATTGCGAACTGGTGACATCGCGTGTTCACGAGTGCACTGTGGAGCCTCCCCTTGGGTGGGAGCAGTCGCCAGCTCGAAAGGGTCGCGCGGCGGAAACGAACGAGCCAACCTTTTCGCGACCACGTCGTTCTTGTGGATCGAGAAGGCCGTCGCGCAGGGGGTTCGCCAGTTCTGGGGTTTTTTCAACCGGTGACCGGTTCGGGAAACCTGAAGGTCTGCAGTGGGTCGGCTGCTTCCGACCCGCAAGGGACGGTCGTCTACCTTACAGATGTTTCCTTAGTCAGCAATCGAACGAATAACCCTTGCCGGATTTCCACCGACAAGAGTATTCGGGGGGACGTCCTTGGTGACTACCGATCCTGCTGCGACAACCGAGTTCTCGCCTACGGTTACGCCGCCAATAATGGTCGCGCCGGCTGCGATCCAGACGTTTCTCTCAATCACGATGGGCTTTGCGATTACGCCGTTATGCCGCTTGGAAGGTTCAATGGGATGGCCGGATGTGATGATGCTCACGTTCGGCCCAATCATCACATCATCGGCAATGTCGAGTCCGCCAAGGTCATAGAAAGTGCAATTCTGATTTACGAAGACATTGCGCCCGATACTGATATCAACCCCGCCGGTCGTGTAGAACGGTGGTATCAATAAAAAGCTGTCATCCACCTTCTTACCGATGAGATCGCTGAACAAGGCACGGACTGCATCCGCATCGTTGAATGTCAACCGGTTGAGAGTGGCGGTGATCGCCATCGCTCGTTTGATGTCTGCTGACATGGCAGCTGATTCCGGCGTTCTCCTAGGAATTATTTTGGTGCGGTCATCATTCGCCATTCGTTTATTCCTTCGATAGCCAAGCGGTCGGTCCGATTGTCGACGATCTAGCCCTCTCTGTCGATTGACCGTACCTGGCCGGCAAGCGACCTCCGCTGGTCGGTTCCCCGTCGGCTTATGGCAACCATTTAGCGTTCCAACTAGTGTTCCGAGGCTGCGATCAGGCTTCCCTGCGTCTAGGAAGACGCCTTAGACTGGACAGCGGCATTTGTCGACGCGTCAATGTCCTTCCCAGAGCCATTAGAGCTTTGCGGCGGCGCGGCGGTACGAGGTGCAATGTTGCAATTTTGCAAGGCGGGCGCGCCTTTCCCTTGCGTCTCGGGAAAATGTGAGGCTAAACTCCTTCCCGTCAGTCTCCGCTAGGAGCTGAAGAGGTGCCAGCACGAGCTACTTGGCTGGTTCCCGTGTATGCCTTGTTAAGGGCGAGCGGGTTTCGAAGTTTCCGAAATCTTCCTGAACACAGGATCGCTCATGCCCTCGACTCTCGCGCGTCTGCGCGCTCGTGCCTTCCATCGTCAATCCGGTCGTTGCTTCTATTGCTGCTGCCCCATGTGGGAGCAATCCATGGGAGCGTTCGCAGCGACCTTCCATCTCTCCTGTCGGCAGGCTCGACACCTGCAATGCACAGCCGAGCATCTGCATGCCCGAGTCGATGGCGGTGGGAACTCCCAAAGCAACATTGTGGCCGCCTGCCGGCTTTGCAACGCCCGCCGACACCAGGGCAAAGCAGCGCGGGACGCTGCCCATCACAAGGAATACGTAGAGCGGCTCATGCACCGGAGACGGTGGCACGACCCCTGGGTCTTCGAGAAGCTGCTGCATTCAGTCGGGTCGGTGAACCCGCCGCCCGCCGCCGCCGTCGGCACCGATTGCGAATTCCACGCTTAGACTCCTTGGATCGCCCCGTCACGACCGCTTGGCTGCGGCCAGCGGCTGGACCTCTCCCGACCCATTTGCGTCGCTCGAGCTTGTATCACATCAATGGCTACTTCCAAAGCTAAACGGTCATTCGTCTGGCTTTGAAGCCGACCGACAAGGATTCATGTCGGTCGCTTGGGAAGTCGCCTTGAATCAGGAACAAGGGGGATCTCAACCCTGACCCCGGAACGCCTTGCCCATCGGCTTCACCCGAATTCCCGGAGCCAGCCGCGTCCACGGCAAATCAGCCGGATCCGCCGTCATTGGGCCGGGCGCCTTGGCGACGAGCACCGCGTGGGCGATGTCCTGGAAGTCGGCGCGGAAGTGCACCGAGCTCTTGTTGACGAGGATCTTCATAGCCTCCGGTTCAACGCCGCCCACGCGATAGAGATTGCGGTCGAGCATCTGCGCCTTGCCACCGCTCACCACGATCAGCACGCCATCGATGCGCAGGCAGGCTGCGGGACCAACGTCGGCGAGCATGCCGTTCATCATCGGGCCGTCATAGCGGCACACACCATCGGACAGCTTCATGACCTCGAAGCGCCCATTGAGCGGTTCGTCGCCTGGCACACCGGAGACGCCGCCGAGCGCCGCCTCGATGAACGCGCCGACGCCGGCGCGATGAGCCGCTGCTGCGGCTGCGGGGTCCCAGATCAAGCCGATCGCGGCGCCCTTTGCGCCGTTGCGCAGCAACGCGCGCAGCATGCCCGTTGTATTCGAATCGCCGCCCGCGCCGGGGTTGTCCTGCGTGTCGGCGATGATGACCGGCTTGTCGGCATCCTCGGACAGTCGCATGGCCTCGCGTACCGCCTCGTCGGGCGAGAGGAACGGCACCTGCCACGCGGCTTCATCCGCCAGCATCTTGTCGTAGAGGGCCCGTACTGCAGTGTCTGCCGACGTGGCATCGTCGCCATAGCCCCAGATCACCGGGCCGCATTCAGGGAAATCAGCCGCCGGAAAACCGGGCGCAAACGACAACGAGGCCACGCCGCCGGTCTCCAGCGCCGCGAGCTGCGCGTACATGCCGCGCGACGGTTCGAGCAGCGTGCACATGCCGTTGATCGGGATCAGGAACGGCAGTCGGCACGCGGCGCGATGCAGCGGGCGGCAACCCGCTGCCTGCCGGTCGAGCAGGCGCTGGATCAGCATGACCGCGCGTTCCCCAGTCTCGGCCATGTCCACATGTGGGTAGGTACGGTACGCGACCAGCGCGTCGGCCTCGCGCAGCATCCGCTCGGTCACGTTGGCGTGCAGGTCTAGCGACGCGACCAGGGGCACGGCCGGGCCGACCGCCGCGCGCACACGCTCGAGCAGCGTGCCTTCGCCGTCGTCGGTATGCTCGGCGACCATAGCGCCATGCAGGTCGAGGTACACCGCCTCGAAGCCGCCCTTGCGAACCGCCTCAACGATCTCGCCGGCAATGCGCTCGAAGGCGTCTTCGGTGACATGGGCCGACGGGCTTGCGCCCGCCCAGATCACCGGCAGCAGGGTCCAGCCACGCCTTTCGGCCGCGGTAATGAAGCCGCCCGCCGGAATATTGACGTCGCGTAACGCGAGCACGTCATCGCCGCGCACCATGGCGGGGAAGCCCTCGCCGCGCTCGAAGTTCGCGTAAGCAGCCTTCGATGGCGCAAACGTGTTCGTTTCGTGCTGAAAGCCGGCGATCAGAATGCGTGTTGCCAAGGTAGTGTCTCCAGGAATCGGTCGATGCGCCGGCGGCGCGGGTGGCATAACGCCGTGAATCGTGTTGATGTGCGTGCGGACCCGTGGGCCAGCGCCTTCAGGCTGTCGCCGATGCACGCCGGGGCGCGGGCAGCCGGTTCGCCACGAGCACCGTGGCGCCCGCGACCAGCAGGGCGGCCATGACCAGCAGTCCGGCTTCCATGCTGCCCGTCGCCGTGCGGATCGTGCCGATGATGGTCGGACTCAAGAAGCCGCCGATCAGGCCAATCGTATTGATCAGCGCGATGCCGCCCGCTGCCGCGTCGCCCTTGAAATATTGCGACGGAATCGCCCAGAACACCGTGTAAGCCGCCCACATCATCGCCGTGGCGATCGTCATGCAGAGCAGTGAGAGTGCGAGGTTGCCGCTTGCAACCGTCGCCGCAGCCAGCGCGACCGCGCCGAGCAACGCGGGCACCGCACTGTGGAAACGGCGCTCGCCGTAGCGGTCCGAATTGCGGCCGATGACGACCATCGCGATCGCGGCGCCGATGTATGGGATCATCGAATACAAGCCAATCTGCATGGTATCGGTCACGCCGTCAGCCTTGAGGATCGACGGCAGCCAGAAACTCACGGTGTAGATGCCGCAGATCATGGTGAAGTAGGCAAATGCCAGCAGGTACACGCGCGGGTCTCGCGCCACTTGCCCGAACGAGTGATGACTGCCGCCGGGCGTGTGCAGGTCCGCGGCGAGCATCCGCTTCTCGCTGTCGGTCAGCCATTTCGCGTCGGCCGGCTTGTCTGCCAGCACCTTGAGTGCGAGCACGCCGAGCAGCGCGCATGGCAGTCCTTCAACGACGAACATCCACTGCCAGCCGGCCAGGCCGTGTGCGCCGGAAAAGCCTGTCATCAGCCACGTCGACAGCGGCGAGCCGAAGATGCCGCCGATCGGTCCGGCGAGCATGACGATCGCCATCACCCCAGCCATGCGCCGCTGGCCGTACCAGTAAGTCAGGTAGAAGATCATGCCGGGCGCGAAGCCGGCCTCGAACGCGCCAAGCAGGAAGCGCAGCGCGTAGAACGTGGTCTCGTCATGGACGAACATCATGCTCGCCGAGGTCAGGCCCCACAGCACCATGATTCGGCTGATGGTCTTGCGCGCACCGAGCCTGGGCAGCAGAAGGTTGCTCGGGATCTCGAACAGGACGTAGCCGACGAAGAATATGCCTGCGCCGAGTCCGTAGACCGCATCGGAGAAACCCAGGTCGCTCTGCATGTGGAGCTTGGCGAACCCGATATTCACGCGATCGAGATAAGCGAATGTGTAGCACAGCAGCAGGAACGGCAGCAGGCGCCAGTTCAGCTTTCGGTACAGGGCCTGACGGGCCGGGCCGTCTTGCGCGGCCAGGGCTTGTGGGGACGGAATGGCGGACATGTCTCTCTCCCTTAGGGCGTACGTTTTCGATGCGGTGTCGATCGGTGGATATTCGGGCAGAAGAAAAAACAGAGCAAGAGCAACTTAAGTGAGATATTGTTGCCCCCAGGGCAACGCTTCACCTGTGCACCTGTGCACCTATGCACCTGTAGACCGGGATTCCGACATGCGCGAACTGAACCAGCGCCGCTTACGTTACTTCCATGAGGTACTCACGCACGGCTCTGTCCGTGGCGCGGCCGACAGCATCAACACGGCGCCGTCCGTCATCACGCGGCAGATCAGGTTGCTCGAAGAAGAGATCGGTGCGCCGCTGTTCGAGCGCCACGCACGCGGCGTGCAGCCGACCGAGGCCGCGGCGCACCTGCTCGAGTACTGGCGCGGCTGCCGCTCCCAGCAGGAACTGTTCGAAGACCGCCTGCATGCGCTGCGCGCGCTGCAACACGGCCAGGTGCGCATCGCCACCAGCGAAGGTTATGTCGACGGCCTGATGGACGAGGTACTCACCGATTTCTGCGCGCGCTATCCGAAGCTCGATGTGACCGTGGATATCCTCCCGGTCAACAACGTGCTCCAGGAAGTGGCCGATAGCCGCGCGGATATCGGCCTGGCCTATAACCCCCCGATGCATCCGGATATTGAGTACGTCGCCACGTCGTCGCAGCCGGTGGTGCTGCTCGTTCATGCCGGGCACCCGCTCGCCGTGCGGGGCGGGCCGGTTGAGGTGCGCGAACTCACCGAATATCCGCTCGCGCTGATGCCGCCTGCGTTCGGCCTCGGACAAGTCGTGCAGATGCTCGCCTACGCGGAGAACGTCCAGATCCGCCCGACGCTGACCACCAACTCACTCGCGGTGCTGCGCCACTTTGTCAAGCGCAACGACGGCATCACACTGATTGGCGCATTCGCTGCCTATCGCGAGCTGGAGGCGGGTGAGCTAGTCGCGCTGCCAATCGCGCATCCATTGTTCGAAGCGGCCAAGGCGCGGCTGCTGGTCAAGGCGGGACGACCGCTCGGCGTGGCAGCCGAAACGTTGTTGGGCTGCATCCTGCGGGATATGCCGATGTTCGCAAATGAGGGACGGTGCAAGGGAAAGGCGGCAGCACGCAGCAGGGCAGGCCAGCACCGCTCCAACGATCCGGGCGGGCCATGATCGCTCGATGGGCTTCAGAGGAGCCGACCGGATGGGTAGTTGGGATTCAACTATGCCGTTTGACTTTGCACAAACGGGGTAGCAATGCCATGGCTGACCGATCACCGATCACCGATCACCGATCGCCAGATTCGGCCGTTCAACGATAAACGACCGGATGACCGAAGCTGGGCGCAAGCGACCGCCCAGACCTGGCGGAGCTTCAACCGGGGCTTCTGCCCGGTAAGTTTGCCCCCAGTTTCAGGGCATACGATGACCGGTGGTCAAGTTCTCGGATTTCATGACAATCTCCTTCCAATCGAAGGGAGATCCAGTCTGCGCTACTTCGGGTGGTCGCTAACCGACCCGTTACCGCCAATCACCGTTGCTCTCGAGATGTCCGTTTCGCTGACGAAAACGGATGAATGACTGACTCGGATGGCATTTCGTGAGCCTCATTCGACCGTGATTTGAGGATCGCGTCAGCGAACTCAACGAACCCAGCACCGCCAGGACTATTTGTGATCCATTGGGGCGGAACAGGTAATTGTGGCAAATAATCGACTACGGTGCTCACACCGACCGTATGTTTGAAGAAGCGGAACATCGGCGCGTCGTTGGTTGAATCACCGGAATATGCGACCAATTGGGTCGCAGCCGCTGCGTCAATCTCAAACGTCTCGGCAAGCACGCGTAGCGACATCGATAGCTTGTCGTAGCCGCCGATCCAACCCAGTACCCAAAGGTTATTGATAGTTGCATCAGCGCCGGCACCGATGAGTGCATCGACAATTCGATCGTCCACTTCAGTACCGGTACGGCTGTACGCGAGACTGGTCAGTCGGAAGACTTGATCGTCTGCCGGTCGCGCTTGCGGTACAGCTCTCTCGACAATCTTTGAAATGACGTGAAGCCTCTTTCGTACATCTGCGAAGCCTTCCGATGGATGCCAGTAATGCCGCTCGACGCGGTGCCCGTCCGGACTGCGCCGGAGAAAAAGCCCGCCATTCTCTGCGATCACGCCGTCGACCGGCCACATGCGCGCCATCTGATCACACCATCCGGCGGGCGCGGCGGTTACAGGCACCACGCATATACCGTGGGTCTGCAACCGTTCGAGTGCCGTGTATGTGTCGGCGTGCAAGCGGCCTCGATAGGTCAATGTCTCATCCATGTCGGTGAGTACGAATCGGACCGTCGAGAATTGAAGGAGTGGCGCTAAGGATAGATTCAGCATGCTATCAATCATCGAATGAACGGCGTCAATTATGCCGATCGGCGAGAGGAGCGTTATGCCTATTTCGTGTTTGCTTATGTGTTCATGCCTTAAGCCGAAGTGAGCGATTCGGCGAGTTACCCAATGTCCGGTACCGTCTCGCGAACGGTCGTAGTGGGTCATCGATCCGTTAGCCATAGTTGGCCGGGCAGCGACCTCTGCCGGCCGGTCGGCTCGTCGCCACCCTGAGCGGCCTTTGAGCTTTCCCGAAAGCGGACACTGAAGGAGTGCTTCCCGATGGAGGCCTTCACCGCCTTCCTGATCCTTAGTCCTAACTGGCGGTAGCCGCTACATTTGCCCGCGCCGAGTGCAATTTTTTGTAGCTGTCAATCACGCGGTGGTGCCTGTCGAGCCCCTCCAATTTCATACTGGTTGGCGTCAAACCAAAGAAACGCACGCTGCCGTCCACTGAACCCAGCACCGCGTCCATCCGCGCATTGCCATACATCCGACGGAAGTTGACCGCGTAGTCGTCCAGGTTCAGGTCGTCATCCAACAGCACCTCCAGCACCACATTCAAGGCCTGGTAAAACAGTCCGCGCTCGACCGTGTTGTCGTTGTACTGCAAGAAGGCGCCCACCAGTTCGTGCGCCGCCTCAAATTGCTGCAAGGCGAGATGAATGAGCAGCTTCAACTCCAAGACTGTCAGCTGCCCCCAATCCGTATTCTCGTCAAATTCGATGCCGATCAGCGTGGCGATGTCGGCGTATTCATCGAGCTCACTGTTATCCAGGCGCTCAAGCAGGGCCTCCAGGCTTGCGTCGTCCAGGCAGTGCAAGTTCAAGATATCTGCGCGGAACGACAGTGCCTTGTTGGTGTTATCCCAGATCAAATCTTCTACAGGATAAACTTCCGAATAGCCCGGAACCAAAATCCGGCAAGCAACGGCGCCTAGCTGGTCATACACCGCCATGTACACCGCTTTACCCATGTCCTCAAGAATGCCAAGCAAGGTTGCCGCTTCCTCGGCATTGGAGTTCTCGCCCTGGGCAGAGAAATCCCACTCGACAAAATCGAAATTCGCCTTGGCGCTGAAAAAGCGCCACGACACCACGCCGCTGGAATCAATGAAGTGTTCAACAAAATTGTTCGGCTCTGTCACGGCGTTGCTGACAAAGGTGGGCTGTGGTAAATCGTTCAGGCCTTCAAAACTGCGACCCTGTAGCAATTCTGTCAGACTCCGTTCCAGCGCCACCTCGAGGCTTGGGTGCGCGCCGAAAGAAGCAAAGACACCGCCGGTTCGTGGGTTCATCAAGGTGACGCACATCACCGGATAAATTCCACCCAACGAAGCATCCTTCACCAATATCGGAAAGCCTTGCTCTTCCAGCCCCTGAATGCCAGCCAGAATGCCAGGGTATTTCGCCAGCACTTCATGGGGCACATCAGGTAGTGCCAATTCGCCCTCCAGAATTTCGCGCTTTACTGCCCGTTCGAAAATCTCGGACAAGCATTGCACTTGCGCTTCGGCCAGTGTATTGCCGGCACTCATGCCATTGCTGGCGTAGAGGTTTTCGACCAGATTGGAGGGGAAATACACCACCTCGCCGTCCGACTGCCGTACAAACGGCAGCGAACAGATACCGCGCTGAACATTTCCCGAGTTGGTTTCATACAGGTGCGAGCCACGTAACTCGCCATCGGGATTGTAAATGGGCAGGCAGTATTCATCCAGAATTTCAGCCGGTAGCGCATCTTTACGTCCAGGCTTGAACCAGCGCTCGTTCGGGTAATGTAAAAACGCCGCATTGGCGAGGTCTTCTCCCCAAAACGTACCCACATAAAAATGGTTGCAATTCAGGCGCTCGATAAATTCTCCCAACGCCGATGCCAACGCGCTTTCCTTGGTCGCGCCCTTGCCATTGGTAAAACACATTGGCGAGTGTGCATCACGGATATGCAGCGACCAGACATTGGGAACGATATTGCGCCATGAAGCGATTTCAATCTTCATCCCCAAGCCCGCCAAAATTTCCGACATATTGGCGATAGTTTGCTCCAATGGCAGATCCTTGCCCGCAATATAGGTGCTGGCGTCAGACGCCGGCTTCAACGTCAGCAACGACTGAGCATCGGCATCTAAGTTCTCTACCTCTTCGATCACAAACTCGGGTCCGGCTTGCACCACTTTTTTTACCGTGCAGCGATCGATGGAGCGCAAAATACCCTGGCGGTCTTTGTCAGAAATATCCGTCGGCAACTCGACTTGAATCTTGAAAATCTGCTGATATCGGTTTTCCGGATCAACAATATTATTCTGCGACAGGCGGATATTTTCGGTCGGAATGTTGCGAGTTACGCAGTACAACTTAACAAAATAAGCCGCGCACAATGCCGATGAGGCCAGAAAATAATCGAACGGGCCAGGTGCGGAGCCATCGCCCTTATAGCGGATAGGCTGGTCGGCTATCACCGTGAAGTCATCAAACTTGGCTTCAAGACGTAGCTTATCGAGAAAGTTGACCTTAATTTCCATGGCGGAATTCCAATAATGGTGCTCAAAATGATGCGGCCGCTATTGTCCGACGCCGCGCTGGTGCATTGTAATATATCGATGCTTTCTACAAGTGCCGTCGCATACGGATAATTTGATAGGCGAACGCCAATTGCGCAGGACGTGGCTGGAACGTCACGCCATGGCGATATCCAGGGCAGCACCAGGGTGCTGCCCACTTGGAGGTGCCTTATTAGTCGTTGGGACGGAATGTGATGATGAAGCTGTCCGGCCCCTTGCCGTTCTCATCGCGCGGGAACGGGTCGGAACGCGCCAACACGCGCAGCGCGGCGTTGTCCCAGCCCGCGCCGCCACTTGACATGGACAGGCGCGCCGACAGCCGCGAGCCATCCGCCGCCAGCCGCACCGACACCAGCGCGCTCGGGTTGTCCGCGATGTCCTCGGGAACGACGATGTTCGCCTTGACGCGTTGAAGCACACGATCCGAGTACAACGCCCGCCAGGGCGGTATATCTCAGGCGATGACCTTCTGCTCCGCGGCAGCCTGCTCGCGCATGCGACGGGCTTCGTCGCTCAGGAACTTCTGGTAATCGTCCAGATCGCCGTCGAAGGGCTCGACGCCGCCCTTGGTGACCAGCCAGAACTCGTCACAGACGGCGCGCAGGAGGGCCCGGTCGTGACTGACCAGCATCACCGTGCCTTCGAATTCGTTGAGCGCCATGGCTAGCGCTTCGCGTGTGGCCAAGTCGAGGTGGTTGGTAGGCTCGTCGAGCAGCAGCAGGTTGGGGCGCTGCCACACGATCATGCACAACACGAGCCGCGCCTTTTCGCCGCCGCTCATCGTGCCAACCGCCTGATGGACCATGTCGCCGCTGAAGCTGAATGTGCCGAGGAAGGTGCGAAGCGATTGTTCGGTGCCACTCTGGCCGGGGGCGCGCATGTGCGCCGGCGTGTCCTTGGCAAGGCGGATCATGTGCTCCATCGGCGTGTCGAGCGGGCGCAGCACGTCGAGTTCCTGCTGTGCGAAGTAGCCGATATTCAGGCCTTTGCCTTCGCTGATTTCGCCGGCAATCGGCGCCAGCGCGTGCGCCACCGTCTTCACCAGCGTGGACTTGCCTTGGCCGTTGGCACCAAGAATGCCGATGCGCTGCCCGGCCAGCACGGAACGGTTGATGCCCCGCACGATGACCGTGGGCGGCGTGCCCGGCAGTGCGTCGGCCGGCGCGGGGTAGCCGAAGCTCGCGTCCAGCATCGACAACAGCGGGTTCGGGACGTTGAGGGGCTCCTTGAACTCGAAGGTGAACTCCGCATCGGCAAGCACCGGTGCGATCTTCTCCATGCGTTCGAGCGCCTTGACCCGGCTCTGCGCCTGCTTCGCCTTCGAGGCCTTGGCCTTGAAACGGTCGATGAACTTCTGCAGGTGGGCGATCTTTTCCACCTGCTTGGCCATCGCGGCCTGCTGCAACACGAGCTGCTCAGCGCGCATGTCTTCGAACTTGCTGTAGTTGCCGCCATAACGCACGAGCTTGGCGTTGTCGACGTGCACCGTCACCTGCGTCACCGCGTCGAGGAATTCGCGGTCGTGGCTGATCATTACCAGGGTTCCTGGATAGCGCTTGAGCCAGGCTTCCAGCCAGACCAGCGCGTCGAGGTCGAGGTGATTGGTTGGCTCGTCGAGCAGCAGCAGGTCGGACGGGCACATCAGCGCCTGCGCCAGGTTCAGCCGCATGCGCCAGCCGCCGGAGAACGAGGCCACCGGCTGCGACACCTGCGCCAGCGTAAAGCCCAGCCCCAGCAGCAAGGCCTCCGCGCGTGCCGGCGCGGTATAGCCGTCGGCATCGGCAAAGGCGGCGTGGGCTTCGCCCTCGGCGCTGCCATCGCCGCTGGCCTGGGCCGCGGCGATGCGCGCTTCGATGTCGCGCAGCCGGGTATCGCCGTCGATCGTGTATTCCACCGCACTGCGCATGACCGCGGGAGTTTCCTGCGCCACGTGGGCAGTACGCCACTGCGGCGGGATGGCCACGTCGCCGCCGTCCGCCAGCAATTCGCCGCGCAACATGGCGAACAGCGTCGACTTGCCGCTGCCGTTGGCACCGACAAGGCCGACGCGCTCGCCGGGGTTCAGCGTCACGCTGGTGTGGTCGAACAGCACCTTGGTGCCGCGCTGGAGGACTAGCTGGTCGATTCGGATCACGGGAGGGGAAAGGCTGAAGAAAGCTGCGGGTCTGGGGCGGTTGCCCTTGTGGCCCTAACCGGCCCCGGCATGGCACGGGGCAACCCGGCATTGTAGCCGCTTCGCATGGCGGTGCCCCCGGAACGCCAGGCAAATGGCGCATGGCCGTCTTCGTACTCGATGCGCCTAGGTGAAAACCCTTGGGCTGGTAAAACTCTATTTTCATGGCACGCGGTTTGCGTGTAAATTTATTTACATCGATGCGCGCCGGATGAAAAGGATGTTTACCGCCGCGCATCTCCGACCCACCCAATGCATGCGCCATGACCCACGGTAACGGTACCCACGGCTCGTCCGGAAAAAACGGCGGCAACGGCAGCAACGGCAGCGCTTCGATTGCCGAGCGCATCGCCCGGGCCTTGCCCACGCTCACGCCGGCGCACCAGCGCATGGCGGAGTACGTGCTGGGCAATCCGTTCCGCGCCGCCACCATGCGCATTGACGAATTCGCCGATGCCGTGGCGGTATCGGTGGCCACGGCGAACCGCTTCGCGCATGCGCTGGGCTTCGAAGGCTTCCCGCAGTTCCGCGCCGAACTGGTGCGCGGATTCGAGGCCACGCTTGCACCAGTTGAGAAATTGCGCACCGAACTGGCGCGTCCCGCCACGGTGGCGGAAGTGTTTGCCGCGTCGCTGGAAGAGGATGTGCGCAACCTCGAAGCCTCGCGGCGCGCGCTCGATGCCGAGACCTGCGAGCGCGCGGTGGAGGCCATCCTGGCGGCGGAGCGCATCTTCGTGGTGGGCTTCGGCGCCAGCGGCTTCCTGGCTGGGTTGCTGCAGCACGGGCTGGATATGTCTTGCCGCACCGTGATCTCGGTCTCGGGCGCGGGCGGTGCGTCCACCGCGGCGCGCCAGTTGTTCAAGCTGCAGCCGCGCGACTTGCTGATCGTGATTGGTTTCCCGCGCTATGTGTATGACACCGTGACCATCGCCAAGCGGGCCCGCTCGCATGGCGCGCGCATCCTGGCCCTGACCGACGGGCCCACTTCGCCGCTGGCGCCGCTGGCCGATATCGCCCTGTACGCCCAGGCCGGGCGTCAGCTCTCCGCCAACTCGGATGCGGCCGTGCTGGCCTTTATCGAGGCGCTGTGCGGCGCGGTGGCGTATCGCGCCGCGCATGCGGTCAAGGCCGCCGCCGAGATGACCGAGTTCCTGCTGCCGTGGCTGCACGGCGCGCCCCCGGACAAGGGCGGGACGCGCGTGAGCCGCGCCACGACGAAGCGGCCGAAGGCCGCGCCAAGGCCGCCGCGGCACGCCGCAAAAAAACCTCCCCGAACGCATCGTGAACCTCATGAACACCCCAGTCATTGCTATCCACGGCGGCGCCGGCACCATCACCCGTGCCGCCATGAGCCCCGCGAAGGAAGCTGAATACACCGCCGCGCTGAGCGCCGTGCTTGAAGCCGGCCAGCGCGTGCTGGCCGATGGCGGCAGCGCGCTCGATGCCGTCACCGAGGCCGTGCGCCTGCTGGAGGATTGCCCGCTGTTCAATGCCGGCCGCGGCTCGGTGCTGACCCACGCCGGCACCTACGAGCTGGACGCCGCGATCATGGACGGCGCCACGCTCGGCGCCGGCGCGGTGGCTTGCGTCAAGCACCTGCGCAACCCGGTGCTGGCCGCGCGCGCGGTGATGGAGAAGAGCCAGCACGTGCTGTTTGCCGGCGAGGGCGCAGAGGCCTTCGCGCAAGCGCAGGGCCTGGCGCTGGTGACACCCGACTACTATTTCACGCAGGCGCGCACCGATCAGTGGGAGCGCGCCCGCGCCGCCAGCGGCACGACCCTGCTGGACCACGACGCTGCCACGCTCGTCGCCGAGCCCATTGACCCGGACACCAAGTTCGGCACCGTAGGCGCGGTGGCGGTCGATGCGCAGGGGCACCTGGCCGCCGCGACTTCCACCGGCGGGGTGACCAACAAGCTGGTGGGCCGGGTGGGCGATACGCCCATCGTCGGCGCCGGCTGCTTTGCCGACGACGTGGCGGCGGTGTCCGCCACCGGCACCGGCGAAATGTTCATCCGCACCGTGGCCGCGTACGACGTGGCGGCGCAGATGCGTTACGCGGGCTTGCCCCTGGAAGAAGCCGCGCGCCGCGTGGTGATGGAAAAGCTGCCAGCCATCGAAGGGCGCGGCGGCCTCATTGCCGTGGACCGCGATGGCAATGTCACGCTGCCGTTCAATACCGAAGGCATGTACCGCGGTTTTGCCCGGGTGGGCGAGCCGGTCAATGTGTGGATCTACGGCTGAGCGTGCGCGCGTACGGCAGCGGGATCCGCATAGCAAGCAAAGCATCAAGCAAAGCATCAACCTAGGCACTAAAGGGGGCCCAGTGGCTGCATCCTCGTCCCAGTCGACCATCGTCCTGCCACCACAACGGGTGGTAGCCGTCAACGATCTCACCGTGCGTTTCTCCACCTCGGAGCGCACGGTGGAAGCCGTGCGCAACCTGTCCTTTCACGTCGATCGCGGCGAGACGCTTGCCGTGGTGGGCGAGTCGGGATCGGGCAAGTCGGTTACCTCGCTTGCGCTGATGCGCCTGGTGGAGCACGGCGGCGGCAAGATCGCCACCGGCAGCATGGCGCTGCGCCGGCGCAACGGCCAGGTGCTCGATCTCGCCACCGCCGACGGCGCGGCCATGCGCCGCGTGCGCGGCAGCGACGTGGCAATGATTTTCCAGGAGCCGATGACCTCGCTCAATCCGGTATTCCCGGTGGGCGAGCAGATTGCTGAATCGATCCGCCTGCACCAGGGCAAGAGCCGCGCCGAGGCGCGTGCCGAAGCCCTGCGCATGCTGGAGATCGTGCGCATTCCCGAGGCGCGCCGTGTGCTGGACCGCTTCCCGCACCAGCTCTCCGGCGGCATGCGCCAGCGCGTGATGATCGCCATGGCGCTGTCGTGCAAGCCGGCGCTGCTGATCGCCGACGAGCCCACCACGGCGCTCGACGTCACCATCCAGGCCGAGATCCTGCAACTGATCCGCAACCTGCAGTCCGAGATGGATATGGCCGTGGTGTTCATCACCCACGACATGGGCGTGGTGGCCGAGGTGGCCGACCGCGTGCTGGTGATGTACCGCGGCGAGAAGGTCGAGGAGGGCACCTCCGAGCAGGTCTTCGGCAAGCCTGCGCATCCTTACACCCGCGCGCTGCTGTCCGCGGTGCCCAAGCTGGGCGCCATGCGTGGCACCGACTGGCCGGCCAAGTTCCCGCTGGTGCAGCTCGACCAGGGCGAGCCCGTGGCGCCGGTGCCGCAGGATACGGTGGCGGTGGACGCCTCGCCGATCCTGCGCGTGCGTGACCTGGTGACCCGCTTCGACGTGCCGGGCGGCCTGCTGGGCCGCGTGGCGCGCCGCGTGCATGCGGTCGAGCGCGTGAGCTTTGACCTCTACCCCGGCGAGACGCTGGCGCTGGTGGGCGAATCGGGCTGCGGCAAGTCCACCACCGGGCGCTCGCTGCTGCGCCTGGTCGACAGCCAGAGCGGCACCATCGAGTTCAATGGGCAGGACATCAGCCAGATGCGCGGCGGCGCCTTGCAGACCCTGCGCCGCAATATCCAGTTCATCTTCCAGGATCCGTTTGCCTCGCTTGACCCGCGCGTGCCGGTGGGCTACTCCATCATGGAGCCGCTGCTGGTGCACAAGGTGGCCAGCGCGAAGGAGGCCGAGCAGCGCGTGGCCTGGCTGCTGGAAAAGGTGGGCCTGTCGGCCGCGCACGCATCGCGCTACCCGCACGAGTTCTCGGGCGGCCAGCGCCAGCGCATCTGCATCGCGCGTGCCCTCGCCTTGAACCCGAAGGTGGTGGTGGCCGATGAATCGGTCTCCGCGCTCGACGTTTCCATCCAGGCGCAGATCGTCAACCTGATGCTTGACCTGCAGCGCGAGATGGGCATCGCTTTCCTGTTCATTTCGCACGACATGGCGGTGGTGGAGCGCGTGAGCCACCGCGTGGCGGTGATGTACCTGGGCCAGATCGTCGAGATCGGCCCGCGTCGCGCCATCTTTGAAAACCCGCAGCACCCTTACACCAAGAAGCTGATGTCGGCGGTGCCCATCGCCGATCCGGCGCGCCGCCACCTCAAGCGCGAGCCGCTTTCCGACGAGATGCCGAGCCCGATCCGCGCGCTCGGCGACGAGCCGCTGGTGCAGCCCCTGGTTGCCGTTGGCGGCAACGCCGCATCCCATCATTTCGTAGCCCGGCACGCCATTGGCGGCGCCTACTGAACCGAAGAAACCCAAGGAGAATCGATGATGACCCGTTTGGCCCCTTCCAAGTTGATCGCCGGCGGCCTGGCCCTGGCCGCGCTCGGCGCAGGCCCCGCCTTTGCCGCCAAGGATGCCGTGATGGCGGTGTACTCCACCTTCACCACGCTCGACCCGTACGACGCCAACGACACGCTGTCGCAAGCCGCCACCAAGTCCTTCTACCAGGGCCTGTTCGGCTTCGACAAGGACATGAAGCTGATCAACGTGCTGGCCGAGAGCTATGAAGCCAGCAAGGACGGCCTGACGTACACCATCAAGCTGAAGAAGAACGTGAAGTTCCACGACGGCACCACCTTCGATGCCGCCGCCGTCAAGGCCAACTTCGACCGCGTGACCAACCCGGCCAACAAGCTCAAGCGCTACACGCTGTTCAACCGCGTGGCCAAGACCGAAGTGGTCGACGCCAACACCGTCAAGGTCACGCTGAAGGAGCCGTTCTCGCCGTTCATCAATGTGCTGGCCCACCCTTCGGCCGTGATGATCTCGCCCGCCGCGCTGCAGAAGTACGGCAAGGACATCGCCTTCCACCCGGTCGGCACCGGTCCGTTCGAGTTCGTCGAGTGGAAGCAGCCCGATCACCTGAAGGGCAAGAAGTTCGCCGGTTTCTGGAAGACCGGCTATCCCAAGATCGACACCATCACCTGGAAGCCGGTGGTGGACAACAACACCCGCGCCGCCATCATGCAGACCGGCGAAGCGGACTTTGCCTTCAGCATCCCGTTCGAACAGGCCGCGGTGCTCAAGGGCAGTGCCAAGGTGGACCTGATCGCCTCGCCCTCGATCATCCAGCGCTACCTGAGCATGAACACCATGGTCAAGCCGTTCAACGACCCCAAGGTGCGCCAGGCCATCAACTACGCCATCAACAAGGACGCGCTGGCCAAGGTACTCGCGCGCTGCTCAAGGAAGCCGGCTACCCGAACGGCTTCGAGACCACGCTGTGGTCCGCGTACAACCACACCACCGCGCAGAAGGTGATCCAGTTCGTGCAGCAGCAGTTGCAGCAGGTCGGCATCAAGGCGACCGTGCAAGCGCTCGAAGCCGGCCAGCGCGTCGAGAAGGTCGAGAGCGTGCAGAAGCCGGAAGACGCTGGCGTGCGCATCTACTACGTGGGCTGGTCGTCGTCGACCGGTGAATCCGACTGGGCGCTGCGTCCGCTGCTGGCTTCGGAATCGATGCCGCCCAAGTTGCTGAACACCGCGTACTACAAGAACGACCAGGTCGACGCCGACATCGCCGGCGCCCTGCGTACCACCGACCGCGGCGAAAAGGCCCGTCTGTACAAGGATGCACAGGAGCACATCTGGAAGGATGCGCCCTGGGCGTTCCTGGTCACCGAGAAGGTGCTGTACGCGCGCAGCAAGCGCCTGACCGGCGCCTATGTGATGCCCGACGGCTCGTTCAGCTTCGACGACATCGACATCAAGCAGTAAGCGCGCTGGCTTGACGCGTGGCGCGTCCCGCAAGCAGGCGCCACGCTCCCTCAGCCATCGCTTGGCGGTACAGCGCAGTAAGCCGTGCAAGGCCGCCTGCCCACAGATGCGGGGGCAGGGCGGGCGGCCCGCGGTCTTTAATCATCCGGTGCTTCATGCTGAATTACTTTCTCAAACGATTCCTGGGCGTGATCCCCACATTGCTGATCGTGGCAGTGCTGGTGTTCCTGTTCGTCCACCTGTTGCCCGGCGATCCCGCCCGGCTCGCGGCCGGCCCCGAGGCCGACCAGACCACGGTGGAGCTGGTGCGCCGCGATCTTGGCCTGGACAAGCCGCTGCCTGAG
>NZ_AHJE01000030.1 GCF_000243095.1 Cupriavidus basilensis OR16 | reverse complement strand
TCTGGTCCTCGTGTGCGTCAGCCAATATCTACTCGGAAACGGACCGTGCGAACAACGCAGCGCTGAGCGATGGACTGAGTAGTTGCGAGGGAAGTCGCTGCCAGGCGCTCGCGAACTGGATACAGGCCCAGAAGACTGCCTACGGCTGCGGTGCGGGTGGTGGCAGCGCGGATTGCCAGGTCTTGGATAGGAGCTGGCAAATTGCGCAGGCCAAGGCGCAGGGGCTTGAGCTGCCGGCATTTGCGCCCGATGATTTGATCGGGACGGGGCTGGTCAAGGGGGTGCTGACAGGGACGCTCAAAGGTATTGGCCTGTTGGGGGTGACCAAAGTTGTTCCAGGTGATGCTGCAAAGGCTCTGGGCGAGCGGCTTGCGACAAACGGTGCGGTTGTAACGAGCGAAGGGACAGCGAACGCCGCTACATACGCGGGATTGAAGCTTGATCTTAAAGTAACCGAATCCGCAAATGATCTTGTGGATAGTCTTCGCGTAACTGGCCAACTGCCGAGAAATTATGTTACGAAAGCGGAAGCGACTCAACAAGGGTGGCAACCAGGAAAAGCGCTGAACAACAGTGTAGCTGGCGGACAGTTAGGCGGCGACGTGTTCGCAAATTCAACAAACGTGTTGCCATCCGCGTCTGGTCGGGTCTGGTATGAGGCAGATATTGGGTTGAGCAATACCATGTCCCGTAGCAATCAGCTTGGTACAAGGCTATTGTATTCGAGTGATGGGTTGCTATACATTACCGCCGATCATTATAAGACTGCTGTAAAAATCGGAGTGTGGAAATAAGGTGCGAGATGAAGATTCATATAAATGGCGATGTGGTGAGGAGTGAGATGGACTTTCATCGGGAGTTGGCTTCTGCTCTTGGTGTTGAGTCATTCTACGGTTTCAATCTGGATGCGTTATGGGACCTGCTTAGTTCAAGTGTGGAAAGGCCTGTTTTTTTAATGTGGATTAATGCCGGTGTATCGAGGAAATATATGGGTAAATCGTATTTTGAAATTGTTGATATCTTGGAGAGAGTAAAAATACAAGATGAGAGATTCGGTTGGAATGATAAATTTACGTATAAGATAGATTTGTAGGCGAGGCGAACTAATGCAAGGCTATGCTTTGTAAATTTATTTTGAAATAAAATTTAAAGTCGTGTAATCACGGATACGTTTCAAGTGCACCGTTGCCGTTGGGGGCTAACGAAATTCGTTTCTCCCAGAACTCCGTGTCATTTAATAAAATAGATCGGGCGAGCGGAAGTAGCTACACCTACGACGATCTCGTACAGAGTATGCGCACCAAGGGTTGGCAGGGCGACCCGGTAGATGTTGTGAAGATGAAGGACGGTATGTTGACCAGTATGGACAACACACGTATTGCGGCTGCAAGAGAGGCCGGGATTGATGTTCAGGCCAAAGTTCGTGGCTACAACGACCCGCTAACGCCAGAGATACAACAGGCTCGTGGATGGCAAAACTACAATACGTGGGGTGAGGCCATCACCGGCCGCATTAACAAACAATCTGGCGGATTTGGGACGAGTAATCCACAAGGGGCAACTCAGCCACCGCGTATCACTGGGGGAAAGAGATAATGAGGCAGTTTCTTTACAATGGCCCGCTTCTACCTGACGGCTTTCGACTACCGGCTGACTATCGGCGTTTGGTCAGCGAGAATGTCTTACCCGACATAGAGCCTTGGTTCTTCCTCTCCCGAGACATGGGGGCTACGCTTTCTTACTATGGGGCAATGCTTCAGAAGTTTCCCGCTTCGCCCCTAGTTCCATTTGCCATGGTGAATGACCAAACTGGCTACTACAACGATGGGTGGGTTGTGGTGGCTTGCTTTGATGGCAACGATAGGTCAGCGAATCCAAGGGTCTGTATTTATGATTACTCGCAGCCAAACAGATCCCCATGGGAACGCACCTATGCCAACTTCACTGCGTGGCTTGCGACGGCAGAGAAAGAGTCAGCCCGCTACAAGAGGGCGCGGACTGAGAATGAATAGCCGCTATTCGCGGATGAAGCAAAACGGGACGCGATCTGTCAACCATACTCCGTTCTCGGCCTGAAAGAATTTGAAACCCTGCTGGTGCATACGCAGGGCTTCAATCTCTAGCACGATCGGTTTGCCATAGCGCTGTCCGACGGCGGTGGCTGTCTGTGCGTCCTGCGACAAGTGCACATGGTGACGTGAGCCTGCTATAAGTCCCTGTTCGCGAATGGATCCCAGGAAGCGCGTCGCTGTGCCGTGGTAGAGCAATTCGGGTGGCACCTTCTCGCAGTGCTCGCGGCTTACGCTTGCAGTGGAATGCCCTTGAACTGCGCGGATACGCTGACCATCGCTAGAGATGGCGAACCGTTTCTTGTCGCTGGTCGCCACAATCGTTTGGAGCATGTCTCGATCAATAATGCGACCTTCTCTAGTTGCCCCCGCAAGTAGGTCGTCGATATTAGCCCAGCCCTCAGTATCTAACTGTATGCCAATGGACTGAGGTTCGTGGCGTAGGACGTAGCTCAAGTATTTGCTTGTTTCGTCAAGTTGCCTGTTGCTCATGCTCGTTCAGTGTGTCGTTTCGCACATGGCCTTGAGCATAGCCCGAAGCGAGGGAGGTGGGCAACCAACTGCTGTGTGATGTACTGCAGCACTGATCGTAGGTAGCTTCTTGGTCATACCAAAGCCGAGTGGGAAGGAGTTAAGTTGGGACCCGCAGTGCCGGGCAGCGAAGAACTCTGCTTTCTTCCCTCCTATAACGGCGCCGATCACCGGTCAGCGCTGCTTCCTTCCACCGGCATGGCGTATGGTATGGGATGCAATAAAGGCAGTGGGTGGTAGTGTGTACAAATTTAACCCTGCAACGCAAGCGTTGACTCCCGTTCTGATAAGGCCATACTGATGAGTAAGCCAAAGATAAGAATTTCAATAACAACCAATATTGACACGGCGAAGTGGAAATTCGGAAGGAAATTAATAGAGACATTCTGCAATGCAGATCAAAGGTTGACGTCAGAGTATTTTGATAACAAAGAAGCAATCAAGAAGCCATTCAAAGGAGTGGAAGATTGCGAGGAATTGTGGGCTCCGGAGGTTGTTATTGATGCGGGTGTCAATGGTCGAATTATTGCAACGTGGAATTCCATGTGGAGGCGAAGCAAGGCAGTAAGGTGTAGGGCTGATATGCACACACTCTGCTGAATCAGCGTGGTCAGCTTCGGCCAGGCTGGTTCACGTTTGATGCCGCCGCAGATAAAAAAATCGATTGGATATGGCTATTTCGTCAACTATGTGAATTGGCGGAGCCAAAATTTGCTGTTATGCATTTACTTGCGGATATTGAGATTGGGCGTGGTGCATTTGGCGTGGGAGATGATGCCGATATTGCGCAGGACGATTTTGTCACTGGCGTGCCTGCTATTGCATTGGAGCAGCGAGGCATCCCAAATCTTGCGTGGGCTACTTTCTTTGGTAAAGAGTATGCCGCAGAGGTCGATGAAAAAAAGTGAGAGATAATGATTTTGGAATCGATGAAATTGGCCGGGGATCTTTGTTGGTATTGACGTCGAGAATTTTTGATGTGGCGGATAATTTTGCGCTATTCTCAACCCGGCGAGCGGAAGCAAAAAAGCTGTTCAGGCTGGGATTATTTCGCATCACCAATGAACCCCCGTTTTAGAGCATCGCCGACTGGGTGGGACGCTGGCAGGAAGACCGCAGCGGCGGCGACCGCTGGCACGACACCGGCGGGCGCGCCACGCTCGGCAGCCTGGAGTCCGGTATCCAGGCCAGCAACGCACTGTCGGTAACGGCCGGCGGCCAGGTGCTCAACACCGGCAACCTGATGGGCAGCCAGGTCGATGTCACCGGCGCCGCCCTGGTGAACGGCTACACCAGCCCGACGCAACCCACGCCGCCCGCAACCGGCCCGCAGCAAGTCATCTCGCTAGGCCCCGTGGCAACGGTCTGGTCCTGCTCCGGGCGTCATAGCGATTACTGATAACACATCGGTCGGCGCTTTGAAGAACTACTATCCTTCGGGTGGCGGTGTGGAGTTTGTTTATGATCCGACAACAAGTACCTTTGCTGTTGGCGCTCCCAAGGCTGGGCTATTCGATGGTTCGCCTCATCAGAAACTTGTCCAGTCAATCGGTGCGAAGGACGGGAACGTCGTAGGGGGAACGTTTAGCCGAGCACCGGATGGTTCAATCATCACAACTGAGAATAGCGGGCACTATGGACAGAACTGGACGCCTCAGATCGAGAAGCAGTTCCAAGAGTGGCTCTCGAAGCGAGTCGGCGTTACAGTGAACCATCAACGTTGGGGAAGTCGATGAAAACTCAAATGATCTTTCCGCCGCTTGTTGAACTTCAGAACACGTGGCTTGTGAATATAGGTCAGATAAAACTTGGAGTGGGACCAACGGGAGAATGGTGCTTTCGGGTGGGGCAACGAATGGTGACCATTTCGAAGCCCGACGACACAATGCCTTTACTGCCATTGCTCGAGATCGGTAGGACAGAATTTTACGATCACGTGAGGCGTGGCGTTCAAGTTCGTCCGGAGTTGGCAGAAGCTGTACGTTCATTTCCCGAGGTGCTTCTACTCAAGTTTGCATTCGAATCTTCCGTATCTGATTATTGGCCACTTAAGGCAATGGATTGGCTGGATCTGAATTCAGATCTTGTATCGGAGCTTCGCGGAGAGTTGCGGACGTTGCAATCGCAAGGATGGGTAGCGCAACGATTGAGGCAGAGGGTCGATGCGGCAGTCAACCGCTGCGGGGAAGCGATTTTTACAAAGAGATGAATATGTTAGATGAAAAACTACTCTTCTCTGGTTCACAGAGACGGCTGCAAACTCTAATTGGAAAATTAGTGAATGTCAGCGCTACGCTGGCTATCCGGGGTGGTGATTTATTGTTCCCGAAAATGGCTCTATAGATTCTCTATTTAGAGTCGAAATTTACGCGCCGGGTTTGGAGAAGAAACTTGATATGCTGGTTGAGGGCTGGGTGGGCGGGCGGGCCCGCCTCATATTTTGATAGGGTCGAGTTAACGGGCGTTCTTCGCGAAGGAACAACCCGAAGGAATTATGTTTCAATATCTGATATAGAGTCTCTTCCTGTAGTGATTAATTTTTCTCCATCTGTACGTCATAACTCGATATGGATAGCGCAAGTTTTTTCGCTTGGAGCACGACACACGATAAGCCCGCTATGAGACCGATGGTTGGGGGTGGCCGGATTCAGATCCCACGATGGCTGGTGGCTTTCAGAAACTAGATATAAACATACGCCTTTTATGAACATCTTAGCTCCGATGCGTTTGCGCTACCTCTGGGTGTTACTCGCCTGCGGCATCGCCTTGTCAGGCTGTGCCCCGATGATCGCAACGGCACCGTCTGCCGTCGAACTTGCACAGGATGGGACCACGGCGCGATCCATCACGATCCAGGCGCCAGTGGTGATCCAACTCGATACGGGGTACTCACGAACATTGGCCGCAAAATCCGTCTGGAAGCCGGTGGGACGCGTGCCGCAAGGTGCCGTCTACCGGCCGGTCGGAACGATCTTCACAATCGAGGGCCGTCAGGTCCACGAAGCCTACCTGGTCCTCAAAGACAAAAAGCTGGTGGGCTTCTATTTGCCGGGAGAGCAGAACTACTCCCCGCTTTCAACCGCAGTACCTCTGACCTTTGGAGAAACCGAATGAAACGAGTTGTACGTATGGTAATGGGTGGGATGGCGATGTCGCTGCTGATGGCGGGCTGCGCATCGGGTGTAAAGCATTCCGATATGGCGGCCTCTATCCCGACGATCAAGCCGGGCGAAGGACGTGTCTACTTCTTGCGCTCGGCCTCCATGTTCGGCGCCGCGATTCAACCGGACCTTCGCCTCAACAACCAGGTTGTGGGGGAATCCAAGCCAGGCGGCTTCTTCTTCGTGGACCGGCCTGCTGGCAAGTACGTGGCCTCGGCGGCGACAGAAACGGAGAAGACGCTCAGCTTCGCCTTGGATGGTGGGGAAACGAAGTATGTGCGCAGTTCGCCGTCAATGGGTCTGATGGTTGGCCGCGTGGTGCTGGAGTTGGAGACGCCCGACAAAGCCAAGGAGGAGCTGTCGTCCTTGAGCTATACCGGGGACGTGGTGAAGGCACCGGCAAAATGAGTTAGCAAGCCAGGCTGAGCGGCTTCATGCCGGTACGACGCGGGCAGCCGAGGCGGGTGGCGGGCGGTTCTTCCCGGCCCTGCACACGGCTGCCGTTTGGCAAGGGCCTTCAATCGGAGCGCTGATTCGCGTCATTTGCGTATGTGTAACGCGCGTCTCGTTCCTTAGCGCCGTCTGGTCGAAGTACTGCTTTCCGCCTAACTAGTGGCCAAATTCGATCATTCGCGACCCGCTTCTGCTTCTCCTACAGCCGGGCTCGCCGAAGTGCGGTCACTCTCGTGTGGCAAAGAGAAACGCGTTCCATCGTGACCCGCCGAGGTGGACTCTTGCGTTGATATTCATAACTCGTGGGGTTAAAACAGCCATCATTCAGACCGAATGCGCCGTGGTCGGCATGGCTGTCAAGCCCAATCCTGTCGGTTCGGGAATCGGGTCGTCCAATTCCCAATTATTCATGGTCTTCCTATGACGTCTTTCTTGCCCCGCCGGTCATTGTTAAGTGCGCTGATAGCACTTCCGCTTTTGCTTACAGGGTGTGCCGTAATGCCCGAATACGTGCCGACGGGCGCCACAGACACGCAGGCACGCCTGCGCATCAAAGCGATGGATATGTACGCGTATCCCGCTATCATCCTGGGGACCGTCGAGCAGGACAATGAGCCCAAGCGGCAGATGCTTGCCGTCTTCACAAAGGGATGGGCAGGGATCGGCAAGACCCCGAAGGAAAGCGAGCGCATCGGCATGCCGGCCTCGACCGAGCAGGATACCAACATGCCAGTGCTCGAGCGCTACGTGAGCGCGGGACAGCCACTCTCGCTAATGTTCTCGGCCACGCTCGATGGCAGTCTTGTGTGTCGCGCGGCGGCAGTGATGACACCAGAAGCAGGGCGCGATTACGAACTCGTCGTGCTGGTGCAAGGGACGTCGATTGGTGGCAATGGACGATGCGGACTGCTCGCTTATGAGCTCCAGCCTGGCGCTGGCCCGGACAACCGCGTGCCGTTCATGCTGCGGCCCCGATCGGTGGCGGAGCGCTAACTTCGCGAAATGAGCAATATTGACATGAGTGAAAGCCAACCTCCATGCCAGGAATGATGAGAACCTTGATTTTGAACGCTTGCGCACTCGTCCTGACCGCCTGCGTAACGAGATATCCGGAGCCCACGTCGGGCGACCGTGCCAGGATACGGATGGTGAAGACAGGCCCGTCGGCAAGCACAAGCTTCCACACCTTTTCCAACATGCCGGCGGGAGACTGTATCAAGCAGGGCGTGGAGCTTGGCGAGCAGCGTATCGCTCTGTTTGACAACCCATTGGTTCACTACAACGCTAGCCTTGGGATTCCCGGCAATGACGCCCAGGCTAGCCAGCGTTTCTCGGAAGCCTACATTCATGCTGGTAGGCCTTTCCTGCTCGATGCATTTGTCATAGGCGCCAACGTTCAAAATTCATATCAATGTCGTGTCGCCGCATTGTGGAGCCCGGAGTCCGGAATTCATATCAATGTCGTGTCGCCGCATTGTGGAGCCCGGAGTCCGGGGCAGACTATGAGGCGGTGCTTCACTGGACGGGCAGCGCGTGCCAATTGACCGTTTCCAAAGTCGAGACAGGCGGGCCTGACGGCGTTGCTCTTAAGCGCCCGGTAGGCGCCAGGTTTCTGAAGACTTGTGAAGCCCCGGGCAAGTGAACACCACGACGTGACCGGACGGGCAATCCTGTGTGTGTGAAAGGGAGCGAATCTCCCCGGATTTAGGGCTACACGGCTCGGCGTGGAGCCTCCGGGGCGGCGGGGGGGGGGCTGGATGTAAGGTGCGCAATGAATATTCAGATAAATGGCGAGGTGGTGAGAAGCGAGGTGGACTTTCATCGAGAGCTAGCTTCCATCCTTGGTGTTGAGTCATTTTACGGCTTCAATACGGACGCGTTATGGGACCTGCTTAGTTCGGGTGTGGGGAGACCCATTTTTTTAAGATGGGTGAATGCAGGTGTCTCAAAAAATTCATGAGTAAATCGTATTTTTATATTATAAATATAATGGAGAGGGTGAAAATGCAGGATGAGGGATTCGGTTGGGTTGAAAAATTTACTTATAAGATCGATTTTTAGGACAAAAAAAATACTGGTCATCTCAATTTTGTTAAATGTACTTCTTGCGCACGGCCTCCATGTTCGGAGCCGCGATCCAACCGGACCTTCGCCTCAACGGCCAGGTTGTGGGGGAATCCAAGCCCGGCGGCTTCTTCTTCGTGGACCGGCCCGCTGGCAAATATGTGGCCTCGGCGGCGACGGAAACGGAGAAGACGCTCAGCTTTGCCCTGGACGGTGGGGAAACGAAGTACGTGCGCAGTTCGCCGTCAGTGGGCCTGATGGTTGGCCGCGTGGTGCTGGAGCTGGAAACGCCTGACAAGGCCAAGGAGGAGCTGTCGTCCTTGAGCTATACCGGGGACGCGGTGACGGCGTCGGCAAAGTGAGTAAGCGAGCCAGGCTGAGTGGTGTCATGCCGGTACGACACGGGTAGCCATGACGGGGGGCCGGGCAGCTATTCCGGCCCTCCGGCAGTTAGCTCGCTAATCGGTCGGCATGTCAAATTGCGACTGGAGATCGTGCATTTATGTATTGGACGGATCATTCCCTGCCTTCGACGAAGAGGCAATTCAAGCGCCTTGCCAATCTGTTGGTGGTAGCCGCAATGCTGAGTGGCACGCAAGGAATCCCGCGTGCCAATGCGGCATCTGGCCAGCCTGACGACGCGATGGCGGTCGTGCGAAGCTGGACTATCCTGCAAAGGATCCAAAGCGAATGTCCGGCGGTTCCCGATGAGCGTTGGCGACTCGATCGCATCGATCAGGCGGTAGCCCCGTCCCAGACGTTCTCCGCCCGACGATATGCGGAGGAGCTGGTTAAGAGCTCCGCATGGCAATCGGTCCTCGGCAAGGATGTTCAGACGCTGCTGAACATGACGGATGGCTGTGGGACAGCTGCGATGCTGGAGTGGCAAGCGGGTATGCGCCGACAAATCGATACATCAACGCAAGCGCTTGCTGGCGATATTGTGAGTCACTGGCCATCTGCAGCGCTGCAGACGCCCGTCAGAATTTCGGTCGGTGCGTTGGAGGCCGTTGATGACGACGATCCTGGCTATCTCCGCATGTCCGTATCCAACCCTGGCACCGAGGTATTGGAGATTGCACTATCGGGCAAAGACTTGCACACCGGCTTCTGCAGAACTCTCAGCTCTGCAGATTTGCCGATTACCGCTGGCACGGATCTCCCCACGCAGTTGCTTACGCTGCGCCCGGGTGCGTCCATTGCAGCGCGCCTCGTGCTCGATGCGGCCTGCATGCCTGCAGATTCCGTCGCACTGGTTGGTGCGTTGATCGTTGTCCGCGACGGGGTTATGGAGTATCGCTCCTTCGGACAGGTCGACATTCCCCGAAAGGAAGTGTCCAGGCAATAGCTGCCGACCGGCGGCGCCATCGCCGGCGATACCTGTGGCGGCAATGTCGCTTCGGTGCCCCGATTGGTCCACTTTTGGTGGGTCGTGATGCAACGACCGACTCTGCCGTCCCTCCGCGCGGCACCGACAGTTCCTCTGCGCCCCAATTTTCCACGGTTCTGGTGCGGCAGCGCACCAGAACCGTGCCGGCCGCACGCAACTGCCGCCTGCCATGGGCGTCTTCGCCCGCCATTGTGGTGCTTCCGATCCCTCCACACCCCCAAAGTCACTGGCACGCTTGTTGCAACGCAAAATTCAAGTAACTTGAATTTGGGGAAAGTCACATGTACTTTTGCTCGAGTTACTTGAATACCAACCGTTTGTCCATGTGTCGAAGGGGATGAGAGTGCGCAAGAAGAACACCGTAGTTGCCGCAGCCGTGTTGCTGGCCTCGGCCGGGTTGGCCGGGATGTCCGCGCCGGCTGCCGCCAAGGATGTCGTCAAGATTGCCTTCGTGGGCCCGCTGACTGGCGGCGTGTCCTCCATCGGCCTGGGCGGGCGCAACTCCGCCGACCTGGCGGTTCGCTTGCGCAATGCTGACCCGAAGTCGAAGTACACCTATGAACTGGTCACGCAGGACGATGAGTGCCGCCCCAACGTGGGCGTGCAGGTGGCGACCAAGATCGCTGCCGACAAGAGCATCGTGGCGGGGGTGACGCATTTCTGTTCGGCCGTGGCGATGGGTACGGTTGGCGTGTACAACCGCTTTGGCATGCCGGCCGTGGTGTGGGGCGCGGTGCTGCCGGATGTCACTTACGGCAATAACTTCAAGGAGATCCATCGCGTCAACGGCACCATGATCAACCAGAGCGAGGTTGCCGCGAAGTTCATGACGGGCCTGGGCTACAAGAAGTGGGCGATCATCCATGACACCACCGATTACGGCAAAGGCCATAACAAGTACTTCAGCGAGTTCCTGAAGAAGGATGGCGGCACGGTGGTGGGCACCTTCGGCGTGACGGCGGACCAGCAGGATTTCACGACGGAGCTGACCAAGATCCGCGAGCTGAAGCCGGACGTCGTCTACTTTGGCGGCCTCACGCCGCTGGGCGTGCGCATCCGCACGCAGATGGAGAAGCTGGGCATCAAGGCGCAGTTCGAGGGGACATCGGGCATCAAGTCCGATGCGTATATCCAGGGCGCGGGCAAGGAGCAGGCCGAGGGCTCGCTGGCCTTTATCGAGGGCGCGCCGTGGGAGAAGCTGCCTGGCGGCTTGTTCTTCGCGGGCAAGTATTCGCAGCAGAAGTACAGCGATCCGCCCGAGGCGTATGGCCCGTTTGCGTTTGCCGCGGCCAACCTGATCATGGATGCGGTGGAGAAGGTGGGGCCGGATCGCAAGAAGGTGCGCGATACGCTCAATGTGACCAAGGATGCCGACACCATCATCGGCAAGGTTACGTTCGATGACCATCGCCAGAACATCGTGCCGCTGGTGACCAAGTATGTGGTCGAGGACGGCAAGTGGGTGATCTGGGAGGACAGCACCTACGGCAAGGGCAAGAAGAAGCTCGCCGGTCTGTAAGTCACCGAAGCGTTGAACCAGAGAAGCACGATCCACGGACCCGCGGCCGCAAGGCGCGGCGGCCCGTGGCCGGCCGCGCGTGGCGTCCGGCTTCTTGTCAGGATGGGGGAAAGGGGAACTCGATGAGTGTGATTGGCCAATACGTTTTCAACGGTTTGATGCTCGGCATGATCTATGCCATGGTCGCCGTGGGATTTACGCTGTTTTTCGGCGTGCTTGATGTGATCAAGTTCTCGCACGGCGATACGCTGATGGTCGGCGCGTTTGCTACATCCAGTCGCCGTGGATCCGCTTGCTGGCGGTGGTGCTGTGCGCGATCTGCGTGACCGGCCTGCTGGGCGCGGCGATTGCTAAATTCCTGATCCTGCCGCTGCGCAAGGCGGCACCGCTCAATACACTGCTGGCCACGCTGATGCTGGGCACGGTGATGCGCGAATCCGTGCGGCTGTTCTATCCCGACGGCTCCAACCCCAAGCCTTTCCCCGCGCTGCTGCCGACGGCTTCCATCGAGCTGGGCAGCTTGTCGCTGCGTGCCGATAACCTGATCCTGCTGGCTACCGGCATTGCCATCATCGTCGGCGTGCATCTACTGATTACGCGTACCCGTTTCGGCATGGCGATCCGCGCCGTGGCGCAGGATGGCGAAACGGCGCGGCTGATGGGCATCAACTTCGAGGCGGTGGTGCTGCTGACGTTCGCGCTGGGCTCGGGCATGGCCGCGCTGGCGGGCGTGATGAACGGGCTGTACTACAACGAGATCAACTTCAATGTGGGGCTGCTGCTTGGCGTGATCGGCTTTGCCGCGGCCATTCTCGGCGGGCTGGGGAACATCTACGGCGCCATCCTCGGCGGCTTCTTGTTTGCCGCGCTGCAGGTGCTTGGCAGTGCCACCTTGCCCGCGCTGATTCCGGATATCCCCAGCGCGTACAAGGATGTCTTCGCTTTCGCCGTCGTCATCGTGCTGATGGCCTGGAAGCCGACCGGCCTGATCGCAGAAAAATCCAGTGAGCGGGTCTGACACTATGAACACCATGAAGAGTCACACATCGAGCCAGCGTCATCCCGCTGTGGTGCTGGCGCTGGCCGGCATCGCGCTTACCGTCTACATGTGGTTGTTCCTGCATGCGGAGTCACAGCTGAGCGTGGCCATCTTGCTGGCCGTTGCCATCGTGGCGGTCATTGGCGGCCGCAAGCTGGGCGCCAACCGCTCGCTCGAGGAGGCTGGCGCCAGCCGTCCCGGCCTGGCCCGCTTGTGGGCCGTGGGCGGCACGCTGGCGTTGATCGCCGCCTTCTACGATGCGCACTTCGCGCTGTTGATGATCTGCTCCGTGCTGCTGTACACCACAGCCTGCCTCGGCCTGACGCTGCAGTTCGGTTTCTCCGGCGTGGCCAACTTCGCGGGCGCGGCGTTCTTTGGCATCGGCAGCTATGCCACTGCCGTGATGGCCATGCACACCGGCATTCCGCACTTGCTGATCATCGTCATCTCGGGCGTGATCGCGGCGCTGGTCGGCTCGATGCTGATCACGCCGGTGCTGCGCACGCGTGGCCACTATGCAGCCTTGGTGACCATCGCCTTCGGCATCCTGTTCAAGACATTCATCGAAGTCAACGACGTGCTGGGCGGGCCGCAAGGCCTGCAGGTGCCGGGCATGACCATCTTTGGTTACGCGCTTAACGACGGCTTTACCGTGGCCGGCGTCGACGTGTCGTTTTACGTGAGCTATGCCTTGATCAGCCTCGGCATCTGCGCCGGTGTCTTCGCGACGGTGAAGGCGCTGGAGCGCTCGTGGGTGGGACTGAGCATGGACGTGGTGCGCACGGACGAGACGGCCGCCGCCACCTTCGGCCTGCATATCGCGCGCTGGAAGGTCGTGGCCTTCATGCTGGGCAACTTCTTCGCGGGCATCGCGGGCAGCATGTACGGGATGATCACCGGCTTCGTGGCGCCGAACAACTTCACGTTCTCCGATTCGCTGCTGATGCTGTCGATCGTGATCCTGGGCGGCCTGGGCAATGCGGTCGGCCTGATTCCGGCGGCAATCATCGTGCTGGTGTTGCCGGAGAAGCTGCAGTTCATCCAGGAGTACCGTTTCCTCTTCTATGCGGCGCTGGTGATCGCCATCCTGCTGTTCCGCCCCGATGGGCTGCTGCCGCGCAAGACGCGCTTGTTCTTTGGCCGGGAGACTTCGCGATGAGTGACAAGACCATGATTGAAGTCAAGGGCCTGACCATGCGGTTCGGCGGCCTGACCGCGCTGGACAGCCTGCACATGACGATCCGCGAGGGCGAGATCCTCGGGCTGCTGGGCCCTAACGGTTCCGGCAAGACGACCTTCTTCAACGTGCTGACCGGCCTGTACAAGGCGAGCAGCGGCACCATCACCTACAACGGCGAGAACGTCATCGGCAAGACGCCGCAGGACATCTACCGCAGCGGCGTGGCGCGGACCTTCCAGCGCTCGCGCTTGTCGCTGCCGCTCACGGTATTCGACAACATCGTCATCGGCGACTACCAGCACATGCAGCACGGGCTGATGTTCAACCTGTTCCGGCGCAAGGCTTTTCGCGCGGAGTACGACGCCTATGTGGAGAAGGTAAAGGGGCTGCTGAATATCTTCAGCCCGCCGTTGGTGGCGCGCTTGTTCGAGCCCGTGGAGACCTTCACCATGATCGACCGCCGCCGCATCGAGGTGTGCCGCGCGCTGATGAGCCAGCCGCGCCTGCTGTTGCTCGATGAGCCTTCCGCCGGCATGACGCATGACGAAACGCACGCGCTGATGAGCGACATCCTGGATGTGCGCGGCAAGCTGCCGAACTTGTCGGTGGTGCTGATCGAGCATGAAATGAACGTGATCGAGCGCATTACCGACCGCTGCGTGGTGCTGAACTATGGCAAGAAGATCGCCGAGGGCACCTACACGGAAATCACCGCCGACGCCAATGTGCAGACCGCCTACCTTGGAGAGGAAGCCGCATGAGCACGCTCAATTCCCCCGGCACGCTCAGCGTAAGAGGGCTCACCACCGGGTATGACAAGGTCAATGTGCTGCATGACGTTTCCATCGATGTGGCCCCTGGCAAGATCACCTGCATCCTCGGCGCCAATGGCGCGGGCAAGAGCACGCTGATCCGCGCCATCCTCGGCCTCACGCCGCCGCGCCAGGGCCAGGTCCTGTGGGATGGCAAGGACCTGGCCGGCGAGAAGACGCACAACATCATCGCCACCGGCATTGCTTGCATCCCGGAGGGGCGCAAGATTTTTCCGCGCATGACGGTGGCGGAGAATCTGGCACTGGGTGCGTACCTGGAGACAGATGCGGCGCGGGTGCGCGATCGCCTGGCCAAGGTCTACGATATCTTTCCGCGCCTGAAGGAGCGGGCCGCGCAACTGGCGGGGACGATGTCGGGTGGCGAGCAGGCGATGGTGTCGATTGGCCGGGGCTTGATGGCGCAGCCGAAGCTGCTGGTGATCGATGAGCCGTCGCTCGGGCTGTCGCCGCTGTATGTGAAAGAGAACTTCAAGGTCATCAAGCAGATCAACGCGCTCGGCATCACCGTGCTGCTGGTCGAGCAGAATGCGCGGCAGACGCTGGCCATTTCGCATTATGGCTACGTGCTGTCGCAAGGGCGCGTGGTGGCCCAGGGCACGGCCGAGGCGCTGGCCAGCAACGACGAAGTGCGCTCGGCGTATTTCGGCTGACGGAGAGCACGCATGAACGATTTCCTGGCACTGCCGGCGCGCGAGCTGGCGGCACGCATGGCGCGGCGCGAACTCAGCGCGCAGACATTGGTACGCGCGTATATCGAGCGCATCGACGCCGCCGAGGCCGGCATTCTGGCCTGGCAGCATTTCGATGGGGCGCAGGCATTGCAGCAGGCGCGGTTGCTGGATGCCGGGCCAGTCTTGGGCGCGTTGCATGGCTTGCCCATCGGCGTGAAGGACCTGATGGATACCGCCGACATGCCCACCACGTATGGCTCGCCGATCTATGCCGGGCATCGGCCCGGCATGGATGCCGCCTGCGTGGCAATGGCGCGCGCCGCGGGTGCGGTGGTCATGGGCAAGACCGTGACCACCGAGTTCGCTACTTTCCAGCCGGGTCCCACGCGCAACCCGCGACGCGCCCGCGGATGCCCCGCGCGTCCCACGCGCAACCCGCGCGCGCCCGCGGATGCCCCGCGCACGCCGGGTGGCTCGTCCAGCGGATCGGCGGCGGCGGTGGCTGCCGGCATGGTGCCGATCGCCTTCGGCACCCAGACTGCCGGCTCCATCATCCGCCCTGCAGCCTATTGCGGTGTGGTCGGCTACAAGCCGACCTATGGCACGCTGCCGTCGGCCGGCATCAAGTCGCTCTCGCCCAGCCTGGATACCGTGGGCGTGCTGGCGCGCTCCGTCGACGATGCTGCCTTCTTCATCGGCGCGATGGCGCGCCTCTCGCTCACGCCGCGGGAGACCGGGCGGCCGATGCCGTTGCGCGTTGGCATTTGCCGCACGCCGCATTGGGAGCGCGCGGGGGATGACAGCCGGCGTGCGCTGGACACCGCCGCGCGCTTGCTCGAAGGCCAGGGCGCCGTGTTGAGCGACCTGATGCTGCCCGCTGAGTTCGACGAACTGACGCAGGCCCAGATCGACATCATGGCGTACGAAGCCGCGGCCGCTTTCGCGCCGGAGACGCGGCGCGGCCCGATGGTTTCAGCGGTGGCTTTGCCACGTTGCTGGCGGCGGGCCGCGGCATCGATGGCAGCCGCTTCTTTGCCGCGCAGGCGCTCGCCGGTTCCGCGCGCAGGGCCTTCGAGCAGATGTTCGAGTCCGTCGACATCGTCCTTGCACCGAGCGCGCAGGGCGAGGCCCCGGCCGGCCTGGGCGCAACGGGCGATCCCATTTTCAACCGCATGTGGACTCTGCTCGGCAATCCCTGTGTCCATGTGCCTACCGGCACGGGTGCGCACGGCATGCCGGTGGGCGTGACGCTGATCGGCCCGCACCGGGGCGATGCGGGCGTGCTTGCGGCCGCGCAGGCGCTTGAGCGCAGCGTGGCTTGAAGTGCAGTGATGTGACCGACCCGAATCCCAGGAGAAGCGATTGACTCAACAAGATCAACTGGCGCAGCACGCGGCAGAACAGGCGCAGGACCATGTCAACAACGACCGCTTGCAGGCGGCCATTGCCGCGCTGGCCGCTTTCGGCGGTCGGGACGATGGCGGCGTCTCCCGTGAAACGCTGACCGATATCGATCTTGCCGCGCGGCGCTACCTGGTCGAGCAGGCGCGCGCGCTGGGTTGCGAGGTGAGCACGGACGATTGCGCCAACCTGTTTTTCCGCCGCGCGGGGCAAGCTTGACCTTCCGCCCGTGCTGACCGGCAGCCATGCCGACACGCAGCCGGTCGGGGGCAAGCTGGACGGCGCCTACGGTGTGCTGGCCGGGCTCGAAGTCATCGCGGCCCTCAATGAAGCCGGCATCGAGACGCTGCGCCCGATCGAAGTGGTGGCTTGGACCAACGAGGAAGGCAGCCGCTTCGGGCCCGGGGCCATGGGGTCGAGCGCGTTTGTGGATCCGGCTTGCCTGCCCGCGTATCGCGCGTCGGTGGACGGCGCCAACATCCGCTTCGGCGATGCGCTGGACGCCGCGCTTGCCGCCATGGACGACGTGCCGCGCCGCCCGATGCAGCGGCCGATGTCGGCCTGCGTGGAACTGCACATCGAGCAGGGCCCGGTGCTGGAGCGCGCGCTCGTGCCGCTGGGCGTGGTCACCGGCATCCAGAGCGTGCGGTGGTACCGTGTGGAATGCACCGGCATGATGGCGCATGCGGGCACCACGCCCATGGGCGAGCGCAGCGATGCCATGGCTACCGCCGTTGGCATTGCCCACCAGTTGTACGCCTACGCCACCGCCGAGGCCGCCAGCCAGTTGCGGCTGACGCTGGGCCGCTGGCAAGTCGGCCCCAACTCCGTCAACACGATTCCCGGCAAGGTAGAATTCACGATTGATGTGCGCTGCGTGGACGAGGCGGTGCTGACGCGTTTCGAGGCAAGGCTGGATGCCGCGATTGCGCAGGCTCGGCCGCGCCAGGGCGGCATCACGTACCAATGCTTTTTCCGGCGCCCGCCAACGCACTTCCCCGCTGCCATGCTGAACCTGATCGAGCGGGCCTGTGCGCGGGCCAGCGAGCAGGCGTCGCAGGGCAAGCCGCTGCACCTCACTTCCGGCGCGTTCCACGATGCCATGTATCTGGCGGAGCATTGCCCCACGGCCATGATCTTTGTGCCCAGCAAAGGTGGGATCAGCCATAACGCAGCAGAGGAAACGGCGCCGCACGAGCTATTCCTTGGGGCGCAGGCGCTGGCCTATACCGTGGCCGCGCTGGCGAACCAATAGCCTGGGTTCTTCATCTTCAACTTGTTTTGCACGGAACCTGAATTGAAAGCCAAAAGCGCCCTGGCGGTTGACCAGATCGACTCAAAAGATCAAAGCGACCCGAACGACAAGAAAATGCCCGCGTCCAGCCTGGGCGTGCGGCTGCGCCATGCGCGCCTGGTGGCCCGCTACACGCTGCTGCAGCTGGCGCAGAAGGCCGGCTGCTCGGAAAGCCTGAGCCTGATCTCCAAACTGGAGCGCGGCCTGGCCTCGCCGTCGCTCGCCATGCTGCACCGGCTCGCGGTTGCGCTCGACACCAATATCGCCGCGCTGACTAGCGAGGACAATCCCAACGAAAGCCCGATCATGCGCCAGGGCGAGCGCCCGGTCATCAAGGCGGGCGGCATCGCGCTGGAGCGCCTGGTGCTGGCCAAGCGTGGCGGTTTGCTGCAGGCCAATATCCACATCGTGTCGCCGGGCGAAGCCAGCGATGGGCAGATCGAGCACGTCGGCGAGGAGGTCGGTTATGTGCTTGAAGGCACGCTCGAGCTGACGCTGGGCGAGATGAGCTACACGGTTGGCGTGGGCGATGCGTTCACGTTCCCGAGCAGCGTGCCGCACGGTTACCGTAACGCCGGCACTGGCGTGGCGCGGGTTTTGTGGGTCAATTCACCGGCGACCTTCTGATTGCCTGCGCACAGGTATCTCCTCAAGCACACTGCTTCAAGCGGGCGAAACACATTGGATGATGCGGCTCACGATCACACCGCTGGCCGATCCCGCCCCACCCCCACCCTTGACACCCCCCAACCCCCCATGTTCCAATCCGCCCACATTCTGATTTGGGTCGACGCCCAAGCCAACCTGCCTTCCCGGGCAAGGTGGATCGCGAAAGCGGATGTGGCTCCTTGAGGAGCAAGCAAACGGGCCATGCGTCGACCCTCCTTACACGGAGGGTTTTTTGTTTTCTGCCTCGGTCATTGATCGCGAAATCACACGCAGCCGCTTCCGGGGCTGCTTGCTGGGCGGCGCTGTCGGCGACGCACTGGGCGCTCCCGTGGAGTTCCTGTCGCTCGCGGAGATCCGCGAGCGCTTTGGCACGGACGGCATCACCGGCTACGCGCCGGCCTACGGTGGCGTCGGCACCATCACCGATGACACGCAGATGACGCTGTTCACGGCGGAGGGCTTGCTGCGGGCATGGGTGGGCGGGGCCGGCCGGGGCGATGGCAGTGTTCCTGGCGTGGTCTCGCGCGCTTATCTGCGCTGGTTGCTGACGCAGGGGATCCAGCCGGCGTTTCATCGCGATGTGCTGTCGGACAAGCCGGGGTGGCTTTACCAGCAGGCGGCACTACACAGCCGCCGCGCGCCGGGCCATACCTGTTTGTCGGCGCTGGAGGCGATGCTCAGGCTGGGAGAGCCCGCGAGAAACGATAGCAAGGGCTGCGGCGGTGTGATGCGCGTGGCGCCGGCTGGCCTGTTTGCGTGGCGGCGCGCCGGGCGGGGTTGGCCTCAGGATGCTTTTGACCTGGGTATGGAGCTTGCCGCGCTCACCCATGGGCACCCGAGCGGATCGCTGACGGGCGGCGTCCTGGCGGTGTTGATCGGGGCGTTGGCCGGCGGTGCTGCGCTGCCTGATGCTTTGTCGAGCGCTAAAGCGTGCTTGTCCGCGTGGCCGCATCACGAGGAGACGCTGCTGGCGATCCTGCATGCGCAGGCGCTGGCCGATTCTGGCGTGGCCTTTGATGACGCCATCGCGCGCCTGGGCGAGGGCTGGGTGGCGGAGGAGGCGTTGGCGATTTCCGTCTACTGTGCCTTGGTCGCGCGCGATTTTCGTCACGGCGTTGTGCTGGCGGTGAATCATGACGGCGATTCCGATTCGACTGGCGCTATCACGGGCAACTTGCTGGGTGCGCTGCTGGGCGTGGAGGCGATTCCGCCAGAATGGCTGGCGCCCTTGGAGTTGCGTGACGTGATTGCTGAGCTTGCCGATGACCTGAGCGTGTTCCCGGAGTGGGATGTCGGTGGCGAGGCGGCGGACGAGGCGTTGGCGCAGCGGATCGGGACGAAGTATCCTGGGCTTTGAATTTTTCGACGACTAATCGAGGGACCGGACATGGCTTTGTCCGGCATGCGATTTACGATGGCGATCCCATCGACAAGCCCGGCTGCGGGGTCCGGTATCCCATGAATCAGGAAGAAGAGCTCAGGGACGCAAAGCGCAAGGCATTGGCCTTGCTGCTGTTCGCGTTTGCTGTCTTTGTCACCACCGTCCTCCTGCCGCGCGCGCCCTTGACGGATGGCGTGCGGGCGGCGGCGGAGGCCGCGCTGGTCGGCGGGCTGGCGGACTGGTTTGCCGTGGCGGCGCTGTTCCGGCGGATTCCGTTGCCGGGTTTTGCGCGGCACACCAACATCATCATCCGCAAGCGGGACGATATCGCGGATGGCCTGGCGGTGTTCGTGAAGGAGAAGTTCCTGGATGTGCAGTCCGTGGTCGCGCTGATCGAGCGCCACAATCCGGCGCAGGTGGTCACCCGGTGGCTGGACTCGGCGGCCAACGCGCGGCAGATCGGCGATATGGTGGTGAAGTTCGCGAGCGGCATGCTGGATGTGATGGACGAGCGCAACATCCAGTCGCTCTTGAAGCGGGCGGTGGATACGATGATCGACAAGGTCGATCTGTCGGAGTCGGCGGCGGCTATCCTCGACAGCCTGACCCGGAATGATCGGCACCAGGTGCTGCTCGATGAGACGATCGCGCAGTTGATCGCCTTGCTCAACGAGCCCCCGGCCCGTGCCTTTATCTCGGAGCGGATCGTGGAGTGGCTGAAGCGCGATCACCCCATGAAGGAGCGCCTGCTTCCCACCGAGTGGATCGGCAGCAATGGCGCTGACATGATTTCCGCGGCGCTTGGCCGCGTGCTGACGCAGATCGAGGGGGATGCCGATCACGCGCTGCGCAAGCGCTTCGACGCGGCCGTGCAGCGTTTGATTCAACGGCTGAAGCAGGATGCGGCATTCCACGCCAAGGCCGAGGCGCTGAAGGAACACCTGAAGCAGGATGGGGCGCTGAATGCTTACATCGGCGGGCTTTGGGCCGAGTGGCGCGATTGGTTGAAGCGCGACCTGGCGCGCGAGGATTCCGCTTCGCACCGCAAGGTGGTGGCTGCGGGCCAGTGGATCGGCGCCGAGCTGGCACGCAATGCGTCCTTGCGCGCATCGCTCAACGATCACCTGCGCGATGCGGCGCGCAACATGGCGCCGGACTTCGCGGAGTTCATCACGCGGCATATCAGCAGCACCATCCGCGGCTGGGACGCGCGCGACATGTCCCGGCAGATCGAGCTGAACGTGGGCAAGGACCTGCAGTACATCCGCATGAACGGCACGGTGGTCGGCGGGCTGATTGGCGCCGCGCTGTACCTGATCGCGCAGTTGCCGGCGTGGCTCGGCCGCTAGGGTGAGCTGCCCGCCCAGGCCAGCCGGTCAGGGCCGGTCGGCGAGCCTGACCACCACTTGCAGCAGGATCTGCGCACCATTGACCAGGTCGTCCGGCTCGGTGAACTCGCGCACATCGTGGCTCAGGCCTTTGACGCTGGGCACAAAGATCATGCCGCTCGGGCACACGCGCGCCAGCATCTGCGCATCGTGCCCGGCGCCGCTGGGCATGCGCATATGGCTTAAGCCCAGCGAGGCGGTCTCTTGCTCGATGAGGTCGGTGACCATGGGGTGGAACGCTACCGGCTCCAGGCGCGCGAGCAAGCGGTAGCTCAGGTTGAGGATCTCCGCCTGGCAGGCTTGCTCGGCAAAAGCCAGCACCTCGGCTTCGGCCTGGGCGAGCAGTTGGTCATCGGTGTTGCGCAGGTCGACGGTGAAGGTGGCGCGCTTGGGGATGACGTTGATCTTGTTGGGCTCGAAGCGCATGGCGCCCACCGTGCCGAGCTGGCTGTCGCCGTAGCGCAGCGCCAGGTCGTGCACGAAGCTGGCGATGCGCATGGCGGCGTAGCCGGCGTCGTGCCGCAGGTCCATGGGGGTGGTGCCGGCGCTGTTGGACATGCCGTCGATCGTGAACTCGGTCCATGAAATGCCTTGCACGCTCTCCACCACGCCGATGCGCAGGTCGCGCAGGTCCAGCGCCGGGCCCTGCTCGATGTGCAGCTCGACAAAGCTGTCGACGCGCGGCTCGCCAACCGGCGCCTGGCCGCTGTAGCCGATGCGCTGCAATTCGGCGCCTACGGTGGTGCCGCCGATGCTGGTAGCGGCGAGGGCATCCGCCAGGGGCAGGCCGCCCGCGTAGACCAGCGAGCCCATCATGTCGGGCTGGAAGCGCACGCCGGCCGCGTTGGTGAAGAAGGCCACGGCGATGGGGCGGCGCGTGCGCAGGCCGGCGTCGCGCAGCGTGGCGATCACTTCCAGGCCGGCCAGCACGCCGTAGCTGCCGTCGTAGCGGCCACCGGTGCGCACGGTATCGATATGGGAGCCGATCATCACGGGGGGCAGGTCTTCGGTGCCGGCGTAGACGGCCACACCGTTGCCGATGGCGTCGATCGTCACCGCCATGCCGAGCGCCTGCATGCGCGCAACCGTCCAGTCGCGGCCGAGCTCGTCGGCGTTGGTCAGCGCCAGGCGGCACACGCCGCCGCCCTCGATGGCGCCGAGCCGCGCCAGATCATCCAGGCTTTGCAGCAGGCGCTCCGGGTGGATGCGCGGCGCGCGTGGGGTGTGCGTTGCCTGTATTGCCTGCTGGGGGTGTTGCGCGGTCATGCGTGTTTCTGGGTCCGGTCGGAATGCGTCAACTATGAAACGAATGTCTCGCGTTTTGGTGCACATGAAACCCATGTTTCTCTGCCGGTTGTGCGTCGCGGGCCGCTTGCAATCGTGGTTCAATAGGCACGGTGCCCAATTTTCGCAATGAACCATCATGACCCTGATCGACATCAAGACGCTCCAGCAAGCGGCCGCCGCGTTTGGCGAGGCCCGTGGCTGGGGCAAGTATCACAGCCCCAAGAACCTGGCCATGGCCTTGAGCGTGGAAGTGGCCGAGCTGGTCGAGATCTTCCAGTGGAAAACGGAGGAGGAGGCGCGCGGGATCATGGCCACGGATGAGCGCGCGCACGTGGAGCAGGAGCTGGCTGACATCACGATCTATCTGGCGCAACTGCTGACCGCGCTCAATGTGGACCTGGATGCGGCGGTGAAGGCCAAGATGGAGATGAGCGCGCTGAAGTATCCGGTGAAAGATCCGGAGAAAGATCCGGAGAAAGATCCGGAGAAAGATCCGGCGAAAACGGGCGGAGCGAATTGAGGTAACGCGGCGCCAGGGCAATGGCGCCGCGCGATGGCCTCCCGGCGCCCCTGTCCGCCCCTGTCCGCCCCTGTACGTCGCCGTTCCATCCCGGGCCGCATGCCGGTAGACTTTGGACGTTGGCCCTATCCCCATCCCCCTTTCCGGCCGGACATTCCCGGCCGCTTCCATGCTGGAGCCCCCGCACCGCCATGAAGATCCTGATCGCACGACTGAACCACGAAACCAATACCTTCTCGCCGGTGGCGACGCCGCTGTCGTCCTTTCATCCGCATTACGGTGAGGATGCGTTGCGGGTGAGCAAGGGCACGCGCACGGCCATCGGCGCCTTTATCGACCTGGCGGAGGCGGCGGGCGCGGAGCTGGTGGTGCCGGTCACGGCCAGCGCCAACCCGAGCGGACGCGTCGCGGCCGAGGCGTATTCGGCCTTGTGCGATGCCATCGTGAATGCGGCGCCCGGTTGCGATGCCGTGATGCTCGACCTGCACGGCGCCATGGTCGCTGAGAACAGCGACGACGGCGAGGGTGAGCTGCTGGCGCGCCTGCGCTTGGTGCTGCCCAACGCGCCGATTGCCGTTGCGCTGGACCTGCACGGCAACGTGACGCAGGCCATGATCGATCACGCGGATATCGCGGTCAGCTTCAAGACCTATCCGCATGTGGACATGTACGAGACCGGCGAACATGCTGGCCGCCTGCTGATGCGCATGCTCGAGCAAACGGCGCAGCCCGCGCTGGCCTGGCGGCGCCTGCCGATGGTCACGCACACGCTGCGCAGCAATACCGGCGAAGGCGCGATGCAGCGCGCGGTGGCGGCGGCCAGGCAGGCGGAGGCCGACGGCATGCTGGCGGTGTCGGTGCTGGCCGGCTTCGGGCTGGCGGATATCGCGGCGCCCTGCCTGAGCGTGCTGGTGGTGGCCGACGGCGACCCCGCCGCGGCGCAGGCGGCGGCCGACAAGCTGGCCGCGCAGATCTGGGCGGAGCGCGCGGGCTTTGTCTATGAGAGCGAGCCGCTGGCTGAATCGATTGCGCGTGCCGGGCAACTGGCCGCGCAAGCCGGCAGCGGGCCGGTGCTGTTGCTGGACCACGGCGACAACTGCATGTCGGGCGGCACCTGCGACGATATGCAGGTCCTGCGCGAGGCCCTGCGGCAAGGATTGTCCGGCATCGCCGTGGGGCCGGTGTGCGACCCGCAGGCCGTAGCCGCGATGATCGAGGCCGGCGTGGATGCCAGCGTGACGTTGCCGGTGGGCAACAAGGTGGCGTTGACCCAGCTGGGCATCTACCCCGCGCCGCTGACCCTGAGCGGCCGCGTGGCCGCCATCAGCAATGGCGAATACGTGATCAGCGGCCCGACCTACACCGGCGCGCGCATCCACATGGGCCGCACGGTGCTGCTCGATATCGGCGCCGCGCAGGTGGTGGTGACCGAGACCCCGCAGGAGCACTGGGACTTGGGCATCTTTACCCATATCGGCGTGGATCCGCTGGCGCAGCGATTCCTGCTGCTGAAGTCGCGCATGTACTGCCGGCCGGTGTTCGTGCCGATTGCAAAGGCGGTGGTGGAGTGCGACGGCGGCGGCGTGACGAGCTCGCGCTATGCGCAGTTCCCGTTTCAGCGGCTGACGCGGCCGGTGTATCCGCTGGAGGCCGACGTGGCCTTGCCCGCGCGTGGCTAGCCGCGTGGCCCGTTCACGCGATATACGAAACCTCGGGCAGCGCGAACGTCTCGCGCACCAGTTCCGCGCGCCGGGTCACTTTCTCGCAAGATAGTTCCAGATGGTCGCGCAGCAGGTCGGCGGCCTTGCGCGGCGCGCCATCGGCGGCGGCCTGCAGCACGGCGATGTGCTCGGACATGAAGGGGTCCGCTTCCGGCATCGGCGTGGATACGCCCAGCACGTGCTTGCTTAGCGTGAGGATGCAGCGCGTGCGCTGCAGGCTGCCGAGCAATTCCTTGTTGGGGCACTGCGAGAGCAGCTGCACGTGCAGGTCATGCTCCAGGTTGTCCATGGCGGTGCGGCTGACCTTGGGGTAGACGCGCTGCGCCTTGTGCAGGTCGCCGATCATCCGCTCGATCTCCACGCGATTTGCATGGCCGATGGCGGCGCGCAGCGCGGCGGGTTCCACCAGTGAGCGCAATTCGTAAAGATCATGGATGCGCTTGGCGTCCAGCGGCGTGATGACCCAGCGCAGGCGCTCGTCCTTCTCCAGGATGCCCAGGCTCTCCAGGCGCAGCAATACGTCGCGCACCACAGTCCGGCCCACGTTGAAGTGGCGGGCCAGCTCGATCTCGTTGACGCGATAACGGCCGAACACCGACAGGTGCACGAGGTCGCGCTCCACTTCGTCATAGATCACTTCCCAGCCCAGCGTCTTGCGCGCGACATCCGGCTCGCTGTCCACGCCCAGCATGGCAGGGTCCAGCGGAATACGCCGGGGCGCGGTGCCCGCGGGCCCTGCCACGAAGCCGCGCCCTTCGAAGCGGCTGACCACGCCATCGGCTTCCAGCTCGCGCAGGGCCTGGCGCACCGGCGAGCGGGTGGAGCGCAGGATCTCGGCCACATGCCCCTCCAGCAATACCGTGCCCTGCTCCAGCGAGCCTTCCACGATGGCCTTGCGCAGCAGATCGACGATGACGGCGTAGATCGGCGCGTGCCGCTGCGCCTCGTCGGCATCCTGCGTGAGTGCGAAGGGGGCGGTGCGCTTGTCTTGTCGCGCGGCCGTCGATGGACTCGGCACGTTGTCTCCGGATCGGTTGGCGGGTTTGGGTGGCGTTGAGTGCTGCGTTAGTGCAGCGTTAGTGCAGCGTCAGGCGCGTCGCTCGCGGAGTTGGCATGGTGCCAGGGATCGGGCGGCGCATGAACACATGATACACGGGTATCTCCGCATATTGACGATTGTCGGCAATAGTCATATATTTCGATCCATGCCGGCGCAAGGCCGCATCGAGACGAGAACAAGACACCGAGACGGGGTGGTGGCCAAGCCGGCGCTACCCACAAAAGCGCAAAAGAGCAAAAGCGCAAAAGGGCACATCCCCATGGACTACCAGTTCGATTTCAGCTTCCTGAGCGCCAACTGGCGCGAACTGCTCGACGGGGCATGGCTGACCCTGCGCATGTCTGTTGCGACCATCGTGCTTGGCTTTGTGCTGGGAACGGTGCTGGCGGTGGTGCGCACGCAAGGCCCGGCCTGGGCGCGCCGCTGCGTCACGGGATATGTGGATGTGATTCGCAATACGCCGCTGGTGATCCAGGCGTTCTGGCTGTTCTTCGGGCTGGCGGCGGTGCATGTGCGCGTGCCGGCGATGGCGGCGGCGGTGCTGGCGCTGGTGGTCAACGTATCGGCCTACACCACGGAGATCGTGCGTGCGGGCATCGAGTCGGTGCCGCGCGGCCAGCTGGAGGCGGCGTCGTGCCTGGGGCTGTCGCGCTGGCAGGTGCTGCGCCTGGTGGTGCTGCCGCAGGCGGTGGAGCGCATGTACCCGGCGCTGATCAGCCAGTTCGTGCTGATGATGCTGGCCACCTCGATCATGTCGCAGATCTCGGCGGAAGAACTCACAGCCGTGGGCTACCGCATCCAGTCGGAGACCTTCCGCGGTTTTGAGATCTACATTGTCATCGCCGTGGTCTACCTGGTGCTGTCGTGGCTGTTGCGGCTATCGATGGCAGGCGTGGGTGCCGTCGCATTCACGCGCCGCCGGCGCCTGAAGACCGCGCTCTGATTCCTTCCTTCCCTCTACTTTCTTTCGACGCGGAGCCAAGCATCATGTCCAGCCTTTCCCTGGATCAAGTCTTGTTTATCCTGCGCGGCGCCGGCTGGACGCTGTTGCTGTCGGCCATGGGCTTTATCGGCGGCGCGCTGGTGGGCCTGCCGCTGGCGCTGGCGCGCAGCCGCGGCGGCCGCGTGCTGCGCACGGCCACCGGCGCCTTCGTGCAGCTGGTGCAGGGCGTGCCGCTGCCGGTGATCATGTTCGTGGTGTATTTCGGCATCAGCGTGGGCGGCTTCGACCTGCCTGCGCTGGTGGCCGCCGGCATCGCCATGACGGCGTATTCCAGCGCCTACCTGGCCGAGATCTGGAAGGGCTGCATCCAGGCCGTGCCGCGCACGCAGTGGGAGGCGGCCGAGTGCCTGGCGCTCACGCCGCTGCAGCGCGTGATGCACGTGATCCTGCCGCAGGCCACGCGTATCGCGGTGGCGCCCACGGTGAGCTTCCTGGTGCAGATCGTGAAGAACTCCTCGTACGCGGTGGTGATCGGCTTCTTCGACCTGACCTATTCGGCACGGGTGGTGAACAACTCCACCTTTGAGCCATTCGTGGTGTTTTCCATCGCGGCGGTGCTGTATTTCGCCATCTGCTATCCGCTGTCGACGCTGTCGTACAAGCTGGAACGGCGTTTCAAGCGGGTTTGAAAGCAGGCATGAAAGCGGACCCGAATCAGCGAGAACCAAAAGACATCATGGAGACAAGCATGGAAGACATCGTCCGCTTCGACAAGGTGAGCAAATCCTTCGGGCAGGTGGAAATCCTCAAGGGCGTGAGTTTCTCGGTGCGTGCCGGCGAGGTGGTGGCGCTGATCGGCCGCAGCGGCTCGGGCAAGAGCACGGCCCTGCGCTGCATCAACGGCCTGGAACGCGTGAGCGGCGGCGCGCTCCATGTATGCGGCCGCGCCATGCACGACGCCAACGTGCCGCTGGGAGCGCTGCGCAAGGAAGTGGGCATCGTGTTCCAGAGCTACAACCTGTTCCCGCACCTCACCGTGGAAGAAAACGTCATGCTGGCGCCGCGCAAGGTCAAGGGCATCGGCAAGAAGGAAGCGCGCGAGCTGGCCATGCATGTGCTCAAGCAGGTCGGCATGGAAGCGCGTGCCGGCTACTACCCGGAGCAACTGTCCGGCGGCCAGCAGCAGCGCGTGGCCATTGCCCGCTCGCTGGCGATGCGCCCGCGCCTGATGCTGTTCGATGAAGTCACCTCGGCGCTGGATCCCGAGCTGACCGGCGAGGTGCTCAAGGTGATCGAGCGGCTGGCCGAAGATGGCATGACCATGGTGCTGGTCACGCACGAGATGGCGTTCGCGCGCTCGGTGGCGGACCAGATCATGTTCATGCACCAGGGCGTCGTCTGGGAAGGCGGCAGCGGCAAGCTGCTGGATGAACCATCGACGCCGGAGCTCAAGCAGTTCGTCGGCAACGGCCTCTGATTTCGCGATAGCTGTCTACTGGCCCGCACGACTCAACCTACCCAACCTACCCAACTGAGACACCCCATGCACATCAACCGCCGCCGCCTGCTCGGCTCGCTCGCCGCCCTGCTGCTCGTTGGCGCATCCGCCAGCGCCTGGTCCGACACGCTCGATACCATCAAGCAACGCAAGAAGATCCTGGTCGCCGTGGATATCGGCGCGCCGCCCTACGGCATGCTCGACGCGCAGGCCAAGCAAAGCGGCTCGGATGTGGAAACCGCCCGCCTGTTGGCCAAGGACCTCGGCGTGGAACTGGAGATCGTGCCGGTGACCGGTCCCAACCGCGTGCCCTTCCTGCTGACCAGGAAGGCGGACGTGGTGCTGGCTTCGTTCTCGGTCACCGACGAGCGCAAGAAGGTGATCGACTTCTCGGATCCCTATGGCGTGATCCCGGTTGTGGTGGGCGGGCCTGCAAAGTCCAGCCTCAAGAGCTTTGCCGACCTCTCCGGCAAGACCATCGCCGTCACGCGCGGCACCACCAGCGACCAGGAGCTCAGCCGTGGCGCCAAGGAAGTCCCGGGCCTGAACATCGTGCGCTACGAGGACGACGCCACCACCAACACTGCGGTGGCCACTGGCCAGCAGGACTACCTGGCCGCGGCTATCAGCGTGATTCCCGCCGTGAAGAAGAGCAATCCCACGCGCGACCTCGAAACCAAGTTCGTGATGAAGTCCTATCCCTATGCCATCGGCCTGCGCAAGGGCGATACCGCGCTGAAGAACTGGCTGGACGGATGGGTCAAGGCCAACCTGAAGAACGGCAAGATCAACGACATCTACAAGCATTACTTCGGCATCGGGCTGCCTGAAGACATGATCAAGTAAAGATCAAGCACGGCCCGCAAGCACTGGCAGGGCGACCAACACACCGCGAGACATTCCCCATGACAACAGACCCCCTTGCCGCCACTCCCGTGCAGGCCCCGCGCACCTCCCGCACCATCCGCCTGCATCCTGATGACGACGTGGTCATCGCGCGGGACCAGATGGTGGCCGGCACGCAGGTCGCCGACGAAGGCGTGACCGTGATCGGGCTGGTCCCGCCCGGACACAAGATCGCCACCCGTGCGATCGCCAATGGCGAGGCGGTGCGGCGCTATGGCCAGATCATCGGCTTTGCCAGCCAGGACATCCGCGCCGGCCAGCACGTGCATACGCACAACCTCGCCATGGGCGACTTCACGCGGGACTATGCCTTCAGCGCGGAGGCCCGCGTGGTGCAGCCGGCGGCGCAGCCGGCCACGTTCGACGGCATCAAACGCGCCGACGGCAGCGTGGCCACGCGTAATTACATCGGCATCCTGACCTCGGTGAACTGCTCGGCCACGGTGGCGCGCGCTATCGCGGACCACTTCCGCCGCGACATCCATCCGCAGGCGCTGGCCGCCTATCCCAATGTGGATGGCGTGGTGGCCCTCACGCACGGCGTGGGTTGCGCGGTCGATCCGCAGGGCGAGGGGCTGGCGGTGCTGCAGCGCACGCTGGGCGGCTATGCGTGCCATCCCAACTTTGCCAGCGTGCTGGTGATCGGGCTCGGCTGCGAAACCAACCAGATCTCCGCGCTGCTGGCCACGCAGGGGCTCACGCACAGCGACCGGCTGCAGACCTTCACCATTCAGGACACCGGCGGCACGACCAAGACCATCGCCCACGGCATTGCGCTGATCAACGCGATGCTGCCGAAGGCCAACGCGGTGGAGCGCCAGCCGGTGCCGGCGCACCATCTGGTGGTGGGCCTGCAATGCGGTGGCTCGGACGGCTACTCGGGCATTTCGGCCAACCCGGTGCTGGGTGCGGCGGTGGATCTGCTGGTGCGCCATGGCGGCACCGCGATCCTCTCCGAGACGCCGGAGATCTATGGCGCCGAGCACTTGCTGACGCGGCGCGCGCAAACGCCGGAGATCGGCAGGAAGCTGGTGGCGCGCATCCGCTGGTGGGAGGCCTATTGCGAGCGCCACGGCGCCAGCATGGACAACAATCCCTCCGCCGGCAACAAGGCGGGCGGCCTGACCACGGTGCTGGAAAAATCTCTGGGCGGCATTGCCAAGGGCGGCTCCACCAATCTCGCCGAAGTCTACGAGTACGCGCAGCCGGTCCGCGTGCGCGGGTTGGTCTTCATGGACACGCCGGGCTATGACCCGATCTCCGCCACCGGGCAGGTGGCCGGCGGCGCCAACCTGATCTGCTTTACCACCGGGCGTGGCTCCGCCTATGGCTGCGCGCCATCGCCCTCGGTCAAGCTTGCCACCAACACGGCGCTTTGGCAGCGCCAGTCGGACGACATGGACCTGAACTGCGGCACGGTACTGGACGGCGGCGCCACCATCGCCGAACTGGGCGCGGCGTTGTTCCAGCTGATGCTGGACACGGCTTCCGGAAAGCGCTCGCGCAGCGAGCTGCATGGCTACGGACAGAATGAGTTCGTGCCCTGGCAACTGGGGGCGATTACCTGAATGTGGATGGTTGCCCGGGCGTGCCCGGGCAACCGCCGGCGCGCAGTGCGATGCAGGTTGCCGGCGAGGCGGATCGGCTGGATCGCCATGCGCCTGGCCTGCTCAGACCGTTTTGCGCCCACCGCTCGCGGCCGCGCGGCGCGCAGTCTTCGCGGCTGGCTTGCCCGCGTCGGGTACCGGCTCATCAAACGCATCGGCCGCCAGCAGCACGCCCGCCGAGACGATGTACTCCGCCGCGCTTTCAATATCTCCCTGCAGCGCGGCCCTTGCCGCAACGCCATCCCTGCGCTTGAGCGCCGCAACCAGCCGTGCGTGATGATCGACCGCCACCTGCTCGCCCACGCGGCGCGAGCCGGAACGCAGGTCGTGATTCAGGATCGGGCCAATGCGCAGCCACAGCGCTTCAATCATCTGCAGCAGGATCGGCATGCCGGCGCCCTTGTAGACGGCGAAATGCAGTTCCTTGTTGACGGAGATCAGCTTTGAGCTGTCCGGCCTGGATCGGGCCATCTCTTCCGCGAAGCGGTCATGAAGGGCCGTGATCTGCACGATCGCGGCGTCGCTCAGGTGCTCGGCCGCCTGCTCTGTCGCCAGTCCTTCCAGGTTGACCCGGATGCTGGTGATTTCCCCGAACTGGCTCACGCTCATGATCGGCACGCGCAGCGCGCGGTTCGGTGTCAGTTCCAGCGCCTGCTCCGCTACCAGCCGATGCACCGCTTCGCGCACCGGCATCACGCTCACGCCCAGCGCAGCGGCGGTGCTGCGCAGCGAGATTTGTTCGCCGGGCATCATGTGGCCGCTGATCAACAATTCTCTCAATTGCGCGTAGACGTCTCCACTCAACGTCTGGCGCTTCAAAGGGGTCACAAGTTCGGGTAAGGACATGCGGAAATCATAGCACATAGGGTATTCCCGATTTGAGATCTGTGATCACAGATATAACATGGCGGCCATGGAGGCATATCGCCTCATGCATGGAGCCGACGGATATGTGGAATGACAACGCTCTCGCGGGCAAGCGAGTCCTGGTGACCGCTGGCGCCGACGGCATCGGGCTGGAAATCACGCGCGCTTTCGCGCAGGCGGGCGCCAACGTGCTGGTGTGCGATGTCCAGGGCGCCAGCCTGGAGCGCCTCGCGGCCGAGTTGCCGGCGGTGCATGGATGCCGGGCCGATGTGGCGAGCGAGGCCGATGTGGCGGCGATGTTCGAGACCGTCGATCGCACGCTCGGCGGCCTCGACATTCTCGTGAACAATGCTGGCGTGGCGGGCCCCACCGGTGGCGTCGAGACCCTGACCTTGGCCGATTGGGAGCGCACGCTCGCGGTCAATATCACCGGCCAGTTCCTGTGCACCCGCCTGGCCGTGCCGCGCCTGCGCCAGGGAAACAGCCCCGCCATCGTCAACCTGTCGTCGGCTGCCGGCCACCTCGGCATGCCCGGGCGCTCGGCTTACTCGGCGTCCAAATGGGCGGTCATCGGATTCACCAAATCGCTGGCACTGGAACTCGGCGCGGATGGCATCCGCGTGAATGCCATCCTGCCCGGCGCGGTCGATGGCCCGCGCATCCGCGCGGTCATCGCGGCAAAAGCCGAGGCGTTGGGCAAGCCCCTGGAAGACGTCACGCGTGCCTACACCTCGCAAGCGGCGCTCGGACGCATGGTGACGGCGCGCGACATCGCCAACATGGTGCTGTTCGCGTCCAGCGACCTGGCCGCCAACGTCACCGGCCAGGCGCTGGCGGTCGATGGCCTGACGCAAGCCCTGAGCTGATCGCACCGTCCGCGCGGCACGAAGAAGCCGCAAACCGCAAACCGCAGACCGCAAACCGATTTCACACGGAGCCCGTCATGGCAGCCCGATCCAAAGCCATCATCACCTGCGCCCCCACCGGCGCGATCCACACCCCCAGCATGTCGCCGTACCTGCCGGTGAGCGCCGACGAAATCGCCACCGCCGCCATCGACGCGGCCAAGGCAGGCGCGGCCATCCTGCACCTGCACGCGCGCGATCCGAAGGACGGCCGCCCGTCGCAGGACCCGGAGCTGTTCCGGCCTTTCCTGTCGAAGATCAAGGCGGCCACCCATGCCGTGATCAACATCACCACTGGCGGCAGTCCCCACATGACGGTAGAGGAGCGCATGCTCCCCGCAACGACCTTCAAGCCGGAGCTGGCCTCGCTGAACATGGGCTCGATGAACTTCGGCCTGTTCCCGATGCTAGATCGCTTCAAGGAGTTCGCGCACGAATGGGAGCGCGAGCATCTGGAGAACAGCCGCAACCTCATCTTCAAGAACACCTTCAGCGATATCGAAAACATCCTGAAGATCGGTAATGCCAATGGCACGCGCTTCGAGTTCGAGTGCTACGACATCAGTCACCTGAACAACCTGAAACACTTCCTGGACCGCGGCCTGGTCAAGGCGCCGGTGTTCGTGCAGTCGGTCTTCGGCATCCTGGGTGGCATCGGCGGCGATCCGGAAGACCTGATGCATATGCGTCGGACCGCGGACCGGCTGTTCGGCGACCAGTACCGCTGGTCGATCCTCGGCGCAGGCCGCAACCAGATCCCGCTGGCCACCATCGGCGCGGCGATGGGCGCCAACGTGCGCGTCGGCCTGGAGGATTCGCTGTGGATCGGCCCCGGCCGGCTGGCGGCGTCGAGCGCCGAGCAGGTGCGGCGCATCCGCAGCGTGCTCGAGGCGTTGAACATCGATGTCGCGACGCCCGACGAGGCGCGCGAGATTCTCGGCCTGAAGGGCGCGGCGAACGTGGCTTTCTAGAGGCCGGAGCCGCAAGACGACATGCGGACGCAGGCGCCCCTTGATGCCTGCGCAACACAAAACAGATACCGCCGACAGGAGACCCAGGTCATGTCTACCACCTATGTGCAAACCGCGCGAGAAGCGCCGCTGGCCGATCAGCGCTCGTTGAACGCGCTGTTGTTCAGGAAGCTGATGCCGCTGCTGGTGCTGGCCTACGTGATCAGCTTTCTCGATCGCACCAATATCGCGCTGGCAAAGAGCCATATCGCGGTCGACCTGGGCATCTCCGCGGCGGCCTATGGACTGGGCGCGGGCCTGTTCTTCCTCAGCTACGCGTTGCTGGAGATCCCCAGCAACCTGATCATGCACAAGGTGGGGGCGCGCTTCTGGATCACCCGCATCATGATCACCTGGGGCTTGCTGTCCGCAGGCATGGCCTTTGTCAGCGGCGAAACCTCGTTCTATGTCATGCGCCTGTTGCTGGGCGCGGCGGAAGCGGGACTGTTCCCGGGCGTGATGCTTTACCTGACCTACTGGTTCGGCCGCAAGGAGCGGGCCCGCGCGACGGGATACTTCCTGCTGGGCGTGTGCATCGCCAACATCCTCAGCGGACCGCTCGGCGGCGCGCTGCTGCAAATGGACGGCGTGCTCGGCTGGCGCGGCTGGCAATGGATGTTCGTGCTGGAAGGGCTGCCCGCGGTGGCGTTTGCCTTCGTCGTTTGGAAGAAGCTGCCTGACGGCCCCGCGAGCGCGACCTGGCTCTTGCCCGAACAGGCCCGTGAGGTGGAACGCCGGCTGGCGGCTGAGCAAGCCGAGGAAGCGGCCGCCGGGCACGTCGGGCATTCGTTCCGGGGCTGCCTGGCCGATCGCCAGATCTGGCTCGCGATCTTCGTGTACTTCTGCCACCAGATCAGCATCTACACCGTGATCTTCTTCCTGCCGGGCATCATCGGCACCTACGGCAAGCTGTCGCCGCTGCAGATCGGCATGCTCAACTCCCTGCCGTGGATCGCCGCGGCCGTCGGCGCCGCGGCGCTGCCGCGCTTCGCCAGCAACCCGCAGCGCTGCCGCCGCATGCTGATTGCGGGGCTTGCCGTGATGTCGGCCGGCCTGCTGCTCGCGGCCTATGCCGGCCCGGTGGTCGCCATGGTGGGCTTCAGCCTGACGGCATCGATGTTCTTCGTGGTGCAATCGGTCATCTTCCTCTTTCCGTCCTCGCGCCTTGCCGGTGTGGCGCTGGCGGGCGGGCTGGCGCTGGTCAACACCTGTGGGCTGGTCGGCGGATTCATCGGCCCGTCGGTCATGGGCGTGATCGAGCAGACCACGGGCAGTACGAAGAACGGCCTGCTGATCATTGCGGGGATGCTGGTGCTTGCCGCGATTGCCAGCGCCCGGCTGCGCCAGGGGCAGGAAGGGAAGTCCGCTTGACCGGTGGCAAGCGCTGCGGCCGGCCTTGATGGCGATCAGCGAGTCGTCCCGCTACAACCGCCCCGCTATAACCTTCTCGCATACCCGCCGCCCGAATTTTCATTATTCCGGCATGTCGCGCCTCCCTACACTGGTTTCCACCAGACACTGACCCGGCAACCCGCCGGCGTTCAAAGATAAAACAGGAGGCGGCGCAAGCCGGCAGGCGTATCCGCGCGGCGCACCCGCGCGGCGTGATGCCGTGCCGGCCTCGCCGCGAGGAGCGCATGCCATGTCCGAACCATCCGCGCTGGATGTCGAACGCTATATCGATGAAGCCGGTTTTACCCCGTTCCACTGGTTGCTGCTCTTACTGTGCTTCCTGGTGATTCTTCTCGATGGCTACGACATGGCGGCGATTGCCTATGTAGCGCCGTCGCTGCTCGAGGAGTGGGGGCTGCAAAAGGCGCAGCTCGGGCCGGCCATGAGCGCGGCGCTATTCGGGCTGGCTTTCGGCGCGTTACTGGCGGGACCGCTTGCCGACCGGATCGGGCGCAAGCCGGCGGTGGTGGTGTCGGTGCTGTTCTTCGGCGCGGGCAGCCTGGCGACGGCGTGGGCGTTTTCCATCGGCTCGCTGACGGCGCTGCGTTTCGCCACCGGGCTGGGCCTGGGCGCGGCGATGTCGAACGCGATTACCTTGCTTGCCGAATACTGCCCCAGCCACCGCCGCACCATGGCGGTGAGCGCGATGCTGTGCGGCTTTCCGCTCGGCGCCGGGGCGGGCGGTTTTTGCGCGGGCTACCTGATTCCGGAGTTCGGCTGGCGCTCGGTGTTGCTGGCGGGTGGCGTGGCGCCCCTGCTGCTGTGCGCGCTGCTGGCGTGGCGCATGCCGGAATCGGTGCGCTACATGGTGCTCAAGGGGCAGCCCGGCGCGCGCGTGCGCGCGGTGCTGGCGCGCATCCGGCGCGAGCCGCTGGCGCACGTGCAGCGCTTCGTGATTGGTGAGAAGGCCGCCGGCGGGCGCTCCGCCGTGATGGCGATTGTCACCCGCCCTTACCGGCTCGGCACGCTGCTGCTGTGGTTCTGCTGCTTCATGAGCATGCTGGTGTTCTACATGATCGTGAACTGGATGCCCTTGCTGCTGAAGGAGGCGGGCTTGCCGGTGCGGCAGTTCGCGCAGATCAGCGCGCTGTTTCCGCTTGGCGGTGGCGTGGGCTCCATCCTGATCGGCTGGCTGATGGACCGGCGCGAACCCAACAAGGTGCTGGCGCTGGTCTACCTCGCCGCAGGCCTGTTGGCGTATGCCGTGAGCCATGCGGTGGGCAATGTCAGCCAGACGGTGCTGCTGGGCAGCCTGGTGTTCATGATGGGCTTTATGTCGGGCGGTGGGCAATCGGCGTTGTCGTCGCTGGCGGCGGGTTTCTATCCCACGCATTGCCGCGCGACCGGCGTTGGCGGCATGCTCGGCATCGGCCGCTTCGGGGCGATTTCCGGCGTGCTGGCGGGAGCGGAGTTGCTGCGCCTGCAGTGGGACGGGGCAAGCATCTTCAGCATGTTGCTGGTGCCGGCATGGCTGGTGTGCGCGGCCTTGCTGCTCAAGTACTACAGCAGCGTGAAGCGCAGGCCGGATGATGGCCTGGTGACGGCGCAGGCGCGTTGAGCCCGGTGGCGGGCGTGAACAGTTGGGGCGGGAGGTGATGGTGTCGGATTTCGATCTCTGGTTCGAGGACTTGCCTGCGCGCAACCGTCTCTACAACGCGCGCGCGTCGGTGGCGGATTTCGAGGCCTGCATGCGCGAGTACGCGGCGCTGTCCGCGCAGGCCAAGGCGCGCTGCCCGGGCGTGCTGGATGTGGCGTATGGCCCGGGCGAGGACGACCGGCTGGATATCTTTCCCGCATCGGCCGCCACGCCTGCGCCGGCGCTGATCTATATCCACGGCGGCTACTGGCGCTCGCAGCGAAAGGAAGATGCGGCATGCATGGCCGCCAGCTTCACGGATGCTGGCGTGGCGGTAGTGGTGCTGGAGTACACGCTGCTGCCGGCGGTGACGCTGTTCGACGTGGTGCGCCAGGTGCGGGCCGCTGTTGCCTGGCTCCATCGCCATGCGGCCGACTACGGCATCGACGCGCGCCGCCTGCATGTGTGCGGGAGCTCGGCCGGCGCGCACCTGGCCGCCATGCTGCTGGCGGACGGCTGGCAGCAGGCATTGGCGTTGCCGCGCGACGTCATCAAGGGCATGGTGGGGCTGAGCGGCCTCTACGATATCCGGCCCTTGTGCGCAACGGATGTGAACGACTGGCTGCGGCTGGACGAGACGCAGGCCGCCGCGCTGAGCCCTGCCTTGCTGCTGCCGCGAACTGGCCCGCAACTGCTGCTGGCGGTAGGCGAGCTGGAAACGCGGGCCTTCGTCCACCAGACGCTGCATTTCCACGCCGCGTGCGCGGCGCGCGGGCTGCCGGTCCGGCTGGTGCCGGCGCCGGGCTTGAACCACTTCAATATCGTCAACGAACTGGGCCGCGCGGACAGCCTGCTCTTTCGGGAGACGCTGGCGTGGATAGCTTGAGGCGGGCCGCAGGCGCAGCCCCCCAAAACAAAAGCGGGCGGTCCTGCAAATCAGGATCCCCCGCTTGTTGTCACGCCAGAATGTAGCCGGTCAACGGCCCTTGCCCAGCTCCGCATCGATCGCTTCAAGCAGGCGCGGATCATTCGCGGCAACGTCCGGCGCGAAGCGCGCCACCACCTGGCCCTCGCGATCGACCAGGAATTTCTCGAAGTTCCACAGTACATCGGTGGCGTTTTCCGGGTTCACGCCATAGCCCTTCAGGCGTTCGCGGAAAGGGCCGTCGCCGATGGCGGCGGGCTGGGCTTCGGTCAGTGCCGCGTACAGCGGATGCTGGTCCGCCCCAAGCACCGAGACCTTCGAGAACATCGGGAAGTGCACGTCGTACGTCAGCGTGCAGAATGCCTGGATCTGCGCCTCGTCACCCGGCTCCTGGCCCTTGAAGTTGTTGGCCGGGAAGCCCAGCACCTCCAGGCCCTCGGCGTGCTTGTCCTGGTACAGCGCTTCAAGCCCTTCGTACTGGGGCGTCAGGCCGCACTTCGATGCCACGTTCACAACCAGCAGCACGCGCCCGCGAAAATCCGCGAGCCGGCTGTCGGTGCCGTCGATGCGTTTCAGGGGGATGTCATACAAGGTGCTCGCCATCTTTGGTCCTTACGGGAGTGGTACGGATGCCATGGAGCCGACAGTATGCAGGCCTTGGAGTTTTCTTGCCGGTGGCTTCCCAGCTTCCCGCGCATGCTGCATTGCAGCGTCAAAGCGTCAAAGCGTCAAAGCGTCAAAGCGTCAAAGCGTCAAAGCGCCACAGCGGCGGCGGCGCCCTCATTGTTGCCACTGAGTGCAACTGCACACCCATTCCCTCGTGGGATTTCCTAAACTGCAAGACACCCGCACTCACGGCCGGCGGTCCCCGCGCTGGCCCTCCCGCCATGCCGCGCCTTGTCTTTGCCTCCGCGATCCAGCGCCATATCCCGAGCCCGGAGCGGGAAGTGTCCGCGGCTACCGTCTGCGCCGCGCTGGAGCTAGCGTTTCGGGAGCAGCCTGAGTTGCGAGGCTATATCCTGGATGACCAGGGCCAGTTACGCCGGCACCTGGCGGTGTTTGTCGATGGCTCCGCCATTCTGGACCGCCGGCGCATGAGCGATCGCGTGGGCGCCAGCAGCCAGATCTTTGTGGTGCAGGCGTTGTCGGGCGGTTGACGGCTTGCCGCTGAAGGCTCGGCGTTCAAGAGTGGAGTTCAGCATGAACGATCAGCTTCTCATTGGCACGCGCAAGGGCTTGTTGATGCTGCGGCGCGACAGCGCGCTCGGCTGGCTGCAGGAGTCGGTGCATTTCCTGGGCGAGCCCGTGAGCATGGTGCTGTCCGATCCGCGTGACGGCGCCTTGTATGCGGCACTTAATCTTGGGCATTTTGGCGTCAAGCTATGGCGGCGCAGGGCGCGCAGCGTGGAATGGGAGGCTTGCGCGGTGCCGGTTTATCCACCTCAACCGGAGCCGGACAAGCCCCGGGAACTGGCCGCGCCGGGCGTACCCATCCCTGCGCAGGCTGCCGATCCCGTGGCCAGCGCGCCGCCAGTGCCGTGGTCCTTGCAGCAGATCTGGTCGATGGAAACCGGCGGGACCGATGAGCCCGGCGTGCTGTGGGCCGGCACCTTGCCGGGTGGCTTGTTCCGCTCCGGCGACGGTGGCGCCAGCTGGGCGTTGAACCGGGCGCTGTGGGACCGCCCCGAGCGCAGCGAGTGGTTCGGCGGCGGCTACGATGTACCCGGCATCCACTCCATCTGCGTGGATCCGCACGACAGCCGCCATGTCACCGTGGCCGTGTCGTGCGGCGGTGTGTGGCAGACCCGGGACGGCGGCAATAACTGGGCCTGCACCGCTGCGGGCATGGTGGCTGACTACATGCCGCCGGAGCGGCGCGAGGACGGCAATATCCAGGATCCGCACCGGCTGGCGCAATGTGCCGGCCATCCGCATGCGATGTGGGTGCAGCATCATGGCGGGATCTTTCGTTCCGGCGACGCCGGCATGCACTGGCAGCGCTTGCATGCCAAGCCGTCGAGCTTCGGCTTTGCGGTGGCGGCGCATCCGCGCCGGCCCAATACGGCGTGGTTCGTGCCGGCGGTGAAGGATGAATGCCGCGTGCCGGTGGACGGCAAGCTGGTGGTCACCCGCACGCGTGACGGCGGGGTCAGTTTTGAGGCATTCTCCGAGGGCTTGCCGGCAGCGCCGTCCTATGACCTGATCTACCGGCACGGGCTGGCGGTGGACCAGACCGGCGAGCGGCTCGCCATGGGGTCCACCACCGGCGGCCTATGGATATCGGAGAATGGCGGGGAGCGCTGGAAGCTGTTCTCGGCGCACCTGCCGCCGATTTACTGCGTGCGCTTTGTTTGAGTTGCCCGCGCGCGCGAGCGACCATCGATTCACCTGGACAGGAAGCGAACGCATGGCTGAAGCAAGTACCAAGAGCACAACCACCAAGAGCACAACCCAGTCAACCGAATCAACCCAATCAACGACATCCCACAAGGCGCCCATCGCCCGCGTTGGCATCGGCGGATGGAACTTCGCCCCCTGGCGCGACAACTTCTATCCCGCCGGATTGACGCAGAGCCGGGAGCTGGAATATGCCAGCCGCCAGCTCACCGCCATCGAGATCAACAGCACCTACCACGGCACCCAGAAGCGCACCTCGTTTGCCAAATGGCGCGACGAGACGCCGGATGGCTTCGTGTTCTCGCTCAAGGCGTCGCGCTTTGCCACCAACCGCCGCGTGCTGGCGGAGTCCGGCGAATCCATCGGGCGCTTTCTCGACAGCGGCATCGCCGAGCTGGGCGACAAGCTCGGCCCCATCGTCTGGCAGTTCGCGCCCACCAAGCTGTTCGACCCGGAAGACTTCGAAGCCTTCCTGGCGCTGCTGCCGGCATCGGTCGAAGGCCGCAAGCTGCGCCATGTGCTCGACGTGCGCAACGAGAGCTTCATGACGCCGGACTATCTCAAGCTCGCGCGCAAGTACAAGGCCGCCACGGTCTTCACGGACTCGGACAAGTTTCCGTCCTTCGCGGATCTCACGGCGGATTTTGTCTATGCGCGGCTGATGCGCAGCGCCGAGACACTGAAGAGCGGGTACGCGCCCAAGGCGCTGGATGCGTGGGGCGAGCGCGTGCAGGCCTGGGCGGCGGGCGGGCGGCCGGAGGATCTGCCGCAAGTGGATGTCAGCGCACCTGCAAAGCGCAAGCGTGAAGTATTCGTGTTCTTTATCAACGGCGCCAAGGAGCGCGCGCCGGCGGCGGCGCAAGCGCTCCTGGCGCGGCTGAGCTGGCAGGCGCCGCCCTGGGATGCCGGCGCCAAGGGTAAATAGACGACGGGAGACGGCAAATAGACGACAGAAGAGGGGCAGCCAGCCCGGTATAATCCGGCATGACCTCAAGCCCTACCCAATCCGCAGCGCCCGCCGCTGCCGGCGCCTCTTTCTCCAAACTGCCCCTTTCGCCCGCTACGCTGGCGACGCTGGAGCAGCTCGGCTACCAGACCATGACCCCGATCCAGGCGGCCAGCCTGCCGGTCGCGCTGGCCGGGCAGGACCTGATCGCGCAGGCCAAGACGGGCAGCGGCAAGACCGCGGCCTTCGCGCTGGCGCTGCTGAACCGGCTGGACGCGCGCCGTTTCGACGTGCAGGCGCTGGTGCTGTGCCCCACGCGCGAGCTGGCCGAGCAGGTCACGCAGGAAATCCGCCGCCTGGCGCGCGCGGAAGAAAACATCAAGATCCTGACGCTGTGCGGCGGCTCGCCGATGCGCCCCCAGGCCGATAGCCTGGCGCATGGCGCACATATCGCCGTGGGCACGCCCGGCCGCATCATGGATCACCTGGAGCGCGGCACGCTGAACCTGGAGGCGCTCAACACGCTGGTGCTGGACGAAGCCGACCGCATGCTCGACATGGGCTTCTTCGACGACATCGCCTATGTGGCGAGCCATTGCCCCAAGGAGCGCCAGACGCTGCTGTTCTCGGCCACCTACCCCGAAGGCATCGCCAAGCTCAGCCAGCAGTTCCTGCGCAAGCCGCGCGAGATCAAGCTGGAAGAGCAGCACGACGACAGCAAGATCCGCCAGCGCTTCTACGAGGTGGCCGACAGCGACCGCCTGAACGCGGTGGGCCTGCTGCTCAATCATTTCCGCCCGGTCAGCACGCTGGCCTTCTGCAACACCAAGGCGCGATGCCGCGACCTGGTCGACCTGCTGCGCGCGCAGGGCTTCGAAGCCCTGGCGCTGCATGGCGAGCTGGACCAGCGCGAGCGCGACCAGGTGCTGGTGCAGTTCTCCAACCGCAGCTGCTCCGTGCTGGTGGCGACCGACGTGGCCGCGCGCGGGCTGGACATCGCCCAGCTGGAAGCGGTGATCAACGTCGACGTCACGCCCGACCCCGAGGTCTACGTCCACCGTATCGGCCGCACCGGCCGCGCGGACGAGGATGGCTGGGCGCTCAGCCTGGCGAGCATGAACGAGATGGGCCGCGTGGGCAATATCGAGCAGGCCATGGGCGCCGAGATGGAATGGCAGCCCCTGTCCGAGCTGACCCCGGCCAGCAACGAGCGCTTGCTGCCGCCCATGGTCACGCTGCAGATCCTTGGCGGGCGCAAGGAAAAAATGCGCCCCGGCGATATCCTCGGCGCGCTCACCGGCGACGCGGGCTACGCCAAGCACCAGATCGGCAAGATCAACGTGATGGACATGTCCACCTACGTGGCGGTCGAGCGTTCGATCGGGCGCGAGGCGATGCGCAAGCTGAATGACGGGACGGTGAAAGGCAAGCGCGTGAAAGTGCGCATGCTGACGGAATAACGGTGCCGGCGATGCTGTTGTACCCGCGCGGGCCGCGCTTGCCCGGCTTGGCGGGGGTGTGCCGATGAAAACGCCAAAGCGGCTGCAGCCGCTGGTCGAGGACGGCCTGGTCGATGAGGTGCTGCGCCAGCTGATGAGCGGCAAGGAAGCCACCGTCTACGTCGTGCGCTGCGCAGGCGAGATCCGTTGCGCCAAGGTCTACAAGGATGCCGCGCAACGCAGCTTCCGCCAGGCTTCGACGTACCAGGAAGGGCGCAAGGTCAAGAACAGCCGGCAGGCGCGCGCCATGGAAAAGGGCACGCGCTACGGGCGCAAGGTGGCCGAGGAAGCGTGGCACAACGCGGAAGTGGATGCGTTGTACCGCCTCGCCGCGGCAGGCGTGCGGGTGCCCACGCCGCACCTGTGCTTCGAGGGCGTGCTGCTGATGGAACTGGTGGTGGATGCCGAGGGCAATGCCGCGCCGCGCTTGAACGACGTGGCGCTGAGCCCGGAGCAGGCGGTGGCATTCCACGACGCGCTGATCGAGCAGGTGATCCTGATGCTGTGTGCCGGCGTGGTGCACGGCGACTTGTCCGAATTCAACATCCTGGTCGATGCCGACGGTCCCGTCATCATCGACCTGCCGCAGGCGGTGGATGCCGCCGGCAACAGCGAAGCCAGCGCCATGCTGGAGCGCGATGTGGATAACCTCGCGTTCTACTTCGGGCAGTTCGCGCCGGCGCTCAACGGCACGCAGTATGGCAAGGAAATCTGGGCGCTTTACCAGGCCGGCCTGCTGCATCCCGGCGTGAAGCTGACCGGCCAGGTCGCCGTGGACGACACCCCGGTGGATGTGGAAGCCGTGCTGGCGGAAGTGGAAGACGTGCGCCTGGACGAAGAGGCGCGCCAGCGGTACCTGCAGAGCGCGGAGTAAGGCGGCGGCGCGGCGGCGCGGCGGCGCCGCGCTCAGAACTGCATCGAGTACTGTACGAGCAGGAAATTGATGCCGGGGTTGGGCCGCTTGATCCTGCCGTTGGAGTAGTGCTGCAGGCGCAGCGCGAGCTCGGAGTGCACGGCATCGTCAAAGCGGTAGCCGATGGCGATGCGGTCGCCGAACTGGAACGCCGTGGAGAACACGGTCGTATCGGAGATGCGGGTGCGCGAGAGCAGGTGGGCGCCGATGGCGAGATCCACGAAGGCTGTCGCGTTGCCCCCACCCTGCAAGCGAAAGATGGGCGTCAGGCCAATATCGCCCATTGCGCCGCTGCTGCCGCCATGCGGATCCCAGGCGCCGGCGGAAATCTCCAGCCCCAGGCGCAGCCTGACCGATCGCGTGGCACTGTCCCACAGGTCCTGGCGCAGGTCCCAGCGCAGCTCCAGGCGGGCGAGGTTGGCCTCCGGCGCGATGCCAAGCGAGACGCCGGCGCGAATGGGTTCGAACCAGCCAGCGTCGGTGATCGGCGGCGGGTTGGCCTGCGCGTAGGTACAGGCGCCGTGCAGTGCAAGGGCGCCAGCAAGCCAGGAGACGCGCATCGTGAGGTCCTCGCAACGGACTGCAGGGCTCTCGGGCAACGGGTGGCTGCCCGGCTCTTCGCTGAAGCATACACACTGGCAGCCAGGCCCGCCGGGTTTTCGTTCGCGCGGAATCCGGCGCGGCCACTCGCGTGCCAGCCCGGCCGCGTACTGGCAGGAACAGGCATGCGGCGCTCAACCGAGCCGGACTACATACCCCGCTTTCGCTCGCTCCCGCCTGCCACCAGGCTCGCGATCCTCTCCTGGGCGGCGCCGAAGCCCTGCTCTTCGACCAGCGTCAGCCAGCCGTTTGCCGGCGTCTTCACGTAATCGATAAATGCGCGCTGTGCTGCGTTGAAGCGCTGGTTCACGCCTTCGGGCCCCCAGTCGGCATTGCGCTTGCGGATCTGCACCGGCGCGAAATAGAACTCGGGCTTGGGCCCGGGCAAGCCGGTATCGCGCAGGAAGCCCGTGTTCTGCGCCGAGCCGGCAAAGCAGTCGTACACCAGCGCGCTGCCAAAGTGATGGTGCACGCGTGCGCGCAGCGCTTCGTCGCCGGAGAAGTCCACGTAGAGCGTGGGCACGTCGGTGCCAAGCGTTTCCAGCCCGTCGTAGCTGACCACTTCCTCGTAGCAGCCGAGGCCTTGGACAAAGGCGCGGTTGCGCTCCGAGGTAATGGCGGCCAGCGCGATGCCGGGGATGTCGCGCAGGCAGAAGGCGGTGCCATAGGCGGTCTTGCTGGAGGCGCTGGACACTACCAGCCGGGTCGTGCCGAAGAAGCGGTTGTCTTCGAGGAAGTCGGCCAGCATGAATGACGTGATGAACAGCGGCCGGTACAGGATCTGGTAGTTCTCCAGCTCGGGCGCGTAGGCGGCGTCGTTGGTCACGCGGGTGTACTGGTTGTAGGCGGAGGTCAGGGAGCGGCGGTGCGCCATGGCATCGTAGAAGCCGCGCCCGGTCACGCGCTCGGGCTGCATGCGGATATGGCTGGCGATGGGGAAATAGCCGTAGAAGCGCTCTCCCACCGCCACGCCGGGCACCTGGGAGTCCACCACGTCGGCAAAGCCCCACACCGGCATATGGCCCCATTCCTGTTGCCCGGTGGGAAAGAATTGCCAGTAGTTCATGGCGTCGCCAAAGGCGGCGTAGGTGACGTTGTTGGTGGTGAGCGCGAAGCGGTCGATCTTCAGCAGGACTTCGCCGGGGGCGGCATCGGTGCGTTCCTGGCGCGCTTCCAGCCGGCTTTCGTTTAGGGCATGCTTGCGTGTCAGCAGGCGGGTGACGGTGAGCGATTGTTCCGCTTTGTCGCCGCGGCCACTATGGTCGCTATGGCCGCTATGCGCCGTGTGTTCCATGTTGTCTCCTTTCTTACCGTCGAGGTCGATGCCACCAATGTATCGCCGCAAGCCGGCCGCCGGGTTCGGAAACGCGGGTGCCGCGGCAGAACCGGCGCAGCTGCCGGCCAGGCCGCTGAAACGCCCGTCGCAGCGACGCGCGCGCTTTACCGTGGACGCCATTTACGAGGCCTTTGTTCGGATATGGCGGGCGCGCGGCTGGGACGGCGTGACCACGCGCGCGGTGGCGCTGGAGGCCGGATGCTCCGTAGGCACCCTCTACGAATACTTCCCCAACAAGGAGGCCCTGCTCTCTGGCTATGTGCGGCACACCATCGAGCTGCTGCTGGCGCGCATCGAGGCCGAGGTGGCGAGCGCGCCCGGGCTGGACTGGCGCACGCGCGTCCAGCGCCTGGTCCGGCTGACCTGCGGCGCCGACGATGCCACGCTGGAGGGCTTCGCACACGAGATGCTCGTGCTGGAGGCGCGCATCGCCGAGGACAAGCATCACCGCCGCGTGTTCGATGAGCTGTACGCGGCCTGGCAGCGGGCGCTGGCGGCGTGCCCGGACCTGCCGGGCGCGCCGGATGCCGCTGCGGTGCGAAGCCTGCTGGAGGCGGTCTGGGGCGCGCGCCGCTATCGCCTGTTGCTGCGGGCCGCCGAACCTTCGCGGGCGGCATGGGTGGCGCAGATGGAGCGGCTCTGCCTGTTGGCGCTGGGATCGGCGCCGCTGCCTAGGGATCCTGCGGTTCGCTCCTGAAGCCCACCTTCTTGTGCGTGCCGTCGCAGAACGGCTTGTTGCCCGACTGGCCGCAGCGGCAAAACCAGGCCTCGGTCATGCGGGCGATGGTCCTGCCCGTGCCGCTGATCACTTCAAGATTGCCCTTGACGCGCAGCGGTCCATTGGGGATGGGATGGATATCGAGGGGGCCGTCGCGCTGCGCCAGCGCCTCCGATGCCACGGTGGCGGCCTCGCCGCTGGCGACAAAGCCCGTGCTAGCGTGGCTGCTGTCACACAGGGGCTTGTTGCCTGATGCGCCGCAGCGGCACAGGGTCAGGCGAAATCCGGCGGGCTGGCCATCGATGGTGATGGCGGCGCGCACGGCCAGCGGGCCGTTCTCGAGCACGCGTACGACATTGACCAGGGGCGCCGCCTCGCCGGGCGAGCCGTCGACGTTCTGGTAGCGGATGGCGCCTGATGGACAGTTGTGTGCAATCTCCGCGATTTCAGCACGATGACGCGCTTCCCGGCAACGGACTCGATGGCCATGGCTGGCCCTCCTGCGCAGTGCGCGCCCGTTGGCGCGCTTACCTCCCTTTATAGCGCTTGCCGGCGGGTTTGCGCAGTGCTTTTCGGCGGCTTCGACTTTTTACAAAGATTCGTGTGCGTCACCCTGTAAGGCGTGCGCGGGGGATGCTAATCTGAAGGCAATTGGCAGCGGTGCGGTGCGCAGGTGCCCTGCCAGGCGCTCCCGCCGTCGCGCGCGGGTCGTGTTGCAATCCGTTGGGATCGAACAAGGAGTGGGTGATGAAAACCGCACGGCAGGTTCTTGAGTCCAAACCAACTCAGGCCATCTACAGCATTCCCCCTGGCGCTACGGTCTATGCCGCGCTGCAGTTGATGGCGGAGAAAGGCATCGGCGCGCTGCTGGTCATCGAGCGCGGCGATATCGTCGGCATCCTGAGCGAGCGGGACTATGCGCGCAAGGTGATCCTGATGTCGCGCACGTCGCGGGAGACCTTCGTGCGCGACATCATGACTTCTGCGGTGATCTATGTGCGCGGCGATCAGAGCACCGACGAGTGCATGGCATTGATGACGCAGCACCGCATGCGGCACTTGCCAGTGATGGATGGCGATCAGTTGATCGGCATGTTGTCGATCGGCGACCTGGTGAAGGATATTATTTCCGAGCAGCGCTTCATCATCGAGCAACTGGAGCATTACATTACCGGGACCAGCCATCGCTGAGGGCTTGGGCCGGTCAAGTTGTAGATGTCAATGCTGTGGCCCTGGCGGCGTCAGGGCCACAGCGGGCAAGCTCGCTGGAACGGGTACGCCCTGATCTCATCCCGCGATCGCCTCGGCCGCGCCTGCCGCAAAAAATACACAAACATCCCTCGCAGGCCGCTTTTCCCGGGTTGCCCTCCCAATAGCAGCAAGAAGCGCGGAGTTGCGGCCACGTTCGGTCGACATCCCCATCTCTGGCGCCTTCGCAAACCAAGTTGGCGCCGCACTCCATATTTGGTATCCGCATATAATTATGCATTCACTGAATTAGGTCCGCCCGGGCCGCGCAGGGGCTTCCGCCATCTCGTGGCAGTTCCCGAATCGCGCAGCACTGGGTACGCGTCCAATCGGTTGATTCCAATTTTGTGGCCATGTTCCCCGATGTAGGCCGACAAACGAGGTGGTTTGTCGGCGCTTTGGCGCAACGTTGGTTGCTCATGACTACGCGCCCTGCTGCCCCCGATGTCTTCCTCCGCTTCTGCTTCTTCTGCTTCTTCTGCTTCTGCTGCTGCCACCCCTGCCCTGAGCCACCAGGCCATCATGCGAGTGATCGGCGGGATCGTCCTTTGCATCTTGCTGAGCGCGCTGGACCAGACCGTGGTGATTCCGGCGGTGCCGGCGATCGCCAATGACCTGAATGGGTTTGGCCATCTGTCGTGGATCGTGACGGCCTACCTGATCACCTCCACCGTTTCCACGCCCTTGTACGGCAAGTTGTCCGATACCTACGGACGGCGCCGGCTGCTGATGCTGGCGATCGCGCTGTTCATCCTGGCTTCGGTGGCCTGCGCGATGGCGGCCACGCTGGAGCAGCTGATCCTGTTCCGCGCGCTGCAAGGCATTGGCGGTGGTGGCTTGATGTCGCTGGCGCAGGCGGCGATCGCAGATGTGGTGGCGCCGCGCCAGCGTGGGCGTTACCAGGGTTACCTGGCGACCGTGTGGGCGGTGGCTTCCATTGCCGGCCCGCTGGTGGGTGGCTGGACGTCGGATCATCTGTCGTGGCGCTGGCTGTTCTGGATCAATGTGCCGCTGGGGCTGCTGGCCATGTTCATGTGCTATCGGGGCTTGAGCCAGTTGCAGGTGCGTGGCGGCTCGGCGCGGGTGGACTGGGGCGGCGCCTTGCTGCTGACGGTGTCCATCGTGGCGTTCCTGCTGGCAATGAGCTGGGGCGGCGATGTCTATGACTGGATCTCGCCGCAAATCGCTGGCCTGGCGCTGCTGGCCGTGGTGGCGGTGGCCGCGCTGGTCTGGCAGGAGCGCCGTGCGGGCGACCCGATGCTGCCGCCGCGGTTGTTCCTGAACCGCGCTTATGTATTGGGCGTGGCGGCGTCCGCGCTGGCGGCGCTGAATATCTTCTTGTGCATCTTCGCGCTGCCGTTGCATTTCCAGCTGGTGCGCGGGGCCGATGCTTCGGAATCGGGCTTGCTGGTGGTGCCGTTCCTGCTCGCCACGGTGGCGGGCAACTTCATCGTGGCCGGCCTCGCGCCGCGCCTGGGGCGGATGCGCGGCATCCTGACCGGTGGCTTCATCGTGGCGGCGCTGGGCTTGCTGGCGCTTGTGGTGATTTCGCCGTCCACGCCGCTGGTGCTGGTGTTGCTGGCGATGACGCTGGCCGGCGTGGGCCTGGGCATGACCATGGTCGGTACCCTGATGACGGTGCAGAACGTGCTGGAGCGCCGCGATACCGGCGCCGGCACGGGCGCGCTGCTGGTGCTGCGCTCGCTCGGCAGCGCCTTTGGCGGCGCGCTGGCCGGCACCTTGCTGACGCTGGAATTCCGCAACGCCCTGCACGCTTCGGGCGTGACGCAGGCGCTGGACCTGGGCGCGCTGCGCCACGGCAGCGAGGCCCTGGCCCAGCTCTCGCCCGCGGTGCGGGACGTGCTGACGGGCGGCGTGGAGTCGGGCTTCCGGCTGATTTTTGCCGTGGGCACCGTCGCCGCGCTGCTGGCGCTGGCGATCGTGCGCCGCATGCCGGACGCGGAGCTGCGCAGCAGCGTGACCGAGCACGCGGCCACGCTGGCCATGGAGTAAGCGGGCAGGGGGCTAGCGCATCCATTTCACGCCCAACGGCGTAAACTAGGGACAGACCATCTCCGGAGCCTCCTTTCATGCGCAGCCTTCCCGAACAGCGCTCACGCGCCTTGCAACGCATCGCCTTGTCCGGCGCGTTGGTCCTGGCCGCCGCCGCAGCTGTCGTCGCCACGCCGCGCGCGGCGCAAGCTGCCGATACCCCGGCAGCCACCGCCGCAACGCCGGCCGGCGCCTGCCCGGCCTCGCTCAACTTCAAGTTCCCCCGCCTGCAGGACGAAGCGCCGCAAAACCTCTGCCAGTACGCCGGCAAGGTCGTGGTAGTGGTCAATACCGCCAGCTATTGCGGCTTTACCCCGCAATACGAAGGGCTGGAGGCGCTGTACGCCAAGTACCGCGAACGCGGGCTGGTGGTGCTGGGCTTCCCGTCGAACGACTTTTCGCAGGAGCCGGGGTCTTCCAAGGAGATCGCCGACTTTTGCTACAACACCTATGGCGTGAAATTCCCGATGCTGGGCAAGTCGCACGTGCGCGGCAGCGATGTCAATCCCATGTACGCGCTGCTGGCCAAGCAGTCCGGCACCACGCCCAAGTGGAATTTCTACAAATACGTGATCGACCGCAATGGCCAGGTGGTGGGCAGCTATAACAGCATGACCAAGCCCGACGACAAGCAGTTCGTCAGCAAGATCGAGCAACTGCTGGATGGCGCGCGCTAAGCCGCCAGGCCACTAGGTCACCAGGCCATCGGGCGCTAAGCCGCCATCGGCACCGCACGGCTTCGCAGCATGAGGCCGTGCGCCATCAGGTTGAGCGCGGCAAAGCCGAGCCCGGCCAGGCACACCGCCTGCCAGCCGCCAAGCGCCCAGGCGGCGCCGCCCGCCAGCGCGCCCGCCGCGCCACCGACGAAGAAGATCCCCACGAACAAGCCGTTGAGGCGCCCGCGCGCGGCCGCGTCCAGCAGGTTGATCTCGCGCCGGCCGAAGGTCTGGTCGGCGGTCACGCCGGCATCCAGCACCATGGCGGCGATCGCCAGCAGGCCAATCGCCGGCGTGCGGTGCGCTTCGGCCGCAAAGCCGAACCAGCCACCGGCAGCCGCGCCGGCCAGCAACAACGCAGCCAGCACGGCCAGTTGCGATACCACGGTGCCGGCACGGCCATGGCCCTGATCGCCCAGGCGGCCGGCCACTGGCGCCGCCACCGCGCCTGCCGCGCCGGCCAGCGCGAACAGCGCCACGCCGTGGCTGCCTAGCGCGAACGGCGGCTGCGCCAGCCGCAGGGCCACCGCGGTCCAGAAGGCGCTGAAGGCGGCCATCGACAGCGCCGCGGTCAAGGCATGCCGGCGCAGCACCGGCTGGCTGCGCAGCAATTGCCACATCGAGGCGATCAGGCTGGCATAACGATGGCCGCCGGCCGGCCTGCGGCTTGGCAGCCAGCGCAGCAGCACGGCTGCCAGCAAGGCGTCCAGCCCCGCCAGCACGGCGTAGCAGCCCCGCCATCCGCCCGCGCCGGCCAGCAGGCTGGCCAGCGGGCGCGACAGCAGGATGCCCAGCATCAGTCCGCTCATCACATTGCCCACCGCGCGCCCGCGCCGCTCTGGCGGTGCCATCAGCGCGGCCAGCGGCACCAGCATCTGGATCGCGCAGGTGCCTGCGCCAGCGGCAAATACCGCCAGGAAGAAGACCGTGCCCGACCAGGCCGCTGCCGCCGCCGCCAGCATGGCCGCGCACACCAGCCAGCAGCAGGCCCGTGGCATAGCCAAGCTGCGGCAGCATTGCCACTAGCCCGCGCCAGGCGGGCGGCAGGCCGAGCGCGGCGCTGACGGGGCCGGTCAGTGGCTGCGCGGCGAACAGGTTGATCACCATCACCCCGACGGCGGCGGCAAAGCCCAGCGTCAGTGTGCCGGTCAGCTCGGGCATGCCGGGCGTGCCAGGCGTGCTCGGCGTGATGCGCGGCGACGCTTTGTTCAAGGTGGAAGCGGGGCAAGACATGTGGGCTCCTGTTGTGCCTGGCCGGCGGGCAAGGTTGAGTCGCCAATGCTAGGATTGCGTTGTCTATGCGGCAATTGAAAGATTGGGATAATCTTTATGCGGGTTTGTTTGCTTCGCCCTTTGCCGCCCACCTGGCCAGCCTGCGGGAGCCCCAAGAGGAAACGCCATGAACACCCGCGACATCGAAGCCTTTATCGCCGTGGTGGAAGCCGGCTCGATGGTGCGCGCCGCCACCCGCCTGCACCTGACCCAGCCCGGCCTGACCCGCCGCGTGCAGAGCCTGGAAGCGCTGATCGGCGTGGCCTTGCTGGACCGCCAGGCCAAGCCGCTGCGCCCGACGGCCGCCGGGCAGGAAGTCTACGAGCTGGGCAAGCGCGTGCTGCACGCCACCGACGATCTGATGTCGCGCGCGGCGCGTGGCGCGGAGGTGGTGGGTGAGTTGCGGCTCGGCGTGCCGCCGTTCCTGTCCGAGATGGCGCTGGACCGCCCTATCGACCAGTTGCGCGAGCAGTTTCCCAAGCTGACCGTGCGCGTGACCGCAGCCTGGTCGCCGGGCCTGCTGGAGCAGGCGGAAAGCGGCAAGATCGATGTGGCTGCCGTGCTGCTGCCCGATGGCGTGGCGCCGCCGGCCGCGCTGACCGCGCGCGAACTGGGCCGCTACACCACACTGGTGGTGGCCGCGCGCGGGCTGGCGTTCCCGCCCAAGGGCGCGAGCCTGGGGGACCTGGCGGCGCACCCCTGGGGTGCTCAACCAGGATGGCTGCGGCATGCGCTCGGCGCTGCGCCACGCGCTGGACGCCGAGCACCTGCCCTTCAACGTCGCCGTGGAAGCATTCGGCGCCGAGTTGCAGCTCTCGCTAGTGGCGCGCGGCATCGGCATCGGCGTGGTCACGCCGGAGGTGCTGGCAGGCAGCGCGCACCGCGCTGCGGTGCAGGTGGTGCCGGTGCGCAATTTTCGCGCGGGGCTCACCGCGTGGCTGCTGCATGCGCCGCTGCCGCGCAGGCTGGGCGCGCCGCTGGAGTTGCTGTTCAACGCGCTGCGGGAGGACATTGCCGCAACGGCGGCCGCGTCCGGCGTGGCCGCGCCCATGGCATCGGCGCACGATTCGATGGCTTCTTGACCGGCGTCAAGCCGCCGGGGCGCGGCCATCGCTACTTTCGCCGCTTTGGGGAGAGACAGACAATGGCCATCACGCTATACGACGCCGGCGGGCATACCTGCCTGCTGTTTTCGGACCTGGTCGAGGAGGAGCACGGCGAGGTGGTGCAGACCAACCAGTTCCTGATCGTCGATGCCGGCCACGGCGCGCTGATCGATCCTGGCGGGCACATGACCTACGGCGAACTGTACCTCGCCATCAGCCGCTACTTTCCGCCCAAGCAGCTCGACTACGTGCTGGCCTCGCACGCCGATCCGGACATCGTGGCCTCGGTCGGGCGCTGGCTGACCGCCTCCGATAGCCGCATCCTGATCTCGCGCGTCTGGGCGCGGTTCCTGCCGCATTTTTGCCAGGCCGGCAAGACGCAAGGGCGCATCGTCACCATCCCCGATGCCGGCATGCCGATCGCGCTGGGCAACTGCACGTTGCTGGCGGTGCCGGCGCATTTCCTGCACTCGGAGGGCAACTTCCAGTTCTACGATCCCATCAGCAAGATCCTGTTCTCCGGCGACCTGGGCGCTGCCATGACCAGCGCGCAGGAAGCGGGCGCGGTGGTGAGCGATTTTGCCGCGCACACCCACGCCATGCTGCCCTTCCACCAGCGCTACATGAGCGGCAACCGCGCGTGCCGGCTGTGGGCCAATATGGCGCGCGGGCTGGATATCGAGTGGATCGTGCCGCAGCACGGCCCGTCGTTTCGCGGCAAGGCGATGGTGGCGCAGTTCATCGACTGGGTATCCACGCTGGAATGCGGGCTGGACCTGCTGAGCCAGGACAACTACAGGCTGCCGCCTTTGACCACGGCGGCAGCCTGAGCCGCGCCATCGATTGCGCTATCAATTGCGCCATCAATTGCGCCATCAATCGCGCCATCAATCGCGCGCCAGCCCCTCGGCCACCAGCGCCTCATGCACCTTCGGCCGCGCGGCCACGCGCGACAGGTAGGCCTGCAGCGCGGGGTAAGCGTTGAGCGGCATGTGCAGCATATTGGCCCAGTTGGCAACGGCGAAGCAGTAGGCGTCGGCTACGGTGAACTGTGTGCCGCACAGGTAGTCACGCGTGCCCAGGTGCCGGTCCAGCTCGGCGAAGCGCAGGGCCACCTTGGCCTGGCAATCCTCGCGTGTGCTCTGCGCGGTTTCCTTGTGCCACAGCCACGGGCTGAAGACCTTGTGCAGCTCGGTGGAAACCAGCGTCAGCCAGCCCACCGCTTCCAGGCGTGCCTTGGTGCCAGCCGCCGGCAGCAGCGCCGTGCCCGGGGCAAGGTCCGCCACGTACTGCAGCAGCGACGCGGCTTCGGTGTGGCGCGAGCCATCGTCCAGTTGCAGCATCGGCACGTAGCCGCGCGGGCTCACCGCGTAGAAGTCGTCGCTGCCGTGTTCCGGCTCGGCCAGCTTGTGCCTGGCCAGGTCGACCTTGGCGAGCGTGAACGGCAGGCCGGCTTCGCGCAGTGCGATATGGACGGCCAGGGAGCAAGCGCCAGGGGAGTAGTAGAGCTTCATCGGGTTGTCCTCGCTGTTTTGGGTTCGGGTTTTCAGGGTTTGCCGCCACGCCTTGTGGTGGCAGTCCCGGCAGTCTAGGATTGCAGCTGTGCAATCGCAACGCGCGTTGGCGCAAATCATGACTGCAAATTTGCAATGAACATGCCATACCAGCTTTCCTCTCCCGATCTGGATGTGGTGCTGGCACTCGTGCGCGGCACCACGTTGGCCGAGGCCGGGCGCCGGCTCGGGCTAGATGCTTCCACCGTGTTCCGCGCGCTGCAGCGCATCGAGAAAGGGCTGGGGCGGCGCCTGTTCGAGCGCAGCCGCGCGGGCTACCTGCCAACCGAGCTCGCGCAGCAGTTCGCGCAACATGCCGAACGTATCGAGGCCGAGCTGGAGGGGGCGCGCGCGCATGCCTCGGTGTCGGCTGGCACGGTGTCGGGCCTGGTGCGCATCACCACCACCGATACCGTGCTGCACGGCATGGTGCTGCCGGCGCTGGCGCCGCTCGGGCGCCAGCATCCCGGGCTGAGCTTCGAGCTGATCGCCACCAATGAGCTGGTCAGCCTGACCCGGCGCGACGCCGACATCGCCGTGCGCGCCACGCGCCATCCGCCCGATCACCTGATCGGCAAGCGCCTCGGCGCCCTGCGCGTGGGGGTGTTCGCGGCGCGGGAGCTGGTGGAGGCGGCCGGCATCGCGATCCCCGCGCACGGCGGCGCCGTGGATCTTGCCGCGCTAGCCACCTTGCCCTGGATCGCGCCGGATGAGGCCATGCCTGATCACCCGTCGGTGCGCTGGCGGCGCAAGCACCTGCCGCGCGTGGCGCCGCAGTACCGCGTCAACAGCATCGCCGGCGTGCTGGAAGGCGTCGAGGCGGGGCTCGGCGCGGGCATCGTGTCGCTGATGATCGGGCAGCGCAGCGGCAAGCTGGTGGCCCTGACCGGCACGCTGGACGAGTGCGACACCGACCTGTGGCTGCTGACGCATCCCGAGTCGCGGCATTTGCGGCGCATCGCCACCGTGGTCAGCCACCTGGCGGCGCATGTCAGGCTGGATGAATAGGCGCGCCCGCGCTCATGGCGCTGCCAGCGCCGCGGGGATGGCACCGGCGAGAAAATCATAGGCCGCGCGGATGCGCGCGCTGCCGCGGATTTCCCGGTGCACGGTGAGCCAGACCGGCAGCGGTGGAATGGACAGCTCCGGCAGCACCGTGCGCACGCGCGCATCGCCGGCGGCGATATAGCGCGCCGCAAAGCCCACGCCCAGCCCGGCGCGGATCGATTGCCACAGCACGATATCGTCATCGCTGCGCACCACAAACGCCTCGCGCGCGATCTCCACGCCCATGGCGCGAAAGCCGCGCAGGATCGTGTCGTCGCGGTCATAGCCCACCAGGTCAAAGCGTGGCAGGTCGTGCGCCGAGCGTGGCACGCCCTTGCGCCGCAGGTAGTCCTCGTGGGCGCAGGCGCATAGCGCCACGGACGCCACCTTGCGCGCGATCAGCGATGCCTGCGCCGGGCGCACCATGCGGATGGCGATATCGGCCTCGCGCCGCAGCAGGTTGCTGACCTCGTTGGACGACACCACTTCGATGGCAAGTTGCGGCTCGCGCAGGCGCAGGTCCGCCAGCAGCGGCGGCAGCAGGTAGCTGGCCACCGCGCGGCTGGCCGAGATGCGCACGGTCCCCGCGATGCCCGCCTGGTCACGCGCCAGCGTGCGCGCAACCGCATCGGCCCCTTGCTGCATGGCCCGCGCGTGCTCGGCGATGGCGCGCGCGGCGTCCGTTGGCTGCAGGCCGTGGCCGGTGCGCTCGAACAGCGGCACGCCGAGCTGCGCCTCCAGTTGCGCCACGTGACGCCCCAGCGTCGGCTGGCTGCTCGAGAGCTGGCGCGCCGCGCCCAGCAGGCTGCCGGCCTCCATTACGGCCAGGAAGGAGCGCATCAGCGCCCAGTCGAATGCATTGGCCATTTTCTCTATCGCTCCTCGCCCGGCGCTATTCAAAAATGAATTCGGGAGTTGCCTGGTCATGCAATTGTGGCGCAGCGCGGGATTGCCCACAATGGTCTTCAGGCGATGCCACAAGGAGAACGTGATGCAGGAGAACGTGATGGGCGACACCGTATTGATCCTCGGCGCCAACGGCCGGCTCGGCCGTACCCTGGTGGATGCCTTTGCCGCGTCCGGCTGGACCGTGCTGGCGCAGGCACGCCGTCCGCTGGCGGGCACGGTGCGGCACAACGTGCGCGGCCTGGCCATCGATGTGGCCGACAGCGCGCAACTGCTCGCCGCCGCGCGCGGCGCCAGCGTGGTGGTGAACGCGCTCAACCCGGTCTATACCGAGTGGGAGCGGCACGCCGAAGCGCTGGCGCGCAGCGCGATGGATGTGGCGCGGTCGCTGGACGCCCTGCTGCTGTTTCCCGGCAACGTCTACAACTTCGGCGAGTCGATGCCGCCGCGGCTGCGCCCCGATACCGCCGAGCGGCCCAGCGCGCGCAAGGGCGAGATCCGCCGCGCCATCGAGGCCACCATGCGCGAGCGTGCCCCCGCGCTGCGCAGCGTGATCATTCGCGCCGGCGATTTCTTCGGCGGCCCGGGGCGCGGCGCATGGATGGACCTGGCGATCGCCAAGTCGCTCGATCAAGGCAAGGTGGTCTATCCCGGCCCGCGCGACCGCGCGCATGCCTGGGCCTACCTGCCCGACCTGGCGCAAGCCTTCGTCGCGGTGGCGCGGCGCCACGCGGATCTGCGCGGCCATGCCGTGCTGCATTTCGCGGGATATACGCTAACGGGCGATGAACTGGTGAGCGCGCTGGCCGAAGCCAGCGGCATGGCGCACGCACCGCGCGTGGGCGGCATGCCGTGGTGGCTGATCCGCACCGGCGGCGCCGTGGTGCCGATGTGGCGGGCGCTGGCCGAGATGGCTTACCTGTGGAAGGTGCCGCATGCGCTCGACGGCGCGGCACTGGAAGCCCTGGTGGGTGACTTGCCGCGCACGCCGCTGCCGCAGGCGCTGCGCGCGAGCCTGGGCGAACTGGGCCTGCGGGTGGCCGCCTAGCGCGTGGCGCGGGCGCCAGGCTTGCGCATGGCCTCGGCAGCGCGCCTCAGTCCAGCATCGCCGCCAGCGTAGGCGGCAAGCCGCGATTGGGCTTGCGCGGCGGGCGCGCGAAGCTGCCTTCCGCCGCACCGGTGGGCGCCAGCGCAATCAAGCTCTCGCAATGCCGCACCGCGCTCGACACGCCGTCCACCACCGGCACCGGAATCCGGTCCTTGAGCGTACGCGCCAGCCCGGCCAGCGGTGCACCGGCCACGATGATCACATCCGCGCCATCCTCGCGCACCGCCTTCAGGCTGAGTTCCTCCAGCCGCGCCGCATGATCCTCCTGCACGCTGCCGATATCGCGCAACGGCTGCTGCAACGAGCGCACGCTGGCCAGCCGCGCGGTCAGCCCGTTAGCCGCCACGCACTCGCGATACCAGGCCTCGATCCGATGCGAGATCGCAATGATGGAAAAGCGCTGCCCAAGCAGGCAGGCGCTGGCCAGCGCCGCCTCCGTCATTCCCACCACCGGCACATTGAACAATTCCTTCAACCCCGCCAGCCCCGGATCGCCAAACGCCGCCACCACCAGGCCATCGAACTGCCCCTGATGCTCCGCCGCCACGCAAGCCGTCGCATAGCCACCCACCAGCGCCTCGAAGCGGGTCTCGATGTAGGCCACGCCGAACTGCGCCGTAGCCATCGTCAAGGCAGTCCCGGGCGAAGCCGTGCGCGCAGCCTCCGCGCGGATCAGCGCGGTGACGCTTTCTGAAATATTGGGATTAACAACAAGAATACGCATGATCGTGTCCGCAAAAATCAAACCAGGGAAGGCGCGCCCGCGGGCAAGAACCTGCCTCGCCCCGGCGCCGGCTCCAGGTACTTGCCATCCTCAACCAGCAACTCGCCACGTGAGAAGCAATGCACCGGCCAGCCGGTCACTTCGATGCCCTCGTACGGCGTGTAGTCCACTGCATGATGCAGGTCGCTATTGGCGATCCGCACCTTGCGCTGCGGATCCCACAAGGCGATATCCGCGTCGGCGCCCACGGCGATCGTGCCCTTGCGCGGGTACAAGCCATAGAGCCGCGCCGGCCGGTACGAAGTCAGCTCGACAAACTGGTGCAGCGAAAGCCTGCCTTGCGCGATGCCGTTGAACAGCAGCGGCAGCCGGGTCTCGATGCCGGGCACGCCATTGGGAATGTGGTCAAACGGCTGAGCCGTGCCGCCCAGCTTCTTGCCTTGCGGATCGTCATAGTTGAACGGCGCATGGTCCGAGGAAAAGACACTGAACACGCCATTGGTCAGCGCACGCCAGACGGCCGCCTGATTCTCCGGATCCCGCGGCGGCGGGCTGCACACGCACTTGGCGCCTTCGTAGCCATCATCGCCAGGCAAGCCCATATCCTCGGCCGTCAGGTACAGGTACTGCGGGCAGGTCTCCGCGAGGATCGGCAGCCCCCTGCCCTGTGCCCAGCGGATCTGCTCGATCGCCTCCTTGCCGGAGACATGCACGATCAGGATCGGCACGTCGACCAGCTCGGCAAAGGTGATCGCGCGATGCGTGGCTTCGCGTTCCACCAGCGCGGGCCGGGCCATGCCGTGGAAACGCGGCGAGATGGTGAGCCACGAGATGCAATCCGCGTTCTCGGCGTGCACCATCACCAGCGCATCGTTGCGCTTGGCCACGTCGAGCACGTCGAGCATCTCGCGGTCGGACAGCTTCAGGTCGTCATAGGTCATATAGACCTTGAACGAGGTGTAGCCCTGGCGAATCAGCTCGGGCAATTCGTGCTGCAAGACTTCCGGCGTGGGGTCCGCCACGATCAGGTGGAACCCGTAATCCGCCACCGCGCGGCCCTCGGCGCGGCGATGGTAGTCCGCCACCGCAGCCTTGAGCGAGCCGCCCTTTTCCTGCGCCGCGAACGGGATCACCGTGGTGGTGCCGCCGCATACCGCGGCGCGCGTGCCGGTGAAGAAGTCATCCGCCATGCGCATGCCGTCGGGCATGGGCTGGTCCAGGTGGACGTGGCCATCCACTCCGCCCGGCAGCGCCAGCAGGCCGGTGGCATCCATCTCGCGCGCGGCGCGCGGCAGGTCATTGCCCAGCATGGCGATGCGGCCATCGCGCACGCCGATATCGCAGGTGAAGCGGTCCGAGGCGGTGACCACCTCGGCGTTACGGATGACCAGATCGAGTTCGGTGTTCATGCGCCCTCTCTTCCTTATTCCACTTCGGCAAACAAGCGGCCCCAGCCGCGCAGCGCGCGCGTATCCACGCCGGCCAGACGCAGCGATTTCCACACCACGGTGGAGATGGTGTCGTACACGGGGATGCCGGTCTCGGCCTCCAGTTCTTCCACCAGGTGCGCCGCGCGCAGGTTGGTGCAGAACGTGGTGATGGCTGACGGCTTGTGCTGCGCCACTTCGCGCACCATGCGGCGGATGGTGTCTTCTTCGACCTCGGCGAAGCTGTAGTTCACGTGCAGGTCAAGGTGGCGCTCGGCCGTGCAGCTAAAGCCGTTGCGCTTGTAGTTCTGCACGATGCGTTGCTGCACGTCGTCCAGGTACGGCGTCACCAGGGCGAAGTCGCCCGCGCCCGTCTTTTCCAGGATTTCGTTGAGCGCCAGCACCGAGGTGGTGGCGGGAATGCCGGTTGCCTCGGTGATCTGGCGGCACAGCGCCTGGTCTTTCTCGAAGCCGAGCCAGCCGGAGGAAGTGCCGTTCCATGCGATCACGTCCACGCGCGCATCGGCCAGCAGCTTGGCCGCGCCGATGATCTTGTCGAGGTCGAACTGGCCAAGGGCCTGGTCGCGCAGCGAGATTTCGGTGACGGTGAAGCGCGAGAAATGCGCGCTGACATTGGGCAGGCCGCTCACCATCGCGCTGGTGATGGGTTCCAGCGCCGTGTTGGACGACGGCGTGAGCATGCCGAGAAGGGTACGTTTGGTCATGGGGTAAGGCTCTCTAGGAGATGGCGAGGCCCGAAGCGATGCGATGCTGTGCGCCGGGCCTTGCTCGTTATTGTTCGGGCTTGTCGTTGAAGGCGAGGGCGGTGCCAGGCTTGCCGTGGCTGGCGCGCGCCAGCGCCAGTTCCTGGCGCAGGGCGGCTTGCAGCGCGGCATCCGGCTTGACGCTGTTGCCGGCTTGCAGCGCGGGCAGCACGTAGTCGTTGACCATCTTGCGATAGAGGTCCAGGTAGGCCGCATCGCGCAGTCCGCCGGCGGTGGACATGATGCTGTTCATCACGATCACGGCGTTTTGCCGCGGCAGCACGGTAATGAACTGGCCCTTGAAGCCCATCGCGCTGAACTCGCGCTCGCTCTTGACGATGTTGTTGACCCAGCAGTAGTAGCCATAGTCAGCCGCGGGGCCGGCGGGCGTGGTCATGCGCGCCACCCAGCTGGCGGGCACGATCTGCTGGCCCTGCCATTTGCCTTGGTTGAGCATCAGCAGGCCGAGCTTGGCCATGTCGATGGTGCGCAGGCGCAGGCCCCAGCCGCCGGAGACCGCGCCTTTGCCGTCGGCGCCATCCCAGCGGTAATGCGACATGCCGAGCGGCTTGAACAGGCGTGCCTCCCCATAGCGTTGCTCGGGCTGGCCGCTGACCTGCGTGATGGTGGCACCGACCAGCACGGGATTGACGTCGATGTAGTCGAACTCGGTGCCGGCCTTGGTGCGCACGGCGGCGGAGGCGGCCACCTTCAGCCGGTCGGGCACGCCGTAGTAGAGCGTGTCGGTGCCTTCCACCAGCTTGTATGACAGGCCGCTGGACATCGACATCAGGTGGCGCAGCGCGATGTCCTGCTTGTCGGCCAGCGCCGGCGCCAGGTCCGGGCGCGCGGCGGCCAGCAGCGGGGCGGGCTTGTCCTGCGGGCTGAGCTTGCCGTCGCCCACCAGCGTGCCGACCAGGAGAGCGCTGATGAACTTGGTGACGGAGTAAAGCTCGTGGTTGTAGTCGCGCCCGAGTTCGTCGCCGTAGCGCTCGAACACAACCTTGCCGTCCTTGACGACGATAAGGCTGCGCACATCGAGCTGGTCGCGGCGGATCCACTGCGAGAGCGCGATGAGCTTGCGCGAATCGACGCCGACGGTCTCGGGCTGGGCGGTGGGTAGTTCCGCGGCCTTGTTCGTCGCAGCCTGCGCGGCGGCGGGCACCTGCGCGTGCGCGGTCCCGAGCAGCAGCAGGGCGCTTGCCATGGCCGCGCTGGCTAGTTTGCGGGGGCTTCTTTTCATGAGGTGTCTCCTCCACCGTCCGGTGCGCGGGGTGCGCCGGGACGGGATCGGTTCAAGCCGCGCCGCTGCCGGCGTGTGCCGGCGCGGCGCGTACAGGGGATGGGGGATGGGGCTTGATGTGGAAATCGGGCCGCGCTCAGACCGGCAGCTTCTTCTCGTAGTCGATCGCGGTCGAGGAAATCAGCAGGCCCACGCCGGCGGCGGCAAAGAACATCAGCGCCAGGAAGTACGAGCCGGTGAACTGCACGATCATGCCGACGATGATGGGCACGGTGATGCCGCCGATATTGCCGCCCAGGTTCATGATGCCGCCCAGCACGCCCACCTTGTTGCGGGTGCCGAGGATGGACGGGATGCACCAGTACAGGCCGCACCAGCGCAGGAAGAACAGCGTGGAGGAGAGCAGCGCAACCACCACCACCGGATCCTTCACGTACGCCACCGAGAAGATCGACACGGTAGCCACCACGGCGGCAATGCCGAACAGGGTGCGCATCACCAGGTTGGGGGCGCCGCCGGCGGCCTTCCACTTGTCGGCGATCCAGCCGCCGATGAGCTCGCCGACAAAACCGGAGAAGAAGATGATGAAGCTGGCGCCGCCCATTTGCTTGATGTCGAAGCCGTGCACCTTGTTCAGGTAGTTCGGCATCCACGTCAGCAGGCCGTAGAACACGCTGTTAAAGCACATCCAGCCGATCGCCATGCACCATACGGAGCGGTACTTGAGGAAGTCGAGCGAGCGGCCCGACAGGTTGGCCGGCTCGGCGCGGTGCTCGCTGGCTTGCGCGGCCTCGATATAGCTTGCTTCGAGCTCATTGACGCCACGGTGTTCGCGCGGCGAGTTGCGCACGTAGTACCACGCCAGCATGCCGGCCAGCACGGTGCCCACGCCAGCGACCACGAAAGCCAGGCGCCAGGAGCCCAGCGCGGTGATCAGCCAGGTGATGATGATGGCGCCGAGCGCCGCGCCCAGCGGCGCGCCGCCATCGAGCAGGGTGGCGCCGCGGCCGCGTTCGTTCTGTGTCATCCAGATCGCATTGAGCTTGCCGCCGGCCGGGTAGATCGGCGCCTCGGCCGCGCCCAGCCCGAGCCGGGTCAGCAACAGCGCGCCGGCGCTGGTGCACACGGCCGCCAGGGCCTGGAACGCGCCCCAGAAGACGGTGGCGGTGGCGATCACGATACGCGGCTTGTACTTGTCCGCCAGCATGCCGCCGGGAATCTGCATGACCGCGTAGGTCCAGAAGAAGGAACTGAGGATCAGCCCCTGCATGGTGGGGCTGAGATCGAACTCCTTGGCGATCAGCGGCATCGCCACCGAGAGCGAGGCCCGGTCGATGTAGTTGATGGCGATGAGGAACAACATCATCAGGAAAATCTTCCAGCGTACGGAGCTCTTCGTCTCCGTTAGCGCTGCAGCCCGGCTTGTCGTTTGCATGACGCTTGTCTCCTTTGGGGGAATGGTAGAGCGGTTTGTGTTGTGTGTCGCGCAACTGGGACGGAGTATAGGATACGTAATCTGTAATTACAACTCTCGTAAGTTGTTGATTTTATTGTTATGCGAACGCAACGCTTCCTAAATCCAACCGCCTGCGCACCCTCGGCATCGCCGCGCGGCTGCGCACCATGATCGAAGAGGGCGAACTGCCCCCCGGCGCGCGCATCGACGAGCGCGCCTTCTGCGAGATGTTCGACGTCTCCAAGACTGACGAGTTGCGCTCCACCTTCGAGACGCTGCACGGGCTTGAAGCCACCGCCGGCGAACTCGCGGCGGCACGGGCGGCGCACCGAGTATTTCCGCACCAACCAGGAAATCCACCAGCTGATCATCGACGGCGCTGCCAATCCGGTGCTGGCCGGCATCTACGCCACGCTGATGAGCAAGGTCCACCGCGCGCGCGGCGCCGCCAATGCGGATATGCTGCGCTGGCAGGACTGCGCCAGCATTCCGAGAACACTGCAAAAGAAGTCCTGACCGTGGTCGCGCGGACCCTTTCCGAGCCCGCCGGCCGCATCGCCACCGAAGCCAAGGGGAAACGATGAAACTAGTACGTGTGGGTAAGCCGGGCGCGGAACGCCCGGGTCTGATCGATGCCGAAGGCCGCGTGCGCGACCTGTCCGGCGTGCTGGACGGCCTCGGGCCGCAGGCGCTATCGGCCGAAGCGCTGGCGCGCCTGGCCAAGCTGGACCCGGCCACGCTGCCGGTGGTGCAGGCCGAGCGCTTTGGCGTGCCCTGGACCGGCATCGGCAAGATCGTGGCGATCGGCCTGAACTACGCCGACCACGCCGCCGAGGCCGGCATGGCGCTGCCGGCCGAGCCCATCGTCTTCCTGAAGGCCAACAGCTCGCTCAACGGGCCCAACGACACGGTGATGCTGCCGCGCGGCTCCGAGAAGACCGACTGGGAAGTGGAGCTCGGCGTGGTGATCGGCAAAGTGGCGCGTGACGTCTCGCTTGCCGATGCGCTCTCGCACGTGGCCGGCTACTGCGTGGTCAACGACGTCTCCGAGCGTGAATTCCAGATCGAGCGCGGCGGCACCTGGGACAAAGGCAAGGGCTGCGACACCTTCTGCCCGGTCGGCCCGTGGCTGGTCACGCGCGACGAAGTGGCCGACCCGCAGGCGCTGGGCCTGTGGCTGGACGTCAACGGCCAGCGCGTGCAGACGGGCAGCACCGCCACCATGGTGTTCGACGTGGCCACGCTGGTGAGCTACGTCAGCCGCTTCATGACGCTGCACCCCGGCGACCTGATCTGCACCGGCACGCCGCCGGGCGTGGGCATGGGCTTCAAGCCGCCGCGCTTCCTCAAGGCCGGCGACACCATGCGCCTGGGCATCGACGGCCTGGGCGAGCAGGGCCAGACGGTGGTGGCGTACGCGTAGGGCGGATTGTCCGAAAGGCGCGGAGAAGGGCGGCCAGCGATGGCCGCCCTTCTTGCTTTGTGGTGCCGCTTGTTGGTCCGCTTGCTGGTCCACTTGTACCGCTATCGATACCTGTCACCGCGCGCCCGCAGGTTCCCGCGCGCGCCTGCCAAGGCGGCACCGTCCCCCGTTCGCAACAGTTCGCAACAGTTGTTCCCCTGATTTCGCTACAAAGGGTTAAACCGTTTGCGCTCTGCGGCCAGCGTGAAATACTGTTTTCTATACGCCTTACGTCTTACGCCTCGTAAAGTGGCCTAATAAAACGAGTACTGCCATGTCAGAACACGCCCCCGAACTGATCGAGTCACTTCTTGCCGACTCGCGTGCGGTCCAACCCGCATCCTCCGCTTGCTCCACGTCCCGCGCTTCACGATTCTGCGAACTGGCCGATACCGCCGACAGCCGCGCCGAGCTGGAAGCCATCCGCCACAGCATCCACCAGCACCCCGAGCTCGCCTTCGACGAAGTGCGCACCGCCGAGCTGGTCGCCACCCAGCTCGAAGGCTGGGGCTACGCGGTGACGCGCAGCGTTGGCGGCACCGGCGTGGTCGGCACGCTGCGCCAGGGCGACGGTCCGCGCAGCATTGGCGTGCGCGCCGACATGGACGCGTTGCCCATTCATGAGCGCACCGGCCTGGCGTACGCCAGCATCCACGCCGGCAAGATGCACGCTTGTGGCCACGACGGCCACACCACCGTGCTGCTCGGCGCGGCGCGCCAGCTGGCCCGCACACGCAACTTCAACGGCACCGTCAACCTGATCTTCCAGCCCGCCGAAGAAATCGGCGCGGGCGGCGGCGCCGAGCGCATGCTCGCTGACGGCCTGTTCGAGCGCTTTCCCTGCGACGCGATCTTCGGGCTGCACAACCATCCCGGCGTGGAAGCGGGCACCTTCATGTTCCGCGCCGGACCGTTCATGGCGGCCTGCGATACGGTTGCCATCACCATCCGCGGCAAGGGCGGCCACGCGGCCCGCCCGCACCAGTCGATCGACCCGATCCTGGTCGCCGGCAGCCTGGTGATGGCGCTGCAGAGCATCGTGTCGCGCAATATCGACCCGAACGAAACCGCAGTGGTCACGATCGGCACGCTGCATGCCGGGCATGTGCCCAATGTGATCCCCGAGAGCGCCAAGCTGGAGTTGAGCGTGCGCTCGTTCAGCGCCGATGTGCGGCGCACGCTGGAGGATCGTATCCGGCGGCTGGTGAGCTCGCATGTGGAGGGTTATGGCGCTACGGTGGAGATTGACTATATCCGGGGCTACCCGGTGCTGATCAACAGCGAGCGCGAGACCGAGTTCGCCCGCGAGGTAGCGGAGGAACTGGTGGGGTCTGACAAGGTGGTGGCGAATTTCCCGCTGATCGCCGGGAGCGAGGATTTTGCTTACTTCCTGCAGCAGCGGCCGGGGTGTTTTGTGCGGATGGGGAATGGGGCGGGGCAGCCTTTGCTGCATAACGCTGGGTATGATTTTAATGATGAGAATTTGACGGTTGGGGCGGCTTATTGGGCTCGGTTGGTGGAGAGGTATTTGGAGGCTTAAAGGGGGGGCGGTTGTTGGGCGCAAGGGCAGACCAGTTAGCTTTTGCTGTATTGACTGGTGTTTTTTTTGAACGGCGTTGGCTGTTGGAGCCAAGAGCCGTACGACATCCCCCTGCGGGGGCTGCCGGTCACTTTTCTTTGTCGTATGGCCCTTGGGTGCAAAAGCCAACGCCGTATCAATCGAATCCGAAGCTTGGACAAGAGCCAACGGTGCTGCCCTTGGGCCCAAAAAATCACCTAAAAAACCCACTAGGCGGCACCCCAAACTGCCTCCTAAACATAGTAGAAAACGCACTAGGACTCTCATACCCCAGATCCAAAGCCACATCCACCACCTTAGCCCCGGCGGCCAGCCCCTCCAACGCCGACAGCAACCGGGCCTGCTGCCGCCACTGCCCAAACGTCATCCCGGTCTCGCGCGCAAAGCGCCGCTGAATGGTCTTGGGATCCACCCCTAGCCGCGCCCCCCATTGCGCCAACGTCAGCGCCGTATCCGGCGCGCCGACAATCGCATCGCAGATCTCCCGCAATCCGGCATCGGCAGGACGCGGCAAGTGCAACGGCAACGTCGGCACCAGCATGACTTCATCCAGCAGCAACCGCATCAGCCGCCCATCCCGGGACTCGGCCGCATAGGGCGAAGGGATATCGATCGCGGCGAGGATGAGTTCGCGCAGCAGTGGCGTGATGCCCAGCACGGTGCAGCGGGTGGGCAGGTTGGCGGCGGCGTCCGGCCGGATGTAGGCGGTGCGCATGCGCACGTGCCCAACCATGCGGATCCAGTGCACCATGCCGCCGGGCATCCACATGCCGCGCGTTGGGGGCACGATCCATTGCCCTTCGGCGGTGGCGACCACCATCACGCCATGCACCGCGTGCACCAGTTGCGCATTGGGATGCTGGTGCGGCTTGGTAACGTGGCCGGGCACGTAGTCAGCGGCCATGGCGGTGACCGGCATGGGGCTGCGGTCGTACTGCAGGTAAGTGGGTGACCTGGCGTAGGTGTCGGCGCGGTGGATGGCGGGCGGGGAGGCGGGGGTCCTGGGCACGGCGCCTTCGGCGCTTTTGGCGCTTCGCTGTGCGATCGGGCGGGGGAGGCGGGGCATGTCCTTTTCTCCAAGGTTCCGGCCCTATTCTCGCAGGACAGGCGGCGTCGCGCCATTTAGGATGAGCGCCAGGATTCCCCCATTGCCTTTTCAGCCCCCCGTTTCCATCATGAGCAGCCGCATCGATACCGCGCCCGGCGGCGCGAATGCCTCGCCGCAAGGCCAGGCCCAGACTCCCACTACCGCGCAGGCCGCCGAGCGGACCGGTTTCCGCGTGCTGGGGGCGATCAGTTTTTCGCATTTCCTCAACGACATGATCCAGTCGCTGATCCTGGCCATCTATCCGATGCTCAAGGGCGGCTTCAACCTCAGCTTCACCCAGATCGGGCTGCTGACGCTGACGTACCAGATCACCGCCTCGCTGCTGCAGCCTGTGGTGGGCCTGTACACCGACAAGCATCCCAAGCCGCAGTCGCTGTCGATCGGCATGGGGTTCACGCTGTGCGGCTTGCTGCTGCTGTCGGTGGCGCCTACCTACGGCGTGCTGCTGGTGGCGGCGGCGCTGGTGGGCACCGGGTCGTCGATCTTCCATCCGGAGTCGTCGCGCGTGGCGCGCATGGCGTCGGGCGGGCAGCACGGGCTGGCGCAGTCGATCTTCCAGGTTGGCGGCAACGCGGGCAGCGCTACCGGGCCGCTGCTGGCGGCGTGGATCGTGCATCAGCAGAGCAGCGTGGCGTGGTTCTCGCTGGCGGCGCTGCTGGCGATTGCCGTGCTGTGGCAGATTGGTGGCTGGTACGGCCGCGAGCTGGCGCATACCACGCGCAAGCGCAAGGCTGTGGCCACAGCCGCGCCGCTGCCGCGCAGCACCGTGGTACGGGCCATGGTGGTGCTGATGGCGCTGGTGTTCTCCAAGTATTTCTACATGGCCAGCCTGAACACCTATTACACCTTCTACCTGATGGAGCGCTTTGGCCTGACGCGGCAAAGCTCGCAGCTCTACCTGTTCGTGTTCCTGTTCGCGGTGGCGGCGGGCACCATCCTGGGTGGCCCGATCGGCGACCGCATTGGCCGCAAGCGCGTGATCTGGGCGTCGATCCTGGGCGTGGCGCCGTTCACGCTGATGCTGCCGCATGCCAACCTGTTCTGGACCGGCGTGCTGTCGTTCATCATCGGCTTTATCCTGGCGTCGGCGTTCTCGGCGATCCTGGTGTTCGCGCAGGAGCTGATCCCGGGCAAGGTGGGCATGGTGTCGGGCCTGTTCTTCGGTTTTGCTTTCGGCATGGGCGGCATCGGCGCCGCGGTGCTGGGCAAGCTGGCCGACGCGCATGGCATTGAATCGGTCTACCAGTTGTGCGCGTTCCTGCCGCTGCTGGGGCTGTTGGCGATCTTCCTGCCTGACCTGGGCGGGCGCAAGAAGCCGGCCTGAGCGGGGCCAGCGCTTTAGCTTGGCCCACCCCGCCCGGGCCCACCCGGGCGCAGGTAAAGCGTAGTGGCCCGTTGCGATATCGGCGTGCGATTCATCGCACCATCGCGGTGCGTGTGCGCCACATTGTGGCAGCCACATGGGATGCGTGGCGCACCTGCGTGGCTGCCCTTTCATTTTCTCAAGCGTGTCCCGCCGGATGCCTACCGCCTGGCGGATGCTGCACGATCACGCCGTACCAGCCCAATCCCGGATAGGTTTCGTAGCCGGGCGTGCGGGCGAACGCCACCAGCGCGCCGTCCGGCGCTTCATACCAGCCGGTGGGGGTGGGGTCGTCCTTCAGGGGGAAGGTCTCGGTGAGCACGCCCATGCCATCCGACGCGGCGATGACGCGGTGCCCGGCGTCCACCAGCAGGCAGCGCGTGCGCTGCCAGTCTTCCGGCGACAGCCGTACGCCCTTGACCACCGTATGCGCCTGCGGCGCCCAGTTGAAGAAGATGGCGAGCACGCCGACGGGTTCGCCGCTGGCGCGGCCGCCCGCGCGGATGGCGGTGGCGTAGGTGGCCACGCTGGCATTGTCGATAAAAACGCGAGACCGCGACATCATGCGCGACATAGTCGTCGCCCGAGGCTGTGGCCATCGCGCGCTTGAACCATTCCACGCCCGAGACATTGCGCCCTGCCACGCCCGGGTAGGCGTGCGGGCGGCCGTTGGCGGCGACGCGTCCCTGCGCGTCGATCACCCACAGGTCGAGGTAGACGGTGTAGCTGTTCAGGATGACGCCGAGGCGCTCGCTCGCATGGCTGGCAGTGGCGCGGTCGGGGCGGCTCACCGCGTCCACGATGGCAGCATCGGTGGCCCACCAGCGCACATCGCAGGAGCGCTCGTAGAGGTTGCGGTCGACCACGTCGATCATGTTCAGGGCCATGTCGGCCAGGCGCTGGCCCTGGTGGCCGCGCATCTGCCGGATCATCGCGTCGCCGAGCTGGGTGAGCTCGGCGATGGAGCCGCCCAGCTCCGTGGTGAGCTCGCCGGTGATGCCGGAGATGCGCTCGGAGACCTGCTTGACCTGATTCGCCACGACGCTGAAGCCACGGCCCGCATCGCCGGCCCGTGCCGCCTCGATCAAGGCGTTCAGCGCGAGGAACTTCGTTTCCCGGTTGATCTCCGCGATGCTGGAGATCTTGTCGTCCGCGATAAACCCAACGTGGTGAGACAGCTCGACGATGCGGTCTGCGCTTGCCATACGATATCTCCCATTCAGATCCAGTGACCCGTCAGGAGCGCGGCGTGTGCTGTCGAAAACGGTCCGCACCATGTTTGTTCTCTCGTCGCTCCTGTCGTTCTCCATAGGCGAGAAGCGTGCCAGCCCGGCATCAGGCTGGCACGAGCGACAGGCTGGGCGAGCCGGTCAGCGGCCGGTCTTGTCCTGCGACACGTCCATGATCATGCGCGTGAGCAGGTACAGGCGCGGCGTGACCGAGTTGAGGTCGACGTATTCCGCATCGTTGGAGTGCGCGCCAAAGCCGCGCAGGCCGAAGCGCTCGATGACCGGCGCCTTGGTGGCGGCCGCGGCAAACGCGGCATCGGTGCCGCCGCCCTCGGCGGTGTCGTACACGGCCAGCTTCTCGCCGATCTCCGCATACACGCCCTGCGCGTGTGCGGCCAGCTTGCGCGCGGCGTCGGTGACTTCCAGCGGCGGCCGGCGGCGTTCGAACCTGACCTCGACCTTGGTATCGGGGATCAGCTGCTTCTTCACGCGTTCCTGCAGCGTGCGCTCCAGGCTGTCGTAGTCGGCGGTGCGCAGCACGCGCACGTCGGCCTGGGCCGTGGCGGTGGCTGGGATCACGTTGCGGTTGGTGCCGGCCGAGGAGATCGTCCAGTTCACCTTGAGCCCGCTCTGCGGGTTGGACAGGTCGCGCATCTGCAGGATCTGGTGCGACAGTTCATACAGCGCGTTGCGGCCCTGCTCGGGCGAGCCGCCGGCGTGCGAGGCCTTGCCGTGCACGGTGAGCGAGATGGCGCCGATGCCGCTAGTGGCAAGCGACAGGCGGTCGCCAGTCACGCGCGTGGCCTCGCAGGAGAACACCGCGTCTTGCTGGCTGCCCATCTTGGCCAGCATGGCGCGCGCGCCCGGCGAGCTGATTTCCTCGTCGCCGTTGATCAGCACGGTCAGCGTGCCGTAGTCCTTGAAGCCCATCTTTTGCAGGATGGCCACTGTATGCAGGATCACCGCCACGCCGTTCTTGTCGTCCGCGATGCCCAGGCCGTAGGCGCGCTCGCCGTCGATGCGAAACGGTTGCTGCGCCAGCATGCCGCGCAGGTAGACCGTGTCCATGTGGGCGATCAGCATGATGTTGCGCTTGCCCGTGCCCTTGAACTGCGCCATCACCATCTTGCCCACCTGCTTGGGCGTGTCTTCCATGCGGTAGACCTCGGTGGGCTCGATCAGCTGCGCGTCGCCGCCCATGGCGGCCAGGCGGTCGCGGATCAGCGCGGCGATGCGGTCCAGCCCCTCGATGTCCTTGCTGCCGGATTCGATCGAGACCAGGTCTTTGAGCGTGGCGATCAGTGCGGGCTTTTCCTGCTGGGACAGCTGGTAGGCGGGCTCCACCGGCGCCGCTTGGGCGGCCGCGGCGCAGAGCAGGGCGGCGAGCGCGGCCGCCGCTTTCAAGGACGGACGGCGGCAGTGGGCAAGCGTGCTGGCGCGCGGGCTAAGGTTCAAACGCATGTGGGGCGGCTCCATGGTGCAGTGAGGAAAAACGCAGTGAGGGAAACAGATGAAAGGCAGGGCGGATTGCAGGGTCCGTGCCAGGCGTGGCGCATGCACTGCCGCGATGCCCCGGCCTGCCGCGTCATGGCCCGGTCGCCTCGAAGCCCTGCAGCCAGCGCCGCAACAGGCTTGCCAGCTGCTTGCGCTCGGCGGCCGAAAGCCCCTCCAGCAAGCGATGCTCATTGGCCACGTGCACTTCCAGCGCGTGGTCGATGCGCACGCGGCCCGGCTGGGTCAGCTCGATCAGCAGCCCGCGCCGGTCGTCCGGGTTGGGGCAGCGGCGCACCAGCCCGGCGCGCTCCAGATGGTCGATCCGGTTGGTCATGGTGCCCGAGGTGATCATCAGCGAGTCGATCAGTGCGCCCGGCGACAGCGCATAGGGTGGCCCGGAGCGGCGCAGCGTGGCCAGCACGTCGAACTCCCAGGTATTCAGGCCGGTCGACGCCAGCGCGGACTCGACCGCGCGATCGGTGTGGCGCGCCAGGCGCCAGACCCGGCCGATGATGCCCATCGGCGCGGCGTCCAGGTCCGGGCGCTCGCGCGCCCACTGGGCCAGGATGCGGTCGACGCGATCGCCGCCGCCTTCGGGCGCATCGTTGCCGGCTTGGGGGGAGGGCGCCGTCGCGCTGGTTGCCTTGGGTTTGCCGCGGATGGCCATGGTGGGCTGCTGTTGATCCTGGGTGACGAGAATCTTGACATCAAGGCTTTCAGTTCGTAAAGTGGATTTTATATCTTGATATCAAGAATATCGTCTTGAAGAAAAATGGAGGCATGACGACATGAAGCCCGATGCCCCGCAGGTTCAGGTACGCACGGCGGAAGTCCTGCTGACCGCTTGCGCGCCCCTGATCTGGGGCAGCACCTACCTGATCACCAGCCAGTGGCTGCCGCCGGGACAGCCGCTGCTGTCCGGCGTGATCCGCGCGCTGCCGGCCGGCCTGGCAATGCTGGCGTGGGGCCGGCAGCTGCCGCGCGGCGGCTGGTGGTGGAAGGCGGCGGTGCTGGGCGTGCTCAATATCGGCCTGTTCCAGGCCATGCTGTTTATCGCCGCCTACCGGCTGCCGGGCGGCGTGGCGGCCACCGTGGGCGCGATCCAGCCGTTGCTGGTGGTGGTGCTGGCGTGGCTGCTGCTGGGCGCGCGGCCGCGCCTGGCTACGTGGCTGGCCGGGCTGGGCGGCATCGGCGGCGTGGCCTTGCTGGTGCTGGGGCCCGCCGCGCGGCTGGACGGCGTGGGCGTGGCGGCCGCGGCGGCCGGCGCGGTATCGATGGCGCTGGGCACGGTGCTCGCCAAACGCTGGCGAGCGCCGGTCTCGCCGCTGGTGCTCACCGCGTGGCAGCTCACCGCGGGCGCCTTGTTCCTGCTGCCGTTCGCGCTGGCCTTCGAGACCCTGCCGGCGCGGCTGACGGTGCCCAACGTGCTCGGCTACCTGTGGCTGTGCGTGGCTGGCGCCGGGGTGAGCTATGCGCTCTGGTTTCGCGGCATCGGCCGCCTGCCGACCGCGGCAGTGTCCGCGCTTGGCTTGCTCAGCCCGTTGAGCGCCACCGTGCTGGGCTTCGTGGTGCTCGGCCAGACCCTGAGCCAGGTGCAGATGGCCGGCGCGTTGCTGGTGCTGGCCAGCGTATGGCTGGGGCAGCGCGTGCCGAAGGCGGCGCAGGGCGCTGCCGGGGGCGCCGGGGCCTCGGATACGGCGCATCTGCCGTTGCCGCAGCGGCAAGGGTGAACGCAAGGATGAACGACAAGGGTGAATGGCACGCCGTTTTTGCGGCATCATGGCGGGCATGACGTCCGCCGTACCTTCCCCTACCCCCGCCAGGCCTGCTTGCGATCACTGTCTTGCGCTCGCGGCGGATTCCCGCCGGCGCGAGCCGCACGACCGGCTCGCGCTCAAGCACACCGCGCCGCTGGTCAGCCAGAGCGCCGCCGGCGTGCCGTTCAGCATGCTCACCTTCACGTGCCGCGAGTGCGGCACGGTATGGCGGCTCTATGACCGCGCCAACGAGCTCTTTGTCTCGTGGGTGCCGGACCGCGCGCTGGGCCGCGGCGCCGATCGGATAAAATAGCGCCTGTTCCTGCACGCGTGCTGACGGTCCAGCGCCCGGTTCCGGGCCTCCCGGCGGCGCCAGCGCGGCCAGTTCCGTTGCTCAGTTGCTCCGTGGTTCCGTCCTCCAACCGATGTCCTCGTCGTTCCCCCGCCATGTCCGCTTCCCACCGAATTCCCCTGCTGGCTGCCGCCTCCGTGTTTGCCGCCCTGATGAGCCCGCTCGCCAACGCCGCCAACGCCGCCGATGCCGCTAGCGCCGCTGGTGCCGCTGGTGCATATCCCGCGCGCCCGATCCGGCTGATCGTGGCCTATCCCACCGGCGGCATCAGCGATACCGTGGCACGCGCGCTCGGCGAGCGCCTGTCGGCCCAGATGGGCGCCTCGGTGGTGGTGGAAAACAAGGCGGGCGCGGGCGGCAGCATCGGCATCGACGCCGTGGCCAAGGCCGCGCCGGATGGCTACACGCTGGGCTTCGCCTCGACCAGCCCGCTCACGCTCAACCCGCACGTGGGCCACGTCAACTACGATCCGCAGCGCGACATCGCGCCGGTCATGAGCGTGATGTACTCGCCGGTGCTGGTGATCGCCACGTCGAGCTTCGGCGGCAAATCGTTCCAGGACCTGCTGGCGCAAGCCAAGGCCAAGCCGGGTTCGGTGCGCTGGGCCACGTCGGGACTGGGCACGGTTGGCCATGTCATGCTGGAACAGATCAAGTCGAAGGCCAAGGCCGACCTGACCCTGATCCCCTACAAGGGCGCGGGCCAGCAGATGAACGACGCCCTCGGCGGCCAGTTCGAGGTGATGAGCACCAACGCCAGCCCCATGCTGACCCAGCACATGCAGGCCGGCCGGCTGCGTGCGCTGGCGGTGGGCGCGCCCAAGCGCATCGCGTCGCTGCCCGATGTGCCAACCTTTGCCGAGCTGGGCTATCCCAAGGCCAACCTCACTTCCACCTTCGGCGTGTTCGCTCCCGCTCGCACGCCCGTGGCCATCATCACCAGGCTGAATGCCGAGCTGAACAAGGCCTTGCAAGAGCCCGAGGTGCGCGAGCGCCTGCTCAAGGGCGGCGAAGTCCCCACCGGCGGGTCCGCCGCGCAGTTCGCCAAGGCGATCCATGCGGAATACGACGACAACGCCCGTATCGTGAAGGAAGCGGGCATCAAGGCGGACTGACGGGCAACAGGATGGGCGACAGCACGGGCAGCCGCATCACCGCTGCTCGACCAGGTCCAGCCGGCAGCCGGTCGCATATACCGCCGACAGGCGCACGCCATTGCGCGGCTCCAGCGCCAGCTTGGTGCGCACGCGCGACAGGTGGCTGTCCACCGTGCGGGATGCCGGCGGCACCTTGC
>NZ_AHJE01000031.1 GCF_000243095.1 Cupriavidus basilensis OR16 | reverse complement strand
CCGCCAGATAGGCAAAGAGATGGGTGACCTCGGCTTGCGTGGCGGCGGGCGGCGGCGCCGCTGCCGCGGGGGCCATGGGGATCGCCAACGCGGTGGCTAGCAGCAGGACGGACAGCAAGGCAGGTTTCATGTTCACGGAATCGATAAGTCGCATCCGCTGCATTAGAACGGTATTCCTGCTCCGCTTCAAGGCTTGGCGCGCGGACGCAAGCCACTGCCCGAACGGCAAAGCGTACCCGTTTCTGCGTGCGTCAATGCCACGGGCCAACGCCCCGTTTTTCTTTGGGAGAGGTCATGAAACCGGTCTTGTTCGAGGGCTGTGCCGGTTGGCTGCATGAGGCTGCAGGCACCACGGGCGTGGTGCTGTGCAACCCGCACGGCCACGAAGCCATGTGGTCGCACCGGGCTTTTCGCCACCTGGCCGCAGACCTCGCCGCCGTGGGCTTGCCGGTGCTGCGCTTCGACTATCCGGGCACCGGGGACTCCGCCGGCACCGATGCCGATGGCGAGCATATTGCCTGGTGCGTGCACGGCATCCTGGCCGCGGTAGCCACGCTGCGCGAGCAGGCCGGGGTTAGCCGGGTCGTGCTGTGCGGCCTGCGCCTGGGGGCGACGCTGGCCGTGCTCGCCGCCGAGACACTGGCCGCGCGCGAACCCCATGTCGTGACCGGCCTGGTCCTGCTGGCGCCCGTGGTGAGCGGGCGCGCCTATCTGCGCGAGCTGCGCGCGCTGCACACCGGCTGGGTCAACAACGTCATCCCAGACATCGAGCTCACGCCGCCCACCGACGGATCGCTTGAGGTGCTGGCCTATCGCTTCCAGGCCGACACCGTGACGGCGCTCGAAGGCCTGCGCCTGGCCCGCCGCAAGGGCTGCCCCGCGCCGCGCGTGCTGCTGCTCGATGCCTGGCCGGGGGCCACTTCGCCCGTCGCAGAAATGGGTACGCTTTATCGTGGCTCGGGGGCCGAGGTCACGCTGGGCACCTTTGGCGAGTATCCCGGCATGATGCAAGCCGCCGAGTACGCGCAAGTGCCGGAGACGGCCTGGCAAGAGGTGCTGGCCTGGGTACGCCCGGCCATCGCCGCCGGGCGCGGCGGCGCCGCGCGCGGCACGCCCGTGGCAGGCAATGCGAGCGTCGCGCTCGAGTGCGAGGTGGACGGCGCGCGCGAGCAGCGGGTATGGCTGGACCGCGGCAGGCAGTTCGGCATCCTTTGCCAGCCCGCGCGCCGCGGCGCGAGCGATGTCGTGGTGCTCTTTCCCAATACCGGCGGCAATCACCATGTGGGCGACGGGCGGGTCTTCGTGAGCTTGTCCCGCGAGCTGGCACGGCACGGCGTAACCGCATTGCGCCTGGATCTATCCACGCTGGGCGATAGTCCCGCCCCGGCACGCCAGATGAGCATTCCCGCGGTATACGCGCAGAGCGCGTGCGACGATGCCAGCGCCGCCGTCGACTGGCTGCGCGCGCAGGGGTACAAGCGCATCGTCATGGCGGGGGTTTGCTCGGGGGCGTTCATCAGCCTGCACGTGGCGTTGCGCAACCCGGCGGTCAACGGCCTGGTCCTGGCCAACCTGGCGAAATTCCGCTGGGATGACGCCGACACCGCCGCGGTGAACGAACGGGTGCAGTCCATGCGGGGTTACGTGGCAGCCGCGCGCCGCGCGCAGAACTGGCAACGGCTGTGGCGCGGCCAGGTCAAGGTCTGGCCGATCCTGTCGGGCTTTGTTCGCCGATGCACGCGGCGCGTGGTGCAACGCGGCGCAGCCGCCGTTGCGCGCTGGCGCGGCGGCGACGACACCGCCACCGTGACCGGCTTCGCGCGGGCCGCCATGCGGGAGCTAGACCGGCGCGGCGTGCAGACGGATTTCCTCTACGGCATGAGCGATATCGGGCTGGAGGAAGCCAAGGACCGCTTTGGCGGCAACCTGGAAGCGCTGCAGGGCCTGGGCAACATCCGCGTGCGCACCCTGCCCACGTTCGATCATTCGCTGTTCCTTGCCGACAGCCGCGCCGCGTTGGGGGCGCATCTGGTGCGCTATATCGAGGTGCAGCTGGCGCGTGGCGAGCCGGTCGAGGCGAACGAGGCAAATGAGGCAAATGAGGCAAACGAGGACAGGTCCGGCACGCTGGCGGATGCGGTGTCAGGTACGGCGAGCGCGTGAGCGGGGGGCGAGCCGCTGCGCACGCGGGCCTGCCATCGGTGCACCATGCCGTATCCTGTGGGCAAAAATGAAAGCGCCGGAACCCGGCGCTTTCGATTGAGCGCTGCGCGCAGCAGCCCTACCGGCTCTGCACCGTATCCACGTCCTGATACCGATAGTTCAGATACCGGTACTTGCCGAAGTTGTAATGCGCCCGATACCACCGCCCTTGCACATTCAACCCGTTGAACAGCACCCCCTTCACCTCCCCGCCAACCTGCCTGATCGCCCTGCCCGCGGCTTCCAGTTCATCCACGGTAGTCGAGTCGGCACGAGCCACCATGAACACGGCATCCGCCTTGGTAGCAAGGATTCCGGTATCCGAGGCGGCCAGCACCGGCGGCGTGTCGATCAGCACGATGTCGTAATTCGCCTTTAGCGCATTGAGCAGCGCGTCCATCGCGGGACTCAGCAGTAGGTCGGCGGGATGCTCGGGCAGCGTCCCGGTGGGAATGAAATCCAGCCCAGGCACAACCTGTCTGCGCACTGCGGGTTCCACCGGCGCGCCCTGCAGCAACTCGGTCAGGCCGGGGCCGCGGTCGGTGTCGAAGCGCCGGTTCAGGCTGCCCCGCCGCAGGTCAGCGTCGATCAGCACCACGCGCTTGCCGCCGGCGGCGAGCACCGCGGCGAAGTTGGCGCAGATGAATGACTTTCCGACACCCGGCGCCGGGCCCGTCACCAGCACCACCGGATGGCGGTTGCCAAGCAGCGAGAACTGCAAGGCGGTGCGGAAGCTGCGCAAGCTCTCCATGGCGGGATCGTCCGGCATCCGGCAGGCCAGCAGCGAGGCCTTCGGGTCGCCTTGCGTGGCCAGGCGCGACTGTTCCGGGCTGAACGGGATGGTGGAGTACACCGCGAACCCGGTCAGGTTTTCGATATCGTCGGCCTCGGCGACGCCGCCGTCGAGCATGTGGCGCAGGCACACGACGATCAGCGCGCCCACCGTGCCAAGCATGGCCGCGAAAATCACCAGCAACGACCGGTTGGGCCGCACGGGCTGCAAGGGCACTTCGGCCGGGTCGACCATGCGCGCGGTGCCCACCTTGCTGGCCTTGGTCAGCTTGAGCTGCTGGGCGTCGTTGAGCAGCGACTGGTACAGCTCGGTGCTGACCTTGACATCGCGCAGCAGGCGCAGCACGTTTTGCTCCACTTCGGGCAGTTTCTGGATACGCGTGGTCACGCCGGCGAGCGCGGCATTCAGGCTGCCGATCTGCTCATCGATGATGCCGATGCTGGGATGGTTGCCGGTAAAGCGCGTCACCAGTTCCTGGCGTTTCGCGCGCAACTCCTGCAGGCGCGTCTGGATCTGGACGGACTGCGAGAGGATCAGCTTCGACTCTTCGCCCAGGTCGATCGTGCCGCGCTGGTTGCGCAGCGCGTTGTAGCGCGTCTCGGCGGTCTCCACCTGCAGCTTGACCTGCGGCAACTGCTGGTCGAGGAAGGCCAGGGATTTTTCCGCCTCCTCCGCCCTGCGGCGCACGTTCTGGTCGACATACTCGCTGCCGATCTCGTTCAGCGTTGCGGCGATCAGGTCCGGGTCGGGGCCTTCAAGGATGATGCCAATCACACCACTCGACTTGCCGCGCTCGGCAATCTGCAGGGATTGCTGCAACTGTGCAATGGCAATGGCCCGCGGCAGCCGCGTCACGTTGAAGCTGGCGCCTGGATTGCCTTCGAGTTCCGTGATGAGGATCTCGATATTGCCGCGCGAGGTCGGGACAAGAAGCGGCTGGCCGATGGTGCCCGTGGCCATGGTCTGCTCTCCCTTGACCTTCAGCCGGTACCGTTTGCCGTCAAGGGCCGTTACCACCATCCTGGTGCCTTCCAGCCGCGCCGGCATATCGAGACGGCCCACCGTGATGCGTTCGTCGCCCCAGACAAAGCCACCCCAGCCGAAGAGGCCGGGTTCCGACAGGCCGGGGTTATAGCGTGCCAGCGCCTGGCCGATCACCGGAAAGTAACTTGGCTTGGCATCGATGAACAGCTTCAGGCTTTCCACGGCCTTGCCCACCACCATGCGCGAATGCAACAGCTCGATCTCCGCGGCCGCGGCAGGCTTGACGTCGAAGACCGGCGCCACGCTGCCCGCGAGCTTGCTGTTGGCGCCGCTGCCCGTGTCCTCCACCTGCACCACGATATCGGTACGGTAGACGGACTTGGTGAAGAACGCGTAGGTCGCGCCCAGCCCGAAGACCGTGCCTGCGATCAGGATGAAGGTCCAGCGGTAGCGCATCAGCACGTCGAGATAGCCGGTCAGGTCGATCGACTTCTCCCGCTGGGTGTGATGAATCGACCCCTTGCTTGATCAGCCCCAGCACGATCCTGAACATCTTCTGCGAGCAGCCATAGGGATCGGGTACGTCGGCATGCATGAATTCGCAAAGCCGGTAGACCTTGCCGCGTGCATGCGGATACTGGCGCTCAAGCGCTTCTCTTTGTTCCGTGTCCATCACCAGCACCAGGTCGGCGCCGTTGATCATGCCGCCGTCCACGGTGCGCGCGCGGTGCCCGGCGAGATCCAGGCCCTCCTCCGCCAGCAGGCGCACCGTATGCGGGTTGGCGGCGGCGCCCTCCAGCGGGGGCCAGCCCGGCAGAGCTCACCGTGCAGCCGGGCAGCGCGTGGCTCAGCAAGCCCTGCGCCATGGGGCTGCGGCAGGTGTTGCCGATGCAGACAACCAGGATCGAGCGAATCATCGCGGCCTCGCCTACTTGACCACGCTGGCGGCGCTGAAAGCGCCGCTCGTCGATGGCAGCAGCAGGTTGACCACGCGGCTCCAGCGCACCAGCTCGCGCGCGTCGACGTACACCACGTCCTTGGCCTCAAGCTCGAAGCCTTCGGCGATGGCCAGCGCCACCGGCGAGGTGCCGTCCAGGTGGTAGACCTTGGGCTCGCCGTCGGCCGCTTTGCGGATCACGAAAATCTGCTCGGCATTGGCGGAGTTCGGGTTCACGCCGCCGGCGTCGCCAATGGCCTCGTTGAGCGTCATGCGGCCGTTGCGCATCAGCAAGCTGGTGGGACGCACCACTTCGCCGGTGACGAAGATCTTGCTGTCCTCGCGCTGTTCCACGCGCACGATGTCGCCGTTCTTGAGCATGATGCGCGAAGGGTCGATGCCGCGCGCGAGCAGTGCCGGGATGTTGACGTGCCAGCTGCGCTCGCCGCGTGTAATGCGGATGCGGCTGTTGTCGCCCGTCAGGTTGAGCACGCCGCCCGCGCGGTTAAGCGCCTCGATCAGCGTCATTGGCGCGTCGTCGATCGGCTGCATGCCAGGCGTGCGCACTTCGCCGTCCACATAGATGCGCTGGCTGCGGAATGCGAGCACGCGCACCGTCATTTGGGGATCGCGCACCACGCGCGAGAGCACCTTTGCGATCTGGTCGCGCACGTCGTTCGCCGTCCTGCCCGCGACCTTCATCACGCCGGCGTAGGGGAACTGGATATCGCCCTGCGCGCTCACCACATAGCCGGGCACATTGGAGCCGCCACCCACCGCCGGGATTTCATAGGCGGCCCCGATGCTGTAGGTCTGGTTGGGGAAGACCAGCTCCGGGTGATCCCACACCACCACCGAGACGATATCGCCCGGGCCGATGAGATAGGGCTGCGGCTTGCCATAGAGTTCGTCAAGCTTTTCGACCTCGCGTTGCGCCATGGTGCGCTGGTTGCGCACCACCTCCAGCGTGATCGGTGTGATGTTGGGCATGGCATCCGGCCCGATCGCGGTAACGGGCGCCTTGGGGTCGAAGTGCATGCCCGGCGAGCTCGCGCAGGCGCCAAGCAACAGGGCCGCGCATAGCATGGCTAGGCATGCCAGCGGCCGGCTTCGGCGTTGCGTGTGCGCGTGTTGCCCGTCATGGTCGGTGATCTCGTTCACGGCAGCCTCCGGCATTTGGCGACAGGGACTCGCAAACGCTGCGACAGTCCCCCGATGCTGTCATCCTAGGAGGCGCGGGCTGCCCAATCGGTGCGCTGTCACACATTGCGCTGCGATGCTGGAGACGGCGTCAGGCGTGGCGCCCAGGTGAGCGCAGGGGGGCGAAGCAAGGCGCAGGACGGATGCTGGAAAGCGCGCCGGAGGACTCGGGCAAAAGACAACGGCGGCAGGATCGTGCCCTGCCGCCGTCGGTTGACCGCGCCGTGACCGCGCCGTGGCTGCGCCTCAGCGCATCGCGGCGGAAGCGCCCGTGCCGTACTCCGCGACCGCGCGCACCGGCCTGTTGTCGGCCGATGAGGCGTTGCGCACGGCCGCGCGCGGCGCGGCTTCGTCGCCGCTGACCCACTCCAGCGACGCGCCACGCTGGAGCGCCGCGTACACCGCCTCGCCCTTGTTGCGCACCTTGAGCCGCTGATACAGGGTGCAGGCGTGGCTCTTGACGGTCGCCACCGAGATATTGAGCATGCGGCTCACGGTCTTGATGGGATGTCCGCGCGCAAGCAGCACTAGCACTTCATATTGCCTTGGCGTGATCTGCAGCATCTCGGCTTCGTCATACGCGGTCTCGCCGTGCCCGCCGCTACCGCCGGCATCGACCGCCGCTGCGCTCTGGCGAGCCGCGGCGGCCACGGATTCGCGCGAGGAAGGCGTGGCCTGGATGCGCACGCCGGCGGGGCTGCACAGCGCGCCCTCGGCCAGTGGCGCCAGCATGGGAACGCGGCCCCCTACGGGATAATTGCCGGCCGACAGGCCCGGCGATCCGCTGCCAGGCGCGCCGGCTTGCCGGTTGTTCTGGCCGCGCACGTATTGCCCGCCGACCATGGCCAGGCGGATGCCAGCTTCCAGCACGGCCAGCGAGGCGGATTTCGGCAGGCAGCCGCAGATGCCTTGCGCCATGGCGAGCGCCGGAATCTGCAGCGGGAGCACATCGGCGAGCAGCAGCAAGCGCTCGGCGGAGAGCACGGAGCGTACCTTGTTGAGCAGTTGCCATCCGGCGTCAGTGTCGGCAGGCATGCCAAACACGAGCAGGTCGCAATGATTGCCATCCAGCAGGGCGACGTCGGCCGGGTCGACGGTGATGACGTGGTCAACGCCATGAATGCGTTCGAGCATTTGCAGCAGCCCGAGACGCAGCAGTGGGTGACCCTCGATGAGCAGTGCGTTCATGTTGTTATTCCCCCCGTATGATTGCGGCAGGAAACAGGTTGAACGCAGCGGAATAATGAACAGCGCGACCCTCGTGGTGCTCCACGCGCGCCGCCCCCGTTTATCCCCGTACCACCGCCAAGCCGGACCGCCCGTTTTTATTGCCGGGAACTGACCGCAAGCCGGAAGGCTGACCCCCTGAACCCACCCCAAAATGCCATTCGTCTTAAAACGAATTAAGGTCATCTTATTGTCTGATCTGCACGAAATCAAGTTGCTTTGGAGGCGCCAAAAATGGGTTGGGGAGCTTTGTATCCATCATCCGGAAAGCCTTGATGGTGGCCGCCTGGCGGGTTACCCGAACGGGTGATGGATAATCGCCAGGATTATGTTTCAAGACTGAAACAGTAATTGGCGAATAATGTTTCACCGCTGTAACGGAAAGGCGTCGCGCTGGCGCTTTCAGGGCCTTTCCGGGTGAATCGCCCGCGCGGCGAATCAATCTTGAAACTCGCCCCGAGGTGGAGTCCGCGATCCACTTGCGCCTAAGGCATGAGGCTTGGGCGGCTACCGCGCGACAAACGGATGAGAGCCATCTCCACCATCAGGATGAGGGGAGGCATCGCTCCGCCGATTGACCCCTTGCACAGCAGCAATGCGGTGCTGGCGGTACCTCGCCGCCGCGCCGCAAGCGACCCTGCGGATACCCCGCGCCGCAAGCCGCCGGTACCCGTCACGGCCGCGTGGCCGCTCATGTGTGGCAGCGAACAGAATCCCGAATCCCGCCCCGGCATCCTCACTGCACGCAGACCGGTCATCCGCCCGGCAAGGCATGCCAGCGGCACCGCTGCGCGTTGGTCCAACGTTGCTCATCTTCACGAGGTTGTCATGGCTTCAGGCACGGCGCAGGATCGTATCAACCAACACGCATGGCGTAGCTGGGGCGCGCGACGGTGGTTCGGCACGGCCAGCGATTGGACCGATCCTGGCGAGGCCGCCGCGATCGCGTGGGTGGCTGACGAAGTACGCGGCCAGCCCATCCTCGACGTGGGCGTGGGTGGCGGGCGCACCGTTGCGCTGCTGCGCGCGCTGAGCGACGACTATACGGCGGTCGACTACATGCCCGAAATGGTCGAGATCTGCCAGCGCAATCATCCCGACGTGCGGGTGATGCAGATGGATGCGCGCAACATGTCGCGCTTTGCGGACAACAGCTTCGCGCTGGTGATGTTCAGCTTCAACGGCATCGATGCGGTTGACTATCCGGGACGCGTCGCCATCCTGCGCGAGTTTGAGCGCGTGCTGCGGCCCGGCGGCATGATGCTGTTCTCCACGCACAATATGCGCGGCCCCAGCTATCGCGAGAATCTCTCGCGCTTCGTGCGCTTTCCGCACCTGTCGGCCAACCCGATCGCGGTCGGCATCGACACCGCGCGGGTGATCTGCAACCTGCCGATTGCCACCTTCAACTACCTGCGGCACTCGCGCCTGAACCGCGAGTTCGATGGTTATGCCATACGGGTTTGCGCTGCGCACAAGTTCGGCATTGTGATTGTCTATACCGAGCTCGCCGCGCAGCAGCGTGCGCTCGCGGAGCTGGGGCTGCATACCGAGGTGGTGTTCGGCAACCTGAACGGCGAGCCGGTGCGCGAAGGCCAGGACCTGCGCGACCTGTACTGGTTTCATTTCATCGCGCGCAAGGCGGCGGCCAGCGAGCCGCCGCCCGCGGCACCCGGAACCCGGCAATGAAGATCCTGCACGTGATCTCGTCGATCGATCCGGGCGGTGGCGGCCCGATCGAAGGCGTGCGCCAGCTGCGCGTGCCCTTGCGTGAGCGCGGCGTGCAGGTGCAGGTGTGCTGCGGCGATGCGCCCGATGCGCCTTGGGTGCGCGATAGCGAGCTCGACGTCATCGCGCTGGGGCCGTCGTCGCTCAAGTACGGCTTCAACCGGCGCATGGTGGCCTGGCTGCGCGCCCACGGCGAAGAGTACGACGCGGTCATCGTCGAAGGGCTGTGGCAGTTCCACGCGCTGGCCGTATGGATTGCGCTGCGTGGCACGCGGGTACCGTATTTTGTGTTTACGCACGGCATGCTGGACCCCTGGTTTCGCGACCACTATCCGCTCAAGCATTTGAAGAAGAGCCTCTACTGGCTGGTCGGGGACTACTGGGTCCTGCGTCACGCGCGCGGCGTGCTGTTCACGTGCAGCGAGGAAAAGTTGCGCTCCAGCGGCGCGTTCTGGCCGTACCGGTGCCGGGAGGTGGTGGCAAGCTACGGCACGGCGCAGCCGCCGCAAGACGGCGCGCCACTGCGCGAGGCCTTCTTCTCTGCCTTCCCCGAGGCGAGCGGCAAGCGCATCGCGCTGTTCCTGGGGCGGATCCACGAGAAAAAGGGCTGCGACCTGCTGGTCGAAGCCTTCGCCGGCGTGGCCGCCGAGCATCCCGCGCTGCACCTGGTGCTGGCCGGACCCTACGACGCCGCGTTGCGCGCAGCACTGGAGCAGCGCATTGCCGCGCAGGGGCTGCGCGCGCGCGTGAGCTGGACCGGCATGCTCAAGGGCGATCTCAAGTGGGGCGCCTTTCACGCGGCCGAGGTGTTCTGCCTGCCTTCGCACCAGGAGAACTTCGGCGTGGCGGTGGCCGAGGCGCTCGGCTGCGGCGTGCCGGTGCTGATCTCCGACAAGGTCAATATCTGGCGCGAGATCGTCGCCGACGGCGCTGGGCTGGTGGGCCCCGACACCGCGCAGGGCGCCACCGCCTGCCTGCGGCAGTGGCTGCGGGCCGAGCCCGCCGCGCAAGCGCGCATGCGCGCCGCCGCGCGGCAATCGTTCGCCCGGCGCTTCCAGTCCGGGCAGGCGGCGCAACGCCTTGTCGACATCATCCATGGCGCGACCGGGGCCGCGCAGCCCGCGCGGCACGCGACGGCGGGATAGAGGGGACAAGGCCATGGTCGCGCCGTCATGCCAAAGCGTCATTGCGCGGGGAGCGCGAGCGCCGTGAAGCTGCTCAACTTCCTCGTCTATGCGGTGCTCTCGCAAGGGATCGGCGCAATCACCGGCCTGCTGCTGGCGCGCTGGCTGGAGGTGGGCGACTACGCCATCTACACCGTGGTTGGCATCATCATGGGCGCCATCGCCATCGTCACCAAGGGCGGCATCCAGCTCGGCCTGAACGCGCTGCTGGGCAAGACCTGGCCGGACCGCGAGCGTGCCGCGGAACTGGCTTGCGCAGCCATGGGCCAGCGCTGGAAGCTCTCCGCCTGGCTGCTGCCTGTGGTGCTGGCGATTGCCGCGTGGCTGCTGTATCGCAACCATGCAGGCGCGATCCTCATCGTGCTGCTGCTGGCGCTGCTGCTGGTGACCTGGTACTTCGACATGCAATCGCGCGTGGTGGACCAGGTGCTGCTGTTTGCCAACCGCGCGCCCGCGCTGCAGGCGCTCGATACCGCTTTATCCGTAGGGCGGCTGGTGCTGTCGTCCGCGCTATACGCGCTGGGCCTGCTCGGCGTGCTGGGCGCGACACTCGTCAACGTGCTGTTCGCGGGGCTGCGCGTGCCGTTCGTCCGACGCTGGATCGCGCGCGAGATACCACTGGCGGCGCAGGCCGGCAGCGCGGGCAAGGCGCACGACAGCCAATACATCGGCCGCATCATGCGGCGGCAATTGCCGCTGGAAGCGTTCTATTGCGTCCAGGGGCAACTGGTGTTCGCCATCGTCGCCTATCACGGCGCGGTCGGGCAAACGGCCTCGCTGGGCGCGCTGTCGCGCATCGGGCAATTGCTGATGCCGGTGGGCGCCGTGGTGTCCGCATACGTGATTCCGCGCTTTGCGCAAGCGCGTGAGGGCGTGCTGCGGCGCTTTGCGGGCTGGGTGGCGCTGGCCTGCCTGCCCGCCGCGGGGCTGGTGCTGCTCGCCGTGGTTTGGCCAGGATTGCTGCTGTGGCTGGTAGGGCCGAACTACGCCTCGCTGGGCGCCGAGCTGGTCATTGCCTGCCTCGGTGCGGGCTGTGCCAGCATGGTCGGCATCGCCTGGCAGTTGCTGGCCAACCGGGGGCTGAATCACTTTGCATTCGTGCAGGTGCCGGTGGTGCTGGCCTGGTGCGCGGTTGCGCCACGCTTGCTCGATCTCACCACGCTCGATGGTGTGTTGTGGTTCCAGCTCGGCCTGTCGTCGGGGCTGGCCGCGGCCATCGTCTGCGAGCTCGCTGCCGCCGTGCGCGCCGGGCGCCTGCTGCCAGCCGACGAGCGCCTTGCCCCCCATGGAGGAAGCACGCAATGAGCGATGCGCCAAGCGTCACGCTGATGGTGTGGTCCCGACCTACCGGCGCCTGGACATGCTCCAGCGCTGCCTGCAGGCAGCGGCGGCGCTCGTGCCGTCGCCGGTCCAGTTGATCGTGGTCTGCCGCGGCGCTGACGATCCGGACACTGCTGCGTGGCTGGCAGATGCGGCACGGGCCCGCTATCCTGCGCTGCAGGTAGTCAAGGTGTTCGAGCCTGGCGTGGTAGCCGCCCTGAACGCCGGCCTGCCGCACGCCACCGGCGAGCTGCTCGCGATCCTGGATGATGACGCATTGCCCCGCGCGGACTGGCTGGCCCGCTTGCTGCCCCATTTTGCCGATGCCGTGGTGGGCGGCGCCGGTGGCCGGGATGTCGTACGCGGCGCCGATGGCCAGCCGCTGGCTGTGCCGGACGTACCGCTGGCCGGCTATCGCGACGGCTGGGGCAGGATCATCGGCGAGACCCATCGGGTGAGCGGCGCACCGCGCGCGGTGGAAACGCTCAAGGGCTGCAACTGGATCCTGCGCCGCGCGGCCTTGGGCACGGCGCGTTTCGACGAGCGGCTGCAGGGCCAGGGCGCGCAGCCCGGCAACGAGACCTGGATGTGCCAGATGCTGCGCCACGCGGGATGGCGCCTGGTTCTCGATCCCGGCGCCATCGTCGATCACTATCCGGCCGTGCGCTACAACTACGAGCGCGAGAGCTATGCGCGCAAGCGCTGCTTCGAGGAGACCTGCAACCTGGTGGCGCTCTCGATGGCGTACGCGTCACCGGCGATGCGCCTGCGGCTTGCGTTGTTCCAGCTGCTGGTGGGGTCTCGCAGTTGCCCGGGCGCCTACTTCCTGGCGCACAGCCTGCTCAAGCGCCCACGCTGCCTGCCCGGCCAACTGCTGGGTGGCTGGGGTGGCTTTGCGCAGGGCGTGCGCCTGGCGGGGACGCTGCGCATGCAGCCGCCGGGCCGGCCCACGCGCTGTGCCGGGCCTGTCGCCGCCGCGGTGCCCGCGGGCGCGAGGCTCGATGGCGCCCCAAGGGGGAGCGAAGCATGAAGGCCCTCGTCACGCATCCCGGCCTGCAGCACTCGCATCAGATGGCACTGGCGCTCTATGAGCACGACATGCTCAAGCAATACTGGTCTGGCGTGCCGGTGCGCGCCCCGGGCGAGGCGCCGCCATGGTGGCTGCCGGCCGCCTATCGCGCCAAGCTGCGCGAGGTGGCGATCCCGAACGCGCTGCGGCGGCACCCGGTGTTCTTTCCGGGCGTGCTAAAGCTCGGCCTGAACCGCTACGTCGGGCGCTCTTCGTCGGCTTACGCGCACCGGGTCTTCCACCTGTTCGACCACTGGGTAGCCGCCCGGGTGGAGGCGGTGCGCCCGGATATCGTGGTGGCCTACGAGAACTCCGCGCTGCGGACCTTCCAGGCGGCGCGGCGCATCGGCGCGCGCTGCGTGCTGGAGGCGCCCGCCGTGCATCACCGCGCAGCCGAAGCCATGGTGCCGGTGGAGGACCGCACCTACCTCGCGCAGATCAACGCGCAAAAGGATGCGGAGATTGCGCTGGCGGACATCATCATCACTTGCTCCGAGTTTGCCGCGCGTACCTACATCGACGCCGGCGTGCCCCCTGCCAAGCTCAAGCCAATCCTGCTTGGCGCAACGCTGCCGGATGACGTGCGCCGCCAGCGCGTCTCCGGCGGCCCGCGCTTCGTGTTCGCCGGGGCAGTGCGCGTGGGCAAAGGCATCGACCTGCTGCTTGACGCGTTCGCGCGGCTGCGCGAGCGCCTGCCGACGGCGGAGCTGATGCTTGCCGGCGCGCTTGTCGAGCCGGCGCTGGGCGAGCGCATCGCTGCCATGCCGGGCGTGCTTCAGCTTGGCGCGTTGCCGCAGCCGGCGCTGTTCCAGGTGTTTGCCGATGCCGATTGCTTCGTGCTGCCGTCGCGCTTCGATTCCTTCGGCATGGTGGTGGCCGAGGCGCTGGCATGCGGCACGCCGGTGCTGCTCTCGGATCGGGTCGGTGCGAAAGAAATCATCGACGAATTCCCGCAGGCCGGCTGGGTGGTGCCGCTCTGCGCGCAGGCACTGTATCAACGCATGCTGGCCCTGGCCACCGATCGCGCGCAGCTGGAGCGTGCGCGCGCCCATGCCCGTGTCGCCGGGCAGAAGTACACCTGGGCGAGGTACCGCCTGAGTGCAGCCGAAACGGTAGCCGCGCTATGCTGAGCCATTCCCTTGCCTATGCGAAACCCGCCGTGCCGGCCCGCCGGGCGCGCGTCACCGTGTTCGGGCGGATCTTCATCACGGTCTTCGTGATTGCCGTGTTCGAGGGCGCCGCGCGCAAGTGGGTCTCGGACTCGCTCACCATGCCGCTGATCCTGCTGCGCGACCTGTTGGTGGTGTATGCGTTGTACCACGCGGTGCGCTACTCGGGCTTTACCCCGGCGCGGCGCACCGTGCGCATGCTGCTGTGGTGGTCGGCCATTGTTTGCTTCTGGGGCTTGCTGCAGCTTGTCGCGGGCATCAACTCGCTGCCCATTTTCCTGATCGGCGTGCGCTTCTGGCTGCTGTACCTGTGGTTTGCCTACGCCGCCGCCGAGCTGCTCGAGGCGCAGGACCTGGACGCGATCTACAAGACCGCGCTTGCCATGCTGCTGTTCATGGCTCCGCTGGCACTGGTGCAGCATTTTCAGCCGCCGGAGAGCTTCCTCAATCGTCAGATCGAGGGCGATCCGGATACGGTCTTCCGCGTGACGGCCGACGTGGTGCGCACCACGGGCACCTTCTCGTTCACGCTGGGCTACACCCTGTTCCTGGCGATCGTCAGCCCCTTCGCGCTGGAGGCGGTGCTGGGCGAGCAGAAGCCGGGGCTCTGGGGCAAGCTGCATTCACTCGCGGTCATCGGCAGCCTGTTCATTGCCTCGCTGGTCAGCGGGTCGCGTTCGGCCATCCTGCTGTTGCCGATCATGTTTGGCATCGCGCTGCTGGCAAGCCTGCGCTACGGCAAGGGAAAACGGCGCAGGGCGGCAGTGTCGTGGGGCATCGTTTCCGTGCTGATGAGCGTGGTCATCGTGCTGTTCGTCAGCTCGGCGGTGGACGCGACCCTGGAGCGCTTCAGTTCCGCGGCGGAGTCGGAGAGCTTTGGCGACCGGGTGGGGTCGATGTTCTTCGGCGTCAACGATGTCTCGGCCGAGCAGAGCCTGCTTGGCAGCGGGCTCGGGCTTGGCAGCAATCTTGCAAACTACTTCCTGCAGACCGGCCTGCTGTTCGTGATCAGCGAAACCGAGACCGGCCGCGTCATCGGCGAGATGGGCCTGGTCGGCTATCTGAGCATCTTGCTCAAGGCGCTTATCTTCGTCAACGGCATGTGGCGCGCATGGCGCGTGGCCAAGCGCACCGGCAACGCCTTTCTTATCCTGATGTGGACCATTGCCATCTTTGGACTGACCTCCTGGCCGGTAGTCGGGCAACTGACAGCCAACGCGCTTGGCTTCGTGTTCGCCGGCATTACGCTGGCGGCCACGCGGCAGGCGAGCCAACGCTTGTACCACCCGGGCTAAGCCCTGCCTCGGATCGGCAGAGCGAAGTCACGACCTGAAACACGACACGGCATCGGCCGGCTATCCGCGCACCTTCCAATCACCATGAAAATCATCTTGTTGGGTCACCCCGCTTTTTCGGCAGCCACAGCATGGACCGCTTTGCCGCGATGATCATCGATGGCATGCGCGCACGCGGCCACCAGGCCGAACTATGGACACCGGCCGCCGTGATGTGCCGGCTGCCGGCGCGGGGCGGGCTGCGCAAATGGCTGGGCTACATCGACCAGTACATCCTGTTCCCGATGCTCGCGCTTTGGCGCCTGCGCAAGGTCGACAAGGACACCTTGCTGGTGCTGGCCGATCATGCGCTGGGCATCTGGATGCCGCTGCTGCGCCATCGTCCGCACGTGGTGCATTGCCACGATTTCATTGCCCTGCGCACGCTCGCCGGCGAGTTTCCCGAGCACGGTCTCTCGCCCAGCGGGCGCACCTACCAGTCGCTGATCCGCTGGGGCCTGGCGCAGGGAAAGGCCTTTGTCGCCGTCTCCAACAAGACCATGCGCGACCTGCGGCGGCTGCATCCGTGCGCGCCGGAGGCGGCGTGGGTGGTCTACAACGGCATGAACTACCCGTTCCACAGGATGGGCACCCTCGAGGCGCTGGCCTGCCTGCAGCGTGCCGGCGCGCCGGCCGATCCGCAAGGCCTGCTGGTGCATATCGGCGGCAACCAGTGGTACAAGAATCGCGAAGGCGTGCTGGCGCTATACCTCGCTTATTGCCGCCAGTGCCGCCAGAGCCGCCAGCGCCGGGTGCTGTGGATGATCGGTGGCGAGCCCACCGCGGAGATGCGCGCGCAGGGCGAGCGCGCTGCCACCCTCGGCGGCAGCGTGTGCTTCTTGACGGGGCTGCCCACCGAGGCGGTGCAGGCAGCCTATTCGTTGGCCGCCGTGATGCTGTTTCCAAGCCTGGAAGAAGGCTTTGGCTGGCCCATTATCGAAGCCATGGCATGCGGCTCGCCGGTGCTGACCACCAACCGCGCGCCGATGACCGAGATCGGCGGCAACCTGGTGCAGTTGCTCGAGCCGATGGCTAGCGGTGACATGGAAGGTTGGGCGCAACGCGGCGCGGACAAGCTGGCCGAGATGCTCGCATGGCCGCAAGCGCGGCGCGCCGAAGTGGCCGCGCGCTCGATCGCGTGGGCCACCAACTTTTCCACGGAGAAGGCGATCGACCAGTACGAGAGCATCTATCTCGGCGTGCTGGCAGCCGCGTCGGTGGAAGACCGCGTCTCCGTGGATGCTTGAGCGGGGGCGCGTGGCGCAGGCTACTCGCTGCCTGCCCCGGCGGCGGTGGGCGCGCCAGCGGGCTGGCGCCTGACCAGCGCGAACAATGCCCTCTCCAGTTCGCCCAGCACCATGTCGCGGTCCAGGTGCTGCCCGGCCCAGCGGTGCCCCGCGTCGCCCAGGTGCGCGCGCAGCGCGGGCTGCGCCGCCAGCGTGTCGATGGCACTGGCCAGCGCGGCCGCGTCGCCCGGCGGCACCAGCACGCCGCATTGCGCGACCACCCGGCCAAGCTCCGTGTTGGGCTGAGCAGTGGCGATCACCGGGCGGGCGCTGGCCAGCATGCCGGTCAGCTTCGAGGGCATGACCAGGTCGGCGGCGCCGGCGCGTTGCGGCAGCAGGTGGATGTCCGCGGCGGCCAGCAGCGATGCAAACATGTCGGCGGGCTGCAAGGGCAGGAACCGCACCTGTGGCAGCCCCGCGCAAGCGGCCTCCAGCGCCGGGCGCCCGGCGCCGTCGCCGCAGAAGATGAAGTGCAGGCGGCTGCGGCCGTCGAGCAGGCGTGCCGCTTCGGCTATGATATCCAGCCCCTGCTTGGCGCCCATATTGCCCGAGTACAACGCCACCACGGCGTCAGCCGGAATACCCAGCGTGCGCCGCGCTAGCGTGGCGCTGCCGGCGCCGATTTCCCGCAGATCGACCCAGTTGGGCAGCATGGCCGTGCGCTCGGGCTCCGTGCCTTTGCCGCGCGCCAGCGAGACCATGGCCTGCGAGATCGACGAGACCCGGTCAAAGCGCGCCATCAGCTGACGTTCCACGCGCTGCGCCAGGCGGCGCAGCCAGGGCTGGCGCAGCAGCCCCAGCGCGAAGGCCGCGTCGACCTCGTAGTCCTGCACATGCAGCCAGGTCTTGCAGCCGCTCCAGTGCGCGAACAGCAATGCGGCCGGCGCGCACATCAGCGGGGGTTCCACCACGAACAGCACGTCCGGGCGCCAGCGCAACTGGGCCATCAGGCTGGGCAGGCTTGCCACGGCAAAGCTCGCCAGGTGCAGCAGCCGCGTGACGCCGCCAGGCTTGCGCGGCACCCACAGCGGCGCGCGATACACCTCGACCCAGCGCCGCCGCTCGCGGCGGTATTGCCAGGCACGATAGCCCTCGCCTACGCGCCACGCCGGATAGTACGGCGGTGCGGTGACCACCCGTACCTCATGGCCGCGCGCCGCGAGCCACTCGGCCTGCTCGCAGGTGTACTTGCCGATGCCGGTCAGCTCGGGCGCATAGTTAAGGCAGTACATGAGTATCTTCATGGCAACGGTAGCGTCAGTGGCGTCAATGGCGTCAATGGCGCCAATGGCGCCGGTGCCCTGTGCGGCGGTACGCGGGCGTTAAGCCACTGCGGACCAGGAGCGTGGCGGTGCATGCCGGCGCGCTCCTAGTCCGCGGCCATGATCCGCACGCAGCCGGCGGCGATGGCCCTGCCCGCGGACGCGGGGGAGTCCTCCAGTGCGGCGGCCTGGCAGCGCGCGGCGGTGGCGGCGGCATCGGCAAAACGCGTGGGGACCTGCGCCAGGCACTTGGCCAGCGCACCGGCGTCGCCCGCCTTGAAGTACAGGCCGGTGATGCCGTCGCGGATGAGTTCGCCGGCGTCGTCGTTGTTCACGCTCACCAGCACCGGGCAGCCATAGCTCAGCGCCTCGCGTACCAGCGGATGCCAGCGCTGCGCGGCATCGGGCAGTACCAGGCAGCTTGCCTTGCGGTACTCGGCGGCGAAGTCCGCCGGCGCCATCGCGCCCAGGAAGCGTATCGACGCCCCCAGCCCGAGCGCGTCGGCCATGGTGCGCAGCCGGCCATAGGCGTGGCCGGTGCCCACCAGCGACATCGTGGCCGCCGGCCATGCCTGCCGCGCGCCGGCAAAGGCGTGGAGCAGCAGCACCAGGGCCGGATCGTGCGTAAGGTTGCCGACATGCAGGAAGTGCGGCGCATGCGGCGGCGGTGCGTGCTCGACCCGCGAGCGCAGTTCGGCGGCGGCGTTGAAGCCGTCCGGCAGCACGGCTGGCGGGCGGCAGGCAAAGATCTTGCGCGGTGGCACAGCGGCGGCGATGGCACGCGCACAGCCGCGCTCGCTGCCCACGAAGACGCCCTGGCAATGGCGCAGCAAGACCGCGTCGGCCAGCGCGCCAAGGCGGCCGGGAACGCTAGCAAAGGCGGCGCCATGGAAGAATGCCGCGCGCCGCCGGCCCAGGGCCATGCTGGCCAGCAGCATGGCCCAGTTCTCCAGCCGGCTCTGGCCCGCCAACACCACCAGCGCGCCGGGACTGAGCGAGATGGCGCGCATCTGTTGCAGGCAGCGCCGCCACCGGCCAGCATCGGCGCTGCCAGTGGGAAAGACGACCTGCCCGGGCCAGAGCGCGCCGGGATGCGCTGCCGCGCCGCTGGCGGTCGAGGTAGCTGGCGCGGTGGACGCGGCAGGCGCAGCGGCCTGGGGCCGTGCACGCTTGCCGGGATGGCGGAGCAAGGGTTTCATGTCAGGCCTCCACGGGTTGTGCGGGCGCCGTGCCATGCGCCAGCCTTCCGCTTTGCAATGCGTCCAGGTAAGCCAGGCGCAGGCCGTCGCGCAGCGCCACGGCCGGTTGCCAGCCGGTGGCGGCGAGCGCCGCGCAGTCAAGCCGCTTGCGCGGCGTGCCGTCGGGCTTGCCGCTGTCGAAGACAATGTCGCCGCGAAAGCTCACGGTCTGCGCCACCAGCCCCGCCAGTTCGCGGATGCTGACTTCCTCATCGCTGCCTACGTTCAGGAATCCGGCCGGCGCGGTCTGGCGGTATGCGTCTTCGGGCAGTGCCATCACATGCAGGCATGCCGCGGCCAGGTCGTCCGCGTAAAGGAACTCGCGCAACGGCGTGCCGCTGCCCCATACCGTCACGCACCGGGCGTGCGCCATGCCGGCTTCGTGGAAGCGCCGCAGCAGGCCTGGTATCACGTGGCTGTTGTCGGGGTGATAGTTGTCGCCCGGGCCGTAGAGGTTGGTCGGCATCACGCAGCGGTAGTCGGTGCGGTACTGGCGGTTGTAGCTCTCGCACAGCGCAATCCCGGCGATCTTGGCCAGGGCGTAGGGCGCATTGGTGGGCTCGAGTGGCCCGGTGAGCAGCGCGGCTTCGCCGATGGGCTGGGGCGCGAACTTAGGGTAGATGCAGCTCGATCCGAGGAACAGCAGGCGCGCGACGCCCGCGCGCCATGCCTCGTGGATGACGTTGGCCGCGATCATCAGGTTCTGCTGGATGAACTCGGCCGGATAGGTGCGGTTGGCGTGGATGCCGCCCACGCGGGCGGCTGCCAGATAGACTGCGTCGACGGCCGCGGTGGCAAAGAACGCGCGTACCTGCTGCTGGTCGGTGAGGTCGAGCTCGGCGTGGCTGCGCGTGATGACGCTGGCCTGTCCGCGTGCCTCCAGCGCGCGCACGATGGCCGAGCCAACCATGCCGCGGTGTCCCGCCACGAACACACGCGATGGCCGCGCAGGCGGGGGCGCCGATGACGATGTGGGATCGTTTGACACTGCGGTGCCGGTTTCACTCATGATGGTCGTAAGCCCGGAACCCAGCCAGCTTGACGAACGCATCGCGCCGCGCCGCGGCGAAGTCCGCCTCCACCATCTCCCGCACCAACGCCGCGAAGCTGGTGCGCGGCGACCAGCCCAGCTGTTCGCGCGCCTTGCTGGCATCGCCCAGCAATGTCTCTACCTCGGTGGGCCGGAAGTAACGCGCATCCACCCGTATGATCACATCGCCTACCTTGCAGCGCGCAACCACCGGGCCGGTGGCGGCATCGACGCGCTCCACCACGCCCACCTCATCGGCGCCGTTGCCCTCGAAGCGCACCGTGATGCCGAGCTCCAGCGAGGCCAGCTGCACGAACTCGCGCACGCTGTGCTGCTCGCCGCTGGCGATCACATAGTCCTCGGCCGTGTCCTGCTGCAGCATCAGCCACTGCATTTCCACGTAGTCGCGTGCGTGGCCCCAGTCGCGCAGGGCCGACAGGTTGCCGAGATACAGCGTGTCCTGCAGCCCTAGCGCGATGCGCGCGATCGCCCGCGTGATCTTGCGCGTGACGAAGGTCTCGCCGCGCACCGGGCTTTCATGGTTGAACAGGATGCCGTTGCAGGCATACATGCCGTAGGCCTCGCGATAGTTCACCGTGATCCAGTAGGCGTACAGCTTGGCGGCGGCATAGGGGCTGCGCGGGTAGAACGGGGTGGTCTCCTTTTGCGGTGTTTCCTGCACCAGGCCGTACAGCTCGGACGTGGACGCCTGGTAAAAGCGAGTTTGTTTCTCCAGGCCAAGGATGCGCACGGCTTCGAGCAGGCGCAGCGTGCCCAGCGCATCCGTGTTCGCGGTGTACTCCGGCTCCTCGAACGACACCTGCACATGGCTTTGCGCCGCCAGGTTGTAGATCTCGTCGGGTTGCGATTGCTGCACCACCCGCACCAGGCTGGCGGTGTCGGTCATGTCCCCGTGATGCAGGATCAGGTTGCGCCTGGGCGCTTGCGGATCCTGGTACAGGTGGTCGATGCGCTCGGTATTGAACAGCGAACTGCGGCGCTTGATGCCGTGTACCTCGTAGCCTTTGGCAATCAGCAGCTCGCACAGGTAGGCACCGTCCTGCCCGGTGATGCCGGTGATCAGCGCGCGGCGCGGGCGTTGCGCCCCGCCGCTGCCGGCGTTGCCGCTGGCTTCGGGCTGCAGCTCGCTGGTGGCGAGCCGGCCAAGGGGTTCGAGGTCATGTGCGCCCATAGATATCTGCCATCCGGATGATGTCGTCTTCGCCAAGGTAGGAGCCGGACTGGATCTCGATCAGTTCGAGCGGGATCCGGCCGGGGTTTTCAAGGCTGTGCGTCTCGCCGATCGGGATATACGTGGATTGGTCTTCGGTCAGCAGGTACTCGACGTCGCCGCGGCGCACGCGCGCCGTGCCGGAAACCACCACCCAGTGTTCGGCACGGTGGTGATGCAGTTGCAGCGAGAGCTTGGCGCCGGGTTTGACCGTGATGCGCTTGACCTGATAGCGCGTGCCGTGGTCCACGGCGTCGTAGGCGCCCCAGGGCCGGTATACCTTGCGGTGCTGGGTGGCCTCGGGGCGGCCCTGGGCGCGCACCGTTTCCACCAGTTGCTTCACGTCCTGGCAGTGATCCTTGTGGACCACCAGCACCACGTCCGGCGTTTCCACCACCATCACGTCGTCCAGGCCCGCGACCGCCACCATGCGGTGCGAGGCGTGGACGAGGCAGCCCTGCGCGTGGTGCGTGACCACGTCGCCGATCGCCACGTTGCCGTCGGCGGTCTTCTCGGCGGCCTTCCAGACCGCATCCCAGGAACCCACATCGCTCCAGCCGGCCGACAGCGGTGCCATTTGCGCGTCGCGCAGGTGTTCCATCACGGCGTAGTCGATCGAGTCGGAGCGGCAGGCGGCGAAGGCATCGGCGTCGAGCCGGAAGAAGTCCAGGTCGCGGTGGCCGCGCACCATCGCCTCTTGCGCGGCCAGCAGGATATCGGGGGCGAACCGCTCCAGCGCGGCGAGATAGACGGAGGCGCGGAACAGGAAGATGCCGCTGTTCCAGAAGCAGTTGCCTTCCTGCAGGTAGCCGGTGGCCATTTCCAGCGAGGGTTTCTCGACGAAGCGCGCGACCGAAAGCAAGTCGGCCGTATTGCTGGGCACCGCCTTGATATAGCCGTAGCCGGTGGCGGCGAACGTGGGTACCACGCCCAGCGTCACCACCACGCCGGCCGCGGCCACGGCGCTGCCCTGGCATACGGTCTGGGTGAAGGCGGCGCGGTCGCGGATCAGGTGATCGGAGGGCAGCACCAGCAGCACCGGGTCGCCGCCGCCGCTGCGTGCCTGCAGCGCGGCCACCGCCGCGGCGGGCGCGGTATTGCGAGGATGCGGCTCGAGCACGATGGCGGACAGCGCGCAGCCTGCCTCGCGCGCCTGTTCGGCCACGACGAAACGATGCGCTTCATTGCTGACCAGGATGGGATCCTGCACGCCGGGAATCTCCCGTACGCGCAGCAGGGTGTCCTGCAGCAGCGAGTCCTTTCCGAGCAGGCGCAGGAACTGCTTGGGATAGCCGTCACGGGATAATGGCCACAGCCGCGAGCCCGCGCCGCCACACAGGATGACCGGTACGATCTGCTTATCGTCTGCCATGGCATGTCTCCTTCACGCAGCACGAAGCCTGGCTCGCGTTCGCGGCGAGCCGGGTGACGGGTAGTGAGGTGACTGTAATGCCGGGCCGCGGGGGGGACTGTTGGCTAGCACACACTCGATGGCGCGCTGGCGCGGCGGGCCATGTACGCTATGCAAGCACGAAAAAAAGCGCCGTCTGCGCGCAAAGCGGGACGGCGTATGTGGCTGCCTTGTACGGTGCCGGGAAGCCCCGGCTTAGCGGGTCCAGTAGCCGGGCCGCATCACCCAGCCGCCGTGCGGGCCTTGCACCCAGCGCTCGGGCACATAGCGGTGACCCGGGCGTTCGCGCTGCCAGTAGCCGCCGCGCCAGGCATAGCTGCCGCCGTGTGCGTTCCAGTGTCCCGGTACCCATGCCTGGCCAGGGCGGCCCGGCGGGCGCGGCTCATAGCGCGGCGGCGGCGGGGCCGGACCCATGTATGGGCTGCCGTGGTAGCCCGGGGGATAGGCCTGGGCCTGGGCCGGCGAGACCAGGCCAAGCGCGGCGCCAGCGGCAAGGGTAATGAGGGCGAGCAGCAGTTGGCGTTTCATGGTTCAACTCCAGGGATGCGAACGAGGTGTCGGATGCGGGGCCGGCACGTGCGTCTTGCCGGCGGCCGCTCAATAGCGGTCGTGGTAACGGTACGGCGGCGGGCCGCCACGCGGGGGTACCACGATGCAGGCGGAGAGCAGGGCCGCTGCGGAGGAGAGCAGGACTACCAGGGCGATGGCGCGTTTCATGTTGGGGACTCCGTGACTGGCTTCGCGTTGAACATGGCCCCACTGTAGCCATCGGGCCCGCGCCGGTGTGCTTGCACTTGTAAGGCGCAATCACACTTTCAAGGGCCTCGGCGTCACCTTCGGCGAGGCCTTCCGGGCCCCTGGACGCCACCCGCCAAGCCTTGCCGGCATTGGGCATGCGGGTGCCGCCGCAGGGCTGGCGGCAGTACCAAAAAGAAAACGGAACCGTGGCCGGTCCCGTAATGTGGCGTTACATCGGAAATAACTCTCGCAAGGATTTACCTGTGCAGCGGCCCGCTTGCGCGCGGGTGGCGACGAAGCGCGGATCGGCCACCGCCTGCGCAAAGCCGCGTGTCAGGCGCGCGCGCCGTCAGTGCGTATCGTCTGCAAGCGGTGCAGCGTGATCTTGCGCACCTCGGCGCGGCTTTCTTCAATATGGCTTGACAGCAGCAGCACGGCTGGCTCCGCGCGCTGGCGCTGGATCTCGCACAGGATGGCGGCGTGCTCGTCGTAGGTGGCGGTCACGCGCGCGGCGTACGTGAAATCGAGCCGGCGGACGATGCGGATGCGCTCGGTCACCTGCCGGTGCACGCTGGCGATTTCGCGATTGCCAGCCGCCGCCACCAGCGCCGCGTGGAAGCCTTCGTCGTGTTGGGCCACCAGGCGGCCATCATCCAGCCGCGCGTCCCGCGGCACCTGCCAGAACTGGGCGAGCTGGGCTAGCGCGGCGTGATCCACCGCGGGCGCGGCGTGCGTGCACAGCATGCGCACGGCGTTGAGCTCGATCAGCTTGCGCAGTTCGTATAGCTCGTCGAAGCGGGTGAAATCCAGTGGCACCACCTCCCAGCCGCTGCGGAAATACACCTGCACCAGCGCATCGGATTGCAGCCGCAGGAGCGCCTCGCGCACCGGCGTGCGCGATACGCCCAGGCGCTGGGCGATCTCGCCTTCGGTGAAGCGGTCGCCGGGCAGCATCCGGAACTCGAAGATGTCGTCGCGCAGCTGCGCATAGACCGCTTCGGCGCGCGAGACGACACGGATCTCGGCGCCGCTCATGCCGCGGCCTGCGTTAGCAATGCGCCGGCGTCGATGTCGCTGCGGATCGCCAGTGCGGATTCGAACACGGCATCGCGCGCGTTCATGGCCGGTACACCGGTGCCGGCGCTTCATGCGCGTCCAGCGGGTGCGCCAGCATGGGCGCCGCTACTGCGGCAACGCGCAGGAATTGTTCGATCACGCGCGCCTCGGCGTCCTTGGGCAGCTCCAGCCCGTGCAGCTTGAGCGCGCTGCGGGCATAGTGCGCCAGCGTCTCGTCGCAAAATTGGGTCATGGCATTTCTCCGGGAGTTCGTGGGTCTCTGACCGCGGCCGTTGCGCCCCTGCTTGTATGCGATCTTGTATGCAAGCAATGGCTGTGCCACGTGCGACGCGACACGATGTCCGGCGTGCGGCAGGATTCCACCCGCCGCGCTGCACCGCTTGGGGGCGCGGAGGCAGTGACGGGTGCGCGTGCGCGGCGTGATTCACCGCGGCAGTGCGTGCGCCGCCGCGGCCTTGGTGCGCCTCTGCGTTGCGCCTGCGCTTGCATGCACCGCCTGGCGAAGTGCCCGGTGCAGTGGCATGAACCTTGCGCGGAGTGCATTGTCATGGGAGCGCGCGCAGGGTCGGTGATGCGCGCACCGATCCACGCTGGCACGCGGCGGCACTGCTTGATGCGTACCCGATGCATGCCTGACGCGTGGTGCGGAGTCCCCATATCGTGCGCAGGAACTTGCCGGAGGTGTGATGCCGATCCTTCTCGTCGTGTTGGCGCTGCAGGCCCTCGTGCCGGGTGCTACGTCATTTGCCGCGCTGGCGCGGTACGACAACGCGTGCACCGCCGCTTGCTCGCGATTGGACGGGCTTCCATGACGTTGTCCGGCGCTGGTGCCGCCGCGTCGCGGCATACGCCATGCCCCACCAAACCAGAATCCAGAGGAGCGCAAATGAATCGCAGCGATATCACGGACCTGATCATCGAGGCCAAGGTTACCAAAGGCATTCGGTGGTCCGATGTGGCCGAGAAGGTCGGCAAGAGCAAGGAGTGGACGACCGCCGCCTGCCTGGGCCAGATGGCCTTCGACGCGCCCGGCGCGCAGGCCGTAATGGAGATCTTTGGCTTGCCGCCGGAGGCCGGGCCGTGGCTGCGTACCGTGCCTTACAAGGGCTCGCTGCCCACTCCCGTGCCGACCGATCCGCTGATCTACCGCTTCTACGAATTGGTCAGCATCTACGGGACGACCTTCAAGGCGCTGATCCATGAGGAATTCGGCGACGGCATCATGAGCGCGATCGATTTCCGCATGGACCTGCAGCGTGAGGCCGACCCGAATGGCGATCGCGTGAAGATCGAGATGTCGGGCAAGTTCCTACCCTACAAAACCTACTGATCGGGGCAGCCAACCGGGCGCATCGCGTCACGCAGAAACGGGTACGCTCCTTGTTCCGGTGGGCCGGAAAGTACGCAGAAACGGGTACGGTTGGGGTTTTAATGCGCGCGCAGAAACGGGTACGCTTTGGTTGCGCGGCGCGTTTTTGCGCATGGCGTCCGTCCTACGCCCCATATAGATCCGCCGCCGCCGTCCCTGCCGGCAGGCGCGTGAGCGGCAGCGGTGGCGGGTCTAACGGCAGGCGCAGCGCCTGGTAGGCGGCCTCGCTCGACAGCCCGTAGGGCGCCGCGTCGGCATTGTCGAAGGCGTAGTACACCGCCTCCACGCCCGTCATGGTCAGCGCGGCCAGGCACATCGGGCACGGATGCCCGCTGGCGTACACCACGGCACCCTTGAGGCTCGGCCGGCCCAGCTTGCGGCATGCGGCGCGGATGGCCTGCATCTCGGCGTGCGTGGTGGGATCGAAGCTGTGCACGATGTCGTTGACGCCGGTTGCCACCAGTTCGCCATCGAGCGCGAGCACCGCGCCAAAGGGCCGGCCGCCACGCGCGCGATTGGCGTGGGCCAGGCGCACCGCTTCCCGCAGGTGTTGTTCATGGATAGACATGGGGGATCTCCAGAAGGGCACCGTGGCTAGTGAGCGGCAGCCATTCACCGCACACGATACGCGTAAATATGAAACTTTACGTCTCGTGTTTTCTGAAAAAAATGATATACAATGGCGGCGCTGAATCCCGCCATGGCGCCTGCCCAAATCCTAGGCTGGCGTGCCGGGGCCGACCTGCAGGGTCACCACCAGCGACTGCAGCACGGACATCGGGATCGGTTTGGAAAAGACACGGATATGCGCCGGAATGCCGCCGCGGTCCGCAATCGCATGCTTGTCCAGCGAAGTCACCACGACGATGCGTGTGGCGGCAAACTCCTGCTGCGCGTCGATGGTCCGGCACAGGCGAAAGCCATCGATGCCAGGCATGATCAGATCCAGGATGACAAGGTCGGGTTTGCTGCTGCCAATGAGCAGCAGGCCATCGTATCCGTTCGTGGCCTCGAGTATTTCCACCGGCGGGTTGAGGGCTTCCAGCGCCATGCGGTAAATCTGCAGCAGGTGCTCGTCGTCTTCCACCAGCAGTACGCGAAACGCCCGTCCCGCCGGGCCGGCAGCCGCTGCGGTGGACATGGCGGTCTGGCTGCGCTGGTCGGCCACCATGCGGTCTACCGAATCGGCCGGGATCCTGCGATGTCCGCCGTCGGTCTTCCACGCGGGCAGCCGGCCATTCTCGACCCAGAGCTGGACCGTGCGCAGGGAGACGCCAAGCATCTCGGCAGCGGTCTTGGTGGAATAAAAGCGCAGATCGGTCATATGGCCTCTTCAACTGACGCAACGCGCGCCGGGCGGGGCCGCGGCGTTACGTATCGTATTGTTTTCATTATTCTTCGGAAAGCTGCCAAAGCGCAACTTAATGCCAGGAAAACACGCAATTATGATAAGGCATCGCTGAACTGTCGAAGCTAACGCATTTGCGATGCACCTGGCCGGCTACGCCGGCTGGACCAGTGCGAGCGGACTGGCCCAGCCGAATAGATCATACTGTGAAGTTTTGCCGCAAGCAGGCTGCCTTCAGGCAGCGGCACCGGGGGGTGCGCGGGGCGCACGCACGCGCGGACTAGTATCAAAGGCTGCGATTCACGGCTGTGATGAACAATATATTCGTTTTTTGGTAGCTTTCCCATGAGGCTGGAAATCTACCGACAGGCATTGGCTGGTGCGCATCGCTCCGCGAGGCACCCGTTCTGGTCAGGCATTGTCATCGTGGTCTGCATCTGGTGCGCGCTCGCCGGCTGGGGGCTATGGGACCGCGCGGTCGAGTTGCGGCACGCGCATGCGGGCCTGGCCCGCGTGGCGGGGCTGCTCGGTGAACACGCTGAGCGAACGCTGGCCGAGGCCGACCAGATCGCGTCGCTCGTTGGTGGCGCCGTGGTGGAGCGCGGGCCGGCGCTGCCGCTGGCGCAATGGAAGCAAGGCGGCTACCTTGCCGTCGAGCCCTTTCTCGATGTATCCGTGCTCGACCGCGCAGGCTGGCTGCGCGCATCCACCAGCACGGGCTTTGAGCCACTGGACCTGAGCGAGCGCCGGTATTTCAGCGTCCATCAGAACCTAGCGCGGCCGTCGCTCCATGTCGGCATGCCGCTGGTCGAGCGTGTCAGCGGCCAGTGGTCCGTGCCATTGTCCCGCGGCATCGTGGCGCCCACGGATGGCCGCTTCGCGGGCGTGGTGGTGGTGTCGCTAGACCCTGGCTACCTGTCGCAGGTCTACGCAAAGGCGGGCCTCGGGCCATCCGGCACCGTGCTGCTGGCGGGCACCGACGACTTCGTGGTGCGCGCGCGCTGGAGCGAGCAGAGCAGCCAGCCGGGCCAGGTGCTGATGCCCGGCTCCGCGTTGCGCGGGGCGCTGTCCGGCACGCAGGACAGCCTCACCACGGCCCCCGGGGGGCTGGATGATGCCCGGCACATCTATGCCATCCAGCGCCTGCCCGGACGCAATCTCGCGGTGCTGGTCGGCATCAGCAGCGATGCGGCCCTGGCCAGCTATCAGGACCGCTTGCGCGCCGCGATCGTGATCGCCGGCTTGGCCACGGTGCTGGTGATGTTCTTCCAGGTCCGGCAGTTCATCGCGCTGGGCCAGCTCGCCTCGCTGGCCGACCGCGAGAGCGTGGTGCGCGATATCCTGGCCGAGAAGAAGCAGCATTTGCGCGGGCTGTTCCTGGCCATGCCCGACGGCGTGGCGGTGTTTGGCCGCGATCGCGTGATCAACGAGACCAATACCGCGCTGTGCGACCTGCTGGGCGTGTCGTTGCCGCGGCTGCGCGGCGCCACGCAGCGCGAGTTCGTTCACTGGCTCTACCGCGGGCGGCGCCCGGCGCGACAGGCCTGCCGCGCCGAGCAGCTCCTGGCGGAGCTGGACCGGGCCGAGCCGGCCGGGGAGTTCGCCGGCATCGTCGAGTTCGACATGGCGGTGTCGCCCGCCTACGAGGTGCGCATCGTGCATGCGGCCAGCGGCGGCGGCCTGGTGCTGGTGCTGCGCGACGTGACGACGCAACTGCGCCATGACCGCATGAAATCCCATTTTGTCTCCGCGGCCGCGCATGAGCTCAAGGCGCCCGTGGCGGGCATTGCCGGCTACGCCGAACTGTTGAGTGCCGAGGTGGTGCCGATGGCGCAGCGCAGCGGCATCTATCGTGCGATTCACGCCCGTGCCGGCCAGCTCAACGCGTTGTTGTCCGACTTGCTCGACCTGGCCCGCATCGAGGCCCGCAGCAGCGGCATGCTCGAGCGTGAACGCCTGGAGGTGGCCACGCTCGTGCGCGAGACGGTGGCGGGCGAGTTCGCCGACGAGGGCAGGGTGCGCGTGGTCGACGCCGGCGTGCCGTTGCACGTGCTGGCGGACCGCGCGCAATTGACACAGGCGGTGCGCAACCTGATAGAGAATGCGCTGAAGTATTCGGACGGAGAAGACGAAGTCACCGTCACGGTCGAGCCGTTGCCGCTAGAGCAGGAAACGGTCTCGGTCAGGGTCGAGGATCGGGGTATCGGCATGACGAAGGAAGAAGCGGGCATGGCGTTCGACAATTTTTACCGGGCCAACCGGCGGGGCAATGCAACGGGAAATGGCCTGGGCCTGGCGATCGTGCGGGAAATCGTGGCGGTGCATCAGGGGCAGATCACGCTCGCCAGTGAGTTCGGCAAGGGCACCGTTGTCACCCTTAGCCTGCCGGCGGCCGCATGAAGCGCTGGCTGCGGGGAGAGGCGGAGCGGGCCGCGGCGCGGCGGTGCGCGAGGATGGCGGCGTTGCTTGCCGCCATCCTGGCGCTATGGCTGATCGCGTTGCTGGCCGCGCACGATGCGCGCGAGCGCGTGGCACGGATGTCGTCGGCGGTGCGTGACACCCTGGAGCTCGCGCTGGCCGATACGCTTGGCATCATCCATCAGAATCGCGCGGTGGCGGGCGCGCCCTGCCGCAACGTGGCGCGCCAGTTGCAGGAGCAGGGTGCCTACACTGCCTATATCCGCGATGTGGTGCTGGTGGCGCGCGGCTTGCGCTACTGCTCGGCGGCGCGCGGCGAGATCGCTGCACCGCTGGGCGAATTGCTGAACTGGCAACCCGGGCTGCAATACCAGCTTGCCAAACCCCAACTCGGCAGCGGCACGGCGCTCGCCGTGTTCTTCGGCACCGTCCCGGGCAGCGGTGTACTGGTCTGGGTGGAGGGGCGCTACCTGGCCGACATGGTGCAGTCGGCGGGCAAGCTGGGATTTCCCGATATCGAGATCGAGGTGGCTGGCACGCGCTTCATGCTCAACGGCGGCGAGGGGGGCGAGCCTGCCGGCGCACCGAGCCTGGTCCGGCGCGATGCAGCTGGGCAGGGCGCGCATGGCATTGTCGATATCCGGCCACTGGCCGGACACCCGATTGCGGTGATCGCGAGCGCGCCGTACAGCCTGGTGCTGCATGAGAGCCTCAAGTACCTGGTGCTGCCACCGCTGGCCGCGGGCATCGCCGCGCTGGTGGTGCTGGGGCTGCATTCGCGCCGGGCGGCACGCCGCTCGTTTGCCGCGGAGTTGCAGCGCGGGCTGCGCAACGGCGAATTCGTGCCGTACTACCAACCGGTGGTCGATCTGGAAAGCGGGCTGTGCGCGGGGGTAGAGGTGCTGGCGCGCTGGGAGCACCCGCGGCGCGGCCTGCTGGAGCCGGAGCTTTTCATCCCGGGCATCGAGCAACAGCATCTGGCGGTCGCGTTGACGCTGCTCCTGATCCCCCATGTCTTGCGCGATCTCGAGCCGCTGGCATTGCCGCCCGCATTCCATCTCGCCTTCAACGTCACCAACGAGCACTTCGACGACGCGGGGTTCTGGGCCGAAGACTCACCGCTGTTCGCGCTGCTGCGGGCCAACGTGACGCCGGTGCTGGAAATCACGGAACGCGATGCCGTCTCGCTGGCGGAGCACCAGCGCAGCGCGATCCAGCGCGCCAAGGCGCGCGGCATCAAGCTGGCGGTTGACGACTTTGGCACCGGCTACTGCGGCCTGGCGTATTTCAAGCAGTTCGATGTGGACTTTCTCAAGCTCGACCGTATCTTCGTGCAGGCCGATCCTGGCGACAAGGTGAGCGGCCAGATTGTCGACGTCACGATCAACTTTGCCCACGCGCTGGATCTGACGGTGGTGGCCGAAGGCATCGAATGCGAGGCGCAGCGCGCGTTGCTGGCGGGCAAGGGGGTGCGCCTGGGGCAGGGCTATCACTTTGCGCGCCCCATGACGCGGGCCGGGCTCCGCGAATGGCTGCCGGCGCATCTCGAGCGCGGTGCGCCGGCAGCTTTGCCTGGTGGCAGCCTGGCCGTGCCGGAGCGCGTCTGATCCGGTCCCGCCGGACCGGTGTCTGCGAAAATATGAAACATCCGTCCTATTTTTGATTGATAAAAATGATATAGAATTCGCATGTAGCCTTACTTTCCCCGTCGGGCTATGCGCCTCCCTGCTGGAATCTCCTTGCCGGCCAGCGCCTCGTGTTCCCACGCGAGGCGCTCTTTTGACTCTTTTGATCCTCTTGATTTCCCTGTCTCTCCCCAACTGCTCAACGGCTGCGCCTTGATCGCAAACGCGTGGGCATTCGTCTGACAGGGATTACCGTCGCCGCCTGACACGCAAGGCGCCCGCGACTGCCTAAGCTGACGTCAGCACCCTCCTGTCCATGCATGTGGATGTGGCGCGGGCACGGCGATCCTGCCGGCGCTCGCCGCGGGAGGGCGACGACGCATTTTTGTACCGTCGCTAATTGGAGCCGACCATGAACAAGGATCAAGTGAAGGGCCGTATCGAGCAAGCCAAGGGCAAGGTAAAGGAAGTTGCCGGGAAAGTGACCGGCAGCACCAGCACCGAGATCAAGGGCAAGGCCGAGCAAATTGCCGGCAAGACGCAGGCCGCTTATGGTGACGCCAGAGAAGACGCCAAGCGTACCCGCTAGCGTATGCGCGCGATGAAAAACGCCGCCGGGGCTCAGGGTCGTGCGACCCCGGGCCCCGGTGGCGTTGCTGCGTTCAACGGCTCAACTGAAGCACTCGTTGTAGAAGCGTGTGGCGGTGCCCACCGGGCGGAACGTATACGGCAGCTCGGCGAGTGCCGCCGCATCGAGCGAGCCGAATGGAATATCGAGGCCGGGGCCGCTGGCGTCATTGGCTGCCTGGTCCTTGCGCTGGGTGTCGTGCGTGGATTTGTGATGCGTGCTCATGTGCCTTCTCGCGGAGTCTGACTGGCGCGCCATGCGGCAATGCCTCTTGGCTGGCGCCGGTGGAATGGCGGTCCGTGTGGCTGCCATCGGTACAGGCCATCTTAGCCAAACGCGCCGGAAAGAGAATCCAGGCCTGGCAAAATACACTGTTGCGCGATCGTCTCCAATGGCGCGCCGGCCGGGGCGCCGGCTGCACGTGGCGCGCGCATCGGGCATGAGCGGTGCCTTAGCCGCCTCATCGCGCATTCCTTTCCGGATTCCCTTTCCCCACCTCGATTCGCCGGCCTTATCCGTCTATATTTGGCTAGGGCACGTGCGCGCCGCGCTGCCATGAGCGCGTGCCGGCGCAGCCCCGGCACTGGCCTGCCACGGCCCGACCGACCCACTGCAGGAGCCTGCCATGTCCCGCTTCCCGCCATTGCCGCCGTGCTTTGCCGATCGCCGCGAAGCCGGGATCTTTCTTGGCCGGCACCTGGCGGAACTCGGTTTTGGCGCCGCCGCGGCGGGCGAAGCGCCACTGGTGCTGGCACTGCCGCGTGGCGGTGTGCCGGTGGCCTTCGAGGTGGCGCGGATCCTGGAAGGACGGCTCGATATCCTGCTGGTCCGCAAGATCGGCGCCCCCGGCTATCCGGAGCTGGCGCTTGGCGCCGTGGTGGAAGGCGACGGCGCCGGCAATGCGCCGCTGACGGTGGCAAACGACGATCCCTGGACGCGCCGCGCGCGTGACAGCGGTGCGTTCGATGCCGAGCGCGGCCGCCAGCTCGACGAGATCGGGCGCCGGCAGCAGCGCTATCGTGGTGGCGCGCCCGTGCCGGCCATGGCTGGGCGTACCGTGATCGTGGTGGACGATGGCGTGGCAACCGGCGCAACCATGCGCGCCGCGCTGGAGGGTGTGCGCCGGGCGCAGGCAAGGCGGGTGGTGGCAGCCGTGCCGGTCGCCTCCGTGGAAGGCGAGGCCAGCCTGCGCGCGTCGGCGGATGAGGTGATCAGCCTGAACGTGCCAGCCAGCTTTGGCGCCGTGGGCGCCTTCTACCTGGATTTCAGGCAGACCACCGATGACGAAGTGATGGCCTTGCTGCGCCAGGGCGCATGCGGACGCCCGGCTTGAGCCTGGGCCGCTGGCCGCGTCGCCGTCATTAGCGCCGCGCCGCCAGCCTGGCCTTGAGGTGCGGCACCAGCCCGCCGGCCCGCAGCAGCGTACGCAGGAATTCGGGGATCGGCTCGCAAGCCACGCGGCTGCCATCGGGCAGCACCAGGCAAGCTTGCTCGAGCTCGAGCCGCGCCGCCGCGCCATCCACCAGGCGCGCGGCATCGGGACAGACCAGCACCGGCAGGCCCAGATTGATCGCGTTGCGATAGAACAGCCCGGCGAAAGACGGCGCGATCACCGCGGCCAGGCCGAGATGGCGCAGCGCCTGCGGCGCCTGCTCGCGCGAAGAGCCCGCGCCAAAATTACGCCCGGCTACCAGCAGGTCGCCGGGGCGCACCATGGCCGGAAACTCGGGGCGCAGCCCGGCCAGGCAGTGGCGGGCAATCTCTTCGACACCCCCCTTCATGTAGGCGCCGGGCGCCATCTGGTCGGTATCGACGTTGTCGCCAAAGCACCAGATACGGCCGCCAGGCAGAGGATGGACGGGGGCTGGGCTCATGACAGCAACCCGCGCGGGTCGGTGATGCTGCCGGTGACGGCGGACGCCGCCACGGTCAGCGGCGAAGCCAGCCAGACCGCGCTGCCGCTGCCGCCCATGCGGCCGGCGAAATTGCGCGCGGTCGAGGCGATGGCGCGGCTGTCGGTGGGGAAGCGGGATGGGCCATAGCCCGCGCACGCATTGCACGCATTGGGCAGCAATTGCGCCCCGGCATCCAGCAGGATGGCCAGCGTGCCCTCGCTCTCGGCCTGGCGCTGGTCGCGCAGCGAGGCGGGCGCTACCTGCAGGCTCACGCCGGGCGCAACCCGCCGGCCGCGCAGCACGCTGGCTGCCATGCGCAGGTCCTCCAGCTTGGCGCCGGTGCAGGCACCCAGGTAGGCGATGTCCACGCGCTGGCCGGCGGCCTCATCGACAGGGCCGGTGTTGGCCGGCGAGTGCGGCGCGGCCACCTGCGGCGCCAGCGCGGCCGCATCGAAGCGGTGGCTTGCCAGCACGGCCGCGCCGGGCTCGGTGCGCCAGTGCGAGAGCGCGATGGCGTCGAGCGTCGCGGCGGGCACGCCGGCCTGCGCCAGCCAGGCCAGCGTGGTGGCGTCAGGCGCGATCAGGCCGGTCTGCGCGCCAAGCTCGGCGCTCATGTTGGTCAGTGTCATGCGTTCCTGCATGGGCAGCGCCTTCACGGCCTCGCCGGTGTATTCGATGGCTTCGTAGCGGCCGCCGTCCAGGCCCAGCCGGCCGCACAGGAACAGCATGATGTCCTTGGCGCAAACCCCGGCCGCGAGCTTGCCGTCCCATTGCAGGCGGATGGTATGCGGCACGCGCAACCAGATCTCGCCGGTGGCCAGCACGCCCGCCATCTCGGTCGCGCCGATGCCGAACATATAGGCCCCAAACGCACCGCCGGTGGGGCTGTGGCTGTCGCCGCCCACGATGAAACGCCCCGGCAGCACGTGGCCGTGCTCGGGCAATACCACGTGGCAGATCCCTTCGCCATCGATGAAGTGGGGCAGGCGCGCCTCGCGGACCCAGTCGCGGGTGAAGCGCACGATGGCCTCGGCCTCGGGATCGGCCGCGGGCAGGTAGTGGTCGGTCACCACCACATAGCGCTCCGGGTCCCACACCTTGGCGCCCAGCTCGCGCAGCAGCGGCGCCACCCGGCGCGGGCCGCTGGAGTCGTGCGACATGGCCAGGTCCACCCGGCACGTCACGATGGCGCCCGGCGTGACCGTATCGAGGCCGGCAGCCCGGGCCACCAGCTTTTGCGCCAACGTGGCCGGCCTGTGGGCGGGCCCGGCAAGGGGTCTCATTCCGGCGTGGCTCCGGAGTACTTGACCACCTTGGCCCAGCGCTTGATGTCATTGCGCACGAAGGCGGCAAAGGCATCTGGCGAATTGCCGACCGGCTGCGCGCCGTCCAGCTCCAGGCGCTTGCGCACCGTGGGCGTTTCAAGGCCCTTGCGGGCAGCCTGGTATAGCGCCTGCAAGACGTCCGGTGGCAGGCCAGCGGGGCCGAACAGGCCGAACCACGCGCTGGACTCGAACCCCTTGACGGTGGCGCCGATCGGCGCCACGCCCGGGAATTGCGGCAGCGGCGCCGGGCTGGTTACGCCAAGCACCTTGAGCTTGCCGGCCCTGACGTGCGGGAGCACGTTGAAGGTGCTGGCGAACATCAGGTCGACATGGCCCGAGAGCAGGTCGGTGATGGCCGGCGCGGTGCCCTTGTAAGGGATGTTGACGATGTAGGTGCCCGTCATCATCTTGAACATGTCGCCGGCCAGGTGCACCGACGAGCCCACCGAGCCGATCGCAAAATTCAGCTTGCCGGGCTTGCTCTTGGCCAGCTGGATTAACTCCGGGATGTTATTCGCGGGCAGGCTCGGGGTGGCAACCAGCACGCTGGGGACGTTGGCCACCAGCGTGATCGGCGTGAAATCCTGGACCGGGTCGAACGGCAGCTTCTTGTACAGCGTGGCGTTGATGGTGTGGCTGGTGAAGCTCATCAGCAAGGTGGTGCCGTCAGGTGCGCTCTTGGCGACCAGGTCGGCGGCGATATTGCCACCGGCACCCGGGCGGTTTTCCACCAGCACGGGCTGGTCCAGCTCCCGGGACATCTCCTGGGCGATGGTGCGCGCCAGCGTGTCCGTGGTGCCCCCGGCGGGCGCCCCCACCAGGATGCGGATGGGTTTGCCGGCGGCCACCTGGGCGCGCGCCGGTGGCGCCTGCGTGAGCAAGCCAAGGCTGGCGGCGGCGCAGAGCAGCCCGCGCATTGCCTTGCGGCGCGAGTGGCGTGTGGGCGCGTGGGAACGGCCCATGCGGGGAGCAGGCATCGCGGTTTCCTTCCAGGAAGATCGTGAGCGTGCAGTATCGCTTGCTTTTCTTACTCGCGCAGCCCCGTTCGTGCTTCGCTCTCCACCCACACGTTGGCGCTGTCGCCGCCGGCGGGAGAGAGTTCCATGCGGTACTCGTAGCGGTCCGGCCGGTATTGGCCGAGCAGGAACTGCACCGGGCGGCCGGCCTTGTCCAGCACCACGCGGCGCACGGCCAGCAGCGCGCCACCCACCGGCACGTCCAGCAAAGGCGCCACCACGACATCGGCCAGCCGGGCCGAGAGCGTCTGGCTGGCGCGTCCAAGCTGCACGCCGGCGCCCTCGAGCAGGCGCAGCATCGGCGTGATCTCGAGATCCTTGCGATTGAGCCCGCGGCCCAGGTCGGCCGGCAGATAGGCGGTGATGTGCGAGAGCGGGCGGCTGCCGTAGTGGCGCACGCGGACCACCTTGACCACCGGGTCGCCCGGCTGTAGGCCAAGCGCTTCGGCGACTTCCGGGGTCGCATGGACATCGTCGATCGAGATCACCTTGACCGAGGTCTTCTGCCCCATGTCGATGATGTTGTCGAGCAGGCTGCCAGGCCGGTCGCCCAGCATGACCGGCTTGATCGGGTGCGGGTTGACGAAGGTGCCAAGGCCACGGTGACGGCGCACCAGACCCTCCTGCACCAGGCGATCGAAGACGCGCCGCATGGTCACGCGCGAGGCGTGAAACTGCTTGGCAAGGTCGATTTCACCGGGTAAGGGGCCTTGGCCAAAACGGCCTTCCACGATCTGTTGGCGTAGTACCACGTAAATCTGGTGATACAGGGGAACGACGGCTTCACTCATGGTTTCCCTTGTGAATGGGCGACAGGTTTGAATTAGCCTTAATGTACTTTAAATCAGACATAGAGCCTAGTCATGTTGCCATATATGTCTTATTGACGACTTAAACGTTGTGAAGGCGCTGCGTGCGTGCACTGCATAGGCAGCATGCAGCGCAATCTCCATACATTGAAGCCGCCGCTCGGCTGGGCAACGCATGCCGTGCCGGACCGCAACGGCTGGCTGTCAGGCGAAGGGCTGAGACCCGCCGCGAGCGGCGACCAGTGCACCGGCAGCCGGGCATGTTTCACTTGCGATACAGCGCTTGCGGCCAAGGGTTTTCCTTAGGAACCTCGCTAAGGGCCTGATAGCAGGGGATTTTCGGCCCCCTCGGGGAGAGCCCGGCCATGCGGTGCGTCCGACCGTGTCACAGCCGTGTGACATGCCGCGTGCGGTTCACAGCGGCGGCGCCCGCGCCCGTCCTCAGGAAGCTAGAGAAAGGCCGATTTGATGGCTTTGTAGCCCTTGTGTTTCAAGGGATTTCAGGATTTGACCGGCTTCCTGGCACCGATTATGCGCAATGAGAGGCTGGTTTGGCGAAATGCCGGACCTGAGCCTTTTAGCCGGCGTTCCCCCCGAGCGCCGGAGCGAGGCTGAGCCGCTGTGACATCCTCCTGGGAGCTTTGTATGAAAAAGACCTTACTTGCGTCGGCGATTGCTTTAGCCCTTGGGGCTGGCGGTCAGGCCTGGGCCAATCCGACGAACAACAATAGCAAAACAGATGGCAGCAACACGCAAACCGCCACTGCAACTTCAACCCAGTCTGGCAGCGGCGCTGCGGCAAACGAGAATTCCACGGCGTGGCAGGACTCCAGCACTCACACCAGGGTAAGCACCAAGACCACCACCAAGACCAACGCCGATAACAAGGGCAAGGTCACCTTCGACGATGGCTACGGCAATGCTGGCGCCAACAACGGCAGCACGGCCACCGCCAACTTCAGCAACTCCTTCAATTCCAGCAAGGCGATTGCAGTCAGCAAGCTGGAAGGCACGGTGAGCGGCATTTCGATCGGCAACATCGGCAACGTCGCCACGAACTATGGCAACGCCAATGGTGGCGCCGGTGGCAAGGGCGGCGCCGGTTATGGCGGTACGGGCAGGGGCGGCACCGGTGGCAATGGCGGCAATAGCGGCAATGGCGGCAACGGCGGCAGCGGCGGCTCGGCTACCAACGGCAGTGCCACCGCTGGCTCTGCCTCCAACGGCAGCGCCAGCGCCGGAGACGGCGGCAATGGCGGCAAGGCCATTGGCTGGGGCGGTGACGGCGGTAATGTCAGGGCCTCTGGCGGCGATTCGCTGGCTGGTAGTGCTGGCCTGGGTGGCAAGGGCGGCGGTGTCTACAGTGACGGCGGCGGCGCGCTTGGCGCGGCAAAGACGGGTAGTGGCGGCAAGGGCGGCAGCGCCGATAGCGACGGCGGTGGCGCGCTTGCGGCAAGCGTTGGCGTTGGCGGCAGCAGCAGAGCCAGGGGCAATAATGGCAGCGGCGGCAATGGCAGTGCCGGTACGGCTACCGGGACCGGCGGCGGCGCATCGGCATCGGGTGGCGCCGGCGGCTCCAGTGGCGCTGGCACAGCCGTGGCTACCGGCGGTGCCGCGGGCGGCACCGGCGGTGCAGGCGGCGCGGGTACCGGCGGCGCAGCGACCTCTACTGCCGGCGCAGCCACCGGCACGGGCGGCGCGGGTGGTGCCCAAGCTAGCGTGGCCGGTAACGGCGGCGCAGGCGGCAGCGCTACCAATGGCGGTGCTTCCACCATGGCCAGCAATGGCAGCGCAACGGCCGGCAACGGTGCGGTTGGCGCAACTTCCGGCGCCGGTGGCGCGGGTGGCGTAGGCATGGGCGGCACCGGTGGTACCGGCAATGGCGCAGTCGGCGGAGCCGGCGGCGCTGGCGGCAGCAACTCTGTCAATGCTGGCACCTTCAACATGTCCAACACCATGACCAGCGTCGGTCAGTCGGCAGCGGGCATCATGATCGCCAATCAGAACAGCGGTTTCGCTTCGCTGGTGCAACAAAGCGTCAACGTCCAGGCCAACCTGGCGGTCGGCAAGTAAGGCAAGTGCGCGGTGGCGGCGTGCGTAGCGGGTGGATGGCCCGCGCGCACGTCCCGCCGGCACGGCTTGACTCCGGCAACTTAGGGCATTCCGGCGTGTCCGGGATGCCCATTCGACGACGAGTCCACTCGTCTCTCGTGGCCGCCAGGATGGGGACGGCGTGCGTGAGGCTGAAGGAGACACCAACATGCGATCGGTCCGCTTCGCTGTCACTGCGATAACGACAGCAATCCTGGTTTGGCCTGGCCTGCAAGCCCGTGCCGAACCGCAGCCCGTCGGGCCATCTGCCGCAGTGCCTGCGGTCAACGCCGGATCCGCTATGCACGACAGTGCGACGGTCCCGGATCAAACGCCCGCCGCCGTGGCGGATGCTGGCCAGCGCGGCGCCTTTGCCGGCTTTGGCAAGCCGGTCGCGAGCAACAAGCTGGATGATATCCGCGGTGGTTCAGAGCTGGTTGTCAACGATATGCGCTTGAGCGGCACCGTGGCAGACAACACCGCCAATCACGTGCTCAGTGGCTCCAACGCCATTGCCGACGGCTCCTTCGCCAGTGCCGCGGGTTTGCCCACCGTCATCCAGAACACGGGCTCCAACGTGCTGATCCAGAACGCCACCATCATCAACGTCCAGTTCAAGCCATGATGCTGCGCAAGCTGCTTCTGCAGGCCGCGGTGTTGCTGGCTTCGGCCGGCATGTCCGTGGCATGGGCAGACTACGTCAATGTGCCCGGCGATGGCGGGAACTACTACAACGTGCGCGTCACCAGCCTCAAGGAGGCTCGGTACAAGACCACGATCCGCCAGCAATACGATTTCAGCTGCGGGTCCGCCGCCGTGGCTACGCTGCTCACATACCAGTATGGCTATCCCGTCAACGAGCAGACGGTGTTCCAGAACATGTACGTCAACGGCGACCAGGCCAAGATCAGGCAGGAAGGGTTCTCATTGCTGGACATGAAGCGCTTCCTGGAGTCGCGCGGCTTTCTTGCCGACGGCTATGAGCTGCCCTTGTCCAAGCTCGAGGAAACCCAGATACCGGCCATCGTGCTGGTAGTCGAGAACGGCTACCACCACTTTGTCGTGGTCAAGGGCGTGCATGGCAACCGCGTGCTGGTCGGCGATCCGGCGCTGGGCACGCGCGCGCTCTCGCGCGAGCACTTCGAAGCGATCTGGGACAGCCAGTTGCTGTTCGTCATCCACAATCGCGAGGACGCCGCGCGCTTCAACCTGGCGGCCGACTGGCGCGTTGCGCCAACCGGCCCTTATTCGATGGGCATCAATCGGGATAGTCTGTTCTTCACTGTCATGCCTTCGCATGGCGGTAGCGACTTCTAAGGAACGAAACATGTTCCAGACATCCTCAAAGCCCGGGCCGAATCGACGCAGCGGAGCCGGCTCGGCCACCGCGGTCGTGCTGCTCGGGGCGGGCCTTGCCTGTGCCGGGCAGGTCCGGGCAGACGAAGGCACGGGGCTGGAGGCGCTCGACACGCACGATGCGGCCGACGCCGCGAGCCTGAACGCGCCCGCCCGGCAGGCGGAATCCAGCAATCCTTACCTGGCTGCCGCACTCGGCAGCATGGCCGGCTGGAACCCGGCCCAGCAACAATCCAGCACGGAACCCAGCACGCAAGTACAAGCCGATCAGCCGTTGGCAGATCAACCTCTGGCGGATGGCCAGGGCGACCCTCTGGCAGATCTGTTGGCAAGCAAGGATGCCATCGTCAAGGCCACATCTGGCGCCGCTTCCGGTGCGAAATCCGGCCCCAGCTCTGAAGCGCCCGCCGCCGAAAGCCCCCGCGTGCTCGCACAGCACGACAGCGCTACGGGTTGGAAACCGGTCGTGCAGGAGCGCCTGCAAGATCTTCGCGGCGGTTTTGCCGCGGCTGCCCGTCCGGCGCCGGAGACGATGGACGATGGAATCTCGACAACGCCGTCCACCGTCCGGGCGCAAGCCGATGCGCCGCGCGTGCATGCGGCCCGCAGCACCATGGCGAGCTGGAAGCCGGTTGCACAGGATCGCCTGGATGACTTGCGCGGCGGCTTCGACGTGGGAGGCCTGCAAGTTTCGTTCGGTATCGAACGCGCGGTGATCATCAACGGTGCGCTGGTGGTGGCAACCAGCATTACCATTCCAGACGTGAGCCGCATCACGGCTGACCAGGCAACGCGGCTGGCCGCGGCGCTCGGTGTGGCCGCCGGTTCGGGTGCAGCGGCAGGCGCGGCCGTGAGCAACGCATTGGCCTCCAACCCCGTTACCGGGGCCAACGGCAGCAGCAGCACCGGTGCCAGCAGTAGCAGCACGGGCGCCAGCGCCAGTGCGGCCGGCACGCCTGGCACGTCGGTGACCAGCTTGCCTGCTTCCGCGATCGCGGCGGCCAGCGCGGCCGTGACGAGCAATGGTGTGCTTAACCTGATACAGAACGGACCTGGAAACAGCGTCGCGGCCAGCGCGCTGGCCGGGTCGCCGGCAACGGTGATCCAGAACACGCTGAACAACCAGTCGATACAGAGCCTGGTGACCATCAATGCAGGGGTTAACACCTTGCAAGCATTCCGCTCCGAGATGGCCGGCCTGGCATTGAGCAACGCATTACTGAATTCCGCCAGCCGAAGGTAGGCAAGAGACTAGACGAACGGCTGTGGTTGGCAGTGATTGGGTAGTAGGAAACAAGTGCGACACGAGGGGCAGTATGCGTTAAGCAGGTTGCGGACTCCTGCACGAAGCAGTCCGCCGTCCGGGGGAGGAAGGCGAAATGACGAAAAGGTCGCTGCGCGGCATCCGGCAGGCTGGGTGCTCGACTTTGTTTTTACTTGGCGGGCTGGCGCAAGCGCAGACCCCGCCCGATGATGGACCCACCGCGGCAAGGCTGGATGCCCTGAAGCGAGAGGTCACCGAGCAGGCCGCCGCGCTGGAGGCGATGAAGCGGTCGATGGCGGAGCAGGAGGCCACCATCCGCGAGTTGCGCAGTGTGCTTGGGGACGACGTGCTGGCCAGAAAGCGCGGTGGCCAGCGCGCGCCAGGCACGGGCGTGACCCCGGGCGACACGGCAACCAATGCCGCGGCCGCCGCCGCCGGCTCGGCCGGCACGCAACAGTTGCCCAACACCTCCAACGTGCCGCAAGGCGGCGTGGCGCAAGCCAGCGATGCGCCAGCGGTGGCGCAGGCCGGCGACGAGCAGCCGGTGGGCAAGCCGCCCGAAGCCAGTACCACCCCGCCGGCGATCGCGCCGATCTTCGACCAGCCCGGCGTGCTCACGCCCGCGGGCAAGATCGTGGTCGAGCCGAGCTTCCAGTACGGGTATTCGTCCAACAACCGCGTGGCGCTGGTCGGCTACACGATCATCCCCGCCATCCTGATCGGCCTGGTCGACGTGCGCGAGGTCAAGACCTCGACCTACGTCGAGGCTGTTGCCTTCCGCTACGGCCTCACCAAGCGCCTGGAGATCGAAGCCAAGGTGCCCTACGTGCAGGCCTCCGGCTCCACGGTCAGCCGCGAGATCTTCACCGGCACCGCGGTCGACAACGTCTTCAATTCGAGCGGAAGAGGCCTGGGTGACGTGGAAGCGACCGTGCGCTACCAGATCAACTACGGCAACGAGAAGCTGCCGTACTTCATCGGCTGGCTGCGCTACAAGTCCGCCACCGGCAAGAGCCCCTTCGATGTGGTCACCGATTGTGTGACGCGCTGCGTGGGCAATACCACCGGTACCGGCCTGCCGCTCGGGCTGCCGACCGGCACCGGCTTCCAGGCGGTGCAGCCCGGCGTCACGTGGCTGCTGCCCACCGACCCGGCGGTGTTCTTCGGCACCTTCAGCTACCTGCACAATTTCTCGCGCGACAATGTCAGCCGTACCGTGCTCAACGGACAGCAGGAGTCCCTGGGCAAGATCGCGCCGGGCGACATCTTCGGCTTCAATTTCGGCATGGGCCTGTCGCTCAACGAGCATGCGTCGTTCAGTATCGGCTACGACCAGAGCATCATCTGGCCGACCAAGCAGAACGGCCAGACCGTGCCGGGCTCGGTGCGCATTACCCAGGGTACCTTGCTGGTGGGCTATTCGTACCGTTTCAACAGCCGCTACACGCTGAACCTGTCGGTGGGTGCCGGGCTGACGCGGGACACGCCGGACCTGCGCCGGACCTGCAGGTCACGCTGCGCTTGCCAATCACTTTCTGAGGACCGTTCGCACGTGGAAAATGGTTGCTGGAAACGCAAGGTGATGCGCGGCGCGCACGCCGGCTTCATCGCCTTGCGCTTACTCCACGACTGGCGTACAAATGAAAAAACCCGTCCCCAGGGCGGATACGGATGCACCTCCACCATCTCCACCATCTGGCTTGGCATGGATGCGTGAAGGCGACTCCGCATGCACACCGCTGCCGGGAAAGTCCGAAACGGCCTGACATGGCCAGAAGCGAGGAGAGAGTCATGCGCAAACGTATCTTCTGGTTGTTGCCCGATCTGGCGAGCGCCCGCCGCACCATGGACGACCTGCTGCTGGCGCGCATCGAGAACTGCTGCTGGCGCGCATCGAGAACAGTCACATCCACTTTATCGCGCGCGATGGCGCCGACATGAGCGGCCTGCACGAAGCCAACCTGTTCCAGACTTCCGACATCGTGCATGCCGCCGAGATGGGGCTGATGGTGGGCGGCGGCATCGGCATCGTGGCGGGCGCGCTGGTGGCCATGTTCCCGATTGTCAGCGAGACCCCGCAATGGGGCCTGGTAGGCGTGCTGGCGGTGCTTGGCGCGGCATTCGGCGCCTGGGCGTCCAGCATGATCGGCTGCTCCGCGCCAAACAGCCGGCACAAGACCTTCGAGAAAGACATCGAGGAAGGCAAGATCCTGCTGATGGTGGATGTGCCGCGTGGCCGCATCGAGGAAATCGAAGCGCTGCTGCAATCGGCCCACCCGGAAGCCCGCTTTGCCGGGCTGGATCCCGCCATCCCTGCCTTTCCCTGAGTTCTCCCCCGGGCTTGCCCTGATGGGCAGGCCGTCACATTGCCACGCCGAGGCTCGGCGGCCTGAGGGCCGCCTGCCCCGGTGGGCTGGCGCCCGCTATTTCCCCTCCTGAGCCGCGTTTGCAACAGCGATTTGCCGAATGGCATCGCTTTGAGGTAATTTGCGTGTCGCCGCGCCCATCCGTGGCGCGCATCACAAAGCAAAAAAACGGTCAATGCCAATGGCGGCGTGGGAGGGCGGCGCATCGAGCTGGTGACGTACGACGACGGCTTCGACGCCAAGCGCACGCCTGACAACGTGCGCAAGCTGATCCAGGAAGACAAGGTGTTCGCGCTCTTCATGGTACGCGGCACGCCGCAGAACGAAAGCATCCTGCCCATCATCAACGCCGAGAAGATCCCGCTGGTGGCGCCGCTGACCGGCGCTATCACCCTGCACCGCCCGGTCAGCCGCTACGTGTTCAACGTGCGCGCCAAGTACCAGGACGAGGTGGCCCGCGCAATCAACCATCTCGCCACCTCGGGCATGACCCGCATCGCCATCTTCTACGCCAACGACGGCTTTGGCCGGGACGTGTTTGAGGGCTACAGCACCGCGCTGCAGGCGCGTGGCGTGCAGCCGGCGGCCAGCGCCTCGTTTGCGCGCCCGATGGGCGATATCCAGGCCGGTGTCGCCGCCATCAACAAGGCCAACCCGCAAGCGGTGCTGGTCATTGGCTCCGGCTCCGAGGCGGCGCGCCTGATCAAGGAACTGCGCCGCGGCGGCAGCCAGGCGCAGTTCGTCACGCTGTCCAATAACGCCGCCGACTCCTTTATCAAGGAGCTGGGCGAGGACGCGCACGGCCTGATCATCACGCAGGTGGTGCCGGGGCACCAACTCCGGCCAGATGAGCATCGCCAGCGAGTACCGCAGCCTGGCACGGCAGCAAGGCGTGGACCCGAGCAATGCCGGCATGGAAGGCTTCATGTCGGCCAAGGTGCTGGTCGAGGGCCTGCGCCGGGCCGGGCCAGATCCGACGCGCGAGCGGCTGGTTGGCGCGCTGGAGGGCCTGCGCGACTTCGACCTCGGCGGCATCCTGATCAGCTACAGCCCGACGCGGCATACGGGCTCGTCGTTCGTCGAAATGTCGATCGTGTCGTCCACTGGCAAGCTGATCCGCTAAGCACGCTGCGGTATAGTCGCCACATGGCTACCCTACCTTTTTCCCTCGAAAGCCGCGTGGCACTGGTCACCGGCGGCGCGCAAGGCCTGGGCCAGGCGATTGCCGCCGGGCTGGCGCAAGCCGGCGCACACGTCATCGTCGCCGCGCGCAATGCCGAGCGCGTGCAGGCCGCCGTTGCCTTGCTGGCCAGCGCCGGTGGCAGCGCGGAGCCGCTGGTGCTCGATGTCACCGACGCGGCGGCGGTCGATGCCGCTTTCGCCCGCATCGATGCCACCCATGGCCGCCTGGATATCCTGGTCAACAACGCCGGCGCGCGCAACCGCAGCAATATGGCGCACCTGGACGCCGCGGACCTGCGCGAGATGCTGGAGACCAACCTGGTGGCGCCTTACGCCTTGTGCCGCCACGCGGCGCAACTGATGCGGCGCGGGCGCTACGGGCGCATCGTCAATGTCAGCTCGATTGCGGGGCAGGTGGCGCGTGCCAACGATGTGCTTTATCCCGCTACCAAGGGTGGGCTCGATGCGCTGACGCGTGCCATGGCGGCCGATCTTGGGCGCGATGGGGTGACTGTGAACGCGGTGGCACCCGGGTATTTTGCTACCGAGCCTAATCAGCCGATGGTGGATGACGCTGATGTGGCCGCGTGGTTGCGGCAGAGGACCGCGCTCGGGAGGTGGGGGCAGCCGGAAGAGATAGCGGGGGCGGTTGTTTTCCTGGCTTCCGGGGCGGCTTCCTATATTACCGGGCATGTTCTGGCGGTGGATGGCGGGTATCTGGCGCATTTCTGAAGCAGGGGTAGCGGTACAGCGCACGCACGTGGGTGACCATCTTCCGCCCTGCAAGTGCCTGCTGTTCAGGCCGCCTTCCCCTTCTTGAAATGCGCCTGCAGCGCTTCAATCATTGCTGCGGCCGCCGTCGAGTCTCCCCTCTCCCTCAAGCGCACCAGGCAAATATCCCGCACCAGCGAAGGCAACTGCATTGGCCGGATTGCCAGGTTCTCTTGCTGGAACTGAAATAGCGCCAAGGCTGGCACCACGGTCACGCCAAGTCCGGCCGCTACCAGCGCGGCCACGGTGGCCAGGTGCTCCACTTCCATGACCCCGTTGAGCTTGAGCGGATGCAGCGCGGCATCCAGGTGCTGGCGCACGCTGCTGGTCCGGGAGAGCTGGATAAAGGGCAGGCCTGCCAGCGCTTGGGGTGTCACGCGCCGCCGGCTGGCCAGGGGATGGCCCGCGGGGCAGACCAGGTGGAAGGTGTCCGTTACCAGGGGCTCGATGCGCAGGTCGCCGTCCTGCGCGGGGGCGGGGGCCAGCGCGAAATCCGCGCGGCCGCGCCTTACCAGGTCGATGCAGCCGTCCGCCAGCAGGTCGAACAGCTCGATGGCGATGCCGGGGTAGCGCTGGTGGAAGGCGGCCAGGATCGGCGGCAGGTCGCCCGCAGCCAGCGAGGGCAGCGCGGCGATCGAGACGCGTCCCTTGCGGCGTTCGGCATGGTCGCGCAACTCCGCGAAGGCGGTCTCGAAATCGGCTAGCAGCCGCGCCGCCACTTCTTCGAAACGCCGTCCTTCCACGCTGAGCTCCACGTGGCGCGTGGTGCGCTCGAACAGCCGCGTGCCGGCTTGCTCCTCCAGGGTCTGGATGAGCGCGCTGAACGCGGACTGCGACAAGTGGCAGGCCTGCGCCGCCCGGGTGAAGTTGCGGTGCGTGACCAGGGCCACGAAGGCGCGCAGGTGTTTGACGGAGAGGTTCATTGGTTAGCGCAAGTGGCTTCGATTTAATCTGAAGAATCGATAGATTAATCCAAATTATCCGCTTTTTGGTTGACCGCGGCGCGTCTAGAATAGCCGCATCGGCCAGCATTCCCGCGCGCGGCCAGTCCTTCTTCACCCGGTTCTCACCAGGCTTTCATCCTATGACCGCCTCTTTGCTGATCGGCTCCGGCGCCGGTTTTTCCGGCGACCGCACCGACGCCGCCCTGCCCGTGGTGCGCACGCTGATCGCAGCGGGCGGCCCGGCCGTGCTGATGTTCGAGACGCTGGCCGAGCGCACGCTGGCGCTGGCCCAGCTGGCGCGCCGCAACAATCCCGCCCACGGCTACGAGCCCTTGCTCGACGCCTTGCTGGCGCCGGTGCTGGGGCTGTGCCTGGCCAACGGCATTCCCATCGTCGGCAATTTCGGCGCGGCCAATCCCCATGCCGCGGCGCAGCGCGTGCGTGCGCTGGCCGCGGAGCTGGGCCTGGCACCGCCACGGGTGGCGGTGGTGGAGGGCGACGATCTCTCGCACGATGCCGGCCGGGCGGTGCTGCGGCAGATCGTGGGCGCGGGCTTTCCGGAGGCACGCTTCGTTTGCGCCAACGCTTACATTGGCGCGCGGGGCATTGCCGATGCGCTGAGCGCTGGCGCGCAGGTAGTGGTGTGCGGCCGCGTGGCGGATCCCGCGCTGGCGGTCGGCCCGGCCATGGCGCATTTTGGCTGGTCGTGGCAGGACTGGGACCGGCTGGCGCGCGCCACCATGGCAGGGCATTTACTGGAATGCGGGGCGCAGGTCACCGGCGGCTATTTTGCCGACCCCGGCATGAAGGACGTCCCCGATGTGCACGCCGTTGGCTATCCCATCGTGCGCCTGGACGAGCACGGCAATATCGAAGTGAGCAAGGCGGCAGATACGGGCGGCTGCGTTGACCTGCGCACGGTCAAGGAGCAGCTCCTCTACGAAGTGCATGACCCCGCCGCCTACCTGACCCCCGACGTCATCGCCGACATCAGCGCGGCCACGGTCGAGCAGATCGGCCCGGACCGCGTGGCGGTGCGCAATGTGCGTGGCCGCGAGCGGCCCGAGCAGCTCAAGGCCAACCTGTTCTACGAAGGCGGCTGGATCGCGGAAGGCGAGATCTCCTACGCCGGGCCCAATGCCGCGGCACGCGCGCGCCTTGCCGCCGAGATCGTGCGCAAGCGCATGGATCTGCTGGGTCATGCGGTGCCGATCCGCTTCGACCTGATTGGCGTGCTGAGCGTGTTTGCCGACGATGGCGGCCGCCTGCTGCAACAATCACAACCCGGCGAGGCGCAGGCACAGGATGTGCGCCTGCGCGCCGCGCTGGCGCATGAGGACAAGCCGGTGGCCGACGCGCTGCTGCGCGAGGTCAATGCGCTCTATACCTGCGGCCCGGCGGGCGGCGGCGGCGTGCGCACCGCGATGCGCGCGCGGCTGAACGCCATGTCCTGCCTGGTGCCACGCAGCGCCGTCACCGCAAGCCACTCCCTGCTGCCATGAACGCAACCACGATCCCAGCCACCATCGCGCTCTACCAGCTCGCGCACGGACGCACGGGCGACAAGGGCGATCGCTCCAACATCAGCGTGATCGCCTACGACGCGCGCGACTTCGATCACCTCTGCGCGCATGTCACCGAGGATGCGGTGGCGGCGCTGTTCCGCTATCGCAAGCCGGCGGCGGTCAAGCGCTACCTGGTGCCCTCGCTGCAGGCGATGAATTTCGTCATCGACGGCGTGCTCGACGGTGGCGTAAACGATGCGCTCAACCTCGACGCGCACGGCAAGGCGCTGTCTTTCCTGCTGCTGCAGCTGGAAATTCCTCTACCCCCGCGGCTGGCCGGCGCCGGCTAAAAGCACACCGAAGCAGAACACCGAAGCAAAGCGACAAACCAGAACGACAAACCACAACGATTCCAGATTCGAACAGGAGACCAAAGATGTCCGCATACACCAAATCCGCTTCCCGCCTGAAGGTGGTCACCGGCATCGCCGCCGCTGCGCTCGCGCTGCTGGCCGGCCCGGCGCAGGCGGAGTTTCCGGACAAGCCGATTCGCTTCGTGGTGCCGTTCGCCGCGGGCAGCGCCACGGACCAGCTCGCCCGCGCGATCGGCCAGGCCATTACGGTGGATGCCAAGGTGACGGTGGTGGTCGACAACAAGCCCGGCGCCAACGGCTTTATCGCTGCCAGCGACGTGGCCAAGGCCAGCCCGGACGGCTATACCGTGCTGATCAGCACCAACACCACGCATGCGGCCAACGAGCATCTGTTCAAGAAGCTGCCCTACGACCCGGTCAAGGATTACGTTCCCGTGACCGCGCTCGGCCGTGGCGGCCAGATCATGGTGGTCAACCCGCAGTTGCCGGTCAACAATGTGGCGGACTTTATCGCGCTGGCCAGGAAGGAGCCGGGCAAGCTCAGCTTCGGCAGCGGCAGCTCGTCCTCGCGCATCGCCGGTGAGCTGTTCCAGCAGATGGCGCATGTGCAGTTGCTGCACGTGCCCTACAAGAGCAATCCGCTAGCCGTCACCGACCTGCTGGGCAACCAGATCCAGATGATGATCACCGATACCGCCACCGGCCTGCCCCAGGTCAAGAGCGGCAAGCTCAAGGCGCTGGGCGTCTCGGGCAAGACCCGCTCGCCGCTGGCGCCCAATGTGCCGACCATCGACGAGGCCGGCGTCAAGGGCTATGAGATGAGCTACTGGTTCGCCGCCTACGCGCCGGCCAAGACGCCGCAGCCGATCGTGGACAAGCTCAACGCCATGCTGGTGAAGGCAGCCAGGAGGGAAGAGCTTCTTGCGCGTGCGCACTCCGTGAACTCCGTGGCGTCCGTCAGTTGCTGGTAGCCGATGTCACGCGTAAAAAACACCAGCGAGCGATAGCGGTCGTTGCCCATGCCGTTGCGCAGGCCGAGCGACGGTGGCAGTTCGGCTGGCGTGGTCGGGCGGTTGGCCGTGTCTTTCAGCCACATCAGCTTGCGCTCGCGCAGCGTGCGGAAGAACGTGGCGCGATCCTGCGTGGCCAGGTTGTCCTGCACCTTGATCCACATCTTCGCCTGCGGGCCGCCATCGGCCGCTTCCCATACGCTGGTGAAGGTGTGATGGCCGTCGGTCAGGTACGGCTTGCCCGCCGGGCCGATCACCATGGTCTTCATATCCGCGGGCTTGTTGCCGACCGCCTTGGTGCAGGTGAAGGAGGCGAGGTTGTCCAGGCGCGAGGCAGCGGCCGTCGTGCTGGCCTTGCTCTGGCCGTTGGCCTCGCAGGCATCGTCGAACTTCTTGGCCGGGTCGGCAGCGTAGCGGCCCAGCTTGTAGTAGATCTGGTCGAAGCCGATGGCCGGCTGGGTCGGGCGCAGGTCCGCCAGCGTGACTTGCACGATATCGCCGGCCTTGGCTTGCAGGTAGGTGGTGGTCGGGGTTTGCACGGCCAGCGGCGTGCAAACGGCCTGGAGACGGCGCTTGGCGCCGGGCACGTCGCGCAGCTGGTAGGCCAGCTTGCTGCTGACCGGCAGCAGCGCCAGCGAGGCGGCCACTGGCTGGGCGGCGATGGTGTCCTGCCAGGTCCCGGAGACCAGCCCGTTGGCGCCGGTAGCGATGGCGCCGCTGGCCGCGATGGCCGCGTTGTAGTTCAGCGCCACGTCGGTCGCGATGTTGTCGGCGGCGAGCCGGTTGCCCGCGATCGAGACCAGGTTGCGGCGGGTGCGGCCGGTGGCCGCGTTGCCGTCGTCCAGCTCGGGCTCGGCGCACAGCCAGTCGCCGTCGGCGGCGCCGGCGGCCATGGCCTGCGCGCTCCTGAGCACCCAGCTGCCGTTGCGCGGGCTGCCGTCCGCATGGCTGGCGGCTTCGTCGACGAACAGCGTTGCCTGCGCGTCCTGGCGCGCCACGAACAGGCGGCCGATCTTGCTGCCGCCCAACGTCATGGCGAAGGCGCCGGGGAAGCGCTGCTGGTCGGCGTCCACGGCGAGCGCGCCGCTTTCGCCGCCGGCGCAATTGTCGGCATAGGCGGCGCCGGCGCAGGCGCGCACCGTACCATCCGCGAAGATCTTGACCTGCCCGGCGGCGGCCGTGCTGCCGGCCTGGCGCAGATAGTTGTAGACGCCTGCGACATCGCTCAGGTGCGCGCCCTTGTTGGCCGCGCTCACATGGCCCTGGAGCAGCGCGCCGCCACCCGCGAGCAGGTTAGGCACCTGGCCCAGCGCGCCAGACAGCACGCCGGCATCGACCACGAACTCAAAGCCGATGGCGCTCGCGGCGGTGGCCAGGGCCGCAGGCACGTCGGCACTGGCTGCCGCCAGCTTGGTGACCTTGTAGGTGTCGCCGCTGCGGGTGTAGCTGCCCGTCAGCGTGCCGCGCAGGCCAAAGCGGGAATCGAGAAAGCGCAGCGTGACCTGGCCGGCCGCCGGCTGGTCGAGCGCAACGGACACGGTATCGCCGAAGCTCACCGCGCCCACATAGAGCGAGCCGCCCGCCAGCGGCGCGAGCGCGGCCGGTTGCGTCACTGTGCCGCCGTTGCCGCTGGTGGCGCCATTGCTGCCGGTGCTGCCGGTGCTGCCCGTTTGCGCAGCCTGCGTCTGGTCGCCGCCGCCGCCGCACGCGGCCAGCGCCGCCGTTGCCAGGGTACAGGCCACTGCTGCCCATTGCGTTCGCTTGATCATCAATCGTTCACCCGCTCCGTTGTTCTTGTTTGCCGCCCACCTGCCGGGCGTGCGGCGGCAGGGCCACAATCTATGTCGGCTGGATGACGTGTTCATGACGAAACGTCTTGCTGGCGGGAGGGTCGCGCCGCCGCTGACGCGGGACGATTGCTCGCCGCAGCCTATGGCCTGGCGCGGGCACACCCATGGCACGCATGAACGTACCCACCGCATCGATGTTTCCCGGCTCCCTCGATCCCCAGGCCCTGATCCGCACCTATATCCGCGCCAAGGATGAGAACCGTCCCCACCTGATGGCGCACACCTTCGCTGCCGACGCCACGCTGGAGATGACGGTCAAGTCGGAGGCCATCGCGTTCCCGGCCCGCAGCGAGGGCGTGGCTGTGATCAGCGACGTGCTGGTGCGGCGCTTTGGCCAGAGCTACGACAACGTCTACACGTTCTGCCTGGCAGAGGCCCCGCCCGCTGCCGACGCGCTGCGCTATGGCTGCGACTGGCTGGTAGGCATGACCGACAAGGCCAGCGGCGGTGTGCGCGTGGGCTGTGGCAGCTACGCATGGGAATTCTCGGCGCAAGATGGCGCCCGGCGCGTGCAAGCACTCACCATCGTGATCGAGGCCATGGAGGTGCTGCCCGCCGATGCCGCGCAGGCGGTGCTCGACGGCTGGCTGGCCCGCCTGCCATATCCCTGGAGCACGGCCTCGCACGTTTGCGGGCAGGCTCCGGCACTGGCACAGTTGGCACCGGTGCTGGCCTATCTGCGTTGCGGCGCCGCGCAAGACAGCCGTTGACGTGGCAACGGCACGTGGCGTTGCCTGGCTTTCCCTCCTGAAGGATCGTCCTATGCCCCCCCTGCACTACCTTGCTGGCCGCCTGACGGCGCTTTCGATGGTCTGCGTCCTCGCCCTTGCCGGCCTGCCCGCGCAGGCGCAGGTCCGGCCGCCAGCGGCCCCGCCCGCCCAGCAGAAGACCCAGGTGCCCGGCTACTACCGCATGATGCTGGGCCAGTTCGAGGTCACCGCGCTCTACGACGGCTATGTCGACCTGGACCCCAAGGTGCTCAAGTTCACCAGCCCGGGCGAGGTACAGGGCCTGCTCGCGCGCATGTTCGTGGCCTCCACGCCCGGCATGCAGACCGCCGTCAACGCTTACCTGATCAACACCGGCACCAACCTGATCCTGGTCGACACCGGCACGGCGGCTTGCTTCGGCCCCACGCTGGGCCGCGTTGTCGAGAACCTGCGCGCGGCGGGCTACAACCCCGCCCAGGTCGATACGGTGCTGCTGACCCATATGCATGGCGATCACGTGTGTGGCCTCGCGGCCGACGGCAAGGCCGTGTTCACCAACGCCATCGTGTATGCCGACAAGGCCGAGACGGGCTACTGGCTGGACGAAGCCACCGCCGCGCGCGCACCGCAGGACGCGCAGTCCTCGTTCGCCATGGCGCGCGCCGCCGTCGCCCCCTACCAGGCCGCTGGCCGGCTGCGCAGCTTCGGTGCCGGCGACAAGCTGGTGGCGGGCGTGAGCGCGGTACCGGCGCCCGGGCACACCCCGGGCCACAGTGGCTACCTGTTCAAGTCAGGCGATCAAAGCCTGCTGGTGTGGGGCGATATCGTACACAGCCACGCGGTGCAGTTCCGCCGCCCGGACGTGGCGCTGGAGTTCGACGTGGACAGCAGGCAGGCGGTGCGCACGCGCAAGAAGCTCTTCGCCGATGCCGCGGGCGGCAAGCTGTGGGTGGCGGGCGCCCACCTGCCGTTCCCCGGGATCGGCCATGTGCGCGCGGAGAGCAAGGGCTACGCCTGGGTGCCGGTGGAATACGGGCCGCTGCGCGCGGACCGGTGACGTCGGTGGGGCCCGATGTGCCGGGGTTGCCGCTTAGCGCTTGAACCCCAGCACCAGCACGCCGGCGCCGACCAGCGCGATGCCGGCCCATTCGCGCAGGCTGGGGCGTTCGCCGAGAAAGATCACGGCGAACACCGCTACCAGCAGCAGGCTCAGCTTGTCCACCGGCGCCACCTTCGAGGCATCGCCAATCTTCAGCGCGCGGAAGTAACACACCCAGGAGGCGCCGGTGGCAAGCCCGGAGAGCACAAGGAAGATCCAGGTCCGCGGCGACAGCGCGAGCGGGTTGCTCCACTTGCCCGTGAGCACCACGAAAAAGCTCAGCACCACGATGATCACCGCCGTGCGCACCAGCGTGGCAAGGTCCGAGTTGACACCTTCCAACCCGATCTTGGCGAAGATCGCCGTCAGCGCGGCAAACACGGCCGACAGCAACGCCCAATGAAACCAACCGGTGGAAGAGCCCATGGTGTTGTTGTGGGTGATCAAGGTTTGGGCGGCAGGCCAGCCCGCCAGGCCCGGCTCAGGTGCGCCGGCGCTCCATGGCCACCAGCGAGGGCGCAAAGCCGAGCTGCCCGAAGAAGGCCGCCTCGGACGAGCGCCCGGCGCGCAACACCCACGTGATATCGGGATCGTTGCCGACGATGTGGCGCACCAGCGCGCGGCCGATGCCGCGGCGGCGATGGCTAGGCGTCACCGCGACCATCGACAGGTAACCGTTGGAGATGTCGTCGCATAGCGCCCGCGCGAAACCCACGATCTCTCCGTTATCGACCGCCACCACCACCCGTTGCGAGTTGGCGATCAGCCGGGCGAAGCGCTCCGTGTTGGCAACGCGGTGCGCCCACCCATTGGCCGCAAGGAGTTGTCTGGCCGCCTCGATCTCTTCTGGCAGCAGATTGCGGATTTCCATCGGGGCTCCCCATGCAAGCAGATACGGCAACTCGGCGCTGCCCTTCTAATGGGGGGCGTCACGAGGCGAGTGCGGCGCGGGGCCGCAAAAAAGACTGCAGGCAGTGTAGCGAGCGCGCGAAGGCCCGTCAATTTGCGGCAGGCCATGTTGCTTCCGCTCTGTAGCGGGGTATCATGTTTCCCATGAATGCCTCGATCTTCTCTTCCGCCCATCCGGCCGATCAGCTGGCCGAGTTCTCCGACGCCGACGCGGCGCTGGCTCGCATCCGTGAAATCTACGATGCCTCGGTCGGCGCAATTCGCGCGCGCTTCGACGCCTTCGCCCAGGGCCAGCCGCTGCCGTCCGCGGCACATGCCTGCTATCCCTACCTGGGCATCTCGGTCAATCTCGAAACCATGGTCACCGACAGCCGGCCATCCTGGGGCACGGTTGCCTACCCCGGGGTCTATGGCACCACGGTTACCCGTCCCGAGCTGCTGGCCGATTACTACCGCGACCAGATCGAGCGCCTGATACGCTACCACCGCGTGCCTGTGGTGGTCGGCGTCAGCCGCCGCCCGATCCCGTTGCCGTTTGTCATCGAAGCCTCCACCACGGACATCAGCTACACCCAGGCGCGCGAGCTCGAAGCCTCGTTCGTGCTGCCCGAGCTGAGCCGCATCGACGACGCCATCGCCAACGGCACTTATGAACCGGTGCCCGGCGAAGCCTGGCCGCTCTCGATGTTCCCCGGCGAGCGCGTGGACCTGGCGCTGCAGCGCCTCTATCACTACACCGGCACCGCACCCCAGCATTTCCAGCGCTTCGTGCTGTTTACCAACTACCAGCGCTACGTCGACGAGTTCATCGCGCTCGGCCGCTCGCTGATGGCAGCCGAAGACGCGCAAGGCGCGGACGGCTACGTGCGCTTCGTCGAGCCCGGCGACGTGCTGCAAGAGCGCGGCGAGGCCGAACCCGACGACGCGCTGGCGCCCGCGCGCGCTGCCGCAGATGCCTGCCTACCACCTGGTGCGCGAGGACAATCTTGGCGTCACGCTGGTCAATATCGGCGTAGGCCCGTCCAACGCCAAGACCATGACCGACCACCTTGCCGTGCTGCGCCCGCACTGCTGGCTGATGGTTGGCCACTGCGGCGGCCTGCGCCGCTCGCAGCAACTCGGCGACTACGTCCTGGCGCATGCCTATGTGCGCGACGACCACGTGCTCGATCACGACCTGCCGCCCTGGGTGCCGGTACCGCCTATCGCCGAGATCCAGGTCGCGCTGCAAGAGGCCGTGGTGCGTGTGACGGGTTTGTCCGGCAACGAGATGAAGACGCGCATGCGCACCGGCACGGTGGTCTCCACCGACGACCGCAACTGGGAGCTCAAGTCCAAGGCGCTGTACGCCCGCTTCAACCAGTCGCGCGCGATCGCCATCGACATGGAAAGCGCCACGGTTGCGGCCAACGGTTTCCGCTTGCGGGTACCTTATGGCACGTTGCTCTGCGTGTCCGACAAGCCGCTGCACGGCGAGCTCAAGCTGCGCGGCATGGCCAATGCGTTCTATCGCCAGCGGGTGAGCCAACATATGTCGATTGGCTTGGAGGCAATTCGCATCTTGCGCGAAGGTGGCGCCGAGCAATTGCACTCGCGCAAGTTGCGCAGCTTTGACGAGCCGGCATTTCGATAGGCTGGTGCGCGCTGGCGTCCCCTGCATGCGGGGACGCCAGCGTCTTCGAACCATCGTTCAAACTATCACTCACCACGCCGTCGGGCCGCCACGCGCCTTGGCCAGCTTCCCCTCGAAATGTGCCACCAGGAAGTCAAGGAATGCCCTGACCTTGGCTGACATATTGTGCCGCTCCGGAAACACCGCATAGATGTCGGCGGGCGGCAGCGCATAGTCCTCCAGCAGCAATACCAGCCGGCCGCTGCGCAGGTATTTCGCCAGATCCCATTCCGCCCGTTGCAGTATGCCTTGCCCGTCGAGTCCCCACGTCAAGGTGACTTCGCCGTCGTTGCTGCTCAGCGGCCCGCGTACCTTCACCGTTTCCGTCTTCTTTCCCTTGGTGAACCGCCAGATGCCGTAGGCGGAATCGTTCTGGCGCAGCACGATGCATTGATGCCGCGCGAGGTCATGTGGTGTGAGCGGCGTTCCGTGTGCCTTCAGGTAGGCGGGCGCCGCGCACACCAGGCGCCGGTTGTTGGCGATCTTGCGGGCAATGAGGCGGGCATCCGGCAGCTCGCCAAAGCGGATTCCCACATCGAAACCCTCGTCGGCCAGGCTCATGGGGCGGTCGGTCAGGTGGAGCTGTATTTCCACTTGCGGCTGCCGTTTGGCGAAGGCGGAGATGGCCGGCGCGATATACGTACGGCCGAACCCAAGCGGCGCATTGACGCGCAGCAAGCCGCGCGGCGCGACCCGGCTACTTGAGAGCAACTGGTCCAGGTCTTCGATGTCGGCGAGGATGCGGTGGGCGTGCTGCAGGTACACCTCGCCTTCCGCTGTCACGCCGATGCGCCGCGTGGTGCGGTTGAGCAGCCGCACGCCAAGCCGGGCCTCCAAGCTGCGCCAGGCGCTTGCTGACCGCCGCCGGCGTGACGTCCAGCTCCCGGGCCGCCGCTGACACAGGCTGCCGGCCTTGACCAGGGCGGAGAAGAACGCCAGTTCGGAGGGCTGTCCCATCTTTAACCTCGAGTTAAAAGTAGATTAAGTTTGAGTTGATTCTACGCTCCGGTTTTTGGCCGGTTTTTGGTCCATAGTCGACGGCAGGAAAGGCAGCGTCATGCCGCGGCTGGTGCGAACGAGCGCGGCGAGCCTGCCCCGCGTGAACCACGGAGAGGAGAGAGCGCGATGCGCGAATACAAGATTGCGGCTATCCCGGGCGATGGCATTGGCCCGGAAGTCATCTCGGCAGGCTTGCAGGTGCTGGAAACGCTGGCTGAACAGGATGGCGGGTTCAAGCTCAGCGTGGAGCGTTTTCCCTGGAGCTCCGACTACTACCTGGAGCGCGGCTACTACATCCCGACCGATGGCCTGGAGCGCCTGAAGCAGTTCGATGCGATTTTTTTCGGGGCCGTGGGCGCGCTCAATGTGCCCGACCACGTCTCGCTGTGGGGCCTGCGCCTGCCCATTGCGCAGGGCTTTGACCAGTATGCCAACGTGCGCCCGGCGCGCGTGCTGCCCGGCGTGCGCAGCCCGCTCGTGAACGGCAAGGATATCGACTGGGTCATCATCCGCGAGAACTCCGAGGGCGAGTATGCCGGCAACGGCGGCCGTACCCATCGCGGCCTGCCCATCGAGACCGCGACCGAGACTTCGGTCTTCACCCGCGCTGGTGTCGAGCGCATTCACCGCTTCGCTTTCGAGTTGGCCGCCAAGCGCCCGCGCAAGCATCTCACGCTGGTGACCAAGTCCAACGCGCAGCGCTTTGGCATGGTGATGTGGGACGAGATCTTCTTTGAGGTCGCCAACGACTATCCGGACGTCACGACCGACCGCGAGCTGGTCGATGCCGTGACCACGCGCATGGTGCTCAAGCCGCAAACGCTGGACGTGGTGGTCGCTACCAACCTGCACGCCGATATCCTGTCCGACCTGGCCGCAGCGCTCTCCGGCAGCCTGGGCATCGCGCCAACCGCCAACCTGAATCCCGAGCGTGTCTTTCCATCGATGTTCGAGCCCATCCACGGCTCGGCCTTCGATATCACCGGCAAGGGCATTGCCAATCCCGTGGCGACCTTCTGGACCGCCGCGATGATGCTGGAGCATCTCGGCGAGAAGGCCGCGGCAGATCGGCTGATGGCGGCGATCGAGCAGATCACGGCGGCAGGTGTCTTCACGCCGGACCTGGGCGGCACGGCGACCACGGCATCGGTTACCGAAGCCGTCTGCAAGGCGTTGGCGCAACAGGTGAAGAAAGCCGCTTAAGCTGTGGGGTGCGAGGGCTGTGCGAAAGCGATGCTGCCACAGATATCTGCGCAGGCGGCCCGCCTTGGAACGGGCCGCGCACGATGGCAAAAAAAACATTGAGGAGACAAGCATGCAATCCGTATTCCGGGCCGCGGCAGCCGCACTCGCATTCGCATTCGCACTCGCCGCCGGCACTGCATTCGCGCAGGCCTATCCCACCAAGCCGATCCGCCTGATCGTGCCGTTTCCGCCGGGCGGCACAACTGACATCCTGGCCCGCACCGTTGGCCAGAAGCTCACCGTGGCGCTGGGCCAGCCCGTGGTCATCGAGAACCGGCCGGGCGCGGGTGCCACGATCGGGGCGGACGCCGTCGCCAAGGCGCCAGCGGACGGCTACACGCTGCTGATGGGCGCGGTCCACCACACGATTGCGCCTAGCGTCTACAAACGGCTCTCCTACGACGTGCAAAAGGACCTTGCGCCGGTATCGGTGGTCGCCATCGTGCCAAACGTGCTGGTGGTCAGCCCGAGCTTCCCCGCAAAAACGGTGCAAGAGCTGGTGGCCTATGCCAAGGCCAATCCCGGCAAGCTTACCTATGCCTCCAATGGCAACGGCACCGCGCACCACCTGATCGGCGAACAGTTCAAGGCGCTGACCGGCACCGAAATCGGCCACATTCCCTACAAGGGCAGCGCGCCCGCTATCACGGACCTGATGGGCGGGCAGGTGTCCATGATGTTCGACACAACCTCGTCCGCGCTGCCCTACATCAAGGCCGGCAAGCTCAGGGCGCTGGCGGTCGCCACCGCGAAGCGCTCCTCCGCGCTGCCGGACGTGCCCACGCTGGCCGAGGCGGGCCTGCCCGGCTTTGACATTGCCTCGTGGTTTGGCGTGATGGCGCCCGCTGGTACGCCGCCCGAGATCGTGGCGAAGCTAAGCGCCGAAATCGCAAGGAGCCTTGCGAGCGATGACGTGAAGCAGCAGTTCGCCGCGATCGGTGCCGAGCCGGTGGGCAATACGCCGGCGCAGATGCGTGGCCAGATCAACGGAGAAATCGGCCGCTTCGCCAAACTCGTCAAGCAGGCCAATCTCAGCATGGACTGAGGCCGGCGAGCGCAAGGCCATGAAGGCAGTTCGCCATCGGCTATTGGCGATCTGCCCCCGCAGGCATAGAATCTCGCGCTTCGCCCCGCCTCAGCACTATGACCAAGAATCACCATGCGGTTGTTACGCTGGCCAGCTTGACGCTAGCCGGCTGCTTGCGCTACCCGCATGCATCGGGCCATCTGGTTCGCACCGCGACGATTGCCGCTTGCCTTGCCGACCTGGTGGGACTAGATGCGGCGCACTGCGAGCGCATACGGCTCGTCACGCCGGTGCATGACGTTGGCAAGCTCGCGATTCCCGATGCCGTGCTGCTCAAGCCAGGCAAGCTGCTTGCCGAGGAGCGCCAGGTGATCGAGCGCCATCCCGAGATCGGCGCGAACATACTTGCTGGCAGCGCGCACGCGCTGATGCGTCTGGCGTCGCAAGTCGCACACCACCACCATGAGCGCTTTGACGGCACGGGCTATCCATGTGGCCTGGCCGGCAACGATATTCCGCTAGCCGCGCGGATCGTGGCGGTCGCCGACGCGTTCGATGCCATGACCGAGGCACGCTGCTATCGCCCCTGCATGTCGGACGACGATGCGTTGTCCATTGTCTCGGCCGGTTCCGGCACGCATTACGATCCGGATGTGACGAACGTCTTTCTCGCGAATATTGCGCAGGTGCTGCACAGCCGAAAATCAGCGCAAGCGCTGCTTGGTGCCGGCTCCGAGATGGCCGTGGTCGCGCGCTTCTACGGCTTGAGCCGTGGCGCATTGAGACGGATCCCGCGTCAGGCCATGCGTCAGGCCATGGCCTGACGCGGGATCCAAGCCGCGCAAGCGTGGCGCTGTCCCGCGTTTAGAAGCGGTAGCCCACGCCCATGCTGAACAGCCACGGATCCAGGCTCACGTTCGAGACCTTCACGCCGGCCGCCTTGACGTCGCTCGACAGCCAGACCTTCTTCACGTCGGCATTGAGGAACCAGTTCTTGGTGAGCTTGTAGTCCATGCCGATTTGCAGCGCCGGCGCTACGCTCCAGCTATCGAGCGACAGCGCATTGTTGGCAATGTCGGCACCCCAGATCCGCGTGAAATTCAGGCCCGCGCCCACATAGGGGCGGAAGGTGCCGTTGGGGATGAAGTGATATTGCACCAGCAGCGTCGGCGGCAGATGCGTGAATGAGCCAATCTTGTTGCCATCCAGGTAGACGTTCTGCTTCTGCGGCACGGTCAGCACCAGCTCGGCGGCGATGTGCGGCGTGAAGAAGTAGGTGACATCGAGTTCCGGAATCCACTTGTTGTTGACCGTGATGCGGTCCGAGGCACCAACGCCGCCGATCGGGTCCGACTTGCCGGCCATGTCGAGATAGGTGCCGCGCAGGCGCACCATCCAGTTGCCCTGCGCTTCATCGGCGGCAGCGGCGGGCGTTGCGGCAACGGCGCCGAGCACGGCAAGGGTGGCAACGGCGGTGGTGCAAAGACGGGTAAGCAGGCGCTTCTTCATGATGGTTGGCTCGTGTTTTAGGAAACTTCACGCACAGTGTGGCGGAGCGTTTCCGGTCGAGCCTTGACCGAGAGCAAGAAGATTGGCATCGGTGGCGCACACATGCGCATGCGTCGCGGCGTTGCGACAGTACCCGGTGTGCGTTGCACCGTTTGCGCACGAGCCGCGCAGCCAGCTTGCGCATTTCCAATTCCGGGCCTGGCGTCTAAGGACATGCGCAAATATTCGTGGCGACAAGCGTGCGTGCGCCTTACGCTGTGTGCACAGTCAAACGATGAGCATGTCGTGGGCGTCCCGCAAGGGCGTCTTTCCGGGTGTGCCCCGTGGGGGCGGGGCACACCGGTTTTTCCGCGCCGGGGCGTTGCGCCCGGGCGTGGCCGGCATCCGGCATCAGTCGGCCAGCGCTTGCTCGCGTTGCGACTGGCTGGCGGCACGCAGGTGACGGTTCACGCCCGACACCACGGCCTTGAGCGATGCGGTGACGATACTGGCGTCGATGCCGGCGCCGAAGCCGGTGGCCGAATCGCCAACACGCACTTCCACATAGCAGGCTGCGGCAGCATTGGCGCCCGACGCCAGCGCGTGCTCGTGGTAATCCATCACACGCACCGGCAAGTCCAGCGCGCCGACGAAGGCACTGACAAATGCGTCGATCGGACCGTTGCCCCGGCCGCGCGCACTCGACGGCTCGCCATCGCGCAGCAGCGCCACTTCGATCTCTACCTGACCGTCACTGCCAGACACCATCTGATGGCCGATATAGCGCAGCGGCGCCTCTTGTTCGAGATACTCGCGCTTGAACAAGCCATACAGGTCATCGGCACTGGCTTCGAGCCCGCTTTCGTCGGTCATCGACTGTACCGCGCGGCTGAACTCGATCTGCAGGCGGCGCGGCATATAGATGCCGTGCACCTGTTCCAGCAGGTAGGCCATGCCGCCCTTGCCGGACTGGCTGTTCACGCGGATCACCGCATCGTAGCTGCGGCCAAGGTCGGCCGGGTCGATCGGCAGGTAAGGCACTTCCCAGATCGTATCCGCCTTCTGCTGCGCGAAGCCCTTGCGTATCGCATCCTGGTGCGAGCCCGAGAAGGCCGTGAAGACGAGGTCGCCCACATACGGGTGGCGCGGATGCACGGGAAGCTGGTTGCAATCCTCCACGCACTGGCGCACCTCATCGATATCGGAAAAATCGAGTTCGGGGTCCACGCCCTGCGTGTAGAGATTTAACGCCAGCGTCACCAGGTCGACATTGCCGGTGCGCTCGCCATTGCCGAACAAGCAGCCTTCCACGCGGTCCGCGCCGGCCATCACGGCAAGCTCGGCGGCTGCCACCGCGGTGCCGCGGTCGTTGTGCGGATGGACCGACAGCACAATGTCATTGCGCCGTGCGAGATGCCGGTGCATCCATTCGACCTGGTCGGCGAAGATATTGGGCGTGCTGCATTCCACCGTGGTTGGCAGGTTGAGAATGAGCGGACGCACTGCGCCGGGCTGCCAGATCGCGGACACCGCATCGCAGACCTCGAGCGAGAAATCCAGCTCGGTCATGCTGAAGGTCTCGGGCGAGTACTCGTAGCTCCATGCGGTCTCAGGCATGCCATCGGTCAGGGCCTTGATCAGGCGTGTGCCCTCCAGTGCGATTTCCTTGACCTCCTCGCGGCTCGCGCCAAACACGATGCGGCGAAAGGCAGGAGCGATGGGGTTGTAGAGATGCACCACGGCACGCGCGGCGCCGCGCACGGATTCGATGGTACGGCGGATCAGGTCTTCGCGCGCCTGCGTCAGCACCACGATGGTCACGTCGTCCGGAATGCGGTCTTCGTCGATCAGCATCCGCACGAAATCGAAATCGGTCTGCGAGGCCGAGGGGAACGCCACCTCAATCTGTTTCAGGCCGATCTTGACCAACTGCTCGAAGAATCGGAGCTTGCGCTGCGGGTTCATTGGTTCGATCAGGGCCTGGTTGCCATCGCGCAGATCCGTGCTCATCCAGACCGGGGCGCGCGTGATGCGCTTGGCGGGCCAGGTTCGGTCGGCGATATCCACGGCGGTGGCAGGGCGGTATTTGGTGGCGGGGTTGCGCAACATCATGACGGTTCTCCTTCCTCGCGGGAAGATGCAAGACACAAGGCACAAGGCATAAGACGCGACCTCGCCAAGGCGTGGAAACGCTCAGAAGCGAAGGCGTCGGAAAGCTAGTGCGGAAAAAGGGTGGCGCGAGGCTGCCGAACTGCCACTAGGCACTAGGCCCGGCAACCGATCAGTAGGTCTAGCTGTAGCGAGGCGGGCAGACGCGGCGCCGACAGGGCCGGTGCGATGAGAGCAATGGCGGTACCCAGCGCGCGACCTGCTGCCGGCACGCGCGCGGCTGCAGCGATGCGGGAGGCATCGGCGGCGCGGCGGTGGGAGCAGGTGGCTTGGTGCATTGTGTGGTGTGCGGAAATCGGCGCGGATGACGCGGCTTGCCAAGGTTCGTCGATAACTTGTCATGCATGCCGAGCACCGTTCCGGTGGCCGGCATCGGGCAAGAATAGTCGAGAACGCGAACGGGCGTCAAGGACAGCCGCGCCGGGCCGCCTCCCATTGGGCATCATTCGGATGGATTTGGCGTGGCACGCGATGGCCGGGTATTGCCGCGACCCCGCAGGGGTACTGCCTGCGGCATCGAGGGAGTGGGAAATACGGGGGGATGTGGGTGCCGCAGATGCTGTGGACCTGCGCGGCGAACCCAAGGCGTACCCGTTTCTGCGTGGATCAAAAACCCGGTGCGCGATGGGTTTTGGTGCGAATCAGCGCTTGGCCACGAAGCGGATGACCTGCTCGCCGGCCTGGCTGCCGGGCACTGGCTGCGCGCTGTCGGTGGTGCTCGAGCCGCAGGTATTGCAGCCCCCGCTGTCGCAGCCGCTGGCGCAGCCGGCCGCGGCCTGCGGCGCCAGCCAGGCCACCGCGCGCTGGCGCCAGCCGGTGGCAGCGGCGCCACCCAGGCGCGCCGCCAGCGTGCTCTTGATCCGTTCCCGGGTGCGCGGTGCATAGCGCGCCAGCACGGAGAGCGTGCAGGCCAGCACGATCAGCGGCACCAGCAGGGTTTCAAAGGCGTGGTAGAGGCTCATGGCTGCAATGTCCCCGCTTTAGCTCAGCATCAGGGTGATGTGGTACGTGGCAAAGGCAGCCAGGTAGCCCAGGCCCGCCAGATAGGCCGTCGAGGCGGCCATCACCTTCCAGGAGCCGGTCTCGCGCCGGATCACCGCCATCGTGGAGATGCACTGCGGCGCGAACACGTACCAGGCCAGCAGCGACAGCGCGGTGGCCAGCGACCACTGCGCGGCGATCATCGGCACCAGCTGGCTGGCCATGGCATCCTCGCTGCCGGACAGCGCATAGACGGTGGCCAGCGCGCCCACGGCCACTTCACGCGCGGCCAGGCCCGGCACCAGCGCGATGCAGATCTGCCAGTTGAAGCCGATCGGGGCGAAAACATGCTCCAGCGCCCGGCCGATCATGCCGGCGAAGCTGTAGTCGATGGCCGGGGCGGTGGCGCCGTCGGGCGGGGACGGGAACGTGGCCAGGAACCACAGCACCACCGTCAGCGTCAGGATCACCTTGCCCACGCGGGACAGGAAGATGCGGGCACGCTCCCACAGCCCGATCGCCACGTCGCGCGCATTGGGGATGCGGTACGAGGGCAGCTCCATCATCAGCGGGTGGTCGGTGCGGTCGCGGCGGAAATACTTCAGCACGTACGCCACCACCAGCGCGCTCACGATGCCTGCCACATAGAGGACGAACAGCCGTGGCCATGATGCCGGGAATCGCGCAGGCAAAGCTGGAGAGCAGCGGGATAAAGGAGCGGCCGGACAAGCCGGCACCCATCATCAGGCGGTCGAGCAGGAAGGCGGCGCGCGGCAGGTAGCCGGATTCTTCCAGCGTCAGGATGAACAGGAACAGGATCAGGATCTGCGGCAGGAACACGACGACGGCACCCAGGCCGGCGATCAGGCCGTCCACCAGCAGGCTGCGCAGCATGCCCTCAGGCAGGTGGCTGCCGACGATCTCGCCAAACCAGTGCACGCCGCCCTCGATGCCGTCCATCAGCGGCGCGGCCCAGGAGAACACCGCCTGGAACATCAGGAACAGCAGCACGGCCAGGATCACCAGGCCGAACACAGGATGCAGCAGGATGCGGTCGAGACGATCGTCCATGGCCGCGGTGCGTGCCGGCATGGTCACGGCGGCATCCAGCAGGCGCTTGACCTCCTGGTGCACATCCAGGTCGGATGCCGGCTCGGGAGCTGCCACCGGCACTTCCGGCAAGGCCGGCATCAAGCGAGGCCGGCAAGCTGGCCGCGCCATCGCGCTTGACGGCAATCGTCCGGACCACCGGCACGCCGAGCGCGGCGGCCAGCTTGTCGTGGTCGATATGGATGCCGCGCTTGGCCGCGGCATCGCTCATATTGAGCACCAGCACCATCGGCAGGCCGAGCCGGCGCAGCTCCAGCACGAAGCGCAGGTGCAGGCGCAGGTTGGTGGCATCCACCACCGATACCAGCAGGTCGGGGCGCGGCTCGCCCGGGCGCTTGCCCAGGCAGACATCGCGCGTGATGGCTTCATCGAGGCTGGCCGCGTGCAGGCTATAGGCGCCCGGCAGGTCGAGCACACGCACCTGGCGGCCGGCCGGAGAGACAAAATGGCCTTCCTTGCGCTCGACGGTGACGCCGGCGTAGTTGGCCACCTTCTGGCGGCTGCCGGTCAGGCGGTTGAACAGCGCGGTCTTGCCGCAATTGGGATTGCCCACCAGCGCAACGCGCAAAACGGGACGCTGGGAAGCGGAAGTCGGGGTGGCGACAGACATATTCTTGGCAAGTGCCCGGTCAGGCAGCGGAGCGTTTGGCGGCGGGTGCGTCGGGCTGCACTGCCGGCGTGATGCTGGAGACGGAGGCGCTAAGCGCTTCCACGGTAATGCGGGCCGCTTCGGCGCGGCGCAAGGCAAACCGGGTAAAGCCCACCTGGGCGACAAGGGGATCCATGCCGAACGGTCCCAGCGCGATGACCTGCACGGCTTCGCCCGGCACAAAGCCGAGTTCGCGCAGGCGGCGTGCTATCGGATCGTTAGGAGAATTGTCATCGATCGACACAATGACAGCGGCGGTGCGCCGCGGAAGTTCAGACAACCGCATGTGGCTTCCAGTCCGTTGGCGCGAGGCACGGCACGCGGTCGGCAAACTCACACCAGGGTTGGTAAATGAAAATCGTTCCTATTGTAGCTGATTTGCATGCGGGCGTTTTGATTTCGAGCCGCCGTGCTATCAGCGCGCATGCATGACGCACGGCAAGGCTGGCGGTGCGGCAATCGCCGTAAGCGCACGTCACGCAACATCCCGTTGCGCCTGACGGGCGGCACCCTGTGCGGGTGCCGCGCCTTCCGTGCGGTGCGGCGGACCGCAAGGCACAGAAACCTTGGCCCGCGCGAATGCATAACCGCCGGCCCCGGCGTTGCCTATGACGTCTTTTCCTTGCGCCAAGTGCAAGTGCAAGTGCAAGGCGCAAGCGGTCGCACGGGATCCGTGACGGCCGTGGCGTAGCGATGCTGCAATGGGATTGGGTGGGGCGGGCGGCGCGCGTTGTCCCGTGGTCTGTGCTGGCCCTGGCGAGCCTTAACGGGCTTCCGCAGGCATGTTGCCGGGCTTAGTCGACCCGCAGGCCGATCTGCGCGGCGAGCTTCTTCCAGCGTTCGATGTCGGTGTTCACCACTTTCTGGAATTCCGCAGGGGTGCTGCTGGCGGTCGCAAATCCCAGTTGGGCGAGATTGGCCCTGACCTCCGGCTTGGCGACGGCCTTGGCGATGGCCGCGTTGAGCTTCTGCACGATGTCCGGCGGCGTGTGCGCCGGGGCCAGGATGCCGAACCATTGGTCGACGTCATAGCCACTGACCCCAAGCTCGCTCACCGAGGCCACGCCGGGCAGCAGCGGCGACCGGCCTTTGGAGGTGACGGCCAGCGCGCGCAGCTTGTTGGCCTTGAGGTAAGGCACCGTGTTGCTGAGCGTGTTGATGCTGACGTCGGCCTGGCCGCCGAGCACGTCGGCGAGCGCCGGAGCGCAACCCTTGTAAGGCACATGCAGCAGGTCGATCCTGGCCGAGATCTTGAGCAGTTCACCAGCAAGGTGCTGCGGCGTGCCGTTGCCACAGGAGGCATAGGTCGGCGGCTTGCCCGAGCGCCCGGCTGCGAGCAGGTCATTGAACGTCTGGATCTTGGAAGAAACGGGTACGGCGATGACGGATGGCACGGACGCCACCGAGATCACCGCGCTGAAGTCCTTGTCCGGATCGAACTGCAGGTTGCGGAATACACCGGGATTGATGGCAAAGCTGCTGTTGACCACCAGCAAGGTATAGCCGTCCGATGGGCTCTTGGCGACGAACTCGGCGCCGATGTTGCCGCTCGCACCTGGCCGGTTGTCGACCACCACAGGCTGGCCCAGGCTGCGGCCCACCTCCGTGCCGATCACCCGTGCCAGCGTGTCGGTTCCCCCGCCCGCCGGGAACGTCACCACCAGCCGGATCGGCTTTTGTGGAAAGTCGCCGCCGATATTGGCGCTCGCTTGCGCGGGCAGGCCGAACAGCGTGGCCCCCAGCAAGGAGAGCGATGCGAGACTGCGTACCACGGATAAGGAAGTCATTTGTTGCCTCATCGGTTGAAGGAAATGATAGAGCAGGGCGGCAGCGCAGGGCGGCGCGCAAGGCCACCGCTGCTAGTCCGGCCTGATACGAATCGGTGGGCCGGCGAGTTCAGCCGCCGCGTGGGCCTGTACACCTGCTTCGAGATCGCCTGTGGTCTCGGCGTGGATCCTGAACAACGGTTGCCCGGCCACGAGGCGCTCACCCACCGTGCACAGCAAGTCCACGCCGGCTCCCGGCCGGCGCGGCGCGCCGGCGCTGCGCGCAATGCCGGCGATGGCAAAGCCGTCGATGTCCGCGACCACGCCCGATGTGCTGGCAGGCACGATGCGTACATGGTTGCCCGGTGCATGCGGCGCCGCCCTTGCGCCCTGCGCGGCCACGATCCGGTCGAAGGCGCCGCTTGCGGCCCCTGCGGCGAGCAGTTCCCCGGCAATCCGCCGCCCCTCGGCGGGGGAACCCACCGCCGGGTCGAACGACAGGATCTGCCCGGCAAAGAACAAGGCCTTCTCGCGCAGGTCCGAGGGTGCCTCCGGGCTGCCGTTGAGTACCTGCAGCACGTCGCGCACTTCCAGCGCCGGGCCCACGCCGCGCCCGATGGGTTTGCTGCCGTCCGTCGCGAATGCGCGCACCTGCATGCCCAGCCCGGCGCCCACCGCTTCGAACAAGGCGCCCAGCGCCTGCGCTTCGGCTTGCGACTTGAGCTTCGCCTGCGGGCCGAAGGGCAGGTCGACGATCACGTGCGTTGCGCCCGCGGTGTATTTCTTGGAGAGGATGGATGCCACCGACCACCGGTTGGCGTCGAGGCCGAGCGGGCGCGTGATGGCATTCATCACATCGTCGATGGCCGAGTGATTGAGGCGGCCGTTCCAGGCAATGCAGGCGCGCGCCCGCGCCACGCAGCGGCGCACGTCGTCGATGTCCAGGTCCACGCGTGCCACCGTCTCCATGGCCTCGGCGGTGCCGGCCGCGGAGGTGATCGCCCGCGACGACGTCTTGGGCATCGCGAGCCCGAACGCCGCAACGATCGGCACCACGATCAGCGTGATGCGGCTGCCCGGCACGCCACCCATGGAGTGCTTGTCCACCACGATGGGTTCGTCCCAGTCGATCCGGCGGGCAAAGCGCGTGCGGGCACGAGCGACGCTGACCACCTCCGCATCGGTGAGGTGCTGCGAGGCAGCCACCAGGAACGCGGTCAGCTCGATCTCGGTATAGCGGCCCTCCACCGCATCGCGCAGCACGGCTTCGTACTCGGCCTCGCTCAAGGCGCCGCCGCGCAGTTTCTTGCGTAGCGCATCGCGGCTGACTGGGCCGGGAATCCGGCGCAGGCGCACGGTGTTGCCGGGCGCGACGCCCAGGCGCTCGAAGAGGGTGTCGGACAGGCCGATCTCTTCGTCCCGCAGCCAGCCCGGGCACTCGACCACATGCAAGGCCGCGGGGATCTCGATCGTTCCCGAGCGCACGGCCATGCGGGTCTGGCCCGCGGCAACGGCAGGCGACACATAGGCAATGTGCGCGTCGCCGGCGCAGATCGGCATGCGCCTTGCCTTGAGCGGTGTCGACGCCGTGCGCAGCGCTTCGAGAAAGCGCGCGATACCGACTTCCATGGCCACGTCGTTCGATACAGTGACGCTCGCCACGCCGGCGGGGATCGGATCGGGCATGCGCTCGAGCCTGCGCAGCACCGCGTCGCCGGACTCCCGGCCGCGCGCGGCAATGCGCTGCGCCAACACCTGCAGCGGCGCCGTGACATGGATGACGACGACATTGCGCAACTGGCCAGCGAGCGCGGCGGCAATGCCGCGCGAGCCGTTGGCGATGACATGCCGGCCGCGCTCCAGCTCACCGAGCAGGCTGGCCGGCAAGCCATAGCGCAAGCCATGCGCCGCCCACGTGATCAGGAAGGCGTTGGCCGCCTCGCGCGCCGAGAATTCGTTCTCCGTCACGCCTTCATGGTCCTCGCCCGGCGAGCCCGTCGGCCGGGTAATGACGCGCCTGGCAAACACATAGCGCGGATCGGCCAGCAGCGCCGCCCTGGCGCCGTCCATCAACGAGTCCTTGCCCGCGCCGCTAGGACCAACCACGAGGAAGAAGGTGCCGGCATCCTGCATGGGCCTACCCGGCGTGATGGAGACCGCCGCCAACGCCGATGGCCCGGCGCGATTCAGATAACTGGACGCTTCCAGGCTGCTTGTGCATGTGTCGTTCCAGGTCTCGGGGTTTTTCATGGACATCCTCTTCTTTCTCTTGGTCCCATTTCGTCGACTGTGCCTCGCACGTCCTCAGGCAATATTATTAGATATCGAAGTACAGAGACAATGCTAGCACCGGATGAAACCTTGTCAAGATAAGTTCGACATCTAAGAATATGCAAGAGTCAGGCCATCGCCGGGAAGGGCCGTATCCGCGGCCTGTGGCGGCGATTCCAGCAATGTCTAGCAGGGAAATCCCTCTGCAGGTGCGCTGCTGCATCGTCCTGGCGCAAGTTCGCACTGATGTAGTGAGCACTACATTTGGACGCAGTAAATT
>NZ_AHJE01000032.1 GCF_000243095.1 Cupriavidus basilensis OR16 | reverse complement strand
CGGCCGATGTCGTGGTGGTGCTGGACGAGGCCTACAACGAATACCTGGACGACGCGCAGCAGTACGATTCGATCGCCTGGGTCCGCAAGTATCCCAACCTGCTGGTGTCGCGCACCTTCTCCAAGGCTTATGGCCTGGCCGGGCTGCGCATTGGCTACGCCGTTGCGCAGCCCGCGCTGACCGACCTGCTGAACCGCATTCGCCAGCCCTTCAACGTCAACAGCCTGGCGCAGGCCGCTGCGGTCGCGGCGCTGGGCGATGTGGCCTTCCTGCAGCGCAGCGCCAAGCTCAACCGTGCCGGTAAGGCACAACTCGTGGTGGCGTTCGAACGGCTGGGCCTGCAGTACGTACCGTCTTCGGGCAATTTTGTGCTGGTGCGCGTGGGCCAGGACGATGGCGCTGGCGCGCGCGTCAACCTGGCGCTGCTCAAGCAGGGCGTGATCGTACGGCCAGTGGGCAACTACAACCTGCCGCAATGGCTGCGCATCACCATCGGCCTGCCTGAGGAAAACGCGGCGTTTATCGTGGCACTGGAAAGGGCCCTGAAGTAAGCACTGCCGTGAGCGCTGCCGCAAGCAATGCCCCGGCCCCTCTGCTGGCCGGCGCCGTGCCGGATAGCGCAATGGCGCAATGGCGGCGCTACCGCTCGGCGGAGAAGTTACAATATCGGATTCCCGAACTTCCTTGCCTGGCAGCGTATCCCCGTGACCGTTCCTGCGTCCGCTCCATTTTTTTCCCGTGTCGTCATTGTCGGCGTCGGCCTGATCGGCGGTTCGCTGGCGCTCGCGCTCAAGCGCGCGGGTGCGGTTGGCACGGTAGTCGGTGTCGGCCGCTCGCAAGCCTCGCTCGAGCGTGCGCTCAAGCTGGGCGTGATCGACGAGGCAGCCACGCTGGAAGACGCCGCCAAGGGCGCCAGCATCATCGTGCTATGCGCGCCGGTGGCGCAGACCTTTGCGCTGCTCCATGCACTTGAGGCGCATCTGGAGCCCGCTACGATCATCACGGACGCCGGCAGCACCAAGTCCGATGTCATCATGGCGGCCAAGACCGCGCTGGGCGACAAGGCGGCCCAGTTCGTGCCGGCCCATCCCATCGCGGGCCGCGAACTGCATGGCGTGGAAGCCGCGCTGGACGATCTCTATGCTGGCAAGAAAGTCGTGCTGTGCCCGCTGCAGGAAAACGCCCGCATCGACGTGGCCGCCGTGCGCGCCATGTGGGAGATCGCCGGTGCCCAGTGCAGCGTGATGTCGGCCGTGCAGCACGATGCGGTCTTTGCCGCCGTCAGCCATTTGCCGCATTTGCTGTCTTACGCGCTGGTGGCCCAGGTGGCCAACGCCGAGGACGCGGCGCTCAAGCTTGATTTCGCGGGCGGCGGCTTCCGGGATTTCACCCGGATCGCGGCCTCCTCGCCGGAGATGTGGCGCGATATCTGCGTTGGCAACCGCGAAGCGATGCTGAGCGAACTCAGCACCTACCAGGCCATGCTGGCACATTTGAAGACGCTGATTGAAAACAGCAACGGCGATGGCCTGGAACGTATTTTCCAGCGCGCGAGCCAGGTGCGGCAGCAATGGGGCGCGCAGCGTGCGCCGGCTGTCAACGCCGAGCCCTGAGCACCACGCCAGTACCACACCAACGCCACGTCACCAACTAAAGCGGCGCGCCTTTTATCGAAAGCCGCCCGCCAACCAGCATGCAAGCCATGGAACATCTCACGCTCGGCCCCTTCACTCGCGCCTCGGGCACGGTTCGCCTGCCGGGCTCCAAGCCCCAACAAGGCAGCCGAGCTGTTCATGGGGAACGCGGGCACCGCGATCCGCCCACTCACCGCGGCGCTGGCGCTGCAGGGCGGCAGCTACAAGCTGTCTGGCGTGCCGCGCATGCATGAGCGGCCGATCGGCGATCTCGTCGATGGCCTGCGCCAGATCGGCGCCAGCGTCGCCTATCTTGGCACCGAGGGCTATCCGCCCTTGCAGATTTCTCCCGCGCAGATTCGCATCGATGCGCCGATCCGCGTGCGCGGCGACGTGTCCAGCCAGTTCCTGACGGCGCTGCTGATGACCTTGCCGCTGGCCGATGCCCCCGGCGACACCATCGAGATCCAAGTGGTGGGCGAGCTGATTTCCAAGCCCTATGTCGAGATCACGCTCAACCTGCTGGCGCGCTTTGGCATCGAGGTCAAGCGCGAGGGCTGGTCACGCTTTATCCTGCCGGCGCGTGCCGCATACCGCTCACCGGGCGAGATTTTTGTCGAGGGCGACGCGTCTTCGGCCTCCTACTTCCTGGCCGCTGGCGCTATCGGCGGCGGCCCGCTGCGGGTGGAGGGGGTGGGCATGGCGAGCATCCAGGGCGACGTCAAGTTTGCCGAGGCGCTCAACCGCATGGGCGCCAACGTGATGGCCGGCGCCAACTGGATCGAGGTCCGCGGCACCGAGCGCGACGATGGCCGCCTGCACGGCATCGAACTGGACTGCAACCATATTCCGGACGCCGCCATGACCCTGGCAGTGGCAGCGTTGTTCGCCGAAGGGCCCACCACGCTAACTAATATCGCCAGCTGGCGGGTCAAGGAAACCGACCGCATCAGCGCCATGGCCACCGAGTTGCGCAAGCTGGGCGTTGAAGTGGAGGAGGGCGCGGATTACCTGAAGGTGACGCCGCCGGCCCGATCCGCCTGGCAGACCCCGGCCGCTGGCATCGATACCTATGATGACCACCGCATGGCCATGTGTTTTTCGCTGGCCGCGTTCGGGCCGCTTCCGGTGCGCATCAACGAGCCCGGCTGCGTGGCCAAGACGTTCCCGGATTACTTCGAGGTGTTTGGCACGGTGGCGCGCGCATAAGTGACGCAAAAGGCAAGAGCGACGTGCACGATGCCGAACGACAGGGTCTTAGCCATGGTAGATTGCCTCGCAAAGATGTCGCTTGTTTGCTGCCCGGGCCCCGGAGTTTTGTCGGGTGCCCGCCATTGGCTACATGGTAATGATTCTCAATTGATTGAATAAATCAATATTTTGTTCTGCCTTAATAAACAATGACTATCGTCGACGTCATCACAATCGACGGGCCCACCGCATCAGGAAAGGGCACCGTAGCGCACAAGGTGGCCGATGCGCTCAGCTTCCACTTGCTGGACAGCGGTGCGTTGTATCGCCTGGTGGCGCTCGCCAGTGAACGTGCCGGCATCGACATGCAGGATGTGGAGGCGCTGGCAAGCCTGGCTACTCGCCTCGATGTGAAGTTCGGGCCTGACCGAGTCTGGTTGCGCGGCGAGGAGGTCAGCCTGGCCATTCGCGCCGAAGCCACCGGCAACCGGGCCTCTGCGATTGCCGTCCACCAGCCGGTGCGCGACGCGCTGACGGCGCTGCAGCGCGGTTTTCGCAAGTTGCCGGGCCTGGTTGCCGACGGGCGCGACATGGGCACGGTGATTTTCCCGGACGCCCGGCTGAAGGTGTTCCTGACGGCAAGTGTCGAGGCGCGCGCTCGCAGGCGCTATAAACAATTGATTGATAAGGGAATTTCTGCTAATATCGAAGACCTTTTGCGAGACCTTGAGTCGCGCGACCAGCGGGATCGTTCCCGCACGGCCGCGCCGCTGCGTCCCGCGGAGGATGCGCACTTGCTCGATACCTCCGACATGACGGTGGATCAGGCGGTGGCGCAGGTGCTGCAGTGGTACGGCGCGCCGGGTTCCTGACCCGCGCGAGTCCAGCCGCTGCAACATCGAAGTGCCGGCAGAACCTGCAAGCGCAGATCCACCGGTGTTGTTCAACCTGACCCCGCTGCCCGGTGCAGACTGAGCGCGATCCACGCGCCGGCCCGAGTACTGCGGATTGATACTCAAGTTTATGTCCGACCTGCAAACTAACGAATCCTTTGCCGCACTGTTCGAGGAATCCGTCGCCCGCTCCAATATGAAGGCTGGCGAAGTGATTTCCGCTGAAGTCGTGCGCATCGACCACAATTTCGTGGTCGTCAACGCCGGCCTCAAATCGGAAGCCTTTGTGCCGGTGGAGGAGTTCCTGAACGACCAGGGCGAACTCGAAGTGCAGGCCGGCGACTACGTCTCCGTGGCCATCGACGCGCTCGAGAACGGCTATGGCGACACCATCCTGTCCCGCGACAAGGCCAAGCGCCTGGCATCGTGGCTGAACCTCGAGAAGGCGCTGGAAGACGGCGAAATCATCTCGGGCACGGTCACGGGCAAGGTCAAGGGCGGCCTGACCGTCATGGTCAATGGCATCCGCGCGTTCCTGCCGGGCTCGCTGGTCGACGTGCGTCCGATCAAGGACACCACGCCGTACGAAGGCAAGACCCTGGAATTCAAGGTCATCAAGCTGGACCGCAAGCGCAACAACGTGGTGCTGTCGCGCCGCGCCGTTGTGGAAGCGACCCTGGGCGAAGAGCGCCAGAAGCTGATGGAAACCCTGAAGGAAGGCGCCATCGTCAACGGTATCGTCAAGAACATCACGGACTACGGCGCATTCGTGGACCTGGGTGGCATCGACGGCCTGCTGCACATCACCGACCTGGCATGGCGTCGTGTGCGTCACCCGAGCGAAGTGCTGTCGGTTGGCCAGGAAATCACCGCCAAGATCCTCAAGTTCGACCAAGAGAAGAACCGCGTCTCGCTGGGCGTGAAGCAGCTGGGCGAAGATCCGTGGGTCGGCATCTCGCGTCGTTACCCGCAAAGCACCCGCCTGTTCGGCAAGGTGACCAACCTGACCGACTACGGCGCGTTCGTTGAAATCGAAGCCGGTATCGAAGGCCTGGTCCACGTTTCCGAAATGGACTGGACCAACAAGAACGTGGCCCCGTCGAAGGTTGTCCAGCTGGGCGACGAAGTCGAAGTCATGGTTCTGGATATCGACGAAGACAAGCGTCGTATCAGCCTGGGCATGAAGCAGTGCAAGGCCAATCCGTGGGACGATTTCAGCCGTAACCACAAGAAGGGCGACAAGCTGGGCGGCCAGATCAAGTCGATCACCGACTTCGGCGTGTTCATCGGCCTGCCCGGTGGCATCGACGGCCTGGTGCACCTGTCCGACCTGTCCTGGCAAGAAACCGGCGAAGAAGCCGTGCGCAAGTACAAGAAGGGCGACGAAGTGGAAGCCGTGGTTCTGGGCATCGACGTCGACAAGGAACGCATCTCGCTGGGTATCAAGCAGCTGTCGGGCGACCCGTTCAACAACTTCATCTCGGCTAACGACAAGGGTTCCCTGGTCAACGGCACGATCAAGACTGTTGATGCCAAGGGCGCTGTCGTGCAACTGGCTGATGACGTCGAAGGCTACCTGCGCGCTTCCGAAATCTCGGCTGACCGTGTGGAAGATGCTCGCAACGTGCTGAAGGAAGGCGAACAAATCACCGCCCTGGTGGTGAACGTCGACCGCAAGTCGCGCAACATCAACCTGTCGATCAAGGCCAAGGACAACGTCGAGCAGCAAGAAGCCATGCAAAAGTTCGCTGCCGACACCGGCACGGCTGGCACGACCAACCTGGGCGCGCTGCTGAAGGCCAAGCTCGGCCAGGACAACCAGTAAGCATTGGTTCTTACGCCTGCTAGCGGATGCCCATGACCAAGTCCGAGCTTGTCGAAAAACTGGCTGCCCGGTTCCCGCAGCTGTTGCTGCGGGATGCGGACATCTCGGTGAAGACGATCCTCGATGCCATGTCCGAAGCGTTGGCCGATGGCCACCGCATCGAGATTCGCGGATTCGGCAGTTTTGGTCTGAACCGGCGTCCGCCGCGCGTGGGGCGCAACCCCAAGTCCGGCGAACGTGTGTTGGTGCCCGAGAAACGGGTGCCGCACTTCAAGGCGGGCAAGGAGTTGCGTGAACGAGTCGATCGCAGCCCGGCGCTGCCGCAGGCAGGTAGCGGCGGCGGTGCTGGCGCCAATGCCAACGCAAGTCACGTTGGCAACGGCAATGCGAATGGCAGCGTCAGTGGCAATGGCAGTAGCAATGGCCATGGCGCTGCGGCTGGTGCGGGCCATGTGCCCGCGCATGGCCCGGCGAAGCCGGCGGCGGTTGCCGGCAACACCCTGCATGATGATGGCGGGCTGAAACTGGCCCAGTCCTGAACCTGCTGTGTTTGGCTTGTAATGTGCCTGGATAGTCAAAAAAGCGCCCCTTATCGGGGCGCTTTTTCATTGTGCGGGCATACAAGACGTTACCGTTGGCACGAGGCGATTCCGCTACAATGCCGGGAATCCACCGAGGGGCGTCGCCCGCCGGCGCCCGCATCACCGGAGTCCGATCCATCCCATCTGCCGCATGAAGCCCGCATGAAACTTGTCGCCTGGATCATCCGCATCGTCCTGTTCGCGCTGCTGTTCGTGCTGGCGCTGCGCAACACCGCCGACGTCTCGCTGCAGCTCTTCTTCGACGCGGTCTGGCGCGCGCCGCTAATCCTGATCTTGCTGGCGGCTTTTGGGCTGGGCATCCTCGCCGCCCTGGCGGCGCTGGCGCCAGCGCTGATGCGCCAACGCCTGGAGGCGGGCCGGCTGCGGCGCGCCCTGGGCGAAGCGCGCAGCCAATCCGCGGAAAGTGCGCGCGACCCACAGGCCGCGGCAGGATCCGGCATTCCCTACAACGTAGTTGGCCCGAAAGTCTGACTCATGATTTTTGAAACCTGGTGGCTGCTGGCGCTGCCGCTCATTTTCGGCCTCGGCTGGATGGCTGCCCGCTTCGATGCGCGCCAGCTCATGAGCGAGCAGGGTGCGCTGCCACGCTCCTATTTCAAGGGGCTGAATTTCCTGCTCAACGAGCAGCCCGACCAAGCCATCGATGCGTTCATCGAGGTGGTGCGCCTGGATCCCGAGACCACCGAGCTGCACTTTGCGCTTGGCGCCTTGTTCCGCAGGCGGGGTGAAACCGAGCGCGCCATCCGTGTGCACCAGAACCTGGCCAGCCGTCAGGATCTTCCCGATGCCGAGCGCGAGCACGCACTTTATGAGCTGGGCCAGGACTTCCTGCGCGCCGGCCTGCTGGATCGCGCCGAGGAATCGCTGCGCCGCCTGATGTCGGGGCCGTACGCGGCCCCGGCCAAGCACGTGCTTCTGGAGCTCTACGAAGTCGAGAAAGAGTGGAAGAAAGCGATCGATGCGGCGCGCGAGCTGCAGCCGCTGGAGCAGAAGGACTACAGTGTGCAGATCGCGCAGTTCTGCTGCGAACTGGCGCAGGACGCGCTGCAGCGCAAGCAGCCCGACGATGCGATCGGCTGGCTGCGGCAGGCGGTCAAGGAAAACCCCGCCAATGTGCGCGCGCCGATGCTGCTGGGCGACGTCGCCATGGCCGCGGGCGATGCGCAAGGCGCGCTTGGCCACTGGCTCGGCATCGAGAAGCAGGACGCGTCTTACCTGCCGCTGGTGGCGGATCGCGTGGTCAAGGCATACCGCCAGCTTGGCGACGATGGCCGGGCGCTGGAGTGGCTGCGCGGCTTGCTGAAGACGAACCTGGCGGCCGAGTTGCTCGACAGCGCCTATCGTGCCGAGCTCGAACTGCACGGCGCGCACGCCGCGGCCGTGCTGATGCGCGAGCAATTGCGCCGACAGCCGTCGTTGCAGGCCCTGACCAAGTATTTCGAGGCGCAGGCCGCGGAGGTCGCGCAAGCCAGCGTGGCTGTCACGGCCGATGCTGAGCCGGCGAGCGACGCCAACGATGTCGAACATGAGCAGGAGGTCTCGGCGATTCGCGACCTGCTGCAGCACCGTACGCGTAACCTGGCGCGCTATACCTGCCGCGAATGCGGCTTTCGCGCTCGACTGTTCTATTGGCAGTGCCCCGGCTGCAACCGCTGGGAAACCTATGCGCCGCGCCGTTCCGAGGCGCTCGGCTGACGCTGGCGCCGACGCTGATGTTGATGTTGACGCTTTAGCGTCGCGCGCCAACCCCTATCTGGAGTACAAGTTATGAAAGTCACCATTATCGGCAGCGGCTACGTCGGTCTAGTGACCGGGGCCTGCCTGGCCGAACTGGGCAACGATGTGTTTTGCCTGGACGTCGACGAACGCAAGATCGCGCTGCTCAATGCCGGCGGCGTGCCGATCTACGAGCCGGGCTTGAAGGAACTGATCCTGCGCAATCGCGAAGCTGGTCGGCTGACGTTTTCCACCGACGTGGCGGCCAGTGTGGAGCATGCCGACGTGCAGTTCATCGCCGTTGGCACGCCGCCGGACGAAGACGGCTCCGCTGACCTGCAATATGTGCTGGCGGCGGCCCGCAATATCGGCAAGTACATGACGGGCTTCAAGGTGGTGGTGGACAAGTCCACCGTGCCCGTTGGCACCGGCGACCGCGTCGCCGAGGCCATTCGTGAAGAGCTGGCCGCGCGCGGCCTCGAAGACCTGCAGTTCTCGGTGGTCTCGAATCCGGAGTTCCTGAAGGAAGGCGCCGCGGTAGAGGACTTCATGCGTCCCGACCGCATCGTGCTGGGCTGCAATGCCGACGTGGCTGGCCGCCATGCCAAGGCGATCATGCGCCAGCTCTACGCGCCATTCAACCGCAATCACGAGCGCACGTTCTATATGGACGTGCGCTCGGCCGAGTTCACCAAGTACGCCGCCAACTCGATGCTGGCCACGCGCATCTCGTTCATGAACGAGCTTGCGAACCTGGCCGACGAAGTTGGCGCCGACATCGAACTGGTTCGCATGGGCATCGGTTCCGATCCACGCATCGGCTATAGTTTCCTGTACGCAGGTGCAGGCTATGGCGGCTCGTGCTTCCCCAAGGATGTGCAAGCGCTGATGCGTACCGCGAGCGCGCATGGCAAGCCCATGCGCGTGCTGGAAGCCGTGGAAGCGGTCAACGACGCGCAAAAGCAGGTGCTGGCCGACAAGGTCGTGCGCCGCTTTGGCGAGGATCTCACCGGCCGCACCTTTGCGATCTGGGGCCTGGCGTTCAAGCCCAATACCGACGACATGCGCGAAGCGCCGTCGCGGGTGCTGGCGCAAGCGCTGGTGTCGCGCGGTGCCTCGCTGCGCGTGCATGATCCGATCTCGATGCCTGAGGCCAAGCATGCGCTGGCCATCGATCTCGCGGCTATCGACGGCGGCTTTGCGCGCGTGCATTTCAGTGACGCGCAGATGGATACGCTCGACGGCGCCGATGCCTTGGTCATCGTCACCGAATGGAAGGTGTTCCGCAGCCCGGATTTCAACCAGATCAAGCGCCGCCTGAAGGCACCCGTTATCTTCGACGGGCGCAATCTGTACGAGCCCGAGGCCATGCAGGACGCGGGCACCGACATGATGCTCGACCGCTATTGGTTCGGCGATGTCGAGCGCATCTCTCCCGAGGCGCCGGTGCCGGTGGTGCAGATCAAGCGCAGCGACGAACGCCTCGGCGGCGCCGCCAACGTGGCGCGCAATGCCGCCGCGCTGGGCGCCCAGGTGGGCATGCTGGGCGTGGTCGGCGACGACGAGCCCGGCCGCACGCTGGAGACCCTGCTCAGCGCCAGCCACGTGCAGCCCTACCTGCATCGCGACCCCAGCGTCAACACCACCATCAAGCTGCGCGTGGTGGCGCACCAGCAGCAGCTGCTGCGGGTGGATTTCGAGAATGCGCCCGGGCATGAAGTGCTGGCTGCGGTGCAGGATCGTTTCCTGGCCCTGGTCAAGGAATACAAGGTCCTGGTGCTCTCCGACTACGGCAAGGGCGGCCTGGCCCATGTGGGCCGCATGGTCGAGGCGGGCCGCGCCGCGGGTTGCCTGGTGCTGGTCGACCCCAAGGGCGACGATTACTCACGCTACCGCGGTGCCACGCTGATCACCCCCAACCGTGCCGAAATGCGGCACGTGGTGGGCGCCTGGAAGACCGAGTCCGATCTCACCATCCGGGCCCAGAACCTGCGGCGCGAGCTGCATCTCGAAGCGCTGCTGCTGACGCGCTCGGAAGAGGGCATGACGCTCTATACCGAAGCCGAGGTGCTGCATGTGTCGGCGCAGGCGCGCGAAGTCTACGACGTGTCTGGCGCGGGCGACACCGTGATCGCCACGCTGGCGACCATGCTGGGCGCAGGCGTGCCGCTCAAGGAAGCCGTGCAGCACGCCAATCGCGCTGGCAGCATCGTGGTGGGCAAGCTTGGCACCGCGGTGGTCACCTATCCTGAATTGTTCGGCACGCCGGCGTAATGGCCGCGCTGCCTCCTGGCTCGTCTGAGCCCACACGACCATGACCATCATCGTTACCGGCGCTGCCGGCTTTATCGGCAGCAACCTCGTCAAGGGCCTGAACGAACGCGGCGAGGACAATGTCGTCGCCGTCGACAACCTGACGCGCGCCGACAAGTTCCACAACCTCGTCGACTGCGAGATCCGCGACTACCTCGACAAGGGCGAGTTTCTCGAGCGCTTCAAGCGCGGCGAGTTCGGCAAGGTACGCGCGGTGTTCCATGAGGGCGCCTGCTCCGACACCATGGAGACCGACGGCCGCTACATGATGGAGAACAACTTCCGCTACACCCAGGCGCTGATGGATGCCTGCCTGGAGCAGGGCACGCAGTTCCTCTACGCCTCGTCGGCGGCCACCTATGGCGCCTCGCAGGTGTTCAAGGAAGAGCGCGAGTACGAGAAGCCGCTGAACGTCTATGGCTACTCCAAGTTCCTGTTCGACCAGGTGGTGCGGCGCACGCTGCCGTCCGCGCTGTCGCAGATCGTGGGCTTTCGCTACTTCAACGTCTATGGCCCGCGCGAAGCGCACAAGGGCCGCATGGCCTCGGTGGCGTTCCACAATTTCAACCAGTTCCGCGCCGACGGCACGGTAAAGCTGTTTGGCGAGTATGGCGGTTATGCGCCGGGTGGCCACACCCGCGACTTCGTTTCGGTGGAAGACGTGGTGAAGGTCAACCTGTTCTTCCTGGAGCATCCGGACAAGTCTGGCATCTTCAACCTCGGCACCGGCCGCGCGCAACCATTCAACGACATCGCCGCGACAGTGGTCAACACGCTGCGCGAGGCCGAGGGCCGGCCCCATCTGACGCTTGACGAGATGGTGCAGGAGGGGCTGGTGGAGTACATCAAGTTCCCCGACGCGCTGCGCGGCAAGTACCAGTGCTACACCCAGTCCGATGTCTCGCGCTTGCGGGGCGCCGGGTACAAGGAAGCGTTCTACACGGTGGAAGAAGGCGTGTCGCGCTACTGCCGCTGGCTGCTGCAGAACAAGGGCTGAAGTCGCAAAAAACACGCGCGTGAAACCGCTTTTCGCCTGCTTTGCGCGTGACAAGGAAACACCTCGGTAGCGTTGAGGTGAACTTTTGTTGCGAGGCGCGGCAAGCCGGTCGCGCGCTCCTATCCTGCGTGTTGCTTCGTCCAGCCAGGGCGAAGCCACCTTCATCAACGGATAGGAGAATTTCCCATGTTCAAGCCAACTTTGACGCGTGCGTCCAGGCAGGTCCTGCTGGCGGCTGCTGTCTGGTTCTCGCTGTCGGGCGCCGCGTTCGCGGCGGTCGACGTGAATACCGCCGATGAGGCCGCGCTGGTTTCGCTCAAGGGCATCGGGCCTGCCACGGCCAACACCATCGTGACCGAGCGCAGCCGGGGCGGTCCTTTCAGGGACGCCGCGGATCTCGCCGATCGGGTCAAGGGCCTGGGGCAGAAATCGGTCGTGCGTTTGCAGGAGGCCGGCATGACCATCGGCGCTGGCGGCGCTGCCGCACCCAAGGCCGCGGTCACCGCCCCCAAGGCTGCAGTGGCCGCCGCGGCCCCGGCCAGGAAGGACGGCAAGGCGGAGACGCCACCCGCCAAGGCTGTTCGTTAAGGCCGCCGCGGGCGTGCTGCGCGACGCCCGCATCATCGCTATCTGATCGTCCAAGCCCCGGCTGAGCCCGGGGCTTTTTGCAACCCGTGCACCAGCACGATGATCCCGCGCTGGTATGGCTCGTGCTTGGTCCTGTGCGGCTTCGCACGAATGCGGCCGCGCGGTATCATGCGGACGCCGTTGCGGCCCGAGCCGGCTGCGTGGCCAACAAAATCCAAAATCGAGCCGGACCTGCCCGCATACGGGATGGCCAGGCCAAAGAAAGGGAGCTGGACAATGGGAAATAACGAGGACGCGGGATTCCTGCCCAAGTGGCGGCTAAAGACGCACGGCGTGATTGCGCCGGATGAACGCCTGCCCGCCGGCCAGACCCTGCTGGCAGGGATCCAGCACGTGGTAGCGATGTTCGGCTCGACCGCGATCGCGCCGATCCTGATGGGCTTCAATCCCAATATCGCCATCCTGTTTTCCGGCATCGGCACGCTGATCTTCTTCCTGTGCGTGCGTGGCAGGGTGCCGAGCTACCTGGGCTCCAGCTTTGCCTTCATCGCGGTGGTGATCGCGGCGACTGGTTACGCCGGCAGCGGCCCCAACCCGAATATCCCGGTGGCGCTCGGCGGCATCATCGCCGCGGGCGTGCTGTACCTGCTCATCGGCCTCGTGGTGCAGTCGGTCGGCTATCGCTGGGTGGAGCGCCTGATGCCGCCCGTGGTGACGGGCGCCATCGTGGCGGCCATCGGCCTGAACCTTGCGCCGGTGGCGGTCAAGGCCGTGAGCGGCGCCGCGCTGGACACCTGGGTGGGACTGGCCACGGTGCTGGCCGTGGGCGTGGTGGCTGTCCATGCGCCGGGCATGCTGCGCCGGCTGCCAGTGCTGGTGGGCGGGCTGTTCGGCTACGTGCTGTACTACGTCTGCACCAACGGGCTGGGCCTGGGCAAAGGCATCGACTTCTCCGGCGTGGCGGCGGCCGCGTGGTTCGGCCTGCCGGTCTTCTCCACGCCGGTGTTCCAGGCCAGCGCCATGCTGCTGATCGCGCCGGTGGCCATCGTTCTGGTGGCGGAAAACCTTGGGCATATCAAGGCCATCAGCGTGATGACCGGCCGCAATCTCGATCCGTATATCGGCCGCGCCTTCATCGGCGACGGTATTGCCACCATTATCTCCGCCGGCGGCGGCGGCACGGGCGTGACCACTTACGCCGAGAACATGGGCGTGATGGCGGTGACCAAGATCTACTCCACGCTGATCTTCGTGGTGGCGGCGGTGGTGGCGCTGGTGCTGGGTTTCTCGCCCAAGTTCGGTGCGCTGATCCTGACCATCCCGGGCCCGGTGATCGGCGGCTTGACCATTGTCGTGTTCGGTTTGATCGCGGCTACCGCCGGGCGTATCTGGGTGCAGAACAAGGTCGATTTCTCCAGTTCGCGCAACCTGATCACGGTTGGCGCTACGTTGACCGTGGCGGCTGGCGACCTGACCCTCAAGCTCGGCGGCATGACGCTTGGCGGCATCGGTACCGCGACGTTTGGCGCGATCCTGCTGTACCACCTGCTGGGAAGCCGCAAGGCCGAGGTCGAAGCGGACGCCTGACACGCTGTGGCGCTGGCGGGCATTCGAGCGCGGGAGCGCTCGCCATGTCGGCAGCGCGGGCTTTGCGGCTGGATTACAATGACCGCCGACATTGGAATCCCGCTCACCATGGCCTACAAGACGATTGAAGACACCATCGGCAATACGCCGCTGGTGCAACTGCAGCGCATCCCCGGCGGCGCCGGCACGCCGCGCGGCAACGTAATCCTCGGCAAGCTCGAGGGCAACAACCCGGCGGGCTCGGTCAAGGACCGGCCGGCGGTTTCGATGATTGCCCGCGCCGAGTCGCGCGGGCGCATCAAGCCGGGCGACACGCTGATCGAGGCTACCTCTGGCAATACCGGCATCGCGCTGGCCATGGCCGCCGCCATCCGCGGCTACAAGATGGTGCTGATCATGCCGGAAGACTTGAGCATGGAGCGCCGCCAGAGCATGGCCGCCTACGGCGCGGAGATCATCCTGACGCCGGTCAAGGGCGGCATGGAGTACGCGCGGGACCTCGCCGACTCCATGGAGCGCGATGGCCGCGGCGTGATCCTGGACCAGTTCGCCAACCCGGACAATCCGCTGGCTCACTACGAGACCACCGGTCCGGAGATCTGGCGCGATACCGAAGGGCGCATTACGCATTTCATCTCCGCCATGGGCACCACGGGCACCATCACCGGTGTCTCGCGCTACCTCAAGGAGCAGAACGCGGGGATTCAGGTCGTGGGGGCGCAGCCGGCCGAAGGCTCCCGCATTCCCGGCATCCGCAAGTGGCCCGAGGCGTACATGCCGAAGATCTACGACCCGAAATTCATCGACCGCACCGAGCCGGTCAGCCAGGGGGATGCCGAGCACATGGCACGCCGCATGGCGCGCGAGGAAGGGATTTTCTGCGGCATCTCGGCTGCCGGCGCGCTGTGCGTGGCGCTGCGTATCGCCGAGGAAGTGGAGAACGCCACCATCGTGTTCGTGGTGTGCGATCGCGGTGATCGCTATCTTTCGACCGGGGTGTTCCCGGCCTGATGCCGCGTTGCGCCCCGCATTGAAAAAGCCCCGCGAACTTTTTGCGGGGCTTTTTGCATTTGGCCGCGGGTACCGGCTCAGCCCATCGCTGCCTTGACCGCTTCGCCCAGCTGGTACACGGCCAGCGCGTAGAAGAAGCTGCGGTTGTAGCGTGTCAGCACATAGAAGTTGCGCAGGCCGAGCATGTAGTCGGTGGTCTCGCCCGGCGTGGGCAGGTCCACCACCAGCACGCCGGTTTCGCCCTCGCTCGCCAGGTTGATTGGCTCGTCCACGCGCAGGCCGGCCTTGAGCAGCTGGTTGAGCGTGCGGGTGGGCCATGGCTCGCCATCGGCCGCGGCGGCGGCGATACCGCGGCTGCCCTCGTCAGTGGCAATGCGCCAGGCCACCGGGCGGCCCGGTTCCCAGCCGTGCAACTGCAAGAAGCGCGCGACGCTGCCGATTGCGTCGGTGGCGCTGCCGCGCAGGTCGATGTGGCCATCGCCGTCATAGTCGATGGCGTATTCGCGCAGGCTGGTGGGCATGAACTGCGGGATGCCCACGGCGCCCGCGAAGGAGCCCAGCACCGAGAACACATCGGTGTTGGTGTCGCGGCACCACAGCAGGTAGTCGGCCAACTGGTTGCGGAACAGCGCGGTGCGCGCTTCGCGGTTGGGCACGTCGGGATAATCGAAGGCCAGCGTGGAGAGCGAGTCGATCACGCGGAAGGTGCCCATGTCGCGGCCATAGATGGTCTCGACGCCGATGATGCCGACAATCACCGAGGCCGGCACGCCGAACTCGGCTTCCGCGCGGCGCAGCGTTTCGCGATTCTGCTGCCAGAAGCGCACCCCCGCGTTGATGCGGATCGGCTCGATAAAGCGCGAGCGGTAAGTGCGCCAGCTTTTGCGTCCGGGCGTGGCGGGCGGCATGATCAGGCGCACCACCGTGGACGAATACACGGCCTGGCCGAACCAGCCTTCCAGCGTCTGACGGGCAAAGCCGTGGCGCGCCACCATCTCGTCGATAAAGGCGCGGCTCTTGGGGTTGTCACGGTAGCGGCCCGGCTCGATTTCTTCTTCGCGCACGCTCACGCGGCGCTTGCCGGCGGCAAGCAGGGCGGGGGAGACGCCGCACAAGCTCAATGCGGCAGCGGAAAGTGCGGCGCCCAGAAGCGGGCGGCGCAGGGAGCGCTGGGAGTCGGTCATGGTGTCCTTTGCAAGTCGCTGCGAGTATAGCGGATGGTGCCTGCGCGGCACCTCGCTGGGTGGCTGGCGCGGCATGTGCTAACGTAACGAATGGAGACCACGATTAAAGCAATAAGACATGCCCACAGGCTATTACACGCATCCCGAGTTCCTGCTGCATGAAATGGGGCATTTCCATCCGGAGTGCCCCGAGCGCCTGCAGGCCATTGAGGATCACCTGATCTCGCACGGCATGGACGGCCTGCTTGACCGGCGCCAGGCGAGCGCCGCCACCGCCGAGCAGATCGGGCGCGTGCATCTCGCGCAGTACATCGACTCGCTGGCCGCTGCCAGCCCTGCCAGCGGCTACCACCCGATCGATCCCGATACCCTGATGAACCCGCACACGCTCGCCGCCGCCGTCCATGCGGCTGGCGCCGCGGTGGCCGCCACCGATGCGGTGATGGCGGGCGAGATGGAGAACGCGTTTTGCTGCGTACGCCCGCCGGGCCACCATGCGGAGCCAGACCGGGCCATGGGTTTCTGCTTCTACAACAATGTGGCCATTGCCGCGCGCCATGCGCTGGCCGTGCTCGCCCATGCGAAAGGACGCATCGTCAGTTGCCTGGAAGGCGGCTATAACCTGAGCGCGCTGAGCCGCAGCGTGTATGCGCACCTCAAGGTGCTGCTCGAACGATAGGAGGCCCTGGCATGGCTGAGACCGATAACCGCGCCGTGACCCCGCTGGTGAGCGAAAGCCTCGACGCCCCGGGCGTGCTGCGCTTGACGATGAACCGCCCGGAAGCGTTCAACGCGCTGTCAGAGGACCTGCTGGATGCGCTGTCCGCGGCGTTTGCCCGCGCCGGCGCCGATGCCTCGGTCCGCGTGGTGGTGCTGGCCGCGGCTGGCCGTGCGTTCTGCGCGGGACATGACCTGCGCGAGATGCGCGCCAGCCCGTCGCACGACTACTACCGCCGCCTGTTCGAGCGCTGCACCCGCATGATGATGGCAATGCAGAAGATGCCGCAGCCGGTGATCGCGCGCGTGCAGGGCATTGCCACGGCGGCCGGCTGCCAACTGGTGGCGATGTGCGACCTGGCGGTGGCCGCCGATGTGGCCCGCTTTGCGGTATCTGGCGTCAACCTTGGCCTGTTCTGCGCCACGCCGGGCGTGGCGCTGTCGCGCAACCTGTCGCGCAAGCACGCCATGGAGATGCTGCTGACCGGCGACATGATCGACGCGCTGCAAGCCCGCGACCGCGGGCTGGTCAACCGCGTGGTGCCCGCCGATGCCCTCGATGCCGAGGTCGCGCGGCTGGCGGCCAGCATTTGCGCCAAGCCGGCTGCCGCCGTGGCCGCCGGCAAGGGCCTGTTCTACCGCCAGTTGGAGATGGGCATCGAGGCGGCCTACCAACTCGCCGGGCAGACCATGGCCTGCAACATGATGGATCCGGCGGCGCTGGAGGGCGTCCAGGCCTTTATCGACAAGCGTCCGCCGTCCTGGCGTGATGCATAAGATGCTTTTTTGTGGTCTTTATGCCGTGAGCATATAAAGACATCGGCAAAAAGTCGTTTCTGGTATGAAGCGGATCGCTTAAAATGCGCGCTTCGCCCAAAAAAATAAAATGCGGCAACAGCGCTAGAGAGACGTTCTCGCCTGTTGCCGTTTTCTTTTCACATGATCGAACTGCAAGGTCTTTCGCAACGCTTTCCCGGAGGGTCGGGGGAAGTGCATGCGCTGCGGGACGTCAACCTGTCGATTGCGTCAGGTGAGGTCTTCGGCATCATCGGCCGCAGCGGCGCCGGCAAGAGCACGCTGGTACGCGCCATCAACCTGCTTAACCGCCCCAGCGCCGGACGCGTGATCGTGGCCGGCCAGGAGCTGACCGCGCTCGACAGCGGCGCGCTGCGCCGGGCACGCCGCGACATCGGCATGATCTTCCAGCATTTCAACCTGCTCTCGTCGCGCACCGTCTATGACAATGTGGCGCTGCCGCTGGAGCTGGCCGGCAAATCCCGCAGCGAGATCTCCGATACGGTGCTGCCGCTGCTGGAGCTGGTCGGCCTGACGGCGCTCAAGGATCGCTATCCCGCCCAGATCAGCGGCGGGCAGAAGCAGCGTGTGGGGCGGGCAGAAGCAGCGTGTGGGGATTGCACGTGCGCTGGCCAGCAAGCCCAAGGTGCTGCTATCGGACGAGGCCACCTCCGCCCTCGATCCGGAGACCACCCGCTCCATCCTGGAACTGCTCAAGCAGATCAATCGCGAGCTGGGCCTGACCATCGTCATGATCACGCACCAGATGGAAGTGATCAAACAGGTCTGCGACCGCGTGGCCGTGCTGGAAGCTGGCCAGGTGGTGGAAACCGGCCGGGTGATCGACGTGTTCCTGCGCCCCAAGCATGAAGTCACGCGCGCCATGATCGGCGACGTGATCGCGCAGGAACTGCCGCCCAGCGTGCTCAAGCGCGTGGAAAGCCGCCTTGGCAATGGGCGCGACCATGTCTACCGCTTGGCCTTCACCGGCGCGGGTGTGGACCAGCGGGTGTGGACCAGCCGGTGCTGGCCCAGGCGATTCGCCGCTACGGGCTGGACTTCAACATCCTGCACGGGCATATCGACGAGATCCAGGGCCAGGCCTTTGGTTCGCTGGCCATCATGGCCACGGGCGCGCTGGCCGATGTGAAGGCGGCCATGGAGTATCTGCAACAAGAAGGCGTGGTGGTGGAGGAGATCGAGCATGTGGTCTGAAATGTTTGACCTGTTCCTGACCTCGTTCAACGAGACGCTGCTGATGGTGAGCATCTCGGGCGTGGTCGGCGCGGCGTTCGGCGTGCCGCTGGGCGTGCTGCTGCACCTGACCAACCGCGGCGGCGTGCTGTCGCATCCGCTGTTCAACCGCACCATCGGGGTGGTGGTCAACGCCGTGCGCTCGATCCCCTTCATCATCCTGCTGGTGGTGGTGATCCCGTTCACGCGCTTTATCGTCGGTTCATCGATCGGCACGACCGCGGCGGTGGTGCCGCTGACCATCGCCGCGATTCCGTTTATCGCGCGCCTGGTGGAAAGCGCGCTGCGCGAGGTCGACAAGGGCCTGGTCGAGGCCGCCCAGTCGATGGGCGCAAGCACCGGCCAGATCGTGATGAAGGTGCTGCTGCCCGAGGCCATGCCCGGCATCGTGGCCGGCCTGACCATCACTTTTGTTAGCCTGGTGGGCTACTCGGCGATGGCCGGCGCCATCGGCGGCGGCGGCCTGGGCGACCTGGGCATCCGCTACGGCTACCAGCGCTACATCACCGAGGTGATGGTGGCGGTGGTGCTGATCCTGATCGTTTTCGTGCAAGCGGTGCAAAGCTTCGGCGACTGGCTGGTGCGGCGCATCAGCCACAAGTAACAGGTCGGCCCGGCGACCCGCCCGGCTATCCGCAAGACATAGAGCCATCGAGAAAAAGGAAGTCAACATGCAACGTCGTAACTTGCTGCAATGGATTGTCGGCGCCGCCCTGGGCGCCACCCTGGCCACTGGCGCCATGGCGCAGGAAAAGCCGATCAAGATCGGCGTCACCGGCGGCCCGCACGCCCAGATCATGGAGCAGGTGAAGAAGGTCGCGGCCAAGGACGGCCTGAATATCCAGCTGGTGGAGTTCAGCGACTACGTCCAGCCGAACGCCGCGCTGGCCGCTGGCGACCTGGACGCCAACAGCTACCAGCACCTGCCGTACCTGGAAGCGCAGATCAAGGACCGTGGCTACAAGTTCACCCACATCGCCTTCACCGTGACGTTCCCGATGGGCGTGTACTCCAAGAAGATCAAGTCGCTCGACCAGATCAAGGACGGCGCGCGCGTTGGCGTGCCGAACGACCCCACCAACGGTGGCCGCGGCCTGCTGCTGCTGCAAAGCAAGGGCCTGATCAAGCTGCGCCCGGACGCCGGCCTGAAGGCAACGCCGCTGGACATCGTGTCCAACCCGAAAAAGATCCGCATCGTCGAACTGGACGCCGCGCAATTGCCGCGTTCGCTGGATGACCTCGACGCCGCTGCCATCAATGGCAACTACGCTGAGTCCGCCGGCCTGTCGCCCAGCAAGGACGCGATTGCCACGGAAGGCCCCAAGGGTCCCTATGCCAACCTGATCGCCATCCGCGAAGCCGACAAGAACAAGCCCTGGGTGGCCAAGCTGATCAAGGCCTATCATTCGCCGGAGATCAAGCAGTACGTCCAGAGCACCTTCAAGGATTCGGTGATTACCGCCTGGTAAGTTTGAAAAATCCCTCAAAAAGCCGTGTATCGCAGGGCATCCTGCGGCACAATGCGGCGAGGGTTTCACATTGCCGGGCTATGCCCGGCAATTCTTTACCGATAAAATAGTACGACCGTTCGAAAAATAAGAGTGCCACCCACGCGGTGGTTATAATGGCGGGCGAACCAAATTTCTGACTATCGACTATCAGTGGAGTGAGCGCATGAAAGTACTCGTCGCAGTCAAGCGCGTGGTGGATTACAACGTCAAGGTCCGGGTGAAGTCGGACGGCACGGGCGTGGATCTGGCTAACGTCAAGATGAGCATGAACCCGTTTGACGAAATCGCCGTGGAAGAAGCGGTGCGCCTGCGGGAAGCCGGGGTGGTCACCGAGGTGATCGCCGTGTCCTGCGGCGTGACCCAGTGCCAGGAAACCCTGCGTACGGCGATGGCCATCGGTGCCGACCGCGGCATCCTGGTGGAATCGAACGAAGACCTGCAGCCGCTGGCCGTGGCCAAGCTGCTCAAGGCCCTGGTCGACAAGGAACAGCCGCAACTGGTGATCCTGGGCAAGCAAGCCATCGACGACGACTCCAACCAGACCGGCCAGATGCTGGCTGCGCTGGCGGGCCTGCCGCAAGCTACCTTCGCCTCGAAGGTGGTGGTGGCCGATGGCCGCGCATCGGTGACGCGTGAAGTGGATGGTGGTCTGGAGACCCTGTCGCTCAAGCTGCCGGCGGTGGTGACCACCGACCTGCGCCTGAACGAGCCGCGTTATGTCACGCTGCCGAACATCATGAAGGCCAAGAAGAAGCCGCTCGACATCGTCAAGCCGGAAGATCTCGGCGTGGATGTGGCGCCGCGTCTGAAGACCGTCAAGGTCGTTGAGCCGCCCAAGCGTAGCGCGGGTGTGATGGTGCCGGACGTTGCGACGCTGGTGCAGAAGCTGAAGAACGAAGCCAAGGTCATCTGAGCGCGCCAGGAGATAAAACATGACTGCACTCGTCATTGCTGAACACGACAACCAATCCATCAAGGCCGCCACGCTGAACACCGTGACGGCAGCCGCCCAGTGCGGCGGTGATGTCCACGTGCTGGTGGCCGGCGCCAATGCCGCCGCTGCCGCTGCCGCCGCTGCGAAGATCGCCGGCGTGTCCAAGGTGCTGCTGGCCGATGCGCCGCAGTTCGCCGACGGCCTGGCCGAAAACGTGGCGGAGCAAGTGCTGGCCATCGCCAGCGACTACAGCCACATCCTGGCGCCCGCATCGGCCTACGGCAAGAACATCCTGCCGCGCGTCGCGGCCAAGCTGGACGTAGCCCAGCTGTCGGACATCACCAAGGTCGACAGCCCGGACACGTTCGAGCGCCCGATCTACGCCGGCAACGCGATCTCGATCGTGCAATCGTCGGACAAGGTCAAGGTCATCACCGTGCGCGGCACCGGCTTTGATGCCGCTGCAAACGAAGGTGGCTCGGCGTCCGTGGAAAACCTGCCGGCCGTGGCCGACGCTGGCATCTCGCAATTCGTTTCGCGCGAAGTGACCAAGAGCGACCGCCCCGAGCTGACCGCCGCCAAGATCATCGTGTCCGGTGGCCGTGGCGTGGGTTCGGGCGAGAACTACACCAAGGTGCTGACGCCGCTGGCCGACAAGCTGAACGCTGCGATGGGCGCGTCCCGCGCTGCCGTGGATGCCGGCTTCGTGCCCAACGACTATCAGGTCGGCCAGACCGGCAAGATCGTCGCGCCGCAGCTGTACATCGCCGTCGGCATTTCCGGCGCGATCCAGCATCTGGCCGGCATGAAGGACTCCAAGGTGATCGTGGCGATCAACAAGGACGCTGAAGCGCCGATCTTCTCGGTGGCCGACTACGGCCTGGTTGGTGATCTGAACACCGTCGTGCCCGAACTGGTGGCGGCGCTGGGCTGATCCCCGCGGCCCGGCACGGCGTTTGACGCGCCGGGCTCGATCAGGAAGTACTAGCCGTTCCGGGCCCGCCCGAGAACGGCTTTTTTATACATATCCGGAGACTTCGATGACCTACCGTGCCCCGCTCAAGGACATGTTGTTCGTGATGAACGAGCTGGCTGATCTTGACGCAGTCAGCAAGCTGCCCGGGTTCGAGGACGCCACGCCGGAGACGGCGCAGGCGGTGCTCGACGAGGCGGCCAAATTCAACGAACAAGTGGTGGCGCCGCTCAACCGCATCGGCGACACCGACCCCAGCAGCTGGAAGGACGGCGTGGTCACCACCACGCCTGGTTTCAAGGACGCGTTCCGCCAGTTTGGTGAAGGTGGCTGGCAGGGCGTGCTGCATCCGCAGGAGTTCGGCGGCCAGGGCTTGCCCAAGCTGATCGCCACGGCCTGCAACGAGATGCTGAACACGGCAAACCTGTCGTTCGCGCTGTGCCCGCTGCTGACCGACGGCGCCATCGAAGCCCTGCTGACCGCGGGCAGCGACGCGCAGAAGGCCGCCTTCCTGCCCAAGCTGATCTCTGGCGAATGGACCGGCACCATGAACCTGACCGAGCCGCAGGCCGGCTAGGGTATCTCGCTGTTCATCGTGCCCAAGTTCCTGGTCAATGAAGATGGCTCGCTGGGCGCGCGCAACGACGCGCACTGCGTGTCGATCGAGCACAAGCTGGGCATCAAGGCCAGCCCCACCGCCGTGCTGCAGTTCGGCGATCATGGCGGCGCCATCGGCACGCTGGTCGGCGAGGAAAACCGCGGCCTGGAATACATGTTCATCATGATGAACTCGGCACGCTTCTCGGTCGGCATGCAAGGCATCGCCGTATCGGAGCGGGCCTACCAGCAGGCCGTGAATTTTGCCCGCGAGCGTGTGCAGAGCCGTCCGGTCGATGGCTCCGCCCGCGAGGCGGTGACCATCATTCATCACCCGGACGTCAAGCGCATGCTGATGACCATGCGCTCGCTGATCGAAGTCGCGCGCGCGGTAGCGTATGTGGCCGCGGCTGCGTGCGACACGGCGCACCAGCATGCCGACGACGCGGTGCGCAAGCAAAGCGAGGCGTTCTACGAGTTCATGGTGCCTGTCGTCAAGGGCTGGAGCACCGAGCTGTCGATCGATGTGACCAGCCTGGGCGTGCAGGTGCACGGCGGCATGGGCTTCATCGAGGAGACCGGTGCGGCCCAGCATTATCGCGATGCCCGCATCTTGCCGATCTACGAGGGCACGACCGCGATCCAGGCGAACGATCTCGTTGGCCGCAAGACGGTGCGTGACGGCGGCGCGGTGGCCCGTGGAATCTGCGCGCAGATCGCGGGGACCGAGGCGGCGCTGGGCCAGCATGGTGGTGCGGCATTCACCGCGGTGCAGGCACAACTGGCCAAGGGGCGCGCGGCACTGGAGGCGGCGGTGGCGTTCGTCGTGGCCAATGCCAAGTCGGACCCGAATGCCGTGTTTGCCGGCAGCGTGCCTTACCTGAAGCTCTGCGGCATCGTGTTCTCGGGATGGCAGCTGGGCCGTGCGATGCTGGCGGCGGATGCGAAGCGTGGCGAGGATCCGTCCTTCCATGACGCCAAGATCTCGACGGCGCATTTCTTCGCGGAGCACATCCTGTCGCAGGCATCGGGTTTGCGCGATGCCATCGTGGCGGGCGCGGCCCCGGTCAATGCGTTGAGCGAAGCGCAGTTCTGAGACTTTCCGGTCACAGGCAGTAAAAAAGGCGACCCGCGGGTCGCCTTTTTTACTGCCTCGAAACCGATGCGCGGATCAGGCCGCGGCGTGGCGCGGCGCGGCGTGCGTCCTCGCGGGCTTGAGATAGCGGGCCACCGAAAGGTCGTCGGCGCGGATCGCCGGCGAGGTGCCGGACACCAGGTCCGACAGCAGCTTGCCCGAGCCGCAGGCCATGGTCCAGCCCAGCGTGCCGTGACCGGTATTGAGCCATAGGCCCTTGAGCGGCGTAGGGCCAACGATGGGCGTGCCGTCCGGCGTCATCGGGCGCAGGCCGGTCCAGAAGCTGGCGCGGCTGACATCGCCGGCGCCCGGGAACAGGTCCGTGACCACGTGTTCCAGCGTGCGGCGCTTGGCCGGGTCGAGCGAGCGGTCGTAGCCGACGATCTGCGCCATGCCGCCCACACGGATGCGATCGTCGAAGCGCGTGATCGCCACCTTGAAGGTTTCGTCGAGCACGGTGGAGACGGGGCTGCGGTCCGCGTCGGTCAGCGGCACGGTGAGCGAGAAACCCTTGAGCGGGTAGACCGGCAGGTTCGACAGGCCCGGCAGGACGTTCTTCACGAACGGCGTCGACCAGCTGCCCAGCGCCACCACGACCAGGTCAGCCATGACGGGCTCGCCGCCAACCATGGCGCCGGTAACGGCGTCGCCCTTGGTCAGCAATCCATCGATGGAGCGGTTGTATCGGAACTGCACGCCAAGGCCTTCGGCCATGGCGGCGAGTTGTCGGGTGAACAGCTGGCAGTCGCCGGTTTCATCGTTGGGCAGCCGCAGGCCGCCGGTCAGCTTATGGCTGACGGCGGCCAGGGCCGGTTCGCTGGCGGCGAGTTCCTCGCGCGATAGCAACTGGTAGGGCACGCCGGCTTGTTCCAGCACGGCAATGTCCTTGGCGGCGCCGTCGAGCTGCTCGGCGGTGCGGAAGAGTTGCAGCGTGCCTTGCTGGCGGCCTTCGTAGGCGATGCCGGTATCGGCGCGCAGGGCGACGATGCAGTCGCGGCTGTACTCGGCCAGCCGCACCATGCGTTCCTTGTTGACGGCATAGCGCTCGGCGCTGCAGTTCATCAGCATCTGCCACATCCATTGCAGCTGGAACAGCGTGCCGTCCGGCTTGATGGATAGCGGGGCGTGTTCCTGGAACATCCACTTGATGGCTTTGAGCGGCACACCGGGCGCGGCCCATGGCGACGCATAGCCCGGGGAAATCTGGCCGGCATTGGCGAAACTGGTCCCAAGCGCGGGCGCGGCCTCGCGGTCGACCACGGTGACCTCATGGCCGGCACGGGCCAGGTACCAGGCGCTGGTAACGCCAATTACGCCACTGCCAAGAACGAGAACGCGCATAGTCGGGGGGGCCGCAACCAGGAAATAGAGTGGATAAAGTATTTACATCTATACTATTTAAATATGTGCAGTCATAGTTATCGTAATTTTTATGGAAACAGGAATAACTAATGAGAACAAGCCGTCAGCCCGTGCGTAGCCTGGACCGGCTGGATAGAAAGATCCTGGCCTTGCTCCAGGCGGACGGCCGCATGTCGATGAAGGAGCTGGCGGAAGCGGTTGGCCTGACCATCACGCCCTGTATCGAGCGGGTCAAGCGCATGGAGCGCGACGGCGTCATCATGGGCTACTACGCGCGGCTGAATCCCGCGCTGCTCGGTAGCGGCCTGCTGGTGTTTGTCGAGATCTCGCTGGGCAACAAATCCGGCAATATGTTCGAGCAGTTCCGGCGCGAGGTGTCGCGCATCCCCGAGGTGCTGGAGTGCCATCTGGTCTCGGGCGATTTCGACTACCTGATCAAGGCGCGCATCCGCGAGATCGGCGAGTATCGCCGCCTGCTGGGCGACATCCTGCTGCAGTTGCCGGGCGCCGCGCAGTCCAAGAGCTACGTCGTGATGGAGGAGATCAAGGAAACGCTGGCGATCGCGGTCGACGAGAAAGCCCCGCACGCCTGAAGCCGCTCTGTCCCGCGCATCCGGCCTAGAACAGCGACATCTGCGGCGCGGCGCTCGCCCGGGAGAAATGCTCGGTGGTGAGGGGGTGGCGCTCGGCGTTGAGCCCAAAGCGCTGGCAGGCCAGCTTGAAGCGCTTGCGCAGCAGTTCGGCAAAGATGCCGGTGCCGGTCATGCGCGTGCCGAACCGCGAGTCGTAGGCCTGGCCCCCGCGCATTTGCGCGACCAGGCTTTCGACGTGCCGGGCGCGCAGCGGATGGTAGGTGGCCAGCCACTCCGAGAACAGTTGCTCCACCTCGCGCGGCAGGCGCAGCAGGATATACGCCGCGGTTTTCGCGCCGGCCCTGGCACCGGCTTCAAGGATGGATTCCATCTCCGGATCGGTCAGGCTCGGAATGACCGGCGCCACCATCACCCCCACCGGAATGCCGGCCTCGCTCAGGGAAGCGATGGCGGCCAGGCGGCGCGCCGGCGCGCTCGCGCGGGGCTCCAGCGTGCGGGCGATCTCATTCTTGAGCGACGTCACCGACATATGCACCCGGACCAGGTTCTTGGCCGCCATGCGCTGCAGGATGTCGATGTCGCGCGTGACCACGCCCGATTTGGTCGTGATGGCCACCGGGTGGTTGAAACGCTCCAGCACTTCCAGTATGCCGCGCGTGATCTTGAGGTCGCGCTCGATGGGCTGGTAAGGATCCGTATTGGCTCCCAGCGCGATTACCGTCGGTACGTAGTTGCGGTGAGCCAGTTCGGCCTCGAGCAGGGCGGCGGCGTTGTCTTTTGCGTACAGGCGGGTTTCGAAGTCGAGGCCTGGCGAAAGCCCCAGATAGGCATGGCTGGGGCGGGCATAGCAATAGATGCAGCCATGCTCGCATCCGCGGTACGGGTTGATGGACGCGTCGAACGGCAGGTCTGGCGACTGGTTGCGCGAGACGATGCGTTTGGCCTTTTCCGTGAAGACAATGGTCTGGATCTGGGGTGTCTCTGGCTCATCGAAGGCTTGGGACTCGTCGGCGACCCGCTCGCGGGTCCAGGCGTCGAACCGGCTGACGTCGTTCGAGCGCGCCGCCCGGCCTTTCAGCGGGCTGGAAGAGGGTGGTCGGGTCGGCACGTTGGCGGTCCTGCGGCTACGGTTGATACTGTATATTTATACAGTACTTCGCGCGGGCAGCCAAGCGGAGTTTTTTACGGGGCGAGGGGCGTGGCCTCGGGGTTATCCCAATAGGGCGGGGAACCGAAGCGCGCGGCAAAGAAATCGATAAACGCGTGCGTTTTCGCGGGCACCTGGCGACGGCTGGGGTAGACCGCCCAGATCGACACGGCCGGCAGCACCGGGTAATCGGGGAGCACGCGGACCAGCGCGCCGCTGCGCAGGTAAGGGCCAACATCCCAGGTCGACTTGAGCGCCAGCCCCATGCCGGCCAGGATCGCATCCCGGATGACTTCGCCGTTGTCCGTGCGCAGGTTGCCGGCGACCACGACCGCTGTCTTGCCCAGCGCCGTCTCGAACTGCCTAGGAGGACTGGTCGCCCAGCAACGATGCAATTGTGGTTGCGACAACCTCTTCCGGGTGCCGGGGCGTGCCGTGCGCGGCGAGATAGCCGGGCGAAGCGCAAACGGCGCGATGGCTCGGGGCCAGCGGGCGCGCCACCAGGGATGAGTCCGGCAACGCCCCCATGCGTAATGCCACGTCGACGCCAGCCTCGACCAGGCTGATCACCTGGTCCGTCAGGCGCAGGTCCAGCGTCAGGCAGGGATAGGCGGCGAGGAAGGCAGGGACCGCAGGCGAAACGTGCTGGCGGCCAAAGGATGCGGGCACCGTGACCCGCAATTGCCCCTGGGGCGCCTGCGCGCCGCGGCCCACCGATTGCGCGGCCTGGCCGGCCGTGTCGAGCAATTGCGCGGCATGCTCGAGGAAGCGCTCACCCTCTCCGGTCAGGGAGATGCGGCGGGTGGTCCGGTGCAGCAGCCGCGTGCCTAGCTGCTGCTCGAGTTGCGCCAGGCGGCTGCTAGCCGAGGAGGTGGACAGCCCGAGATCGCGCGCCGCGGCCGAGAGGTTGCCCAGCGACGCTGCGCGCACGAACACGGCGATGTCCAGCAGGTCGAAATGCATCGGCGCTGGGCGGTGGGTCCGGTGCTTACTGTGACAAGGCGCGCGCGGCTTCGACCTGGGATTCGAAGAAGGTCTGGAAGCTGATTGCCAGGCCCGCCATCAACAGGCCGGTGCCGATCAGCAGTGACAGGATGACCAGGATCACGACCGGCCAGCCCGAGCGGGTTGGCGTGCCATGCGGGTTGAAACGGGCATCCCATTTGTCATCCGGGCGCAGGCCATACACGATGGCCGCCAGGAACGCGCTGATCACCGACGTGCCGCCGGCAATGGCGAAGGTCCAGTTCAGGGCCGGCGAGCCGGCGCCCGTTTGCATCGACATGACGCCGATGACGCCGGCAAAGGCTGCCAGCAGGTGCGCCCACGCAAATTTGTCGCGCAAGCCGCCCAGGTAGAAACGATGCAGGCCCACTGTGCCCAGCAGGAAGGCCAGTGCTACCGTGACCAGTTTGGATTTGCCCTGAAGCGGTTTTGGGGATGCGGTGGCTGAAACTTGGGTGGCGGCAGGCATGGGGCGGCAACTAGGTGGATGGCCGGCAACGGCGGCCGACGCAGAATCATGTGAGTGCCAGCCAGGCTGGCGCCGGCGCTCATTGTACGCCGGCGGAGGATGGCAGGAAGCGATGCCGGTCGGACGATAAGAGTCCGCGAGCGTTCCGCTCGCGGCACATCGTCGAGGTTGGGGGGCAGTGCGGATGGGGGGGGCGCCGTGGGCACGGCAGCCCGCTGGAAAGAAGGGGGGAGACGTGCCTAGCGGCCGCCGTCTCGTCCGCGCGCCTGCCAGCCGGGACCCATGCCGGAGCTGCGCTGCTCACCGTGCCCGTTGTCGCCTTGCATATTGCGATCGGGCTGCCGGCCGCGCGCATCGTCGCGTTCCTGGGGCGGCTGTGGGCGGCCATTCAAGCGGTCATCGGCGCGCGCGCGCGCTTCCATTCGTTCGATCTGGGCCCGCACATGGTCTTGCCGTTCAGCACGTACGCTCGCCATTTCCCATGCGCCCTGGCCAAGCTGGCTGCGCGCATTGCCCATATTCCGGCTTTCGGGCCGGTTATGTTGCCAAAACGCGACCTGTGCATGGCTGACAGCATTGAGGCCGAGCAAGGAAACGGCCAACAGGATGCCAGCCACCGAGTCGCGCAGGAGAGTGCGGGGGAGCATGCGGAATCCCAGAATCCTGTCGCGTGGTGATGTGGATTCATGGTACGCACGCGTCTTCTGCGCGCCTATGCTAAAGCCGTTACCGGTGTAACGGATTGTTTCGCCACTGTCCCTGGAGCCGCGCCGTATCCCGGCCCGGTGCGGCAAGGTTCAGGGCGCGTAGCGGATGCGGTAGACCGCGCCAGCCATGTCATCGCTGACCAGCAGCGAACCGTCCGGGGCAACCTGGACGTCGACGGGCCGGCCCCAGGGTTTGCCAGCCTGCAGCCAGCCCTGCGCGAACACCTCCTGGCGCACTGCCTGGCCGCGCGCGTTCAGCGCCACCCGGACGATGCGGTAGCCGATCCGCTCGGTGCGGTTCCAGCTGCCGTGCTCGGCAATGAAAATACTGTTGCGGTACTCGGCTGGGAATTGCGTGCCGGTGTAGAAGCGCATGCCGAGCGCGGCGACGTGGGCGCCCAGTTTAGCCACCGGCGGCTCGAACTCGGAGCAGGCGCGCTGCTTGCCGAATTCCGGGTCGGCGACGCTGCCGGCGTGGCAGTAAGGGTAGCCGAAGTGCTGGCCGGCCCGGGTTACGCGGTTGAGCTCGTCGTCGGGCACATCGTCGCCCATCATGTCGCGCCCGTTGTCGGTGAACCAGAGCTGGTGAGTGGCCGGGTGCCAGTCGAAGCCCACGGAGTTGCGCACGCCCTTGGCCACCACCTGCAGATCCGAGCCGTCGGGCTTCATCTTCATGATGTTGGCATAGCGATTTTCGTCGGGCGCACAGATATTGCACGGCGCACCCACCGGGACATACAGGTAGCCATCCGGGCCAAACGCGATAAACTTCCAGCCATGATGCGTTTCGGAGGGAAAGCGATCGCTTACCACGATGGGCTTCGGCGGGTTGTCCAGGTGGGCATCGATATCATCGAGCCGGACGATCCGCGAGGTCGAAGGCCGGTGGCGACGGTCCTGACCTTCGGGTCGGGCGCCAGCGGGTTGCGGATTGCATACACCTTGCCTTCGCCGCTGGTGCCGATGAAGAGCGTGCCTCCCGGCGACAGGGTCATGCCACGCGCTTCCGGCACCTGCGCGCTGAGCAAATCGATGCGAAAGCCCGGCGGCAACTGGATCTGCCCCAGCGGCAGGGCGGCAGCGGTTGCCGCGGTGCTCAACCCAGCCACTGCCACGAACGTCGCGAAAGTGCCTGCGAGCAGGGTGCGGAGGCTGCGAATGTGAAGGTGAAAACGCATGGTGAGCACTCCTGTCGGGGTTTTCACCACGATGCCTGTGGCCGGGTGTCGAGTCAATCGCTCTAAGTGTTTGTTTGGCCTCGGAATTTGGTCTATACTCTTGCGTTTCGTGTTCGAACATCAAGTTTTCTGAGGAATCAAACCCATGGTCGTAATCCGTCTGGCTCGCGGTGGCAGCAAGAAGCGCCCCTTCTTCAATATCGTCGCTGCTGACTCGCGTAATCGTCGCGATGGCCGTTTCATCGAGCGTATTGGTTTCTACAACCCCCTGGCTTCGGCAAGCGAAGAAGGCCTGCGTCTGGTGCAAGACCGCCTGACGTACTGGACCGGCGTTGGCGCCCAGCTGTCGCCGACGGTTGCCCGTCTGGTCAAGCAAAACGCCGCCAAGGCTGTAGCCTGATTGTTGTGACGCGCGTTTCGCGACGCGTGGCAAACGACACGTGACAGAACGCAAGCAAGGCGCCCCGGCGCGGCGGCCACTCAATGTGCCGCTCGAGCCCTCGGCCCGGCGCGAGGCCGGTGAGCAGGAAAAGCCCAGTCTCAAGCGAGGCGCAGCCGGGTTGCCGGTTGCGCTGGCGTACACCGATAAGCTGCCGGACGACCTGATCGAGGTCGGTTACATCGGCGCGGCTTATGGGATACGTGGCTGGATCAAGGTCCAGCCACATGCCGACGATGCGAGCGCGCTATTGCATGCGCGCCGCTGGTGGCTGCTCAAACCGCCGCCAACCGGCCTGGTTGGCGCGGCAGACGCCGTCGCCTCCGAGGCTTTGTGCGTGAAGATCGTGCAGTCCCGCGAGCACAGCGGTACCGTAGTGGCCCAGGCGAGCGGTGTGTCCGAGCGCGACCATTCGGAAGCGCTCAAGGGTCGCCGTGTCTGGATTCGTCGCGAGGATTTCCCCGCGCCGGATGAAAACGAATTTTACTGGGTCGATCTGATCGGCTGTGCCGTGTTCAATGAGCAGGGCGAGCTGCTGGGCGAAGTGTCCGGCCTGATCGACAACGGTGCGCACCAGATCCTGCAGGTGGCGCATGCCTTGCCCGATGGCAAGGCCGGTGAGCGCCTGATTCCCTTTGTCGACGCATTCCTGCGCTCGGTCGATATATCGGCCAGGCGCGTGGTGGTGGACTGGGGCATGGATTACTGAGCGGCGGGCAACGCTCAACGCTCGCTTGGCCGGTGCTAGCCGGTGGGCAAGTACAGGGAGAGGCGGATGCAGTTCGACGTAATCACGCTGTTTCCCGAGATGTTCCGCGCGCTGACCGACTGGGGCATTACCAGCCGGGCGGCAAAGCAGCAGCGCTACACGCTGCGCACCTGGAATCCACGCGATTTCACCAGCGACAACTACCGTACCATCGACGATCGCCCTTACGGCGGCGGCCCTGGCATGGTAATGCTGGCCAAGCCGCTGGAAGATGCCATCGGTGCGGCATGTTCGGCACAGCTGGCGGCGCAAGCCGTCACGGAAGGCCAGGGCGAGCCGGTCAAGCCGCATGTGGTGCTGATGTCGCCGCAAGGCGCTCCGCTGACGCACCAAAAGGTGATGTCTCTGGCGCAACGTCCAGGCCTGGTGATGCTGTGTGGCCGCTATGAAGCCATCGACCAGCGGTTGATCGAGCGGCGGGTGGATGAGGAAATCAGCCTCGGCGATTTCGTGCTGTCGGGCGGCGAGTTGCCGGCCATGGCCGTGATCGACGCGGTGGTCAGGCATTTGCCGGGTGTGCTGGGTGATGCCCAGTCCGCGGTTCAAGACAGCTTCGTCAACGGGCTGCTGGACTGTCCGCATTACACGCGGCCGGAAGAATACGAAGGTGTGCGGGTACCCGATATCCTGCTCGGGGGCCATCATGCCGAGATCGAGAAGTGGCGGCGCCAGCAGGCGCTGGCAAATACTGCGAAGAAGCGCCCCGATCTGATCGAGGCAGCGCGCAGTCAAGGGTTGCTGAGCCGGGTCGACGAGAAATTCCTGTCGGCATGGCTGGCGAAAGAAGGGCGGGAGCTCGCTCCTGCCAAGTGAAACCCCATCCTCTGCCGGGGCCCAGGCCATGCCTGGGGCATACAACGTCGGCATGATGGACAAGGAGAAGAAACGATGAACATCATCGAGCTGATCGAGAAAGACGAAATCGCGCGTCTGACCGCGAACAAGACCATCCCCGCATTTGCGCCCGGCGACACCGTGATCGTCAGCGTGAACGTGGTGGAAGGTAGCCGCAAGCGTGTCCAGGCTTATGAAGGCGTCGTGATTGCCAAGCGCAATCGTGGCCTGAATTCGTCCTTCATCGTGCGCAAGATTTCGTCGGGTGAAGGCGTGGAACGTACGTTCCAGCTGTACTCGCCGCTGATCGCAGCGATCGAAGTGAAGCGCCGTGGTGACGTCCGCCGCGCCAAGCTGTACTACCTGCGTCAGCGTTCGGGCAAGTCCGCGCGGATCAAGGAAAAGCTGGCATACAAGTCGGCACCGGCCAAGGCTGCTGCCAAGGCTGCTGCTGCTCAGTAAGCCGCCAGTTGTCTCGATTGGCTTGCCGGTCGAGACTGCGCAAAAAGGGCACCTTCGGGTGCCCTTTTTGCATTTTGGCGCACCGCGTTTGCCGCGTCGCAGCAAAAACGGTTTGGCCGGCTTCTGGCATACTCGTACCGATTATGCGTCCTGCCTTTGATCCCGAATCCCTCCCCATCGTCGCAACCGATTCCAGGCACCCGCCGCTGGCGGATGTGCGCCTGCAGCCGGAATTTATCCGTCACCGGCTCCAGTCGCCACCTGCCTGGGATCCCGAGCTGACCGATGAGTCGCGCGCCTACGACCGCAGCCTGAAGCTGCGCGATGCCGCCGTGCTGGTACCGTTGGTGGAGCGCGAGGATGGGCTGACCGTGCTGCTGACCGAGCGCAACGCCAACCTGAGCGCGCACGCGGGGCAGATCAGTTTCCCGGGTGGGAGGCACGAGGCGTTCGATATCGACCGGACTGCCACGGCGCTGCGTGAGACCGAAGAAGAGGTGGGGCTGGCGCGCGATTACGTGGAAGTGCTGGGTAGCTTGCCCGACTACATCACGGGCACCGGCTTCCATGTGAGCCCGGTGGTGGGCCTGGTCCGCAATGGTTTCACGCTGCGCCCGGATGCGCGCGAGGTCGCCGATGTCTTCGAAGTGCCGCTGGGTTTCCTGATGGACCCGTCGCATCACCAGCAGCGCCTGTTCCGCTGGGTGGACGGCGAGCGGCTGTTCTACGCCATGCCCTTCCCGCGCGAGGATGGCGGCCACCGGTTTATCTGGGGGGCCACTGCCGGCATGCTGCGCAACCTTTATCACTTGCTGGCAGCCTGAGGGCGGCCCCCGCGCTCAGGCTGCGGCCGCCGCATCTTCCCCGATGCAGCGCGGGCAACTCTTGCCCACCACGTAGTGCGGGCTTTGCTGTTCCTCGGCGGTGACCACGGCGCGGCAGGCAAAGCATTGCCTGGGGCCGGCCGGTTCCAGGCTAGGGTTCAGCGCGGTGCGGTAGTCGAAGACGAAGCAGTCGCCCTGATAGTGGCTGCCGCCGACTTCCTCGAAATACTTCAGGATGCCGCCCTCGAGCTGGTAGACGTGCTCGATGCCGGCTTCCTGCATGTGGATGGCGGCTTTCTCGCAGCGAATGCCGCCGGTGCAGAACGACACGATGGTCTTGCCCTCGAACTCCGCCTTGTGCGCGGCAATGGCTGGCGGGAAATCGCTGAACTTGGCGATGTCGTAGTCGACCGCCTGCTCGAACGTGCCGACGGCGACCTCAAAGGCATTGCGTGTATCCAGCATCACCACCGGGCGGCCGGCATCGTCGTGGCCCTGGTCCAGCCAGCGCTTGAGCTCGACCGGCGTCACCGCCGGCGCGCGACCCGCCTCGGGGCGGATCAGCGGCATCTTCATGGTGATGATTTCCTTCTTCTCGCGCACCAGCATGCGCTTGAAGGGCTGGTTTTCCGACAGGCTCTCCTTGGGCTCGATATCGGCAAAGCGCGGGTCGGCGTGCAGCCAGCCGAGGAAGCCGTCGATGGCCTCGCGCACGCCGGCCAGGAACAGGTTGATGCCTTCCGGCGCGAGCAGGATCGTGCCCTTGAGCCCATGCGCTTCACAGCGGGCGCGCATTTCCGGACGCAAGACCGGGATATCGTCGAGCGAGACGAATTTGTAAGCGGAGATATTTACGATCTGCATAGGTGGCGCGCGACGGGCCCGCGCCTTGTGGTCGCGCGGTAACTGCCTGATTGGAAAGGCGAAATTATAGCGCCTTGCGGGCCTCGCGCTGATCTTTTCCGAGCGCCCGGCTCAGTCTTGCCAGCGGGCCAGGGGCGCAAAGAAGGCAGGCGCGGACATGCCGAGCCGGTACAATTACGGCCATGTCTGCACCTCGCTTCGTTCATCTCCGTCTCCATTCCGAATACTCCGTCGTCGACGGCATCGTACGCCTGGACGATGCCGTCAAGGCTGCGGCCACCGATGGCATGGGCGCGCTCGCCCTGACCGACCTGGCCAATGCCTTCGGCCTGATCCGCTTCTACAAGGAAGCACGTGGCGGCGGCGTCAAGCCCGTGGTCGGCGCCGACGTCTGGTTGACCAACGCCGACGATCGCGACAAGCCGACGCGCTTGCTGCTGCTGGTCCAGGACCGGATTGGCTACCTCAATCTCTGCGTGTTGCTGTCGCGCGCGTGGCTTTCCAACCAGTACCGCGGCCGCGCCGAGATCGACCCGGCCTGGTTCGACGAAGCCGGTGAAGAGGGCCAGCCGCTGGCCACCGGCCTGATTGTGCTGTCTGGCGCCATGGGCGGCGACATCGGCATGGCGCTGGCCAATGGTAACGATGCGGCCGCGGCGCAGGCTGCCGCGCATTGGGCAAAGGTGTTCCCGCAGCGCTTCTACATCGAGCTGCAGCGCGCAGGCCTGCCCGGCACCGATGCTTATGTGCAGCAGGCGGTGCAGCTGGCGGCCAGGCTGCGCCTGCCGGTGGTGGCAACCCACCCGGTGCAGTTCATGACGCCCGACGATTTCACCGCGCACGAGGCCCGTACCTGCATCGCCGAAGGCGAGCTGCTGGCCAACCCCCGCCGCGTGCGGCGCTTCACCACCGACCAGTACTTCAAGACCCAGGACGAGATGTGCGCGTTGTTCGCCGACATCCCGTCCGCGCTGGAAAACGCGGTGCAGATCGCACGCCGCTGCAACCTCACGCTGGAGCTGGGCAAGCCGCGCCTGCCGCTGTTTCCGACGCCCGACGGCATGTCGCTCGACGACTACCTCGTGCACCTGGCCAAGGAAGGCCTGGAAAAGCGCATGCCGGTGCTGTTCCCCGACGAAGCCGTGCGCGAGGCCAGGCGCCCCGAGTACTACGCGCGGCTGGAGTTCGAGACCGGCACCATCATCAAGATGGGCTTCCCCGGCTACTTCCTGATCGTGGCGGACTTTATCAACTGGGCCAAGAACAACGGCGTGCCGGTCGGCCCGGGACGGGGCTCCGGTGCCGGTTCGCTGGTGGCCTATGCGCTCGGCATTACCGATCTGGACCCGCTCAAGTACGCGCTGCTGTTCGAACGGTTCCTGAACCCGGAACGGGTTTCGATGCCCGACTTCGACATCGACTTCTGCCAGCAGGGACGTGATCGCGTTATCACGTACGTGAAGGAGAAGTATGGCCACGCCGCGGTATCCCAGATCGCCACCTTCGGCACCATGGCCGCCAAGGCCGCGGTGCGCGACGTGGGCCGCGTGCTGGACCTGGGCTATGGCTTTGTCGATGGCATCGCCAAGCTGATCCCCTTCAAGCCGGGCAAGCTCGTCACCATCGAGGAAGCCAAGAAGGAAGAGCCGCTCTTGACCGAGCGCGAGAAGAACGAAGAAGAAGTGCGCCAGCTGCTGGAGCTGGCCCAGCGCGTGGAAGGCATGACGCGTAACGTCGGCATGCACGCCGGCGGCGTGCTGATCGCCCCGGGCAAGCTGACGGACTTCTGCCCGCTCTACACCCAGGGCGCGCAGAACGACGGCATGAGCGGTGTGGTCAGCCAGTACGACAAGGACGACGTGGAAGCCGCCGGCCTGGTGAAGTTCGACTTCTTGGGCCTGACCACGCTGACCATCCTGGACTGGGCCGAGCGCTATATCCGCAGGCTCGATCCGTCCATGGCGGACTGGAACTGCAGCCACATCCCGCTCGACGACAGCAAGGCATTCGACATCCTCAAGACGGCCAATACGGTCGCTGTGTTCCAGCTGGAAAGCCGCGGCATGCAGGGCATGCTGAAGGACGCCAAGCCTGACCGCTTCGAGGACATCATCGCGCTGGTGGCACTCTACCGCCCGGGCCCGATGGACCTGATCCCCAGCTTCTGCGCCCGTAAGCACGGCCGCGAGAAGGTGGAGTACCCGGACCCGCGCGTCGAGCCGGTGCTCAAGGAGACCTACGGCATCATGGTCTACCAGGAGCAGGTGATGCAGATGGCGCAGATCATCGGCGGGTACTCGCTGGGCGGCGCCGACTTGCTGCGCCGCGCCATGGGCAAGAAGAAGGCCGAGGAAATGGCCCAGCACCGCGAGCTGTTTCGCGAGGGGGCTGCCAAGAACGGCCTGACCGCCGAGAAGGCCGACGACACCTTCGACCTGATGGAAAAGTTCGCGGGCTACGGCTTCAACAAGTCGCACGCAGCCGCTTACGCATTGCTGGCCTACTACACGGCCTGGCTCAAGGCGCACCATCCGGCCGCGTTCATGGCAGCGAATATGTCGCTCGCCATGGACGACACCGACAAGGTCAAGATCCTCTTTGACGATTGCAAGCTCAACAAGCTCCAGGTGTTGCCGCCAGATGTCAACGCCAGTGAATACCGCTTCGCGCCGACCGATGCCAAGACCATCCGCTACGGCCTTGGCGGCATCAAGGGCTCGGGGCAGGGCGCGATCGAGGACATCCTGCGCGCTCGCGAGGAGAAGCCCTTTGCCGACCTGTTCGATTTCTGTGAACGCGTGGATCGCCGCCAGGTCAACCGCCGCACCATCGAGGCACTGATCCGCGCTGGCGCCTTCGACAGCCTGAACGATAATCGCGGCCAGTTGCTGGCCTCGGTGTCGCGCGCCATGGAAGCCGCCGAGCAGAAGGCCGAATCGGCCAACCAGGTGTCGTTGTTCGACCTGATGGCCGACGCCGGCGAATCGCATCGTCCCGAGCTCGTCGATGAGCCGGCCTGGGCGCCCAAGCGGATGCTGCAGGAGGAGAAGCAGGCGCTGGGCTATTACTTCTCCGGCCATTTGTTCGATGCTTATCGCGACGAAGTCGGCCGCTTCCTCAAGGGCACGCTGGCCGGCCTGGAAAAGGAAGTGCAGGGCAATGGCGGCGGCTACGGCCGCGACGTGCGCGGCAAGGTCATCGCTGGTGTCATCACTGGCATGCGCACCCAGATGACGCAGCGCGGCAAGATGCTGATCGTCTTGCTCGACGACGGCACCGGTCAGGTCGAGATGACGGTGTTCAACGAATTGTTCGATGCCAACCGCCATATGTTCCGCGAGGACGAGATGGTGATCGTGCAGGGCAATGCCCGCCATGACACCTTTACCGGCGGCGTGCGTTTCACCGCGGAATCTGTGATGGACCTGGTGGCGGCGCGTGCCAAGTACGCAGAAGCGGTGGGACTGGCCTTCAACGGCAATGCCTCCACCGAGTTGCTGCGCGAGCTGCTCACGCCCTACCTGGCAAACGTGGCCAATACGCCTGGCGTGCCGGTGCGCGTGAGCTACGCCACCACCGGCGCGCGCTGCGAGGCGGAGCTGGGCCGGCAATGGCTGGTAACGCCCTCCGACGACGCCCTGGCAAGTTTCCGCGCGGCGCTGTCAGGCGAGAATGTCCGCATGCTGTACGGCTGACCCGGGCTTGCCGGCAGGGCGGCAACGGCATTGCGCCGCCCTGGCCGGTATTGCTGCCGTCCATCCCGTCTTTCCATGGATTACACAAGCCCCGCATGGCCAAGCAACGCATCCTCTTTCACCTGACCCACTTCCTGCGTGGCGGCATCGAGACCTCGCTGGTGTCGCTGCTGGCCTCGCTGGACCGAGAGCGCTTCGAGATCGGCCTGACGCTGACCTATCCGACCGAGGCGCTGGAGACGCATTTCCGCGCGATGCTGCCGCCGGACGTCAAGATCCATATCCTCGCGCCGGAGGCCTGGCTCTCGCGCTGCCGGCAACTGAAAAAAGCCGGCAAGCTGGGCCCGCTGGGCAAGATCTACGAAGAAGTGCTGTTGCCGCCGCTGCGCAAGCCGCTGGTCAACCGGCGCTTCCGCGGCATCGCGCGGGACTATGACCTGGTCATCGACTACGACATGTCGCTGTCGCGGCTGACCGGCCGCCTGCCGGTGCCGATGATTGGCTACCAGCATTTCAGCGTGGCCCATCTGGAGCACGAGAACCGCCGCAAGCTGCGTAAGCTGCGGCGCCAGTGCCGCGAGCACTATGACCGGATCGTGGTGCTCAACGACAGCATGCTGGCCGACGCGCGGGCGCTGATTCCCGAAGCCGCTGGAAAATTCGTCCGCCTGTACAACGCCACCGACCTGGATCGCATCCGCGCGCTCGGCAAGGCGCCTTTCACGCCGCCCGCCCATCCCTACATCGTATCGGTGGGGCGGCTGGAGGAGAGCCAGAAGGATTTCACCACGCTGCTGCGGGCCTACGCGGCGCTGGTCAGGGGCACGGGCTTGTGCGAGCGGCTGGTGCTGGTGGGCGACGGCGCGTCGCGCGGCCGGCTCGAAGCGCTCACGCGCGAGCTCGGCATCAGCGAGCGCGTCAGCTTTGCCGGTTTCCAGGCCAATCCCTATGCCTGGATCCACCATGCGCGGTTGATGGCGTTCAGCTCCAAGATGGAGGGGCTGCCCAATGTGCTGCTCGAGGGCATGGCGCTGGGCCAGCTGGTGGTGAGCACCGATTGCCCGGTGGGCCCGCGCGAGATCCTGGGCGAGGGCAAGGCCGGCCTGCTGACGCCGGTTGGCGATGCGCCAGCACTGGCGGAGGCGATTCGCCTCGGGCTCGAGGACGCGCCGCTGCGTGCCCGGCTGCTGGCCTATGCGGCGGTCCACATCGAACAGATGGGCTTTGGTCCTACCTCGGCGGCCTTCAGCGCTTGTGTCGATACGCTGTTGGGAGCGCCTCAGGCAGGGGCGGCAGCCCTTACCGTGGCGGCGCCTGCCGCTCGGTCTTCTGCTGCAGGTACCACAGCTTGATGTATTTGTAGTAGCTGGCCTGGCCATTCATCAGCGCCACGCCGAGCCCCTGCGCGCCGTCCAGGAAACCGCGGCGCAGCAGGTAGGTCCGCAGAAACGCCCAGGCGCCATGCAGCACGGCACTGGCGGGCGACGCCGTCTTGCCGCGCGCGAAGCCCTGCTGGGCGCCCAGGCTGGAGTATTTGTCGACCTTTTGCAGCACCTGCGAGAAATCGTCGTAGGTGTAATGCAGCAGCGGCGAATTGAGCCTGCCGACCGGCGCATCGGCCACCACGCGCTCGTGCACGAGATCGTCGGTGAAGCGGGCGCGGCCACGGCGGAACAGCCGTGTGACGTAGTCGGGATACCAGCCGCCGTGACGGATGAAGCGGCCGCAAAAGCGCGACAGGCGAGGTACCTCGTACGCGTCGGACTGGCCCGAAGCGACCGCGGCGAGAATCTCGTCGCGCAGCTCGGGGGTGACCCGTTCGTCCGCGTCGATCGAGAAGATCCAGTCGCCGTCGGCCTTGGATACCGCCAGGTTTTTCTGGGCGCCGAAGCCGGGCCAGTGCTCGGTTTCGAAGACCTCCGCGCCCAGGCTGCGGGCCAGTTCGACCGTGCCGTCCCGGCTACCTGAATCCACTATAATCGCGCGGTCGCACCAGGACACGCTTTCCAGGCACTCCCGGATGTTGTGTGCCTCGTTTTTTGTAATCAGTACGACTGAGATTTTCATAGAACTTGCTTATGGTGATTCGTGCGACCAAACAGGCATGGCTGGCCAACGGGCTGGTCTTTGCTTTCCCCATACTGCTGCTAAGCGTGCCACGCGGCGCGGGCGTTTTCATCGCCGCGGTGGTGCTGGCCGTGCTGCTGGGCTGGCGGGGCATGGGCAAAGCCATGGCGCGCTACCGCAGCCTGCTGGTTCCCCTGGGGCTAGCCATTCTAGCGGTACTCGTGGTGTGCCTGGCGTCCAAGGTGATCTTCGGCTTGCGCTGGAGCGCGGTCGATAACCCGACGCGCGTGCTGCTCGCCTTCCTGACCTGCCTGGCGGTGCTGCGCTTTCGCCCGGACAGCCGCATGCTCTGGTATGGCATCCCGGTGGCATTGGTGTCCTGCTTGCTGATCGTGGTGTATCAGTTGCTGGTGCTGCACATCCCACGGCCCGCGGCCTGGACTCAGCCGATTGCCTTCGCGAGCATGGTTGCCGCGTTTGGCCTGATCGGTTTCGCCCGGCCCGGCCGGCTTCGGCGCGACCACGCGCTGGCCTGGGGGAGCCTGCTGGTGGCAAGTGCGGTGCTGATCCTCAATGGTTCGCGTGGCGCTTGGCTGGCATTGGCTGTGACCACAGTACCGATGCTGGCCGTGCGCTATCGCCAGATCAGGCTGCCGGCATTTCTCGGCATGGTGGCGTTGATGGTGGCGCTTGCCGCTGCGCTCTATGCGTTGCCGGGAAGCCCTGTCGCCACGCGTGTGGATGCGGTCGGACAGGAGATCGCGGGGTTTGAGGCTGGCAACGCCGACTCCTCCACCGGAGCGCGCTTGTTCATGTGGCAACTGGCGGCGAAGGCGTTCGAAGCGCATCCCTGGACGGGGATAGGATTGAGCCGCTTCGGTGATCTCACAGAGGCGCTGCCTGCCTGCCAGGCAGATCACAGCCACCAGTATTGCCTGGAGCATGCCCACAACGACGTGATGGAGGCGCTTTCCACCATGGGCTTGCCTGGCCTGTTGGCAGTCATGTCCATTTTCCTGGTGCCGGCCTGGCTGTTCTTTGGACTCTTGCGCCATAGCCGCCGCCAAGGCGATGAGCGGGGCGAATGCCTCGCGGCCTCCGGCCTGGCCGTCGTCATGGCCAGCCTGATCAGCGGCCTGACCCAGGTGACGATGGCGCACCAGGCCAATATCGTTTTTTATGCCGGCATTATCGGGCTGTTGCTCGGGCTGGCCGCAGTACAAGCAAAGTATCCCCGCGCCGACGGGGTGGAGAAAACGTGAAAGTCCAAGAACAAAACGCGCCCCCGGCACTGGAAGCCGACACCCTGAAGCGAGTCTGGTCCTACCTGCGCCCGGAAATGCGCGTCTTCATCGTCGCCATCATCGCGATGGCGGCTGTGGCGGGCGCCGAAGGGATCATGCCGAAGGTCGTCAATGACCTGCTCGACAACGGTTTCGGCGGCGCCTATGCGGGCAAGCTCTGGCACGTGCCGGCCTTGCTGATCGGCGTGGCACTGGTACGCGGGGTGGCGCAGTTCGCTTCCGGCTACCTGCTCGCCTTGATCTCCAACCGGGTGCTGCTGAAGATGCGCATGCAGATGTTCGAGCGCATGCTGCATGCGCCCGCGCTGTTCTACCATCGCAATACCGCGGCGTCGTTGATCAACGCGGTGATCTTCGAAGTCAACCAGGTCATGCAGATCCTGACCGGTGTGCTGATCACCCTGGTGCGCGATTCGCTCACCGTGCTGGCGCTGCTGGTCTACCTGTTCTATACCAACTGGAGCCTGACGCTGGTGGTGGCGGTGATCCTGCCGGTGATCGGCTTCGTCATGGCCAAGGTCAATCGCCGCCTGCGCCGCCTCAATCGCGATCATCAGGCGCTGACCAATACGGCGGCCTACGTGGTCGAGGAAGCCGCCGGTGGCTACAAGGTGGTCAAGCTGCATGGCGGCGAGGCGTATGAGACGTCGCGCTTCGCGGCCATGGCCGAGCGCCTGCGGGGCTATTCCATGCGCATGGCAGTGGCCGGCGGGCTGAACCAGCCCGTCACGGCATTCCTGGCGGCGCTGGCGTTGTCGGTGATCCTCACCATCGCGATGATCCAGTCGCAGACCAACCACACCACGGTGGGCAGCTTCACCGGCTTCGTGATGGCGATGCTGCTGCTGGTCTCGCCGCTCAAGCACCTGACCGACCTGAACCAGCCGCTGCAGCGCGGCCTGACCGCGGCCGAGATGATCTTTGGCCTGATCGACGAGCCGGTCGAGCCGCAGGACGGCGGACTGCCGCTCGAGCGCGCGCGTGGCGAACTGGTGTTCGAAAAGGTGGGTTTCCGCTACGGCGAGGCCGCCCGCCCGGCATTGGACAACATCAACTTCAACGTCAGCGCCGGTGAAGTCGTGGCGCTGGTGGGGCCGTCGGGCAGCGGCAAGACCACGCTGGTCAATCTGGTGCCGCGCTTCTTCGACCCGACCGAGGGCCGCATCCTGCTGGACGGCAAGCCCATCGATGCGTTCTCGCTGCAGGACCTGCGCCGCCAGATCGCCTTCGTCAGCCAGGACGTGGTGCTATTCAACGACACGGTTGCCGCCAACGTGGCCTATGGCGTCCATCCGGCGACGCAGATCGATATGGCGCGCGTCGAGCGCGCGCTGGCGGCCGCTTACCTGACCGATGTGATCAAGGGCCTGCCGCAAGGGCTTGAGACCAATATCGGTGACAACGGCATGAAACTGTCCGGCGGCCAGCGCCAGCGCATGGCGATCGCGCGCGCGCTCTACAAGGACGCGCCGATCCTGATCCTTGACGAAGCCACCTCGGCGCTCGATTCGGAATCCGAGCGGCAGGTCCAGGCGGCGTTGGAGGCGCTGATGGTCGGCCGGACCACGCTGGTGATCGCGCACCGCCTGTCCACCATCGAGAACGCCGATCGCATCGTGGTGCTCGACCACGGGCGCGTGGCGGAGCATGGCACGCACGCCGAGCTGCTCTCGGCAGAGGGCCTCTACGCCGGGCTGCACAAGATCCAGTTCGCCACCCAGTAAGCCGCGATTCCTGCCGCCCGCGGCAGCCGGCGCGGGCGCTTCATGAGCAGTGCAACGAGGGGCACACCCCCGAAGGAGACCACCATGACCGCATCGCCGTCGCCGCTGAGCCGCTACCCGGTTCCCGCCATCGCGGACCTGCCCGAGGACATCCGGGCCCGCATCCGGCCTCTCCAAGGGCGAGCGCGAGATGATCGTGGTGGCTACATCGGGCGTCAATCAATGCCTTTACTGTGTGGTGGCGCATGGCGCCATCCTGCGCATCTACGAGAAAAAGCCGACGCTGGCCGACCAGGTTGCCGTCAACTACCGCAAGGCCGACATCACGCCGCGCCAGCGCGCCATGCTCGACTTTGCCATCAAGGTCTGCGAGGCCTCGTCCGAGGTTGGCGACGCGGATTTCGCGGCGCTGGCCAAGCATGGGTTCAGCCATGAGGACGCCTGGGACATCGCCGCCATCACGGCCTTCTTCGGCCTGTCCAACCGCATGGCCAACACCATCAACATGCTGCCGAACGAAGAGTTCTACCTGATGGGTCGCGTGCCGAAGGTCAAGTAACGCGCCAGGATTCGCGCGCGGCGCGCGCCTGCCGCATCCGCCTCCTTGTTCCACTTCACTCTGCCCGGCCCGCCGTCTTGAATCCCATCTCGCTTTTCTTCGCCCAGGCCTGCCTGGTGGTCGGCACGCCGTTCATCCTGTGGCGCGGGCTGCGCATCGGCAGCGTCGTGCCGCTGGTGGCCATGCAGATCGTGGGCGGCATCCTGCTTGGGCCGTCCTTGCTTGGCGCGTTGTGGCCGCAAGGCTGGCAGGTCCTGTTCGGGCCGGCGCAGCTATCCGCGCTCACCGGGCTGCAATGGCTGGCGGTGGTGCTGTTTGCCTTTCTCTCTGGCTTGCATATCGGTGGCGCGCAACACGCGCAACAGCGGGGGATGCGGCGCATCGCGACGGCGGCTGCGCTGGGTAGCGTGCTGGTGCCGTTTGCGCTCGGCACCGCAGCCGGTGCCTGGCTGGCCTACGCTGTGCCCGATGCAGTGGGGCACGCGGCATCCGCCTGGCAATTCGCCTTTGCCGTGGGCGTCTCGATGGCCGTGACGGCGCTGCCGGTGCTGGGGGCGATCCTGCGTGAAATGAAGCTGTCCGACTCCGTGCCCGGCCAGCTGGCGGTCGGCTGCGCTGCCTTTAGCGATGCGGCCATTTGGCTGGCGCTGTCGGCCATCCTCGCCAGCGCGGGTCGCTCCTCAACCTATGACTTCCTGCGGCTCGCTTGTCTGGGCCTCGCCTACGTCGGCGCGATGCTGTGGCTGGTGCGCCCGCTGCTGGCGCGCATGCTGCCGCGGATGGCCGCCGTTGATGCGCGCCTGGCGCTGGTCGCGGTGCTGATCTTCGGCTCGGCGCTGATCTCCGAATCGATCGGCCTGCACTATATCCTCGGTGGCTTCCTCGCGGGCGTCGTGCTGCCACGGGATGCGGTCGGCGAGCTCCGGCGGCAACTCGAGCCAGCCACCGTGGTGGTCTTGATGCCGTTCTTTTTCCTGATGACCGGGCTGCGTACGGACATCGCCATCGGTGGTCACGAAACCCTGCTGGTGTTTGGCCTGTGCACCGTGGTCGCGGTGGCCAGCAAGGTGGCGGGGACCGCATTGCCGGCGCGCCTGGCCGGCTTGCCGCGCCGCGAAGCCTGGATGCTGGGCGCGCTGGCGCAGACCAAGGGCCTGATGGAGGTGGTGGTGCTGGGCATCCTGTTCGAGGCCGGGCTGATCGGCATGACGGCCTTCTCCGGCCTGCTGCTGATGGCGTTGGCCACCACCGTGCTGGCCAAGCCGCTGACGCGCGCGGCGGCGCGCTTGTGCGAGCGCTAGAGCCGCGCCATGCGCCACCGGGACAGTCATGCTACCGGATCTGTGCGCAGGCGCCGCTGCGCGGGTCGAACAGTACCGGCCAGGCCTGCTCATAGATGCCAGGGGTGCAATGCTGCTCGCAATGCGCATGCGCCAGCGTGACGCGCCGCGGGTCTTGCCAGACCATCAGCGTGCAGCCGCTGCCATCGATCGCCCGCAGTTCGATATGCGGGGTCTTGCGCACCTGGCGGAACTCGGTGAGATCGAAATGGCAGGAGCCATGCCGGCCTACCCACAGCTTCCAGCTCAGGCTGCGCACATCGTTGCTGGCCACCCGCATATGCGCATCCTCGCGAAAGCCGTCTTCCTCCGTGCGCTGGCAATCGGCTGCGATATCGATGTCGTGCGGGGGAATGGGCGTAGCGCGTTCGCGCGCCTGGGCGGCTGGGCCGGCCGGCGCTTGCGGTGCGCGCGCAGCCGGCGGGGACGGAGGCGGCAATGTCACGGTGCATGCTGTCAACGCCGCGGCAAATAGCCACAGCGGCAAGCGCGTGTTCTTCATGGCTGCTCCTTGCGCCCGGTGCACGCGCAGCAATCGATGCGAGCACCAATACCCATATTTATAGAGGATGGGGCAAGGAAGGCGAAGGGAAAGCGCGCGGCCGCGCACCGCTGCGCTACTTCGGCGCAGCGCCGCTGCCTTCCGCTGTCAGGGGGCCGGCGAGCGCGCGCTGGCGGCGCAGTGCTTCGGTGGTATGGCCCTGTCCGTCGGGGCGCCAGCCCGGCGGCAGGAAGAGGTAGCAGAGCATCGCACTCAGGCTGCGCGCTTGCGCCAGGTCCCGTCCAAGGTCCAGCCACTGCTGGAACTCGACGCGCAGCGGATTGCGCGAGCGCATCGGGGTAACCAGCCCATAGCGGCACGGCACGTCGTCGCGCTCGGCCACGTAGGTGCCGAACCACCTGTCGAAGACAATCAGCACGCCGCCAAAATTGGCATCCAGGTACTCCACGTTGGCGGCATGATGGACCCGGTGCGCGGACGGTGTATTCAGGACATGTTCCAGCCAGCCGAGCCGCGGGATCCAGGTCGCGTGAATCCAGAACTGATAGAGCAGGTTCAGCGACAGCGTGGCCATTACCACCTCGGGCGGAAAGCCCAGCCAGACCAGGGGCGTGAAGAACAATGCGGTGCCGGTGAGCTTGCCGGTCCAGCCAAGGCGGTAAGCCGTCGACAAGGTGAGCTGGTTGGGCGAATGATGGACGGCGTGCGTGGCCCAGAAGAAGCGCACACGGTGCGCCGCGCGGTGGTACCAGTAGTAGCAGAACTCCTGGCCGATGAACAAGGCCACGCCAAGCAGCCAGCTGTCGAGCATGATGGTTTGCAGGCGATGCTCCCAGGCCAGCGCAAACACGGGCGCCGCCAGCGACAACGGCAGGAAGGCCAGGATCTTGCGCCCGGCAAGGTCCACCAGGGACAGCCAAGCCTCGTGCCAGTCGAACGTGCCGGGTTTGCGCCAGTGCAGCACCAGCGCTTCCACCAGGGACGCGCCGACCACCACCGGCAAGGCATAGAGCTGAAGGATTTCCAGACGGGTCATGACCGCTCCCGGAGCATGAAGGGGTAGGATGCGGACGATTATATGAGCTAATATCAGGTTTGCTTACTCGCGTTCCGGAGTCCCCGCCATGACCTTGCAAACCCTTGAAGACAATGGCCCGAAGCGGCGCCGGCCGACGCAAGCGCGGTCCCTGGAGAAGCTGGAACTCATATTTGAGTCGACCATCCGTCTCCTGGACCAGGAGGGGCTGGAGGGTTTGAGCACCAACCGGATCGCCGAGGTGGCCGGCATCAGCATCGGCACGCTCTACCAGTATTTCTCGAACAAGCAGGAAGTGATGGAGGCGCTGGGCCGCAGGGAGATCGAGAGCGTGATGGGGCGCCTGGGGCTGTTGCTCAGCACGCCCGGCACGCCCGACCCCAACATGCGCGCAAGGCTACTGGTGCGTGCATTGCTCAGTGCATTTGGCGGCCGTCACCGCGTGCGCAAGATCTTGCTGGAGGTGGCACTGGCCTCAGGCACCACACAGGCGCTGGAAGGCTCAGCGGCGCAGGTCGCGCATTGGCTAGGTTCAGGCCACGTCGTCGACTTCGAGAACCGCGCGCTGGTCATGCGGCCGGTGGCCGCCTTCGTCATGACGCAGGCGGTGATGGGCGTGATGCGCAGCGCGCTGGCAACCAATGAAGCCCTGCTGGCCGATCCCGAGCTGGAGGACAACCTGGTGCGCTTGATCCGGGGGTTCCTGAATGAGGGTGCCGCGCGGCATCAGGCGGCCGCGGGGGGCGCCTGATGCCGTTTGTGACTTACATCAGGATGATGTCGTACTGCTCCTGGTGGAACGTCGATTCCACCTGCAGCGAGATCGGCTTGCCGATGAAGTCGCCAAGCATGGCCAGATGCTGGCTCTCCTCTTCCAGGAACAAATCGATCACGTGCTGCGAGCCGAGGATGCGGAACTCGCGCGGGTTGAACTGGCGCGACTCGCGCATGATCTCGCGCAGGATGTCGTAACAGACCGTGCGTGGCGTCTTGACCTGGCCCTTGCCCGTGCACACGGGGCACTGTTCGCACAGCACGTGCGCGAGAGACTCGCGCGTGCGCTTGCGGGTCATCTCCACCAGCCCGAGCTGCGAGAAGCTGTTGACGGTGATGCGGGTGCGGTCGCGCGACAGCGCACGCTTGAGCTCCGAGAGCACCTGGTCGCGGTGCTCGGTGTTCTCCATATCGATGAAGTCGATGATGATGATGCCGCCCAGGTTGCGCAGCCGCAGCTGGCGCGCGATGGTGTGCGCCGCCTCCAGGTTGGTCTTGAAGATCGTGTCGTCGAAGTTGCGCGCGCCGACGTAGCCGCCGGTGTTGACGTCGATGGTGGTCATGGCCTCCGTCTGGTCGATCATCAGGTAGCCGCCGGACTTCAGGTCGACCCGGCGCGACAACGCTTTCTCGATCTCGGCGTCGATATTGAAGAGGTCGAAGACGGGGCGCTCGCCGGTGTAATGCGACAGGCGTGGCAGCACCGCGGGGGTGTACTCCTGCGCGAACTCGACCAGCTTCTGGAAGTTCTCGCGCGAATCCACCTGGATCACGTTGGTGGCGTCGTTGACGAAGTCGCGCAGCACGCGCTGGGCCAGGTTGAGGTCCTGGTAGAGCAGGCTTGGCGCGGGCAGCGTGGTGGCGTTCTGGCGGATCGAAGCCCAGATCTTGCGCAGGTAGGCAATGTCATTGCCGAGCTCTTCATTGCTGGACTCCTCGGCGATGGTGCGCACGATGAAGCCGCCGCGCTCATCCGCCGGCACCAGCCCCTGCACGCGGGCACGCAGGGCTTCGCGGTCAACCTCGCCCTCGATGCGCTGGGAGATGCCGATATGCGGGTCCTGCGGCAGGTAGACCAGGGTGCGCCCGGCGATGCTGACCTGGGTGGACAGGCGCGCGCCCTTGGTGCCGATCGGGTCCTTGATGACCTGGACCATCAGGGCCTGGCCTTCATAGAGGGTTTTCTCGATGGCAAGCGGTGCGGTATTGGCGCTCTTGTCCGGGTCGCGCGGGTGCCAGATGTCGGCGACGTGGAGGAAGGCGGCGCGCTCCAGCCCGATATCGATGAAGGCGGACTGCATGCCGGGCAGCACGCGCACGACCTTGCCGAGGTAGATGTTGCCGACGAGTCCGCGTGACAGCGTGCGCTCGACGTGGAGTTCCTGCACGGCGGCCTGCTGCACGATGGCCACGCGTGTTTCCTGCGGTGTGATGTTGACGAGGATGTCTTCAGTCATAGTGGATGAAACTCGTCGCCGGCTGACCGGCCAGATGGTTGTCCGCACTGTGCTTCCATGCGTTCCGTGTACGCTGCCGTGGCCTGGGCAGCAGCAGCTCGGTGCGGTAGCGAATGGGCGGCGGCGGGGTTCTCAGAACCGCAGATGGGCCTGTCTGAGCAGCGAAGCCGTCTCGAACAGGGGCAAACCCATGATACCCGAATAGCTGCCGTCGATTCGCTCGACGAACTCGGCGGCGCGGCCCTGGATGCCGTAGGCACCAGCCTTGCCGGCCGGCTCGCCGCTGGCGACGTAGGCGGCAATCTCGCTGGCGGTCATGGTGCGAAAGCTCACCTCGGAAACCGACAGCGCGTGGCGCTGGCCGAGCGCGGAAACCACGGTTACCGCCGTCAGCACGCGGTGGGCGCGCCCGGACAGCGCCGCCAGCATGCGGGCGGCATCGGCGTCATCGGCAGGCTTGCCGAGGATCTCGCCGCCCAGGCAGACGGTGGTGTCCGAGGTCAGGATGGGGGCGTCAGGCAGCGCGCGCCGCTCGCGCCGGCGCAGCGCGGCTTCAGCCTTGAGCGCGCAAACGCGCTGCACGTAGTCGTCCGGGCTCTCACCCGGCAAGCCCACTTCCAGCGCCTCGGCGTCTTCATCGTCGTCGGCCAGCAGCAGTTCGTAGGCGACGCCAAGCTGGGTTAGCAGCTCGCGCCGGCGCGGGCTCTGGGAGGCGAGATAGAGAAAGGTATGGGTCACGGTGTGGCAGTCGGGAGGGATCCGGGGATAGGGCTGCACAATGCGGCTGGGGCATGGCTGCAGCGCATGCGCCGCTTCGGTCGCATTGTACCCGCGGGTTTGCCCGGTGCGTGACGCGGGCGCGGCTGGTGTCAGGCGCGGTGGTAAGGATGATTCTGGGTGACCGACCAGGCGCGGTAGAGCTGCTCGGCCAACAGCACGCGCACCATGCCGTGCGGCATGGTCAGGCTGGACAGGCGCAGCAGGGTTTGCGCGCGGGCTTTCAGGGCGGGATCGAGGCCGTCGGCGCCGCCGATCAGGAAGGCGACCGTCGCCGCCTTCTCGTTGCCAGTCGCCCAGCTGGGCGGCAAGCTGCACCGTGGTGAGGTCGCGCCCGCGCTCGTCCAGAGCCACGATGCGGCATTGCTTGGGCAGCGCCGCCTCGATACGGGCCGCCTCGCGTTGCATCACGGTCGTGGCGTTATTGCTCGACGAGCGCGTCTCGGGCTTGATCTCGCGCAGCTCGATGCGCAGCTCGGGCGGCATGCGCTTCGCGTACTCCGCGAATCCGGTTTCAATCCAGCCGGGCATCTTGTGGCCAACGGCCACGATCAGCAACTGCATGGCGGGAAGCGGACCGGTCCGGCTCAGGCCGAGCGGGTGGTGCGCTTGCGCGCGGCCGGAGCCTTGGTGGCCGCCGTCTTGGCCGGAGCCTTGGTGGCGGTCTTGGTCGCGGCCGTCTTGGTGGCGGTCTTGCGTGCCACGCCGGTGCCCGCTGCGGTCTTGCGCGGCGCGGCCGTCTTGGCCGGTGCCTTGCGCGCCGGTGCCGAGCCCAGCGCACTGGTCAGGCGTTTCTGCACGGTCGGGGCGCGGTTGGTGGCGATGGCGTCCGGGTCGGTATCTTCATGGCCAAGCGGCGGCGAAGGCTCTTTCATGCCTTCCGGCAGACGGGCCAGCGCCGGGCGCAGGCCGGTGGCGCGGCGCGCGGTGCGCACGACCGGCGCGTCGTCTTCATCTTCGCCGTCGATCGGCTCGCTGGCCTTGGCCAGGCCCTTCTTGGCCGTGGACAGCTTCAGGCGTACCGGCTTGTCACCCCAGAGTTCTTCCAGGTTGTAGTACATGCGCAGCTGCGGCTGCATGATGTGGACGACGGCGTCGCCGCAGTCGACCAGCACCCATTCGCCCGTTTCCAGCCCTTCCACCGCAACGATATGGCCGCCGGCTTCCTTGACGGTATCGCGGACCGAGGCGGCCAGCGCCTTGGTCTGGCGGTTCGAGCTCCCGCTGGCGATCACCACCCGGTCGAACAGCTCGGTCAGGTGGGTGGTGTCGTACACCTTGATGTCCTGCGCTTTGACATCTTCGAGGCCGTCGACGATGGCGCGTTGCAGTTTGCGAATATCCATGGTGCTTTTTTCAGTTCAGCTGAGATCGGTTTGGGGGCGGGCCGGGATGGGCAGATCCGACTGCGTCGGCCGATACAGGCCGCGGCTCGCGATGTAGTGTGCCACGCCGGACGGCAGCTGGTCATCTGCCGGTTGTCCGGCAGCCAGGCGTTGGCGTAGGGCGGTGGAGGAGAGGTCGACGGCTAGCGTCTGGTCGATCCACATGCGGCCGGAGGGCATGGATTGTATCAGGTCGGTGGACGCACGCCGTTGCGCGAGCTCCTGGCGCACCGGGCCGTCCAGTTCGGCGAGGTCGAAACCGGGCCGCGTCGCCACGCAAAGATGGACGTGCGCGAACAATGCTTGCCAGCCATGCCAGGTGTGCAGGCGCAGCAACTGGTCGGCGCCCATGAGCCACGCCAGCGAGGCGTTGGGGCCATAGTGCTCGCGCAGTTCATGCACGGTATCCACGGTGTAGCTGGGGCCGGCGCGATCGACTTCCATGCGGCTGGCATGGACCAGCGCGCGGGTGTCGGACAACGCCTGCGCGGCGAGTTCGGTCATGGCGAGGCGGTCGGCGGCAGGGGTGACGTCGTCGCCTTTTTGCCACGATTGGCCGGTCGGGATCCAGACCAGTTCGTCGAGTTCGAGATGTTCGATGCACAGCCTGGCGAGCGCCACGTGGCCGATATGGGGTGGATCGAAGGTGCCGCCGAGAATGCCGAGGCGGTAGGGGCGTTCTCCGTTGGCCGGGTCTGCTGCGTCTGCCGCGCTGGCGGTGAGCGATCGTGCGATGTCGTGTGCCATGGGGTTGCCGTCAGGCCCACTCGCGCACTGGCAGGAAGTCCGTGTACAGCGCGGCCTCCGCGCTGCCCGGCTCGGGCTGCCAGTCGTAGCGCCAGCTGGCCAGCGGCGGCATCGACATCAGGATCGACTCGCTGCGTCCGCCCGATTGCAGCCCGAAGTGGGTGCCGCGGTCGAACACCAGGTTGAACTCGACATAGCGGCCACGCCGGTAGGCCTGGAACTCTCGCTCGCGCTCGCCGTAGGCGGTGTCCTTGCGCGCCTGCAGGATCGGCAGGTAGGCGTCGAGGAAGGCGTCGCCTACCGATTGCATCATGGCAAAGCTGCGCTCGAAGCCCAGCGCGGAGAAATCATCGAAGAAGATGCCGCCAATGCCGCGCGCTTCGCCGCGGTGCTTGAGGAAGAAATACTCGTCGCACCATTGCTTGAAGCGCGCCGCCGCCGAACCACCAGACCGGCTCGGCGCCGTCCTTGACGGCCATCAGGCAGCGCACGTTCATATGCACGGTCGGCACAAAGGGATTGCGTGGGTGGAACACCAGCGACACGCCCATTGCCTCGAAGCCCCGCCCGGCCAGGAAAACGCCTTGCCGTCGATGGCGGCGACAGCGTCGGTGATACGGTCTTGCAGACCGAGCAGATAGGCACGGACTGCCTGGGAATCGATCATGGTATGCGGGCGGGTGAGCCGGAGCGGTGACGGCCGGGCAGGTCAGTCAAACCTGCCCGGCCGTCATAGCGATGTCATGATTGTACTGGCTGAGGCAACGCTTGGCCGGATTCGACCCATTTAGCCTATCAGCCCGTAAAGGGTGGAGAAGGGCGGAGAAGGGCGGGGAAATCGTAGCGTGCGGCCCATGGCGAGCGCCGCAGGGCCCGTCAGGGGCCGCGCAGTAGATTTATCGTCCTTTATCGCTTGATGGCGCGATGGCCAATATCGGTGCGGTACTGCATGCCATCGAAGTGGATCTTCTCGGCCGCGCCATATGCCGCGCGCTGCGCCGCCTTGACGGTATCAGCCAGCCCCACCACGCACAGCACGCGCCCGCCGGTGGTCAGCAGGGTGCCATCGGTGAGCGTGGTGCCGGCGTGGAAGGTCACGCTGTCGTCAGTCTCGGGCGGGATGCCGGTAATGGCATCGCCCTTGCGCGGCGCATCGGGATAGCCAAAGGCAGCCATCACCACGCCCAGCGCGGTGCGGCGGTCCCAGTCCAGTTCGATCTCGTCGAGCTTGCCGGTGACTGCGTGCTCCATCACGTCGACCAGGTCGGTCTTCAGGCGCGCCAGGATCGGCTGGGTTTCCGGGTCGCCCATGCGGCAGTTGAACTCCAGCGTCTTCAGGTTGCTCTCGCTGTCGATCATCAGGCCGGCGTAGAGGAAGCCGGTGTAGGTGATGCCGTCTTTTTCCATGCCGCGCACGGTCGGCAAGATGATCTCGCGCAGCGCGCGGGCATGCAGCGCGGGCGTGACCACCGGGGCCGGCGAGTAGGCGCCCATGCCACCGGTATTGGGGCCGGCATCGTGATCGAGCAGGCGCTTGTGGTCCTGGCTGGTGGCGAGAGCCAGGACATTCTTGCCGTCCACCAGCACGATGAAGCTGGCCTCTTCGCCCTCGAGGAATTCCTCGATCACCACGCGCGCGCCGGCGTCGCCGAGGCGGTTGTCGGCCAGCATCATGTCGACCGCGGCGTGCGCTTCTTCCAGCGTGGCGGCAACCACCACGCCCTTGCCGGCTGCCAGGCCGTCGGCCTTGATCACGATCGGCGCGCCTTGCGCGTCGATATACGCGTGCGCCGCGGCGGCGTCGTTGAAGGTCTGGTAGGCAGCGGTCGGGATGCCATGGCGCTGCATGAAGGCCTTGGCGAAGTCCTTGGAGGATTCCAGCTGGGCCGCCGCTTGCGTCGGGCCGAAGATGCGCAGGCCCTTGGCACGGAAGACATCGACGATGCCGGCCGCCAGCGGCGCCTCGGGGCCGACTACCGTGAAGCTTACGCCTTCGCGCTCGGCGAAGGCGGCGAGCACTTCCGGATCGGTCAGGGGGACGTTCTGCAGCCGCTTGTCGAGCGCGGTGCCGCCGTTGCCCGGCGCCACGTACACCACCTGCACCTTGGGCGACTGGGCCAATTTCCAGGCCATCGCGTGTTCACGACCACCCGAGCCGACAACCAATACTTTCATGATCTACTGCCAGAAAAAATGACGCATGCGAAATGCGAAAAGCGGCAGCCATGGCTCATCGAACCGCGCTGCCGCCGTGAGGCGAGGTCTTGCCCGATCCCCGCCTTACTCCTCGATCACCGCGTTGGTGAAGACTTCCTGCACGTCGTCCAGGTTTTCCAGGGCGTCGAGCAGCTTTTGCATCTTGACGGCGTCGTCGCCGGTGAAGCTGACTTCGTTCTGCGGCTTCATGGTGACGTCGGCCATCTCGGCCTTGAAGCCCGCAGCTTCCAGCGCGGCCTTGACCGTGCTGAAATCGTTGGGCGGGCACAGCACTTCGATCGAGCCGTCGTCGTTGGTGACGACGTCGTCGGCGCCGGCTTCCAGCGCGGATTCCATCAGCTTGTCTTCGGGCGTGCCGGGGGCAAACAAGAACTGGCCGCAATGCGTGAACATGAACGCCACCGAGCCTTCCGCGCCCATGTTGCCGCCATTCTTGGAGAAGGCATGGCGCACTTCGGCCACGGTACGGGTACGGTTGTCGGTCAGGCAGTCGACGATGATCGCCGCGCCGGCCAGGCCATAGCCCTCGTAGCGGATTTCTTCGTAGTTGACGCCTTCCAGGCCACCCACGCCGCGCTGGATGGCGCGCTGGATGTTGTCCTTGGGCATGTTCGCATCCATTGCCTTGTCCATGGACAGGCGCAGGCGCGGGTTGGAGTCGGGATCAGCGCCGCCGAGCTTCGCGGCGACGGTGATTTCCTTGATCAGGCGGGTCCAGACCTTGCCGCGCTTGGAGTCAGCCGCGGCCTTCTTGTGTTTGATATTGGCCCATTTTGAGTGACCGGCCATGATTCTCTCCGAAGCGGAAAATGTTTGACGCGCGTGCCTTGGCGCTGCGCGCCGGCTGTGCCGGGCGGGCAACGCTTGCCCGCCGGCGGCGCGCCGGGTGGTTTATGTGTCTGTGAGCCGGCTTGGGGGCTGGCTATAATCAGCCGGGGACGGTCGCGGCGAAACCGCCGTGCGGCTTGCCAACCAGAGAAACCATGGCCGAACCCATCATCATCGCCAAGAACGCCGAGCTTGAACTTGCCTTGCTGCCCGAGATGGGCAACCGCCACGGCCTGATCACCGGCGCCACCGGCACTGGCAAGACCGTGACCCTGCAGAGCCTCGCCCAGGGCTTTTCCCGGTTGGGCGTGCCGGTCTTCATGGCCGACGTCAAAGGTGATTTGACCGGCATTTCCCAGCCAGGCAAGCTCTCCGACAAGCTCAAGGCGCGTCTGGCCGAACTCGGCCTGCCCGAGCCGGTGTGGGGCGCCTGCCCCACCACCCTATGGGATGTGTTCGGGCAAAAGGGCCATCCCGTGCGCGCCACGGTCTCGCACATGGGGCCGTTGCTGCTTTCGCGCATGCTGGAGCTCAACGACACCCAGCAGGGCGTGCTCAACCTGGTCTTTCGCATCGCCGACACCAGCGGCCTGCTGCTGCTCGACGCCAAGGACCTGCGCGCCATGCTGCAATACGTGGGCGACAATGCCGGGCAGTTCACCACCGAATACGGCAATATCTCGGCGGCCTCGATCGGCGCGATCCAGCGCGGGCTGATGGCGCTGGAGTCGCAGGGCGCCGATGTGTTCTTCGGCGAGCCCATGCTCAACCTGGATGACTTCATCCAGACCGAGAACGGGCAGGGCGTGGTGAACATCCTGGCTGCCGACAAGCTGCTGAATTCGCCCAAGCTCTACGCCACCTTCCTGCTCTGGCTGCTGTCGGAGCTGTTCGAGAAGTTGCCGGAAGCGGGCGATCTTGACAAGCCCAAGCTGGTGTTCTTCTTCGACGAGGCGCACCTGCTGTTCAACGACGCGCCCAAGGCCCTGCTCGACAAGATCGAGCAGGTGGTGCGGCTGATCCGCTCCAAGGGCGTCGGCGTGTATTTCGTCACGCAGAACCCCGTCGATATTCCCGATACCGTGCTGGGCCAGCTCGGCAACCGCGTGCAGCACGCGCTGCGCGCTTTCACGCCACGCGACCAGAAGGCGGTCAAGGTGGCGGCCACCACCATGCGGGCCAAGCCAGGGCTGGACCTGGAGAAGGCCATCGGGGAGCTTGGCGTGGGCGAGGCGCTGGTGTCGCTGCTGGACGCCAAGGGCATCCCCGGCATCACCGAGCGCGCCTGGGTGCTGGCGCCCGGCAGCCGGATCGGCCCGATCACCGACGACGAGCGCAAGCAGTTGCTGGCCAGCTCGCTGGTGGCCGGCACCTATGAGCAGACCATCGATCGCGAGTCGGCTTACGAGAAGCTCAAGGGCCGTGCCACCGCGCCTGCGTCTTCTCCCACCGCCCCCGGCAGCGGCGCACCCGCGCCCTTGCCCACGGCAGGCCAGCCGGAGGCGCCCCGCGCAGGGCGGCGGCTGGCTGGACCAGGCGGGCGAGATCTTCGGCGGGCTGACCAAGGGCACCGGCAAGACCGGGCGCGGCGACTCCATCCTGGAGTCGATGGCCAAATCGGCCGCGCGCACGGTGGGCTCGCAGGTTGGGCGCGAGCTGATTCGTGGCGTGCTGGGCAGCTTGCTGGGTTCGGGCAAGAAGAAGTAGGGTGGGGCGTTGCGCGCCATGGCGCTAGCGGCCCCTGGCGCAGCGCGCCGCCGGCGAGGTCCAGCGCGATCTGCAACGCCGGGCGCATAGCGAGCCACGTGTAACGCCAGCGGGCGGGCCTTGCGTATTAGCTGTATTAGCGGCGTTGCGCCGCTGCCTCGTCTTCCCGCATCTTGCGCAGGAACAGCCGGGTGAAGAACCAGCCCATGCCGATGATGAAGGCAATGACGGCCAGGCTCATCAGCCCGGTGGGGGTCGAAAACAGAATCTTCAAGGCTGCCATGTGGGTCTCCCAGGTCAGGCGAGGCACACCGGACGGCGTGCCGTTGCCGATAGTCTAGGGAGCGCCGCGGCCGGCGGGATTGAGGCCGGTCAAGCCGGGCGCAGACAGTGCCCGGCCTGGCAGGAAAACTCAGTTCTTGGTGCCGAACAGCCGGTCGCCCGCGTCGCCCAGGCCGGGGATGATGTAGGCGTGCTCGTCCAGGTGGCTGTCCAGCGAAGCCACGAACAGCTTCACGCCCGGATGTGCCTTCTGGAACACCTCCACGCCTTCCGGCGCTGCCACCAGCGCCACAAACGTAATCGCTTCGTCCTTGACACCGCGGCGCTTGAGCACATCCACCGCATGCGCGGCGGAGTAGCCGGTGGCGACCATCGGGTCGCACAGGATAAAGCTGCGGTCTTCCACGTCGGGCAGGCGCACCAGGTATTCCACCGGGCGGTGCTGGTCGTCGCGGTAGACGCCGATATGGCCGATGCGAGCCGAGGGAATCAGCTCGACCAGGCCATCGCTCATGCCCACGCCGGCGCGCAGCACCGGCACGATGGTGAGTTTCTTGCCGGCGATCACCGGCGCGTCCAGCTCCACCAGCGGCGTTTCGATGCGGCGCGTGGTCAGTGGCAGGTCGCGTGTGATTTCATAGCCCATCAGCAGCGTGATCTCCCGCAGCAATTCGCGGAACGTGCGCGTGGAAGTGTCCTTGTCGCGCATATGGGAGAGCTTGTGCTGGATCAGCGGGTGATCGAGGATGTACAGCTTGGGGAAACGTGGATCTTGCTTCATGGCGGGTAGTCGGCTGGAGTGGGCGCGAGGGCCCGTTGCAGCCGGATTGTAATGGATGCGGTGCCGCGCGCCTCCGGCGATCCGCCCGCCGCCAGCGCGCAGCACCGCATGCGCTCAATCCATCGAGATACTGGCGCTCTTGGCAACCTTGCCGAATTTCTCGTACTCGGACAGCGTCAGCGACTGCAGGTCCCCAGCGCTCGAGCCCTTGGGGTTGAAGCCCGCCTGCACCAGTTTGTCCTTCACGTCCGCGTTGCCCAGCGCCTCGACGAAGGCGGCATTGAGCGCCTGCACCACCGGCGCGGGCAGCCCGGCCGGGCCGTACACGCCGAACCACGGCTCGATGGCGTAGCCCGCCAGGCCGGCCTCGGCCAGCGTTGGCACGTTCGGCAGCGCTGGCGAGCGGCTCTTGCCGGCCACGGCCAGCGCGCGCAGCTTGCCGCCCTGGATGTGCGGCAGCGAGGCGGGCAGGTTGTCGAACATCACCTGCACGTGGCCGCCGAGCATGTCGTTGATGGCCGGGCTGCTGCCTTTGTATGGCACATGGGTCAGGCCCGTTTGTGTCATCTGCGAGAACATCGCGCCCGCCAGGTGCATGGACGTGCCGGTACCGGCGGTGGCGTAGGTCAGGCCGGGATGCGCCTTGGCGTAGCTGACCAGTTCGGCCACATTCTTCACTGGCACGCTGTTGCTGACTTCCAGCACGATGGTCGAGGTGCCCAGCAGGCTCACCGCGGTGAAATCCTTGCGCGGGTCAAACGGCACGTGCTTGTAGATATGCGGGTTCAACGCATTGGTCGAGATGGCGCCGAAGCCAATGGTGTAACCGTCGGGCGCGGCCTTGGCGACCGCCTCCATGCCAATATTGCCGCCCGCGCCGGGGCGGTTCTCCACCACCACGGGCTGGCCGAGTTTTTCCGCCACCTTCTGGCCGACCGTGCGCGCCACCAGGTCGGTGGTGCCGCCCGCTGCGTAAGGCACGATGAAGCGGATCGGCTTGACGGGATAGTCGGCCGCGCTGGCAACGGAAGGCAGCCAGCCGCTGGCGAGCACGGCAACCGCGGCGGCGGCCATCATGAGCGGGCGGGCGCCATGCCGGCCGGCGGTTTGCATGTCGACTGAAGCGGGAATGCGCGAGGCAAGATCTGCGAGGGGTACTGCCGTCATGGATGCTCCTGGTTTTTCTTATGCGGCGCGCATGGGCGGCGCCGAACCGGCGAGCTTACGGCAGTTTGAGAACGGTTGCCAGGGCTGCGCTCAAGGCAGACTGGCGGGCCCACGCAAAAGCGTGGCGGCTAGATATTCTGCCCGCGCTCGGCCGCCGGCAGCGCCGGGCGCCCGAGCAGGTCGCGCACGCGCCGGGTATTGCGCTCGAACAACCAGTAGACGGCAAAGGCATAGGCATAGCAGCCCAGCAGGATCAGCGCGGCCAGGCCCAGGCTGCCGACGCCGACAGGCAGGCGGACCTTGACCAGTGCCGCGGCGATGAGCAGGGTCAGCGGGAAATGCGTCAGGTAGAGCGAGTACGAGAACCCGGACGCCACCGTGGCCAGGCGCGACAAGCCGGCGTGGCCGATGCGGATACGGGTCGACAGCACGGCCAGCAACAGCACGAAGAAGCCCAATGCGACGGCGGCATCGGCGTACGGCTTGTGCTTGGTGAGCGCAATGGCGGCCAGGAACACCAGCAGTGCTGGCAGCACCAGCCACTTGCGCCGCGCGATCGTTGCCATCCGCGCGAGCCGTGTTTCCAGGGCTTGCGCCAGCACGCCCAGCAGCCAGAACAAAAACCCCTCGACCAGGCCGTGGAACAGGCCCATGGTGACCAGCGCCGCCAATACGCACAGCAACGCCAGCGGCGTGCGGCGCAGGTGCCAGGCGCCGTATAGCGCAGGGAACCAGAGGTAGTACCAGAATTCGTTGGCCAGGCTCCACAGCGGCCCGTTGGAGCCATAGGTCTGGCAGGCAAGGGTTTGCAGGAAGGCTGCGTTGCAAACCAATCCCGCAACACCGAGGTTCTGCGAGACGTCGATCTGCTGGACCGCGTTGCCCTCGGTGCCCTGATAGAACGGCCCCCACGCCAGGTGGACCCCGGCACTGTCCCAGAACAGGCCGAGCAGCAGCGCGGGCAGCAGTACGATCCATAGCCGCGTCATGCGGTCGGCCAGGTAACCGCGCCAGGACCAGTCGCCACGCGTCATCTTGCGGCGCACGGTGCCGCCGCCACCAGGTAGCCCGAGAGCAGGAAGAACACGATCACGCATTCGTGGCCGATGCTGCAAAGCGCATAGAACAACTGCAGCGCCACGCCGGCCGCGCCGCCATGCGGGCCGCTCGCGCCATAGTCGACGATGACCAGCGCCCGGATATGGCCAAGGCAAACCAGGCCAGCGGCCAGCGCCCGGATCAGGTCCAGTACATCGTATTGCTTGCTTCGGTCCGTGCCATCCACGACCAGTCTCCCGGGGCCGGCTCGCCAGGGCTGCGCACGGCAAAAGGCGGCACGCAGCGCGGGACTCTCCTGGGCAGAGCTTAGCCGGGCGGCTACGGCGTGAAGGTGCGCCGTCCCACATAGCGAAAGCCACGGCACGCAAAGCCGCAAGGCAGCGGTGGGTGCGTTGCATGATGGGCCTGAAAGGGAAGGCCGAGGCACGTCGCCCAACACCTGTGCGCGGCACAATGGGCATCGGATGCAGTTGCCTCTTTTCGAATACAATGGCTCGCGTCCCTGGCGCACCATGCCTGCCGCCGAGCCGGCATCGCAGCGCGCCGGCCTGGCCGTGGCCGCCATCGGCGCCATTCTCTTTTCCGGCAAGGCAATCGTCGCCAAGCTGATGTACCGCTACCAGGTCGATGCGGTCATGGTCATCAGCCTGCGCATGCTGTTTGCCGTGCCGCTGTTCATGGCGATTGGCTGGTGGCAGTCGCGGCGCCTGCCTGCGCTGTGCTGGGCCGATCGCGGCCGCATCGTGTTTCTTGGCATCATTGGCTACTACCTCTCCAGCTTTCTCGACTTCCTCGGCCTGCAATACATCACGGCCGGGCTCGAGCGGCTGATCCTGTTCCTGACGCCATCCTTCGTGCTGCTGGCCAGCGCCGTGCTGTTCAAGCGGCGTATCAGCCTGCGGCAGTGGCTGTCCCTGGCGCTGGCCTATATAGGCATCGTGCTGGTTTTCGCGCATGATCTTGACGTGAGCGGAGGCCAGGTGTGGCTCGGTGCCGCGCTGGTGCTCGCCAGCGCACTGACCTACGGCATCTACCTGATCGCATCCGGTGAATTGGTGCAGCGCATCGGTTCGCTGCGGCTGGTGGCCTATGCGATGTGCGTTTCCACCGCGTGCTGCGTGGTGCAATATCTGGTATTGCGCCGCCCGCTGGCGCGCTGTTGCAGCCGGCGCCGGTGATGTGGCTTTCGCTGGTCAATGCGGTGTTTTGCACAGTGCTGCCGGTGTCGCTGACGATGGTGGCGGTAGCGCGCATCGGCGCGCCGATGGCGTCGCAGGCGGGTATGCTCGGACCGGTCTCCACCCTGTTCCTGGGCTTCTGGCTGCTGGGCGAGCCGATCACCGGCGTGCAGCTCGCCGGCAGCGCGCTGGTGATGGGCGGGATATATTTGCTGGTCGGCGCGCAAGGT
>NZ_AHJE01000033.1 GCF_000243095.1 Cupriavidus basilensis OR16 | reverse complement strand
CGCAAGGACTTCACGGCGCAGTGCGGCTTGCCGGAGAGCGAGTTCTTCGCGGACTCCTTCCTGACGCAAGCAGAGCTGAGCAACGCGGCAGCGTAAGTTGCCACGACCGCTTTCATAGTGACAAGGAGAGTAGTGCAATGAGAATTTCCAATGCAACGGTCCCTACCAAAAACGAGACGGCGGTGATACGGCCGTCATTCATGTCGCACGGCACGCTGGAGGTCCAGAACCTGGCGCAGACGCGTAAATTCTTCGAGGAGCTACTCGGCCTCGAATGCGTGCGTCACTCAAAATCCTCGATGGCGGTGCGCTGCGGCATGAAGTTCCACATCGTTTGCGTCGAGGTGGGCGACACGATCAAGCCACAAAGCTCAACGCATCACTGGGGGCTGGATGTGGACACCAAGGAGCAGGTGGACCACGCATGGAAGCTGACCCATCAACTGAAGGATCGCTACAAGATACGACAGATCCTGGACACCGAAACGCGTCACGGAGTCTACTCGTTCTATATCGAGGATCTTGATTACAACTGGTGGGAAATCCAGTTCTATGACGGCGTCCAGCACGAAGACATGTTCGACTTCGGCGACCGCTTCGGCGACGCGGACTCCGACCTGCACGGCAGCAAGGCAAACAGCAAATAAGGTTCAGGCCAGCATGCCGTACGCATGCGGCTGGCTATCAGCGCACTCTGGGCCGTGAAACTACGGTCCAGATCGTCCTGAGACAAAAATTAAAAAATTAATCGAGGAGACCATATGACTTATCGCTTGTTGAGTTACCAGTCAAGCACGGGCCCGCGCGCCGGCATGCTTGTGGCGGATCGCATCTACGACGTGGCACACGAAACCGCTCGCGCCCAGTGGAGTACCGTGCTTGACATACTGGATCAATGGGACATCGCCTCCAAGGCACTCGAAGATGCCGCTGAACGTATTGCAAGGGGAGAAAGCCGTTCATCGAGTCAGGCACGCACGGATAGCGTGCTGCTCGCGCCGCTCCTGTATCCGGGCAGCATCTACTGCGCCGGTGCAAACTACAGCGATCACAGGGCGGAGATGGCACTCGCCCTGGGGCTGGAACCTACACCGGATATGAAAGAGCTCGGTGAAGCACCGTGGCATTTCATTAAGACAAGCCGCAGCTCGGTAGTCGGACCGAACGCCGTAGTGAAATTACCGCCATACTCGCAGACGGTCGATTGGGAAATCGAACTAGCGGTAGTTATCGGAAAGCCTGGCAAGGACATCCCTGTCGCCCAGGCGCTTGATCACGTCGCGGGATACACCATCGCCAACGACCTTTCCGCTCGCGATGCGATGCGGCGCGTGAAGATGCCGCCAGCAAGTCCCTTCCATCTGGACTGGATTGGCCACAAGTGTTTCGACGGCTCATGTCCGCTCGGGCCCTGGATCACTCCGGCAAACGAGCTTCCCGACCCGCACAACCTGGCGCTGAAGCTCTGGGTCTCGGAAGAGCTCATGCAGGACTCGAACACGAACAAGCTCATCTTCAGCGTTCCGGAACAGATCGCCATGTTGTCCTCAAGGGTGACGCTGCATCCGGGTGACGTCATCCTGACCGGTACGCCAGCAGGCGCCGGCGCAGCCAGGAAGCGCTTCCTTCGTACGGGCGAGACCGTGAGACTCTGGATTGAAGGCATTGGTGAATTCGAGCACCGACTCGCGTGACTGAATGCAACACCGCAGGCCACCAATCGCTAAAAGAGGAGAATTTCCATGCCCCGCTTGAGATCAATCATGCTTGCCGCGGCAGTCGGAGCCGCCCTTGGTGCGGCAAGCTTCAGCGCTTCCGCCCAGGAGTATCCGACAAAGTTGGTCCGCGTTCTTACACCATATGCGACTGGCCTGTCACCTGACGTAGCGACGCGAATCCTTGCCGAGAAGCTCGGAAACATATGGGGAGGTAAGCCCGTTGTCATCGAGTCGCGGCCCGGCGCAAACGGCGTCCTGGCGATCAGCGCTGAGAAGAAATCCGTACCCAACGGATACTCGTTGCTAGTCATGGGTCATTCACATCTGACCATCAACCCTGTATTGCTGCGCAACCTTCCATACGATCCGGTGAAGGACTTTGTGCCGCTGGCCTTGATCTACCGCGCACCTTTCTTTGTCTGCGTCTCTGGAGATAGCCCGTACAAGACGGTGGGTGATCTCATCAAAGCCGCCAAGGCCAGCCCCGGGAAGCTGAGCTACGCCACGAGCTACATAGGAAGTCCCTCTCACTTTGCCACGGCAACGCTTGCACTGATGACAGGCACTCAGCTGCTTCCTGTCCACTACGCAACGGAAGGCCTCCAGGCCTACAATTCGGTGGTGAATGGTGACATTACCTTCACCCTCGCTTCCGCTGGATCGGTGGCTCCACTCGTGAAATCCGGACGACTTCGCATGATCGCGACGACCTCGCCAACACGGCTGCCGAATTATCCGGACATTCCGACGATAGGCGAATCAGGTGGCCCGGCGAACTACGAGTTCGAGACGTGGGCAGCACTCGTTGCACCAACCGGCACGCCGCCGGATGTTGTTCGGCGTATTAGTGCCGATACCGCGCGGGCGCTCGCCGCACCGGACGTACAGGAGCATTTCCGTTCGCTAGGCTTCGAGCCCGCCCACGAGCGCACCTCCGCCGACATCTCCAATCTTGTTCGCGAAGATTTGAAGCGTAATCAGGAATTGATCAAACGACTCGGAATCTCAGTGCAATAGCATCCCGCGCTACACACAATCGTAAATAGCAAACTCTGAGAGCCAACTCGCCCCCCAGCTTGTCGAGACAACAACATCGCCAGGATAACCTCTCAGACGAAGCGTATGAGATGTTGCCTCACCGATTTCAGCTGCTCTTGGTGCCATCTTCCTTTCCTGTCCATTCTCCAAATCGGAGGTTGAATTGAACGATCGCGATTCAAATAATAGCGATGTCCACGGGCCAGTTAGCCCTGCGGGCAATCTCGACAAGATTCATGAAGTAGATCAACCGTCCCGCCGCGGCTTTCTCCGTTCGAGCGTAGCTGGATTGGGAATGGCAGCCGGTACGGCCATCACCGGGGCTGGCTTCTTCGACACAGCATCCGCCGCAGGTTCTCCTTCAAACGATTACAAGACGGACGCAAGAGGTGGCTCGGTTGGTCCGCGGATACTACTCAAGGGCGGCATTGTATTGAGCCTCGACAAGAAGGTCGGCGACTTCGAGAAAGCGGATGTGCTGATAGAAGGCAAGAAGATTGTCGCGGTCGGCCCAAATCTGAAGGCGGATGCCCAGGTCATCGATTGCTCGGGAACCATCGTGATGCCGGGGTTCATCAGCACACATCATCACCAGTATGAAGTCCTGCTGCGAAGCCTCACCACCGACGCCATTCACGTCCGGCCCATTCCAGCGGATGAAGAGCAACCGAAGGCGGTGTGGCCACTCGAGACCTATACCACGGTGGTGCAGGAAATCTGGACTCCCGGCAGGATGCCGAATCCCGCAGCCCCCGGGACGCCCATCTGGGATCTGGGACGCCCACCCTATGATCCCGAGGCCTGCTATCTCGCGGAACTTGTCGCCAGCCTGAGCCAGATCACCCAGGGCATCACGACCAGCACGGACACTTCACAATCCTCGCATACGCCGGAGTACACCGACGCAATGATAAAGGGGCTGTTCGACTCCGGGCAACGAGCGGTTTTCGCCTATTCTCCGGGAACCGATCGGTCAGCCCAATTCCCCGATCAGCCGTACGAATGGCCGGGGCGAAGCGGCGATACATCCTTCGGGCTCGGCCGGCTGGCCAAGACCTATTTCAGTTCACGGGATCAATTGGTGACCTTGGGAGCGTGGGCAGACTGGAAACCAGTGGTCGATCCCAAGACAAGGCAGACACAGAACTACACGGGTTGGCAGCTTGCACGAGAGTTTGGTGCGCTGATCAACAACCACGCGGCGCACGGCCAGATGGTCCGCGACATGGCCGCTGAACCTCGCAACGGGACGGACTGGTCCGACGTCACGCTTGTACACTGCAATCTATGGCAGGATGAGCCGGTCGCCCAGATCGGGGTGAACAATGTCAAATCGCGCGCGTGGCAAATCCTTTCGGAAAGAGGCGGACACGCTTCCATCGCTCCCCTCATCGAGATGCAGATGCGCCACGGCATGCCGCCCTTCCAGCTCTGCCTCAACTACGGCATCCTGCCAAGCCTCTCGCCGGACATCGAGGCCAATATGACCGCCAACCCGTTTTCCCTGATGCGGGGAGCCTACACACTACAGCGAGCGCTAGCCAACGATCTTGTCTACCCGCTCAGCGATCCAAACCGGCTCTCCGTGCCGCAACTGGTCTCCTCCCGCCAGGTCATCGAAATGATGACCATCGCTGGCGCCGCCGGGTCCGGGCTTCTGGACAAGGTGGGAACGCTCACGCCTGGAAAGGAGGCCGATATTGTCGTGCTTGATGCAAACACCATCAATACCGCCCCGATGAACAATGTGCCCGGCACGATCGTGACGCTGATGGAGTCGCGCAATGTCCGCGATGTCCTGATTGCGGGCAAGATCGTGTATCGCCAAGGGAAGCTCGTGGGATGGGACGTTGACAAGCTGGTACGCGACATCAACCGGGCGCGCGATCGCGTGCTAGCCCGGATCAACGGCCCGGCGCTTGTCGGAAAGCTTCCTCAAGGCCTGAATAGCAAATCGAATCCTTATCGACCAAACTTCATGGACTCGAATGGCTACAAAGGGCAAAACACCACGGCGCCCGAGTATGTACTAAGGCCTTAGTCAGAGGCGCCATGCCTGACGCTCACCGGAAGCCTTCTCAACGGATCTCGGTGCGCCCTCCTGCGCACTGAGAGTCGATGCGAAGCAATGTGGGAGCAAGCACTGGTCTTCCCTCCTGGACTGCCCGGGCGGCCTCTGTCCAGGAGGTTAACCTCAACTGCCTAATGCGGAGCACCTCCTGCGCGGGCGTCTTTCTTCAAGAAAGACAAGTATCGTCGATTAGCATTGGAATTACTCGTCCAGAGAATCCTGGAGCGCCCGATTGGCAACCCCGTGTCATACCCCCTATCTGCATTTTCAGATTATTATCGCAAAATTCAATTATTGAAAATCACGCTCAATTATTTCGTGATGAACCGAATAATTAGAATCAGCTTTCTTTCAATTCAATGAAGGAAGTTCTCTTCTCGAAATAAATATCAGCAGTTTGTTCCAAGCGCTGCACCGATAATTCTTAGATCCGGAGACATTTAACATGAAAAGATCGCTATCCTCATTGGCGGCGCTGAGCGCATTGACAGGGGTCGCCCATGCCCAATCGAGCGTGACCCTGTATGGCGTAGTTGATGCGAACATTGAGTATGTCACGAATATCGCGCCGGCCACGCCGACCGTAAATCCGGCCACGGGGCAAGTAACCGTCGGCCCCGGAAACAACCGGTTCGCGCTCTCCAGCGGTGGCATGTCGGCCTCGCGCTGGGGCTTACGGGGCGTGGAGGATCTGGGTGGCGGCACAAAAGCGCTATTCGTTCTGGAAAGTGGCTTCGGCCTGGACGATGGCAAATCGATGCAAGGGGGCCGCCTGTTTGGGCGCCAGGCATTTGTCGGCTTGAGCAATAGCCTTGGCAGCGTGACATTTGGTCGCCAGTACACCTCTCTTGGCACAGTGCTCGCCAATTTCTCGCCGACCGGATACGCCTATCAGTACGAGCCCCTGGATGTCATGACCGGCATCAATTATCGTTCCGATAATACCATCAAGTATGCTGGTAAATTCGGCGCCGTAAGCGGCGAAGCATACTGGTCTTTCGGCAATGGTGTCGCCGGCGCGGGCGAGGTACCCGGCCAATTCCGGCGCGATATCGGCTACGGTGCCGCTCTAGTCTACGCAAGCGGCCCCTTCTCGGCTACCGTCGCCTATGATGAATATGATCCCACAATAACGCCGGTCACCGGGGCATACGGAAAGTTCAGAAAGGCTGCTGCCGCAGTCAACTACACCTTCAATCGTGCCGTGATCATGGCGGGATACCGTTGGGGCAAGAACCAGTTCTCCGACGGTATGACTGCCCTGCGCGATGATTTCTGGTGGATCGGGGGTAACTACCAGATTACCCCGGCGCTGACTGTCACACTGGCCTACTACTACGAGAAACTAAGGACCGTAATGCTCACTCCGTCAGCGCCCACAACCCATCCGGCTAACCCTTGGCAAACATCCTTCATCGTGGATTACAACTTGTCAAAACGCACGGATGTCTATTTCACCACGGCCTATGCGAAAAACGCTGGCCTGGACCTTCACTCGGTGACCCTCGGCTTCTCAAACGTCTACGCACTTGGCGCGGGCAAGAACAATATGTTCGGGGCTGCCATGGGCATCCGTCATAAGTTCTAGGCGCCAGCACTGTCAATCAAAGGCACCCATTGGGTGCCTTCTCGTTTTAACTTTCTACTCGACATCACGAATCACCGTCAAACTGGCGAGCACCGGTGCGGGGTCCGCTGCAGAATTTGAACTGTACGCTGGTGGCCGCATGAACGCCGGGGCAGTCAGACAGGAAGGAAAACTGTTCTTCTTTCAACTTGATGAACACCCCCACGGCAGGCATCCCAAAAGTAACGCCGCCGCACAGTGACACCGTGAAGGACGACCGACCGATTCGTACCGGGCTTCCCATCGCTGCGGCGGGAATGATTGATACACAGCCGCGCGAAATACTTGGACAACAAAAATTCCCGCGCCATGTCAATGGCACGGGATGCAAGTTGATACATGCGTGATTAGCCATCAGGCCGCTCTTTGCAGCCAAGGCGGGAAATGCCCGGGTGGTGAGGGCTACCGGATTCTGCTCCCAAAGTCACGGACTGCCTGATTCACTACGGGAGTCGCACGCTTGACGGCACGCTAGCCGATCCCGCCGGCGGCCCCGAATGCGGGGCTTGGGGAGCCGCCCCAGAGGTCCGCGGCGTCCTTGCCTCGCTCCAGCATACGCGCTTCACGCGCGCCTATTTCCGAGAACTCTTCCATTCCGTAGCTGTACTCAGCTGTAAGCCCATCCGGGTCAGAGAAATAGAGGAAGACGCTGCCCGAGGCATGATGCCGTCCCGGACCAAAGCTGATCTCAACACCCGCGTCGCGCAGACGATTAACAGCCCTTCCAATGTCGTCGATCTCCGAGACCATGAAGTTGATATGGTGAAGATGATTCCGCTCGGCCTGGCCAACCGCAAAGCTGTGATGGTATGGATTTGGAAAGCACCTGAGGAATGCAAACCTCCCCGGAGTGTAGTCGGATACCCTGAAGCCGAAATCGTTGATTAGTGAATTGTATGTTGAATCAAACGAGCTTGCGCCAATAACTACATGGCCAAGTCTTGCGATTTTCGCAAGGGAGGAGGTAAATGGTCGAATCATCTGAATCACTTCGGCATAGAACTCGAAGGTGAGGCCTGAAGCGGGCTCTTTAACGCGGAAGGTACGCCCCTGATTCAGCGCCTTGCACTCCTCACACTCAACCTCGACAGGCTGCAGACCTCTGGACTCGAAGTGCCTGTATAACGCAGCATGCTGCACTTGAACGCCATTCAGCCGCGTAGACAGAATCTGCGATCCAATATCCCCAACCTCGTCCGGTGTGACAAGCCAGGGCCCGAAGGCTCCCGTGCCGGCGAAGTTCTTCCCCGCTCCGATCTGTGAAGAATGGCGCTGCCAGTCACGCACTGAACCCTCGTTGTAGCAGGAAAATCCGGCTACGTGACCAAGGGCATCCGCACGTGCTATATGCCTCCCTTCACGTCCGATAACGATCGCGAGTTCTCCTTCGTAGTCAAATTTCTCAGAGACTTGCGGTCGGACGAGGGGCTGCAGGTTCCCGATCTGACTGGCGGCCACTCGGTGAAATATCATTGGCTTGAGCGGAACATCGACACCGATCTCGTCCGCATGCGCCTTGAAGTTGCGCGCCAGACACCATATGGCGTGAGGATCGGTCACCACCGGATCAAGCGACAAGTTGGCGAGCCTCACGGCCGCTGCGTGCCCCATGCGCATCGCTTCTTTCGCACGCTCAAGGCCCCCCTCCATCGACAGAAGACCCCGCATTGATCGTGGCAGGCCTGGATCCACATCGTCCAAGCGCACTACCTGATCGTCGGATATCACAACCCCTACCCCCGCCCTACCATCCTGCCGATACGACACTAGTCGCATTTTCTAACCCCTTCGATTTATGGGATTCCTTACCCACCGCCGGAATGTCGGTGACCGGTACTGCGAGAGAACGCGCTGCGTCCCGTGCGTGCGCGGTCTATACAAAGCCATGCCCTGTTACCGAAAGACTTGCTAGAGCTTATGCGCAAGCCGGAAGAACTACGCTACCCCCTCAAGCCTTACCTTTTGCTGCTGCCGCCCCAGCCCGATCACTTCGGTCGTGACTACATCACCGGGCTTGAGGTACGTCCTCGGAGTCATGCCCAATCCGACTCCAGATGGGGTGCCCGTAAGAACCACATCCCCGGGAAGAAGCTTGAGGAAACCCGTGATGTAGCTAAGCGCTCTGGCTACGCCGAAGATCATGTCGTTCGTACTGCTTCTTTGTCTCTGCCGACCATTGACCTGCAACGTCAGCTCCAGGTCTTGCGGGTCCGGCACCTCGTCTTTCGTCACCAGCCAAGGGCCAATGGGTGCAAAGCCAGGCGCACTCTTTCCGATGACAAACTGCCCACCGCGCTCTAGTTGCCAAGCTCGCTCCGAAACATCGTTCGCTGTGCAATATCCAGCAACGTAACTGAGGGCGTCGGCCTCCGAAACCTGATACGCAGCTTGTCCAATAACGACACCCAGTTCGACTTCCCAATCGGTGCTCACCGAATCCATTGGTAGCACGATGTCGTCGTCTGGACCGGATAGTGACGTGATTGCCTTGGTGAATACCATTGGTTCATCTGGGATCTTCATTCCGGCCTCTTCCGCGTGCTTGCGGTAGTTCAGACCCACCGCCACCAACTGCCGGACGCCAGCTACAGGCGCACCGATTCTCGGCTTTCCGGAAACTAGCGGAAGGTTCTCTGGATTAATGGCCGCGAGGATCTGCAAACCTTCCGGGTGCAGAATTTCCGGAGTTATATCCCCGATCGCTGGCCAGAGAGAGCGAATCAGACCGTTTGAATCAAGGATCCCCGGTCTTTCCTGGCCTGCCGGCCCATAGCGCAATAATTTCATTATTGATTTAAGATATTAAGTCGACGAAAAATTCTGACTATGAAAGCGGTCGTGGCAACTTACGCTGCCGCGTTGCTCAGCTCTGCTTGCGTCAGGAAGGAGTCCGCGAAGAACTCGCTCTCCGGCAAGCCACACTGCGCCGTGAAGTCCTTGCG
>NZ_AHJE01000034.1 GCF_000243095.1 Cupriavidus basilensis OR16 | reverse complement strand
TCACGTACACCGATACGTCGGACCTGCCGAATGCCAGCAGCCGCACCATCAGCTTCACGGTCAACGATGGCACCACCGACAGTGCCATTGCCACCAAGCTTGTCAGCGTGGATTCCGTCAATGACAGCCCGGTCAACGCCGTTCCGGCGGCCCAGAGTGTCGATCAGAACAGCGCGCTGACATTCAGCGCCGGCAATGGCAACCTGATCTCGGTCAGCGATGTCGATTCCGGTGGCGGCGTCGAACAAGTGACGCTGACGGCAGCCCACGGCGTGGTCACGCTCCCCGGCACGTCGGGCCTGACCTTTCTTGTCGGCTCCGGTACGGGTGATGCCACGATGACATTCACGGGGACGCTGGCTGACATCAACGCCGCGCTGAATGGCCTTGTCTATACACCCACGCCCGGCTATCACGGGGCAGGCAGTATCCAGATCACCACGAATGACCAGGGGCTGACGGGTTCTGGCGGCGCCAAGACGGCTACCGATACGATCGCGATCACCGTCAACAGCATCAGCCCCGTCGTCACCAACGTCGATGCCCTCACCGCCAATGGCACTTACAAGGTTGGCGATACGGTCAGCGTGGTGGTGACGTTCGACCAGGCGGTGACCGTCGATACCACTGGCGGCACACCGACCCTGCTGCTGGAAACCGGCGCGGTGGACCGCAATGCCACCTACATCTCGGGCTCCGGCACCAATACGCTCACGTTCCGCTATACCGTGCAGGCCGGCGACAGCAGCGCCGATCTCGATGTGGCGTCGTCAGCCGCGCTGGCATTGAACGGCGGCGTGATCACCAACGCCAGCAGCGATGCCGCGGTACTGACCCTGCCCGCCGTGGGCGGCGCCCATTCGATGGGCGGCCAGCATGACATCGTGGTGGATGGCATCGCGCCGACTGTGGCTACCGTCAGCGTACCGGCCAACGGCACCTATGCTACTGGCCAGAACCTCGACTTCACCGTCAACTATGGCGAGAACGTGGTGGTCGACACCACTGGCGGCACACCGCGCATCGCCGTGACGCTGGGCACCGGTGGCACGGTCTACGCCAGCTATCTGGCCGGCTCCGGTACCAGCGCACTGACATTCCGCCTGACCGTGGCGAGCGGCCAGCTCGACAGCAATGGCGTGAGCGTTGCCTCCACGCTGGATCTCCACGGCGGCACGGTGCGCGATGTTGCGGGCAACGACGCGGTGACTACGCTGAACAGCGTGGCATCCACCACCGGGGTACTGGTCGATGCCGTGGCGCCGTCTGCGGTAGCCGTCATCGCCGCGGACCCCACGCCGACTGCCGGCAACGCCGTCCACTTCACGGTGACCTTCAGCGAGAACGTCACCGGCGTGGATGTGAGCGATTTCGTCTTGTCGGGCACCGGCACGGCCGCCGGCCAGATTGCCTCGGTGACGCAGGTCGACGGGCACACCTATAGCGTGGTGGTGAACAACGTGACCGGCGACGGCCAACTGGGCCTGGACCTGAAGGCCAGCGGTACCGGCATCGCCGATACGGCCGGCAACGCCATTGCCGGTGGCTTGGCCGGCCAGCGCTACGTGATCGATCACACCGCCCCGGTGGTGCTCGGCGTGAGCGCGCCGGCCGGTGGCGACTACAACGCCGGTAAGGTGCTCGATTTCACGGTGAGCCTGTCCGAGAACACGGTGATCGATACCACCCGCGGCACGCCGCGCCTGGTGCTCGACGTCGGTGGCCAGACCGTCTACGCGGACTACATGTCCGGCAGCGGGACCACCGCGCTGACCTTCCGCTACATCGTTGCGGCTGGCCAGAACGACGCCAACGGCATCGCCGTGACCGCCTTGCAGGCCAACGGCGGCACGATGCGAGACAGCGCCGGCAATGCGTTCGATGTGTCCCTGCACGGCGTGGCGGATACGCGGGCCGTGACGGTGGACACCACGCCGCCCACGGCCGTGGGCATTGCGCGGGTGGATGCGTCGCCCACCTCGGGCAGCGCGGCGAGCTATACCGTGACGTTCGCTGAAGGCGTCACCGGCGTGGATGCTGGCGACTTCGCGCTGACCCGGACCGGCTCCGCAACCGGCATCATCGGCGGCGTCACCCAGGTCGATGCGCGGACCTATACCGTGCTTGTCACCGGTCTCGGCGGCTCCGGGCAGATTGGCCTGACGCTCAATGCAAGCGGCACGGGCATTGCCGACCGCGCGGGCAACCCGCTCGCCGCGGGCGCGAGCGGCGATCCGTACGAAGTGCGCTCGATTGTCCACCTGACGACGCAACCCGCGCCAGCCCCGGTGCCCGTGCCGGGCCCGGCACCGCTGGCGCCGGCCCCGTCGGCGCCGTTGATCACGCTGACCGCGCTCGACTCGGCGCCTGGCGTCGATGCGCCGACCCTCAACCCGCCCGGCAACGGCGCCGGCTTCAGCCCGGATGCCGTTGGCAGGAACCCGTTCAATGCGGATCCGCTCTCCGCCGGCAGCCTGAGCTTTGCGTTGCTCGCGCCCGAAGGGCGCATGGGTCTTGTCGAGGTCGGCAGCGCCGGCAGCATTGGCCTGCAGGCCATGCCGGAGATCGGCAGCTTCTCGGCGCGGGCAGGGGAGGTGGTCAGCATTGCGCTACCGGCTTCCCTTTTCCGCGCAAGCGACCGCGAAGCCACTGTGACGGTGGAAGTGCGCCTGGCCAACGGGCGCCCGCTGCCGCCGTGGCTCAAGTTCGACCCGGTGACCGGCACGCTGACCGGCAAGCCGCCGCAAGGCATGAGCCAGAAGCTCCAGATCGAAGTCTCCGCGCGCGACAACAAGGGCAATCGCGCCAGCAGCCATCTCGACCTGAACGTGAAAGCCTCGGCTGACTCGCGTGCGGGCCTGGAACACGCCGACACGCTCGCACGGGGCGGCGGGAGCCACGCCGATCCGTTGGCCGGCCTCCTGCAAGCCGCGGCGGCGCAGCCAGCCGGCAAGCCGGCGCTGGCAGCGCAGTTCGATCAGTTTGGCCGGCCAGCGCAGCAGGCTGCCAATGCCGCCTTGCTGCGCCATCTGCAAATGAGCCGACAACCGCAAACACCAGCACAGGCACAAGCAGAGCCGGAGCATCAGCCGGAGCAGGCCTAGGCCGATAGCGAATCACGCCATGAATCCACATAAAACGCAGCAACCCCGGAAAGAGGAAAAACCGTTGTCGAACGCTATCTCTCGCCTTGTCCAACCCGGATCCAAACAGCTGGTCTGCGTGTTGGCCGCCACCGCGATGCTGGGCGGCTGTGCCGTCCAGCCCGTCGCCACCACCCTGGCCGAGCGCCAGGCCGAGCTGCCTGACCAACGCCAGGCGATGTTCCAGAACCAGGAGGCGCTTGCCGGCCCGGTCACGCTCGAGGAGGCCATGGCGCGCGCGCTGAAGTACAACCTCGACGGCCGGCTCAAGCTGATGGAAGAAGCCATGGCGCAACGCCAGCTCGACCTGTCGCGCTGGGACATGCTGCCCAGGCTGACGGCCGATGCGGGCTACGCCTGGCGTAGCAACGAGCTCGCGTCGTCCTCCAGGGACGTGGTCACCGGGCAGCAGTCCCTGGTGCCGTCGACCTCGTCGGAGCGCTCACACTACAACGGCGACCTGAACCTGTCGTGGAACGTGCTGGACTTTGGCGTCAGCTACTACACGGCACGCCAGCAGGCCGACCGCGTGCTGGTCATGAGCGAGCGGCGCCGCAAGGTGATTCACCTGATGATGCAGCAGGTCAGGCAAGCCTACTGGCAGGCCGTGGGCGCGCAGCAGCTCGAAGCCAAGGTGGAGCCCATCCTCAAGCTGACGCAAGAGGCACTGGACGACTCCCAGCGCATCGAGAAGGAAAAGCTGCAGTCGCCGCTGGAATCGCTGAACTACCAGCGCCAGTTGCTCGATATCCTGCGCCAGCTCGAAGCCGTGCGCGACGAGCTCGCGCAAGCCAAGCCGCGCCTGGCCTCGATCATGAACGTGCCGCCGGGCGATGACTACGCGCTCGCCGCGCCGGCAGGCTTCAGCCTGCCCAAGTTGCCGGTAGCCGCCGACAAGATGGAAGAAACCGCCCTGATCAACCGGCCCGAACTGGTCGAGGCCGGCTACAACGAACGCATTGGCCTGGACGAAACCAAAAAGGCGCTCGCCAAGCTGCTGCCGGGCGTGACCTTCCAGCTGGGCGCGAACTTCGACACCGATAATTTCCTGGTGAACAACGCCTGGAACAACATCGGCCTGCGCATGAGCTGGAACCTGCTCAACCTGCTCAACGCCGGCAACATCCGTGCCGCCGCCGACGCCCAGTATGAAGTCGCCAAGCAACAGCGCCTGGCGCTGAACATGGCGGTGCTGACCCAGGTGCACGTGGCATATCGGGGCTATATCGGCTACAAGCGCGCCTTCGAGCTGTCCGGCAAGATGAACGACGTGGATCAGCGCATCCTGACGCATACGCAGAACGCCACCCGCTCCGACGCAACCGGCAAGCTGGCCGAGATTCGCGCCGGCGCCAGCGCGGTGATGTCCGAGCTGCGGCTGTATCAAGCCTACGGCGCGCTGCAGAATGCTTCCGGCCAGATGATGGCGACACTGGGTCTCGATCCATTGCCGACGGCCGTTGGCGGCTACGACCTGCCGACCTTGCGCGCGGCCATCGCCGAGCACGAGAAGACCCTGGTCGAGCCGGGCAAGCAGGCCCAGTAATCCAGTCACCCAGCAAACCAGTCACCCAGCAAACCAGTCATCCAGTCATCCAGTCATCCAGTCATCCAGTCACTTGGTTTTACCGTAACTCCGCAATGAAACGCTTTGCATTGAACGCCGCCGCCTTGATTTCGCTGCTGCTGGCGGCAGCCGCTGCCGGCGCGGCACCCGTGGCCGCTCCCACCACGTTTGCCGGCGCCGACAAGGATGGCCGTATCCGCACCCAGCTGGCCGCGCGCGACTTCGCCACGATCTCCAGCGAGCTCAACGCCAAGATCGACCGGCTGCCGTTGCGCGACGGCGACAGTTTCCGCGCCGGCCAGACGCTGGTGTCATTCGACTGCGCGCTGTTCAACGCCCAGCTTCACAAGGCCGAGGCCTCCGCCAGCGCCGCGCAGAAGGTGCTTGCCGTCAACAAGCGCCTGGCGGAGTTGAACTCGGTCGGCAAGCTGGAGATCGAGCAGGCGGAAGCCAAGGCCAAGGAATCGGCTGCGGAAGCCGCCTATATGCGTTCCACCGTCAGCAAGTGCAGCATCGCGGCGCCTTTCTCGGGCCGCGTGACCAAGCGCCTGGCGATGGCGCACGAGTTCGTCACGCCGGGCAAGCCGCTGCTGGAGATCGTCGATTCCAGCGATCTGGAGTTGCAGATGATCGTGCCGTCCAGGTGGCTCGCGCGCATCAAGCCCGGTACGCCCTTCACGGTCCTGGTCGATGAGCTCAACCAGTCGTTCCCGGCCAAGGTCAGCCGCATTGGCGCCAGGATCGACCCGGTGAGCCAGGCGATTTCCATTACCGGCAAGATCGATGGCAGCCAGGCCTCCTTGCTGCCGGGCATGAGCGGCTGGGCGAGTTTCCCCGACAAATGACGCAAGGCGCCGATACACCGACGGCGGTTGCTCCGCTGCTCGCGCTGCTGCAACTGGAGCGCCGCGCGCGGGAAGCGCAAAACGTGGAGGCGCTCGGGTTCGTGATGGCCAACGAGACGCTCAGCCTCGTGCCCTACCGGCAGGCAGCGGTCTGGCTGGAGAGCGGCCTGGGCCATGTCTCGGCCGTCTCCGGCCTGCCGCAGGCCGACGCGAACGCGCCCTACCTGCAATGGCTGACCCAGCTCTGCCGTGGGCTGGCCCATGCCCACGCCGATACCTCGGCACTCGACGCTGACGGCGCGCCAGCTAAAGACGGCGCGCCAGCTAAAACCAGCGCGGACTGGGCGGACTGGCTGCCGGCGCACGCCCTGTGGCTGCCGCTGAAGGACCAGCTCGGCCGGCGCGACGGCGCGCTGCTGCTCGCGCGCGAAACGCCGTTCTCCGAACACGAACTGGCGGTGCTGGCCGAAGTCACGCACGCCTACGGCCACGCCCTGGCGGCGTTCCGGCCCGCGCAGCCGCTGGGCCAGCGGCTCAAGGCCATGCTGCGGCCCGGGCGAACACGCCGCCGGGTCCTGCTTGGCCTGCTGGTGGTCTGCCTGATTCCCATGCGGCTCACCGTGCTGGCGCCGGCCGAGGTGTCCGCGCGCGATCCGTTCCTGGTTCGCGCGCCGCTCGATGGCGTGATCGAGCGCGTGTACGTCCAGCCGAACCAACCGGTGCCGCAAGGCGCGCCGCTGTTCAGCCTGGACACGGTGGCGCTGCAGACCCGCCGCGCCGTGGCCGAGCGTGCTTACGACACGGCGCAGGAGACCTATCGCCAGTCGGCGCAGATGGCGGTGACCGACGACGAGAGCCGCCTCAAGATGGCCCAGTCCCGCGGCGAGCTGGACCAGAGGGCGCTGGAACTCGATTACACCGCCAGGCAACTCGCGCGCGTGCAGGTCAAGGCCGAGCGCGAGGGCGTGGCCGTGTTCGGTGATGTGAACGACTGGCAGGGCAAGGCCGTCACCATCGGCGAGAAGGTACTGCTGCTGGCCGATCCGGCCAAGGTGGAACTCACCGCGCAGATGCCGGTGGCGGAGCAGGTCAGCATCCAGGCGGGCGACACGATCACCTTCTACCCGGACGCCAACCCGACCCAGGCGTTCGATGCCCGCATCATCAGCGTGTCCTACGCCGCGGCCGAAACCGACGGCGGCGTCCTGGCCTATCGCGTGCGCGCCAGCTTTGCCGCCAAGGACGTGCCGCGGCTTGGGCTGCGCGGCACCGCGCGGCTGTCCGCCGGCTGGGTCCCTTTTCTCTATCATGCGCTGCGCCGTCCGTTGACGGTGGCGCGCCAGTGGATAGGCCTTTAACGTGCTGCCCCCATTACGTCAGGACCTGACGCTGCACCCCGGCCCGGCCGATACCAGCGGCGCACCCACCTGGACCTTGCACGACCCGGCCGCCAACAAGTTCTATCAACTATCCTGGCCGGCATTCGAGATCCTTTCGCGCTGGTCGCTTGGCGATGCGCGCGCGTTGCTGGATGCGGTGAACCGCGAGACCACGCTGACCGTGGGCGAGGACGACCTCGAAGCGGTGGTGCAGTTGCTCCACCGGCACAACCTGCTGCTTGCGTGGCGGGCAGAAGACAGCGCGCGGCTGGGCCGCATCGCGGGCGCGCACCGCGTGAGCAAGGCCATGTGGCTGCTCAAGCATTACTTGTTCTTCCGCATGCCCCTGGTGCGGCCCATGCCCATGCTGCAGCGTTGCGCGCCGTGGGTCGAATGGGCGTTCAAGCCGCGTTTCTGGTGGGGCGTGGGGATGGTTGCCTTGCTTGGCCTTTACCTGGTATCGCGCCGCTGGGATGAATTTACCCATACCTTTGCTTCCTATGCGGGCTTGCAAGGATTGCTGGGCATCGGGCTGGCGCTGTCGCTGGCCAAGGTGCTGCATGAGCTGGGCCACGCGTTTACCGCGTACCGTTACGGCTGCCGCGTACCCACGATGGGGATCGCTTTCCTGGTGATGTGGCCGGTGCTCTATACGGACACCAATGAAGCCTGGAAGCTGATGCGGCGCGAGGACCGGCTCAAGATCGGCGCGGCCGGCATGCTCTCGGAACTGGCGCTGGCCGCCTTTGCCACGGTAGCGTGGAGCTTTCTGCCGGACGGGCCGTTGCGCGCCGGGGTGTTCATGCTGGCGACCAGCACATGGCTGCTGACCCTTGCCATCAATGCCAGCCCGTTCATGCGGTTCGACGGCTACTTCCTGCTGGCGGACTGGCTCAATATGCCCAACCTGCACGACCGGGCATTTGCGATGGCACGCTGGTGGCTGCGCGAGCGGCTGTTCGGCTTCGGGGATCCGGTGCCCGAGCCCTTTTCCGTCTCGCGGCGCCGCTTCCTCATTGTCTTTGCCATCCTGACCTGGCTGTACCGGCTCGGCTTGTTCTTCGGCATCGCACTGACCGTCTATCACTTGTTCTTCAAGACGCTGGGGCTGGCCCTGCTGGCCATCGAGCTAGGCGTGTTCATCGTCATGCCGGTGGTTCGTGAAGTGCTGGTATGGCGGCGGCGCCGTGCGGATATCCACTGGAACGCGCAGACCAGGCGCGCCGTGGTCCTGCTCGGCTTGCTGCTTGCCCTTGTCGTGATTCCATGGCGCGGCACCCTGCGCGCGCCGGCCGTGCTCAGCGCCAGCCAGAGCCAGTCGCTCTATGCGGCCCAGCCCGGCTATGTGAGCGGTGGCGCGGTGCAAGCGGGGCAGACTGTCGCCGCGGGCCAGTTGCTGGCGCAGCTGGTCTCGCCGGAACTGGACTTCCGCCTGGCCGCCGCGCAGGCGCAGGCACAGCAACTGCGCTGGCAAATGGAGCAGCAACCGTTCGCCACCAAGCTGCGCGAGGAGGGCGACGTGCTGCGCCGCCGCTGGGCCGCCGCCCAGGCGGAAGTGACGGGCCTTGCCGAAGAGCGAAAACGCCTGGAAGTGCGGGCGCCGTTTGCCGGGCGCGTGGTGGATGCCAACCTGTTTCTCGCCGACGGCGCATGGCTGGCTCGCGGCGAGCCGCTTTACCATATCGTCGGCCAGGATAACGCGCTGAAAGCAGAAGCCTTCATCGGCGAGCAGGATCACGCCACGCTCAGCGCCGGCAGCAGCGGCGTTTTTGTTGCCAACCTGCCGGAGTTCGGCTCGGTGCGTTGCGCCGCCGCGCAGACGGACCAGGTCAATGTGGCCGGCCTCGAGCAGCGCACGCTGGCCAGCCTCTATGGCGGCCCCATTGCGGTTACGCGCAGCCAGCACAACGGACTGGCGCCAACCACGGCCATCTTCCGCGTGCGCTTGTCGCATTGCGACTCGCTGCCTCTGACACGCGAATTGCCGGGTACCGTGCTGCTGGCCCGCCAGCGCCATAGCCTGGCGGGCGATGCCTGGACCGCGCTGCTGGGTCTGATGCAGCGCGAACGCGGCCTTTGATCGCGCAGCCCCACGCAAACATACCGGATCACGCACAGCATGCACTTTGCGCCAAACGCATCGAACGACACCAGGCACTGGCCGGGAACGGTATGGATCACCGGGCTATCGGGGGCGGGCAAGACCACGCTCAGCCACACCCTGCGCAAACGGATGCTGGCCGCCGGCCATCCGGTGCTGCTGCTCGATGGGGATGAAATGCGTGCCGGCCTCAATCGCGATCTCGGTTTTTCGCCCGAGGACCGCACGGAGAACATCCGCCGCGCCGCCGAAGTGGCCAGGCTCGCCAATCGCAGCGGGCTGTGGGTGGTGGCGGCATTCATCTCGCCGCTGCGCAGCCAGCGCCAGCAGGCGCGCGAGATTATCGGCGGTGACGCGTTCCTTGAAGTGTTCCTCAGCGCTAGCTTCGCGGTCTGCGCGCAGCGCGATGCCAAGGGACTCTATGCCAAGGCGTCAGCCGGGCAGATCAGCCAGTTCACCGGCTTGAGCGCTCCGTACGAAACACCGCTTGCACCTGACCTGGCGATCGATACCGAAGTCGTCGGGCCGGAGCTGGCGGCGGATTCGATCTACGCGGCATTGGCAGTGCGGCTATCGCCAGCGTGAAATGAACGCGTCCGGTTGAACGTCCCGTACATCCGGCCGTTTGCCAACACCCCTGGCGGAGCGCGGATGTCAGGCTCGGACTCGCTCCTGCCTGACTCGGCGATCGAGACCTTCAAAAGCGCCATCTATCAGAAGTACGCGTTGTCACGAGATTGCGCGCCTGCCGATGCTGGCCAGGCGACGGCTTACACGGCGACGCAGCCGATCAGCTTCCAGCTGGACTAGCGCGCTACGCGCCCCCTCCCTCGGTAGGGTCTATCTCCGCTGTACCTGACCGTTACTATGCATGCCGCCACCTTGCGGCGGCTATCCTTTGGCGAGCGGGCATCTCGGTCACCCGTATGCTGACGGATCAAACTCCAATAAACAGAAGAAGAGTCATGCAATTCACGAACAGAAATCATTCGGGTAATTCGGGTCGTTCTTTCATTCGTCAGCTCTCGCTGGCTTTGTTGGTCAGCGGCGCCGCGCTGCTGTCCGGATGTGCCAGCACCTATGTGGATACCGCGACCAAGGAGGTCCCGGTAGCCGACATGAAAAAACCAGAGCAGCCAAAGCAAGTACAGCTCGTGTTCGAGTTCCAGACCAAGGGCGCGCCCAATGCACGGGTCACCAGTTTCCTGAAGGAGGACGTGGCCAAGCAGGTTAAGGAGAGCGGCCTGTTTTCCACCGTCGCAACGGAGCCGGTGCCGGGGGCTTCCCTGCTCAGCGTGACACTCAACAATGTTCCCTTGACGACGGACGCGGCGAGCAAGGGCTTCGTGACGGGGCTCACCTTTGGCCTGGCGGGCAGTGCCGTTACGGATGGCTATATCTGTACCGTCAGCTATCTGCCGGCCGGGCAATCCACCCCCATCGTGAAGACGGCGCGCCATGCCATCCATACGACGCTGGGTAATGCCAGCCCCCCGGCCGGCGCTGTGAAGTCCGAGAACATGGCCGTGGCGGCTCAGAAGATGACGCGCGACGTACTGAGCAATGCCTTGAAGGATCTGTCCGATGACGCATCCTTCCATTGATGCTGGCGGTCGCGGGCGTGCCTGCCGCCTGGCGGCCCTGCTGATCTGCATGGCAGGGCTGCTGCAGCTGGCGGGGTGCGCGGAAATGCGCATGGGCCAGCCGAAGGCGACGATCGAGAACGCGGCAAAGCTCCGTGGGGCCGGCCTGGCGCCCGTGGAGGTTGGCCGTTTTACACCGGACCCGGCAAAGGGTGCGGGGCTGGACCAGGGCGTCAGCATCCGGAGCAACAAGCTGCGTTCGCCCGTGGAGGATTCCTTTGCGCAGTACTTGCGGCAGACGTTGCGGGTGGAACTGGCTTCTGCCGGCTTGCTGGATCCTGGCGCGGATGCCGTAGTGAGCGGCGTCTTGGCTGACAGCCAGGTGGACGCGCCCATTGGCCAGGGAACGGCTTCGCTCGGGGCCCGGTTCGTCGTGACCCGGGCCGGTAACGTGTGCTACGACAAGCGGCTCGATGTCACTGCCACATGGGACTCGCCATTCGTCGGCGCGACTGCCATCCCGCAGGCAGCCGGGCAATATGAGGCGCTCTACCGCAAGCTGGTGGGCGTGTTGCTGGTGGATCCTGCCTTCCAGTCCGCACTCGCAAAGCCATAAGTCCGGTCGCGGTGTTTCGTTTCCCGACGACCCCATGGCACTGACAATCCGCCCGGAAACCCCTGCCGACATCGCCGCGATCGGCCTTGCCATTCCAAGGCAACCGCCCGCGGGCGCCGTGCGCGATCACGAGGCGTTCGACGCCACGGCGTGGTCGCCGTGCGTTGCGAAATCCGGATTGACGCATTGCACCAGAAGAAACGGAGGCGCCACGTCTAGCGCTGGCGCGGGCCGGGCGGTATTGTCCGGCGTGCAGGAATGTGTATCGGTTTATCTCAGGGTTTCCCCTAATCGCTGAAGAGGAGTAAATTCAGGCCTCGCCATGCCGTACTGGATGTCGGCGAGATCCCCGGATGCAGCGTTAATCCGAGGGTGTCCAGTGATCATGTCGCGCTCCGCCATCGGAGAAGCAGGATGTCATGTTATTGGCGGAGCCCCGTGCCTAAGCGCATCCCGGTGCGCTTTCACCCAAGTCAGCAGGAAAGGAAGTGATCCCATGAGTTCCACCATCGAAGCACTATTCCCCAAGCAACAAGGTGCCGCCGACAGCGTCGTTACCGCGCTCAACCACCAGGAGATCCTCGTTGCCCTGTCGGCGCTGGTAGCCGACCAGCGCGTGGCCGTGCTCCACATGCTGTACCCGCGCACGGACGCACGCACGCATACAAGCCTTGACGCACTGGTCAGCACGCTGCACGGCCACGGCCTGCACGAGGTTGCCACGCTGGTTTCCCAGGAAGCGCACTACCTGGTGTTCAAGGACCCCGCCAAGGCATGGAAAGCGTTCCAGGAAATCCGCCACGACTCGCTGGCGATCGGGGTGCACCTGTACTACAAGGGGGTCTCCGGAGACCATGCGGAAAAGTCGCTCGATGCGGACGCGCACCAGAAAGTGGACACGCCCGTGCGCCATCTCTGAGCGGCTTTTCGCCGCCGGCCGGACGGGCAGGGGGCAGGCCGCTGGTGGCCTCCCCCTGCCGGTTTTCCGGCGTAGAATTCCTCGTCGGGATAGCGAGAGGAGCGCGCATGCCGGACCTTTCATCCAGTATCGAAGCGACCCTGGTCCCGGTGCGTCCCGACCGGGAAATCGCAACCAGCCAGCGCTTGCCCTACTTCGTCGGCATTTCCGCGCTTAGCGCGGGTGCCAAGGGCTTGTCGATGTACCTCGTGGTCGTGCCGCCGGGCGGGCACGCCGAGCCACACGTGCACTGCGGCTACGAGACGGGCATCTACGTGCTGGACGGGCGTGTCGAGACCCGCTACGGGCCGGGGCTGCGCCAGTCGGTCATCTCCGAAGCCGGCGAATTCCTGTTCATACCGCCGGGGGTGCCGCACCAGCCGTTCAACCTGAGTGCGACGACGCCCGCTAAAGCCATCGTTGCGCGCAACCAGCCGGACGAGCGCGAGCAGGTCTTGCCGTACGATCCATCGCTGGGATGAGAAGGCATCCCTTCACGCCACGCTACGAAACATGAACATCGCGCTTGAAAGTCCCCGGCAAGCGGAAGTCATCCGCCTGATCGACGAACTGGACGCCTACCAGAAGCCGCTGTACCCGCCAGAGAGCCATCACGGCATCGATATCGACTCGCTGTCCCAACCCAACGTTCTCTTCGCCGTCGTGCGAGACCAACTGGGCACTGCCGTGGGTTGCGGGGCGATGGTCCTGCAGCCGGAGTTCGGCGAGATCAAGCGCATGTTCGTGCGTCCGGCGAACCGGGGCGGCGGCATTGCGATGCGGCTATTGGCCACGCTGGAGAAGGAAGCCAAGGCCAGGGCCTGTCCACGCTTCGTGCTTGAGACGGGCGTTAGCCAGCCCGAAGCGCTGGCGCTGTACGCCCGTGCTGGCTACGCAAAGTGCGGCCCGTTCGGAGGCTACGCTGATGACCCGCTGAGCGTGTTCATGCAAAAGGACGCGGCCTGACCATTCGAGGCGGAATGCCGCGCGAAGCATGGAAAAAAAGCGGACAAAAAGTGGACGAATCGTGGCATTGACGGGTGGGCGGAGTATCATCGGGCCGCCTGTCACTCTTCTGCGTCCCGGATGTTCCGCATTCCTGCCATCGCTCGATCCGAAGTTCTCCCTGTTCTCCCTGTTCCCCGCGCTCCCCACGCTCCTCGTTTTTCCCGATGGCTCGGCGCCGCGGCGCTGGCGCTGGCCTGCCTCGGCGGCATGCCGCATCCGGCGCTGGCCTACGATATCGGCGCGGTCATCGACGCCATGCGCCTTAGCCGCTACGCCCTTAACGCGCCGGAGCGGCGCGTGTGGGGCACCGAGAACGCGCGCGATGCGCTGCTGGTCGGCCAGGTCGAGAACCGCTTGTTCTTCTACCGCTACCTGCGTGAAGGCAGCGGGTCCACGCTGGCGTTCCGCTCGCCGCCGCTGGTGATCGACCCCGCCGCGTGGCGGCCGTCGCATGAGGAAAACGTGTCCGTCACCACGCCCAGGGGCGACGAGACTTACTACTGGGTGGCCTATACCTACAACGATGTCGACGGCAAGCAGGTGAACGGCTACCTGGTGGACGCCGCCGGCGAAGCCATCTCGGTGCGCGCCGACGCCAGCACCGCAACGGTGACCAGCACGCGGCCCTGGGACGCGGCGCGCCAGGCACAAGCCATGGTCACGCTGCGCAAAGCCCTGGTGAGCTATCCCAGCCGCCTGACGGCGATGCCGGCCGACTTGCGCTTCGTGCAACACCAGCCTGCCGACACGCTGGCAACCTTCCGCGCGCTGCACCAGGCCGCGCGTGCCATCCCCCGCGCGAAGACCGCGGAATTTGCTCGCGCGCTGGCGCAATTGCGCACCTTCGTCATGGAGCGGGACTACCGCGAGATCGATCCCAAGGGCGAATACCCCGACACACTGGTCGCCTTGAACGACTATGGATTCTGGCTGGCCGAGGCCGGCGATGCCGCCCAGGCCGACCTGATCCTGGGCGAGGTGCTGCGCCGGGACCCGTCGCGCATCGCGGCCTACCTGAACCGCGCGGACGCACGCTGGCAGCAGCGCGAGCGCGAGCGCGACACGGACAAGCGCGACTATTACCTGGCGCTGGCGCGCGAGGACTACCGCCAGTACTGCAGCCTGCGGCTGGTGTCCAACAATGCCATCCCGTCCAACGTGGCGGCCCGCATCAGCGCCGCGCTGGATGAGAAACAGCTGACTCCGGCCACCTGCCGGCCGCGGCTGGAGATCTTCCCTGCCATCAAGGCCGGCGACCTCAAGGCCGTGCGCATGCAACTGGCGCGCGGCCAGGATCCGAACGGGGTCAACGAGCATGGTGTCTCCGCGCTGAGCGTGGCGGTGTATTACCAGCAGGAGGAGATCGTGCGCGCCTTGCTGGCCGACGGCGCCAAGGTGGACGGGCCGAACCGGGGCTCGGCCTTGATGGCCTCCGCCATGCCGGACGGGCGCGACAAGCGGCCCTTGGCGCAGCGCTACGCCATTGCCGATATCCTGCTGGCGGCAGGCGCCTCGCTGCTGGCGCCCGACATCAATGGCACGCCTTTGCTGATCACGCGCACGTCCTACTACGGGGACGATCGCGCCACGCTGGCGTATCTGCTGTCCCACGGCGCGGATCCGAACACGCATGACAAGAAAGGCCGCACCGTGCTGCACGCGGCCATCAGCAACTCTCGCACGCGCTGGTTTGCGGATCAGCTGCTGGCCAAGGGCGCGGACATCAACGCGGCCTACATCCGCATGTATTACGGCAATAGCCCCATGTGGGAAACGCCGCTGCTCGAAGCGCTGCGCGAGTCGAGCGGCGAGCTGAAGCCGGGCGTGGCCCTCGCCATCCCGGAGCGCGTGTCCTTTGTGCTCGATCGTGGCGCGGACTCTTCGGCGGGGGGCTACGGCGGCAAGGACGCCGTGGCGCGCAACGGCCTGGAAGAGGCGCTGCGCCTCTCGGCCTCCTATTTGCAGCCCGCGCTGGTGGATCGCCTGGTGCAGGCCTCGCGCAAGCCGGCGGCGCCGCTGACCAGCGAGCCCCTGTCGGCCCTGCTGCGCACCTGGAGCTACCTGGAGGCGCGTGCGCAAGCCAGCAAGGACAGCCCCGCCTGGGACGGCCTGCGCGCCAGTGCGCGTGCCACGGCCGAGCGGATGGTTGCGGCCGGCGTCAGCCTCAAGTACCAGGACAGCGCACAAGGCTTCAAGGACAACGCGATCGCGCCGCTGAGCGCACCGTGGCTGCCGGATGACCTGTACCTGGCATGGCTCGAGGCGGGCGCCGACCAGACCGATCGCAGCGACGGCGGCGTGCGCATCAACAGCGTGGACCTGAACGACGCGCTGCCGCTGGTGATCATGATGCAGCTGGGCCAGCAAGCCAAGGTGAAGATGCTGCTGGAACACGACGCCGCGCTGTACCGCGACCCGCAGCGCTGCGGCATGGCCGTGGCGGATGTGCTGTCGTGGCAGCTGGGCAATGCGGGCAAGGCCATCAGCCCGGAAATGGCGGGCGCGATCAGCCATGTCATGCAGGGCGCCGCCAAGGCCGGCAATTGCGATATGAGCATGAAGGCGCGCGCCCGGCCGTATATCGGTGTGCGTGCCGACGAGCTGGCGCGATATCTTGAAGCGGGCGTTGCCCGCCGCTAAGCGCTACCTGGCGCTAGCCGTTCGCCGGCGGCTGGCGGGGCGCGCAAGCATGCCGTTGAGCAGCACGTCGATGACCTGCTCCGCGTGCTGCCCCGCCTGTTCGGCCGTCATGGGCCCGACGCCATAGAGGCGTTGGATCAGGTGCGTGGCCGATTGCACGGCCGTGAGCGTGGCCGTCATCGTCACGCTGGCGTGTTCGGGCGGGTAGGGCTTGAGCAACTGCGCCGCGTGGCACTGCGCGATGAGCGCGTCAAGCTTGTCATGGAACGGCTTCATGTAATTGTCCACGAGCCAGTCCAGCCGGGGGCCATCCTGCGCGACTTCCATCAGCACGAGCGAATGCGCCGCCGGATGCAGGATATTGCTGACCGCGAAAGCCCTTAGCGCGGCTTGCAGCCGCGCGAGCGGATCGGCGGGATCGCGCGCATCCGCCGCTTGGCCTGATGCCGTGAGCGCTCCCGTGTACGCGTTCTCCACCACCGCGCGCCACAGGCCCTCCTTGCTGCCAAAGTGGTAGTTCAGCAGTGGCTGCTTCACGCCCGCGCGGTTGGCGATCGACAGCACCGAGGCACCGTCATACCCCTTCTGCGTGAACTCGATCTCGGCGGCTTCGATCAGCCGTTGCCGCCCCGATGCCTCGGCGGCGCGGGAGGCGCTTGCCGTGGCCGCGGGCGGCTCGGCGGCTGGCTTGCGGGCGGGAGTCTTGGGGCGTCGGGTCTCGACAGGGGTCATGTTGGCTAGGGACGCGGTTCGCACACGGTAACGATGCCGCCATTCTCCCATATGCCCGGGGCTTGAATCCGCGCCGCCCGGCGCCGGTAACGCCCATGCTTTTCCAACCATCCTGATATAAGTATAAGTACCAGTGTGCTGTTGACTTATACTTGTATAAATTCACGTCCCATGGTGGCCGTGAGACGGCAGGCAACATTGGGGGCAGGTATGCGGGAGTTGGAAGTTCCGGTTTTGATCGTGGGCGCGGGCCCCGTTGGCATGCTCATGGCGGCGCTGCTGGCGGATCAGGGCATCGCGTCGCTCCTGATCGAGCAGCGCGATGACCTGCATCTCGCGCCGCAGGCGCATGTCATCAATGCGAGAACGCAGGAGATCCTGGCCAGCATCGGCGTGACGGACGAGGACCTGGCCGGCATCACCACGCATGCGGCCGGAGCGCGTTTTGTGACATGGCGGCGCAACCTGGCCGAGGCGGACCTGGCGCGCATCGATATCGCCAGCGACACCTACCTTGCCAATTTGGCGGCGGCCAGCAGCAAGCGGACGGCGAATATTCCCCAGCATCATCTTGAGCGCCTGCTGTTTGCGCAGGTGTCGCGCCGGGCCCGCTGCGAGGCGTGCTTCGGCCAGGTGTGGCAAAGCGCGGAGCACAACGCGCAAGGCGTGGTCTCGGTGGTGCGCGATGCCGCCACCGGCGAGGCGTATCGGGTGCGCAGCGACTGGCTGATCGCGGCGGACGGCGCGGGCAGCGCCGTGCGCCGCGGCCTTGGGCTGCCGATGGTGGGAGACCAACCTGGCGCATCTCGTCACCATCAACTTCGAGGCGGACATCCGGCACCTGGTCAAGGACAGTCCGTCGATCCTGTTCTGGATCCTTTCGGCGCAAGCCCCGGGCACGTTCATCGTGCACGATGCGGCGCGCTACTCCGTGTTCATGACGCCGTATTTCCCGGCGTACGAATCGCCTGCCGATTTCTCCGTGGCCAGGTGCGAGCGCATGTTGCGGGCCGCGCTTGGCGAGCGCCACCTGCCTTTGCGCATCACATCGCTGTCGAACTGGACGATGCAGGCGCACATTGCCGAGCCATACAGCAAGGGACGGGCCTTCCTGGTCGGCGACGCCGCGCACCGTTTCCCGCCCACCGGCGGGCTCGGGCTGAACACCGGCGCGGCCGACGCGCACAACCTGGCGTGGAAGCTGGCCCTTGTCATGAACGGAAAGGCCGGCAAGGGGCTGCTCGGCACCTATGGCGACGAGCGCAAGCCGGTCGCCGAGGCCAACAGCCGCGTCAGCGTGGCCAACCATCAAAAGATGGGGCAGGTGACCGCGGCGCTAGGCCTTGACGAAGCGGGCTTGCCGAAGCTCGCGCGGCTGCGCGCCAGCGCCCCGGCCCGCGTGCTGCCCCGCGCCCTGCGCTCGGTGCTCAAGCGCTTGTTGATCGCGCCCGTGGAAGCGCGGACCCGGAAAGTGCAACAGGCGTCGTCGGCAAGGTTCGCGGGCATCCGGCACGACGTGCAGCGGGCCGCTGCGGCGCAGATGGCGCACTTCAATACGCTGGGGCTGGACCTGGGCTACGTCTACCGGAGCGCGGCAATCTGCGCGAGCGGCACCGCAACGCCGCTCGCGCCCACCACATCGCATCCCGTGCTGGAGGTTGCGCAGTCGTTCACGCCGGGCGCACGCCTGCCGCACTTCCGGCTCCAAGGCACGGCCGGGGCGCCCGCCACTTCGCACGATCTGGTCGGCAATGCGCGCTTCCTGCTCGCCGGCTTTGGCCGCCATGGCAAGCCGTGCGCCGCGCTTGGCCGCAGCGTGAGCCAGGCGCTCGGCGTGCCGGTGCACGGGCTGGATCTCGATGCCATCACGCATTGCGACGACCGCCCGCAACTGCGCGCCTGGAACGGTGGCCTGCCCGACGCGGCCATCCTGGTGCGCCCCGACGGGCACGTTGCATGGCGCTACGCATTGCAGGCGCAGGTGGGGCCCGACGAGGTCCTGGCCGCCCTGTGCGAAATCCTGCAAGTCCCCGTGCCTGTTAGCGCCTGTTAGCGCCTGTTAGTACCCGACAACATCAAAGCCCAAGAGAAAGGTTCACCCGTGAAGACCGATTCCCAAGCCACGCCTCTCCGACAGGCCGGGCAGCCCAGCCCCGTTGCGATCATCGGTGCCGGCATCGCCGGCACCGTGCTGGCGCTCCTGCTGGCCAGCCGCGGCATTCGCAGCGTGCTGGTCGAGCGCCAGCTTGGCGCGGATACGCATCCGCGCGGCCATGTCTGGTCGGCCCGCGCCATGGAGGTGATCCGCGCCATCGATGCGGAGCTGGCCGAGGCGCTGCGGGAGATCAGCTCGCCGCCGCTCAAGCTGCGCTACATCACGTGGTGCACGGCACTGGCAGGGGTGGATCTCGGGCGCTGCGTGCCGATCGGCAACGACCCGGTGCATACCGCCCGCCTTCTGGGCAGCGGCCCTTGCCGCCCATTGCACCTGTCCCAGAACGTGGCCGATCCCATCCTGCGCCAGCGCGTGGCCGACAGCCCGCTGATCGAACTATTGGCAGGGCATGAGCTGGAGGCACTGTCGCAGGACGATGACGCCTGCACGTTGACGCTGCGCGAGCTGCGCAGCGGCCGGATCGTCCGGCGCGCCGCGCGTTTCGTTGCGGGCGCGGATGGCGCGCACAGCACCGTGCGGCGCCTGCTTGGCGTGCGCGCCACCACCACCCCTTTGCAGGCGGTTGCGCAGATCCATTTCCGCGCGAAACTGGGCCGGCTGACCACGTCGCGGCCCAGCCCGCTGTACTGGATTCTCAATCCCGGCGTGGTGGGCACGCTCACGGCCCACACCGCCGACGACGATGACTGGGTGCTGTCCACGGCGGTGTTGCCCGAGATCGAATCCGCCAGCGAGATGCGGGAAGCGCGGGCGCTGGCACTGGTGCGCGCGGCGATCGGCGATGAACGCGCTGAAGCCACGATTCTCTCGATCCGTCCCTGGACGATGGCCTTGCAGCGCGCCGCGACGAGCAGGGTGGGGCGGGTCATGCTGCTGGGCGACGCCGCCGCCGGCTTTTCGGCGATCGGCGGCTTTGGCATGAACCACGGGATCGAGGACGCCGCGAGCCTGGCGTGGCGGCTGCAGTTGCTGCTGGGCGGGTTTGTGCCGGAAGGCCTCGCGCAAGGGCTGTTGTCAAGCTACGCCACCGAGCGGGCGGACAGCGCCGCCGCCCATGGGCACCGCACGCAACAGCTCAGCGACCTGTCCGACGAGGTGCTGCGTGCCGCGGGCGTGGATCCCGGCGGCTTCAAGGCGCTGTCCACGCTGTCCCGCGCCGCCTGGGTCCGCGTGCTGCCCCGGCGCGCCGCCCGGACCTTGTTCAGCACCGTGATGGGCGCCGGCCTCAAGCCGTTGCGCCATCTGGCGAGCACCGCGCCCGCGGGTGCCGATGCCCGCGCCAAGGTCAGGAGGGCGATCGACAAGCAACGCGAAGTGTTCGTGACGCTCGGCACCGATCTTGGCTATGCGCTATCGAGTGGCTTTGTCTGCCGCGAGCCGCATCCGCACCCGCAATCCCCGCACAGCGGCACGGAATACTGGCCGACCACAAGCCCCGGCTCGCTGATCCCACATCTCTGGAGCGAAGCAGCTGGCGAGTCGCTGTCGACGCGGGACCTGGCGCGCCGCGCGCCGCTCACGCTGCTTGTGGGCGACAAGGAGCGCGTGCGCTGGCTGGCGGCCTTGACACAGCTGCGTGCCGACTGGGGCATCGACGTGGCGTGCCCGCGCATCGGGACCGACGAGGGCGCGCAGTTTCGCATCCGCCCGTCGGCGCTCGCCGCGGCGCTGGAGATCGATGAATCCGGTGTGGTGCTGGTGCGGGGCGACGGCATCGTTGCCTGGCGCAGCCGGCGCCAGTGCGCGGATCCGTGCGCGACGTTGGCGGACGTGATTTCGCGCCTCGTTTCCCAGGCCGCGGCGACCCCCGCCGCACCGCTGGCTTGCCCCGCCAGCCCGACTCGCCCAACCAAGGAGATGCAATGAGCGACAGCATGGACCAGTTCCCTATCCCCTGCCCGGACCCGGAGGCCCGGGCGCCTCGGAAGCTTGCGCACATCGTGCTCACCACGCGGCGCTTTGACGAGGCGATCCACTGGTGGAGTGTGGTGCTGGGCGCGCGCGTGATGTATCGCAACGCCTTGCTCTGCTTCCTGTCCTACGACGACGAGCACCACCGCCTGGCCTTGATCAACGCCGCCAACTTCGACCCGAAGCGGCGCGAGAGCACAGGCCTGGACCATGTGGCATTCACCTTCGGCTCCCTCGACGACCTGCTGCATACCTACGCGCGCCTGAAGGGCCACGGCCTGCGCCCGCAATGGTGCATCAACCACGGGCCGACCACGTCGCTGTACTACCGCGATCCGGACGGCATCCAGGCCGAGCTTCAGGTGGACAACTTCGCCGCACCGGAGGAACTGGAGGCCTGGTTCCGCTCCGGCGCGTTCGCCGAGAATTCCATCGGCGTCGAGTTCGACCCGGAGCATCTGCTGGAGCGCTACCAGGCGGGCGAGCCCGCCGCGCTGCTGATGCGTCCCGGCGAGGTGACCAGCCGCCAGTTCCTGACCTTGCGTTGAGAGGCCGGCCACCGTGAGACTGTGTACGTTCTCCGCCGCCGACGTGGCGAGCCACGTCGGCCTGGCGCTATCAGGCGACCGCGTGCTGGATGTGACCGCATCCTTTGCGGGCGATCCGCGCTTTGCCACCTTGCTGGCGCTGATCGAGCACCAGGACGCAACCCTGCCTGCCCTGCGCAAGCTGCAAGCACAGGGCACGCAACCGGGTCGCCCGCAGCAGGCGCATGCGCTGCGCCAGGTGCGCATCGAGGTGCCATACCGTCCCCCGCAGATCCGCTGTTTCAGCGTGTACGAGCAGCACCTGAAGAATGCGTTCAAACAGGTCATGGCGCACGGCGTCAGCCCGTTGACCGGGATGCTGATGCGCGCGCTTGGCGCCGGCAAGGTGCCAAAGGCCTTCTACGAAACGCCGATCTACTACAAGGGCGTGCGTCTCAACCTGTCCGGCCACGGCAGCAAGGTGCTCCGGCCGGATCCCGGCGCCAAGCTCGACTATGAGGCCGAACTAGGCGTCATCGTCGGGCGTCCCGGCAAGAACATCGGCGCCTCGGCGGCGATGTCGCATGTCTTTGGCTACGTGATCTTCAACGACTTCTCGGAACGCGCGCAGCTCATGAGGGAGATGCGCGCCCGGCCCAGCGCTGGCCCGGCGAAGGGGAAGGACTTCGACGGCAGCAACAGCCTCGGCCCGTGGATCGTCACCGCGGACGAGATCCGCGATCCGCACGCGCTGGATGTGACCGTGCGCGTCAACGGCGAGGTGCGCGGCGAGGGCAGCACGGCGGGGATGACCCACCGCATCGACCGGATCGTCAGCTACGCGTCGGCCAACGAGACGCTGCACGGCGGCGAGCTGCTTGCCACCGGCTGTGTGCCGAATTGCGCCGGCATCGAGCAATGGCGCTTCCTGCATGACGGCGACCGGGTCGACGTGGAGATCGCCGGGCTCGGCGTCCTGACGAACTCGATCACCGGGCATTGACCGTAGCAGCCCCCCCCAAGAATCGCGAGGAGCGCAGAGACGATCCCGCTTTGATAACAACGACAAAGGAGACAGCAGTGAATTCAAGACAGTGGATCGTCACATCCGCGGCAGCACTGTGCCCCGCGCTTGCGCTGGCCGACAACGGCTACTTCCAGCTCGGCTACGGCGCGGAAGCGCGCGGCGTGGCAGGCGCCGCGGCAGCGTCGACGCGGGATGCGTTCGGCGGCGCGAGCAACCCCGCCACCACCGTCTGGGCGGGCAACCGCTTCGACGGCAACCTGATCGCCATCAACGGCAGGACCAGCATGAGCCGCACCGCGGGCCTGCCGCCGCCAGTGAGCGGGGCGCTCGACACCCGCACGGACAGCGAGAGCCGCTGGGTGCCGCTGTCCGATATCGCGTACAGCCGCATGATCAATCCGGACCTGTCGCTGAGCATCGTTGGCTACAGCAATGGCGCCGGCACGTACTTCGAGGGCAACACCACCACCTGCCTGGCGCCGTCGCCGGCACCGCCCGGCACCACCTATCGCGGCAACTTGCTATGCGGCAGCGGCAGGGCCGCCACCACGATCAAGCAGCTAACGATGGCGCCGACCGTGTCCGCCAAGGTCTCCGAGTCGTTCTCGGTCGGTTTCTCGCTGCTGATCGCGGGGCAGCTCTTCAGCGCGGAGGGCCTGCAGGCGCTCGCGCCGCAGTCGGCGGCGCCGAACCACCTGACCAACCAGGGCACGGCGTCGTCGTTTGGCATCGGCATGCGGGTTGGGTCCTATTGGCGCGCCAGCGACGCGCTCAGCTTCGGCGCGGCGTACTCGCCCCGCATCCGCATGGGGCGGCTCAAGGAGTACGAGGGCCTGCTGGCGGATCAGGGCCGCCTGGATATCCCGGAGAACCTGCTGCTCGGCATGCAATGGTCGCCGAGGCAGGATCTGTCCTTCCTGTTCGACTACCAGCGCATCAACTACTCGGGCACGTCGGGCCTCGGCAATCGCGCGTTCGACGGCACCGCCTTGCGCGGCAGCAGCGGCGGCCCGGGCAACGGGTGGAAGGACATCAATGTCTTCAAGCTGGGGGTGCGCTACCAGGTGACGCCGGCCTGGCACGTGTCGGGCGGCGTCTCGTTCAACAGCGCGGCCTATGCCGATGAGGATACGGCGAACAACGTCACCGCGCCGGCCACGTTCCGCAGGCATTACACGCTCGGGCTGGGTTATGCGACCGCCTCCAATGCCACCTGGTCGGTCTTCTACTCCTTGTCACCGGCCCACACCACCTCGGGCAGCTCGGCGCTGGCGTCGGCCGTGGCCACGCAACTCTCGGGCAACGCCACGGTCGCGGGCCAGGAGACCCTGGCAACGCGGCAGCAAAGCATTGGCGTGCAGTACTCGCAGCGCTTTTGACCGCCCCCGGCGCTTCTTCTGTCTTTCTGTTCATTCATCACGGAGTTTGTCTCGATGACGGCTTGTCTTCTTCCGCGCTCTAGCGGCAACCGGGTAGCAAGCGCGCTGGTATCCGCACTTGCAACCGCACGCAATGGCGGTGCGGCATGAACGCGCGGACGGCGCCAGCGGCGTTGGAGCCGCCCAGCCTGGACGACCGGTTCGAGCAGCCGGCCGGCAAGGTGTTCCTCACCGGCAACCAGGCGATCCTGCGCATCGCGCTAGACCAGCGCCGCAACGATGCCCGCCTGGGCAAGAACACCGGGGGCTTTATCTCCGGCTACCGTGGCTCGCCGCTGGGGCGGCTGGACATGGAGCTGTGGCGCATCCAGCCGCTGCTGCAGGCGGCGAACGTGCGCTTCCAGCCTGGCGTCAACGAGGACCTGGCCGCCACCGCCGTGTGGGGCACGCAGTACGTCGGCACGTTTCCCGGCGCCACGGTGGATGGCGTATTTGGCATCTGGTACGGCAAGGGGCCGGGCGTGGACCGCAGCGGCGACCCGCTCAAGCACGGCAACCTGGCCGGCACCAGCGCATCCGGCGGCGTGCTGGTGCTGGCGGGAGACGACCATAGCGCCAAGTCGTCGACCACCGCCCACCAGTCGGATTTCTCGCTGATCGCGGCGGGCATACCGGTGCTGTATCCGGCCAACGTGCAGGACATCATCGATTTCGGCCTGCGTGGCATCGAGATGTCACGGCGCACCGGATGCTGGGTTGGCATGAAGCTGGTGACCGATGTGGTGGAATCCGCCGGCGAAGTCGAGGTGGGGCGGCAGGAGCCGTTGGGGGCGTTGCCCGACGCCAACGGGCCCTTGCATATCCGCGCCTTCGAAATGGCGCCGGCGGCGGAGGAGCGCTTGTACGTGCACAAGCTGCCGGCGGCGGTGCAGTTCGCGCGGGCGGCCGGGCTCAACCGCCTGGCGTGGCCTGGCAAGAGCGCCAGGGTAGGGATCGTCACCGCTGGCAAGTCCTACGCCGACACCATGCAGGCGTTGCAACGCCTTGGCATCGATGCCAACGATGCGCGTGGCGGCGCGCTGCGCTTGCTCAAGATCGGCATGGTGTGGCCGCTGGAGGACGAGATCGTGCGGGCGTTCGCGCACGGGCTCGACACCATCCTGGTGATCGAGGAAAAGCGCCCGCTGCTCGAGTCGCAACTCAAGTCCATCCTCTTCGATGCGCGCATGGCGCAGCCGCCGGTGGTGCGCGGCAAGTTCGACGGCGCGACGGAATGGTCGGCCTCCCGAGGCGCGCCGGTGCTGCCAATCTGCAATGAGCTGAGCGTGCTGCAGATCGCCGAGGCCATCCAGCGCTTGCTGGGGCTGGCGATCGTGGCCCCGATCGTGGCACCAAATGCGGCACGGGACGCCGTCCCCGCGGCAATGCCGGGACAAGCCGTGCCGCTGCGCCGCCCGAGCTTTTGCGCGGGCTGCCCGATACATCGACCCGCCTGCCCGATGGCAGCCGGGCGCTGGCGGGCATCGGCTGCCATACGATCGCCATGCTCAACGACCCGAAGAAGACGCACACCGTCTCGCATATGGGTGGCGAGGGGATGATGTGGATGGGGCAGTCGCCCTTCACCAGCGAGCCCCATGTCTTTGCCAACATGGGCGACGGGACCTACTTCCATTCCGGCTACCTGGCCATCCGCCAGGCGCTCGCGGCCAATCTGCGCATGACCTACAAGCTGTTGTTCAACGGCTTCGTCTCCATGACCGGTGGCCAGCCCGTGGACGGCGAGCTCAGCGTCGACAAGGCCGTGGCCCAGTTGCAGGCGGAGGGGGTCAAGAAGATCGTCCTGGTTACCGACGATGTGACCGCTTACGATGCGCCGCGCCGGGCCAGGCTGGGCGTGCCCGTGTACGACCGGGCGGCGCTTGAGACGGTGCAGATCGCGTTGCGCGCCTATCCCGGCCTGTCGGTGCTGATCTACGACCAGGCCTGCGCCACCGAGGCGCGCCGGCTGCGCAAGCGCGGCAAGCTGCCCGATCCGCAGGTGCGCACCTATATCGATCCCGAGGTCTGCGAGGGGTGCGGCGATTGCGGCGAACAGTCCGGCTGCCTTGCCATCGAGCCGCTTGAGACGGAGTTGGGCCGCAAACGCAAGATCAACCAGTCGTCGTGCAACAAGGACCTGTCCTGCGTGCGCGGCTTTTGCCCGAGTTTTGTCACGCTGGAGGGGGCAAAGCCGCGCCGGCCGCCAGGCGGGCCGGCGGCGGGCTTCACCATTCCGGTGTTGCCTGACATCGTCATCCCGGACGATTTCGAGCCAAGGGCCATCCTCGTCGCGGGCATCGGCGGCACCGGCGTGGTGACCATCGGCGGCGTGCTGACCATGGCGGCGCACCTGGACGGCAAGGCCGGCAGCTCGCTCGATGTGACCGGGCTGTCGCAGAAATACGGCGCGGTGGGCTCGCATATCCGTATCGCCCCGAGTGCCGCCATGCTGCACGCCGCGCGCATCGGCAGCGCTGAGGCCGACGTGCTGCTGGGCTGCGACCTGATCGTCGCGGCCGGCGCGGATGCGCTGTCAAGGCTGCGCCCCGGTACGGCGCGCGCCTTTGTCAACACGGAGGTGGTTCCCACCAGCGATTTCACCAGCCAGCCTGACTGGTCGGCCAACGAGGCCGAACTCAAGCATCGCCTGAACGAGGCGCTGGGCGGGCGTGCCGAGTGCATCGATGTGACGGCGCTCGCGCAGCAGTTGCTGGGCGACGCCATCCTCGCGAACATGCTGCTGCTCGGCTATGCCTGGCAGCAAGGTGCGATCCCGGTGCACCGGGCTGCAATGGAGAAGGCGATACAGCTCAACGGCGTATCCACCGGCGCCAACCTGAAGGCGTTCGCGCTGGGCCGCTGGCTCGCGCATGACAGCGTGGCCGTGCGTCGCCTCATGGCACCCGCGCAGGTCGTTCAACTGACGATGAAGGCCGGGGGATCCCTGGCTGACCTGATCGAGGACCGGGCCCGGCGCCTTGCGGACTATCAAAACGCCGCGCTGGCGGATCGCTACCGCAAGCGGATCGGATCGGTGCAGCGCACGCTGGCGGGCCGCAGCGACGCCGAGACCCTGGTCCGGCAGGTGGCTACGCAGTATTTCCGCGTGCTGGCGGTCAAGGATGAGTTCGAGGTCGCGCGACTGTACTCGCGCCCGGCATTCCTGCAGTCCCTGAACGAGGCGTTCGAAGGCGAGTTCCGAGTCAGGTTCCATCTGGCGGGCGGCCCGTTCGGCAAGTTCGACAAGGTCACCGGCAAGACCGGCAAGACGGCGGTGGGCAGCTGGATACGGCCCGCGTTCCGCTTGCTGGCGGGCATGCGCTTCCTGCGCGGCAGCTGGCTGGATCCATTCGCCCGTGGGGCCGAGGCGCAACTCAATCGCCGCGTGCGCGATGCCTACGAAGACGATCTGGATGGCATCGCAGGCACGGCGGATCAATGGCCGGGGGAGCGCCTGCGGGAACTGCTCTCGTGGCCTGCCAGTGTGCGCGGGTACGGGCATGTGCGCGAGCGGCAGGCGCAGGCCGGATTCGCCAGGCGGGCCACGGCCTGGGGCAGTTCGGCCGGTTCGCACCCGGAACGCTAACGGGCCGCGGCATGCCATGCATGCCGCACCACCACCTCCTTGGACGAAAGACGCCTCAATGAACAAAGTCATCATCACTTGCGCCATCACCGGGTCGATCCACACGCCTTCCATGTCGCCCCACCTGCCGCTCACGCCCGACGAGATCGCCGCGAGCGCCATCGGCGCCGCACAGGCGGGCGCCGCCATCGTGCACCTCCACGCGCGCCATCCCGAGGACGGACGCCCTTCGCAGGACCCGGCGCTGTTTCGCCGGTTCGCGCCCGCCATCAAGGCGGCGTGCGACGTGGTGATCAACCTGACCACGGGCGGCGCGCCCACCATGAGCGTCGAGGAGCGCCTGCAGCCCGCGCTGCAGCTGAGCCCCGAAGTGGCCTCCCTGAACATGGGCACGATGAACTTCGGCCTTTACGAACTGCTGGACCGTTTCAAGGACCTCAAGCACGATTGGGAGCGCCCCTACCTGGAGCGCAGCTACGACGGCATCTTCCGGAATACGTTCAAGGACATCGCCCATATCCTGCAGTCTTGCAGCGAGAACCAGACCCGCTTCGAGATCGAGTGCTATGACATCGGCCACTTGTACACGGCGGCCCATTTCCTGGATCGCGCGTTGTTGACGCCGCCGCTGCTGATCCAGTCGGTGCTCGGCCTGCGCGGCGGCATCGGCGCGCATGTGGAGGACCTCATGCATATGCGCCGCACGGCGGACCGGCTGTTCGGCAAGGACTATGTCTGGTCGGTGCTGGGGGCAGGGCGCAACCAGATGCCGGCGGCGGCGATCAGCGCATCGGTTGGCGGCCACGTGCGGGTTGGCCTTGAGGATTCCCTATGGGATGGCCCCGGCAAGCTCGCCAACAGCAATGCCGCGCAGGTGCTGAGGGTGCGGAGCATTATCGAAGCCCTGTCGCTTGAGGTTGCCACGCCGGATGAGGCACGGAATCTGCTGAAGCTGAAGGGGCGCGGCAACGTTGGTTTTTGAAGCGCAAGGGCACGCCCGTGGAGAGGGGGCTCAAGGCGCCGACGGACCAGAAGGCAGTTGCTGGCGCGCTAAGCCGCGCTTGCCGGGCATTCCTGCCGTGGCCGGGCCCCCGACACAACGGGGTGGCCCGGGATTTTGGTTTGTGATTAATCAGGCGCATCGATATAATTCGTCATCAGTGCCCCGGATCCGGGGCATTCGTCCTTGTATCCGCTTGATATCCATACCCGGGAGTTTTAAATGTTTCTGATCTGGCAAGGCTTAGGTTTTCTCGTGGTGCTCGTGCCCCTAGCCGTCCTGCTTGTCATGAGCTTGCTGGGCTCAATGGTGAATCTCTCCAACATCGCGACCATCGTGCTATCGCTGATCCTGTCGGCTGCGGCGGTCTTCTTTCTCGGCAAGCGCCTCAATTCCCGTCCGGGCCGCATCCTGGTCGATCCCAACACGCAGGAATCGGTGGAGCTTCGCAAGCGCCATACGTTGTTTTGGATCCCCATGCAGTATTGGGCGTTCCCCATCCTTCTGATCGCGATCATTGCCGCATTCGCACTATTTACCGCCGGGGCATAGCGCGGGCGAGCGCTTGCCCGGAGCAGGCCGGCGGGAGCGGGCGTAGAATATCGGTCCTGCATCCTGAACGCTGCCGCGCGCTTCGGGACAGCCTGGTCAAGCCTTGTCAAGCCTTGTCAAAGGGCAGCCCTACTACGTGAAGAGACATCAAGTTGAACAATCCGGCCAGCGCCGCGCGCAATCGCGAGCTCACCTCGACGCCTGACGCCGGGACCCTGGCGCGGCGCGCGCGTCGCGGTATCGTCCTGCTGACCTTCGCGTTTGCGCTGAGCCAGTTCTATCGCAGCTGCCTGGCGGTGATGGCGCCGGAACTCCAGCATGACTTTGGCTTGTCGGCGGCAGGGTTCGGCACCCTGTCTTCCTCCTTCTTCCTGGCATTCGCGGTCGCGCAGATTCCCGTGGGGATTGCGTTCGACCGGTATGGCGTCGGCAAGCCGACGTCCTTGCTGCTGGCCATTGGCGCGGTGTCCGCCATCGTGTTCTCGCTGGCGCCAAACGGTGCCGTCGCCATGCTGGCGCAGGCCGGGCTTGGGCTGGCCTGCGCGCCGGTGTTCATGGGGCTGCTGCATTTTGCTTCCGAGCAGCTCTCCGAAAAAAACTACACGCGGGTTGTCAGCCAGTCCAATGCCACCGGCATGATCGGCGCGCTGTGCGCCACGGCGCCGCTCGGGTGGGCCATGCATCTGCTCGGCTGGCGGGTGGCGATGTCGGTCGCGGCGCTGTGCATGGTGGTGGCCTGCTACGGCGTCTGGCGCTTCGTGCGGGATGATGGCCACGCCGAGGCGCGCAATGTGCCGCTGGGCTCCATGCTCTTGCAAAGCGCAAAGCTGCTGGCCATCGTCCCCTTGTGGACCCTGATCCCGATATGCCTGGCCATGGCGGCGGGCACGGCGTTCCGCAACGCGTGGAGCGGCCCTTACCTGGCCAGCGTGTACGGCCTGGATTCCGGCTCGCGCGGCATCGCGCTGACCCTGCTGAGCGTGAGTGGATTCCTGACGGCGTTCTTCCTGCCCGTGCTGGTCCGGCGCGGCTCGCTCAAGACCACCATCGCGGGATGGTCCTGCCTGGCGATGTGCGGTGCCATCCTGCTGAGCATCTGGCCCACGCACGGCATTGTCTCGGGGGTGGGGCTGATGGCTTTGCTGTCGACCATCGGCATGCTGCATCCGCTGATCATGGCGCAGGGCCGCGGCCTGGTGCCGCCGTCCTCGCGCGGGCGCGGGCTTGGCGTGCTCAACACCTTCGTGTTCCTGGGCTCGGCGCTGACGTCGTGGGGGTTCGGCATGATCGCCAGCATGGGCGACGCCCGGCACTGGCCGGTGGCGAAGACCTATTCGACGATCTTTCTCACGGCTGCCGCGGTCGTGGCGCTTGCCGTGGCACCGTATTTCTTCAGCCCGTCCAGTCCGTCCGTGGTCAAGCGCTGAGCCCCGCTGCCTCGGTTCATCACTCGACCTTTCGGGCTCAAGCATCCAGCGGCATCGCGCTGGTGCACTTGATCTCGTCCAGGCAGACGCTGGACTTCACGCCGCTCACGCCCGGGATGCGCATCAAGGTGTCGAGCAGGAAATCCGACAGCGACTTCAGGTCGCGCGCCACCACCTTCAGCACGTAGTCGATATCGCCGGTCACGGAGAAGCATTCCTGGATCTGTGCCAGTTCGGCGACCAGCCCCTTGAAATTCGACAGGTCCCGGATATGGCCACGCTCCATCGTGACGTGGATAAAGGCCACCACGCCGAAACCCAGGCTGGCGGAGTCCAGCCGGGCCTCGTAGCGCTTGATGACGCCAAGCTCCTCCAGCCGCCGGTGGCGGCGCAGCGTCTGGGCCGGCGACAGGCGGATGGCCTCGGCCAGTTCCAGGTTGGACGCGCGCCCATTCTCCTGCAAAGCCCCCAGCAGGCGCCGGTCGATGCGGTCTAGCTCGTCTTTGTGCACTTTCGTTTCCTGCGATCCATGAATCATGAAATTTTATATCATGATCTAGGGTTTGCCTGCGTGGATTACGAAATCCTATTTTGCGGCCCGGAATATACACTGAACGCCAGATTAGCAGTGCGGACGGGTAAATGAGAGCCTGTTCCGCACGTGCCTGGCACTGCGCATCGAGGCACTGGCGCGCAGGAGCCGCAATATTATTTCTCTCGTCCCCCCAACTTTTCGTTGAGCACACCATGGCCGATCTGTTTGAAAACCCGATGCAGTTGATGGGCTTCGAATTCGTGGAATTCGCCTCGCCTACTCCCAACCTACTGGAACCGATCTTCGAGCAGATGGGCTTTACGCTGGTGGCGCGCCACCGCTCCAAGGATGTGGTGCTGTACCGCCAGGGCGAGATCAATTTCATCGTCAACCGCGAGCCGCACAGCCCGGCAGCCTACTTTGCCGCCGAGCATGGCCCCAGCGCCTGCGGCATGGCGTTCCGCGTGAAGGACTCGCACAAGGCTTATGCGCGTGCGCTGGAACTCGGCGCGCAGCCGGTGGAAATCGCCACCGGCCCGATGGAGCTGCGCCTGCCGGCGATCAAGGGCATCGGCGGCGCGCCGCTGTACCTGATCGACCGCTTTGAAGAAGGCAAGTCCATCTACGATATCGACTTCGAATTCATCGAAGGCGTGGATCGCCACCCGGTGGGCCACGGCCTGCGCCTGATCGACCACCTGACGCACAACGTCTACCGTGGCCGCATGGCTTACTGGGCCAATTTCTACGAAAAGCTCTTCAACTTCCGCGAAATCCGCTATTTCGATATCCAGGGCGAATACACCGGCCTGACCTCGAAGGCCATGACCGCGCCGGACGGCAAGATCCGCATCCCGCTGAACGAAGAATCGTCCAAGGGCAGCGGCCAGATCGAGGAATTCCTGATGGCCTTCAATGGCGAGGGCATCCAGCACATCGCCTTCCTGACGGACAACCTGATCGAAGTCATCGACAGCCTGCAGATGGCCGGCGTGCCCCTGATGACGGCGCCCAACGACTACTACTACGACGGCCTGGAACAGCGCCTGCCCGGCCACGGCCAGCCGGTGGACCAGCTCAAGTCGCGCGGCATCCTGGTGGATGGCACCACGGAAGGCGGCAACCCGCGCCTGCTGCTGCAGATTTTCTCCAAGTCGTCGCTGGGCCCCGTGTTCTTCGAGTTCATCCAGCGCAAGGGCGACGAAGGCTTCGGCGAAGGCAATTTCAAGGCGCTCTTCGAATCGCTGGAGCGCGACCAGATCGAGCGCGGCACCCTCAAGGTCTGACGCCCACAAGGCATTGACCCGCAGTTCCTGCGAATACCGCGGGAACTGCAAACGCAAAAAAACACTGCCGCGCCGCAGCATGGCTGCGCGCGCCGGTGCCTGGCTAAAAGCGCCCGCGACAAGCGAGAAGCGCAGCCTACATTCCAAAAGAGTGGGTAGAGACAAAGCATGGTTCCCAATTCCAGCAACTCGGAAGAGACACTCAAGCGTGGCTTGAAAAACCGGCATATCCAGCTGATTGCGCTCGGCGGCGCGATCGGCACGGGCCTGTTCCTGGGCATCGCCCAGACCATCAAGATGGCGGGGCCTTCGGTCCTGCTCGGCTACGCGGTAGCCGGCATCATCGCGTTCTTCATCATGCGCCAGCTTGGCGAGATGGTGGTCGACGAATCCGTGGCTGGCTCCTTCAGCCACTTCGCCAACAAATACTGCGGCAGCTTCGCGGGCTTCATGTCGGGCTGGAACTACTGGGTGCTCTATATCCTGGTCAGCATGGCGGAGCTCTCGGCGGTGGGCATCTATGTGCAGTACTGGTGGCCGCATATCCCCACCTGGACTTCCGCGCTGGCGTTCTTCCTCCTGATCAACGCCATCAACCTGACCAGCGTCAAGTCGTTTGGCGAAATGGAGTTCTGGTTCTCCATCGTCAAGGTGCTGGCCATCGTCGGCATGATCCTGTTCGGCGGCTACCTGCTGGCGTCCGGCACGGCCGGCCCGCAGGCCAGCGTGTCCAACCTGTGGCAGCACGGGGGCTTTTTCCCGAACGGGATCTCCGGCCTGGTCATGGCCATGGCGGTGATCATGTTCTCGTTCGGCGGGCTGGAACTGGTGGGCATTACCGCGGCGGAAGCGGATGAGCCCGAAAAGACCATTCCCAAGGCCACCAACCAGGTGATCTATCGCATCCTGATCTTCTACGTTGGCGCGCTGGGCGTGTTGCTTTCGCTGTATCCGTGGGAGAAGGTCGTTACCGGCGGCAGCCCGTTCGTGCTGATCTTCCACGCCATGAACAGCGACATCGTCGCCACCGTATTGAATGCCGTGGTGCTGACCGCCGCGCTGTCCGTCTACAACAGCGGCGTGTATTGCAACAGCCGGATGCTGTACGGCCTGGCCAAGCAGGGCAACGCGCCCAAGGGCCTGCTGAAGGTCAACAAGCGCGGCATCCCGCTGGCTGCGCTTGGCGTGTCCGCGCTGGCCACCGCGGCTTGCGTGGCGATCAACTACTTCATGCCCGGCGAGGCCTTCGAGCTGCTGATGGGGCTGGTGGTCTCGGCACTGATCATCAACTGGGCGATGATCAGCATCATTCACCTCAAGTTCCGCCGCGACAAGCGCGCAGCCGGCCAGGAAACGCGTTTCAAGAGCCTGGGCTATCCGCTGACAAACTATGTGTGCCTGGCCTTCCTGGCGGGTATCCTCTACGTGATGTACCTCACACCCGGCCTGCGCATCTCCGTGTACCTGATTCCGGCATGGCTGGCCGTACTGGGCCTGAGCTACTACTTCAGGCAAAAGCGCGCGCGTGCCGAACCGGCCCTGCCCGAACGCGTATCGGCATAATGATGACCCTGGCGGCCACTGGCCGCCAGCTCCAATCCATCCCAGCACACCAGCCAGAGTATCCAATGTTCGAACACATCGATGCCTATCCGGGCGACCCGATCCTCTCCCTCAACGAGAGCTTTCAACTCGATCCCAGGACCGATAAGGTCAACCTGAGCATCGGCATCTACTTCGATGACGAAGGCCGGCTGCCGGTGATGCAGGCCGTGCGCCAGGCCGAAGCCGAGCTGATGGCCGACATGGGCCCGCGCCCCTACCTGCCGATGGCCGGGTTTGCGGCGTACCGCGACGCGGTGCAGGCGCTGGTCTTCGGCGTGCAGTGCCAGGCCCGCGCCGAGTCCCGCGTTGCCACCGTGCAGACGCTGGGCGGCTCCGGCGCGCTGCGCGTGGGCGCGGATTTCCTCAAGCGTTATTTCCCCGAAGCCCAGGTCTGGATCAGCGATCCGAGCTGGGAAAACCATCGCGTGATCTTCGAGCGCACGGGCTTTACCGTCAACACGTATCCGTACTATGACGACGCCACCGGTGGCCTGAAGTTCGACGCCATGCTGGACGCGCTGCGCCTGATCCCGAAGCGCAGCATCGTGCTGCTGCACGCCTGCTGCCACAACCCCACCGGCGTGGACCTCAACCACGATCAATGGCGCCAGCTCATCACGTTGCTCAAGCAGCATGAGCTGCTGCCGTTCGTCGACATGGCCTACCAGGGCTTTGGCGCCGGCCTGGACGACGATGCCTTCGCGGTACGCGAGCTGGTTGCGCAGGGCGTGCCGTGCCTGGTGGCGAATTCGTTCTCGAAGAACTTCTCGCTGTACGGCGAGCGTTGCGGCGGGCTGAGCGTGGTCTGCGACAGCGCCGAAGAAGCCGGCCGGGTGCTCGGCCAACTGACCGGCGCGGTGCGCGCCAACTACAGCAACCCGCCCACGCACGGCGCCCGCGTGGTGGCCAAGGTGCTGACCACGCCGGCGCTGCGCGCGACCTGGGAACGCGAGCTGACGGGCAAGTGCGAGCGCATCGCCAAGATGCGCGTGGCCATCCACAACGGCCTGGCCGCGCACGTGAGCGGCGAGGCGCTGTCGCGCTACCTCACGCAGCGCGGCATGTTCACCTACACCGGCCTGACGGCTGACCAGGTGGACCGCCTGCGCGCGGAACACGGCGTGTACCTGCTGCGCTCGGGGCGCATGTGCGTGGCCGGGCTGAACGAGCGCAACGTGACCCAGGTGGCGCAAGCCATTGCCAGCGTGCTGGCACGCCCAGCCTGACGGACGGCGGCAGTACGTCCCGCGCGAGCGGCAGGTCTTGCCGCCCGCGCGGGGCGGTGAACTCTCGGTTTGCTTCAAACCAGTACGTGACGTGTCTCAACGAAGAATCGTTGAATCTGGCGATCGATGTCCGGGTCGACCATCTCCTCGGGCCGGTTTCCGTTCGGGCAGGCCAGCCGGGGCGTGGTGCCGAACAAGCGGCAGATCAACGGGCGCTCGGCATAGACCTGGCAACCCTGGCTGCCAAGATGCGGGCAACTGAGGCTTGTCAGCGCGGCTTCGTGCTCCGCATCGGTTTTGACCGGAAGCCTCGACATCTCGTGCGTCGAGGTCATCACCGGCCCGCAGCAGTCATGGCAGCCCGGGGTGCATTCGAACGCGGGTATCCGTTGCCGAAAGAACCTGATTTGTTGACTGATCATCTGGGCCCCCTTAATCGATCCCGTAGCGCATCGGCAAGAGTTTAGCCTCTCGCGGGAGCAACGTTGGCAGCATTGCCTGCCATGCGTGCCTGGAGTACACCCCCCCAGCATGCCTTGATCTTCTTGCTTGACTTTCACTTAACCTATTGGTTAAATGAACCCATGCCATCCTCTACCGACCCGCTGACCGCCATCTTTGCCGCACTGGCCGATCCCACTCGCCGCGCCATCCTTGCGCGCCTGGCCGAAGGGGAGGCGCCGGTGAGCGAGCTGGCGCGGCCGTTCGACATGTCGGCTCCGGCAATCTCCAAGCACCTGCGTGTGCTGGCGGATGCCGGGCTGATCGAGCGGGAGGTCAGCGCCCGCTGGCGCATCTGCCATCTGCGCGCGCACGCGCTGCGTGACGCGCATGACTGGCTGGGCACCTAATGACCCAAGCTGCTACCTTCCATCTGGAAATGGACCGCTTTATCCGCGCTCCGCGCGAGAAAGTGTTCGACGCATTCACCAGCCAGGCGGCGCTGTCCGAGTGGCATTGCCCGCGTGGCATGCAGGTGCTGGAGGCCAGCGCGGATGCGCGGGTCGGCGGCAAGTACCGCATCGTGATGGGCGGGCGCGATGGTGCCAGGCACATCGTGGGCGGCGAGTATCAGGCGATCGACCGGGCGGATTTCCTCGCTTATACCTGGGCCTGGGAAGCCGGCTCGATGCCGCAGGAGATCAAGACGCTGATCGAGGTCACGCTGACGGCCAAGGATGGCGGCACCCACCTGCACATGCGCCACAGCGGCTTTCCCGAGGCCGGCCTGCGCGATTCGCACATGGGTGGCTGGCAATCGGTGTTCAATCGCCTCAGCGATTTCCTGGACCCCGAGGGCAGCGCCGGCTCCGTCACCGTGATCGGTGACCCGCGCAGCAGCTACTGCCGCACGGTGCGCATGGCGCTGGAGGAGAAGGGCGTGGCCTACAAGCTGCAGCCCGTGCCGCCGCATTCGCCGGAGGTGCTTGCGCATAGCCCGTTCGGCCGCATTCCGGTGCTCACCGATGGCCCGATTTCCTTCTATGAGACCCGCGCGATCCTGGCCTATATCGAGGAAGCCTTCGAGGGGCCGAGCCTGCTCCCGCGACAACCCGGCCCCAGTGGCCATGCGCGCTGCGAGCAGTGGATCAGCCTGATCAGCTGCCATGCCTACGATGCCATGGTGCGTCGCTACGTACTGCAGTACATCTTCCCCAAGGGCGAAAACGGCCAGCCCGAGCGCGCCGTGATCGATGCCGCGCTGCCGGAGATAGCCACGCAGCTAGGCGCGTTCGACGAAGCCTACGGCAATCGCGATTACCTGGTCGGTACGGCGATGTCGATGGCGGACCTGTTCCTCGCGCCAATCCTGACCTACGTCGGCATGTTTCCCGAAGGCGCCGCCTTGCTGGAGAAGTACCCCAACGTGCGGCGCGCGCAGGCGGTGATGCGCGAGCGGCCAAGCTTTGCCGCAACGCAGCCGCAGATGGGCTGACGCCACCGCATAGCCGCTACGCAGCGGGCAGGAGCACCGCCACCGCTTCCACCTCCACCTTCAGGCCAAAGTGCAGCGCGCCGGTCGGCACCACGGCCCTTGCCGGGCGCGCACTGCCTGCCCACGCCGCGTAGATGGCATTGAATGCCGGCCAGTGTTCAATGCCGTGTAGACCATTGGCCACAGTCGCATGGCTGTAATGCCCGCCCGGCACGGATAGCCCGGCGGGGCTGACCGCCTTTACCACGGGGCTTGGTTGGTTACCATCCATGGAACCGGCTCCAGGTAGCGAGCTCGCCGTCTTGCGCGAGCGCTTGATATTCGGGGAACTGCGCGCCAGTCGCGCACGCATGATTGGGCAGGATGCGCAGCACGGTGCCGATGGGAAAGCGCGCCGCGATGTCTGGCTCAGGCGTGCCTTCCCGCGACAGGATGCCATGTTCCTGGTTGGCGCCGCTGAGCACGTAGCCCGCAAGCACGGTGCCGTCGATGGCGCAGACCTGTCCATAGCCAAAATCGCGCTTCTGCTTTTGCGTGCCGCGGTCCCGGCTCATGGCCATCCAGCCCGCATCGACGATGGCCCAGCCCTTGTCCGCCTGGTGCCCGATCACGGTGGTCAGCACGCTCAGCGCCACGTCCTGCGTCGCGCACACGCCCACGTTGCGCATCACCAGGTCGAAGAACACATAGACGCCCGCGCGCACCTCGGTCACGCCTTCCAGGCTCGTTGCGGATAGCGCCGTGGGGGTCGATCCCACGCTGACCACCGCGCATGGCAGCCCGGCCGCGCGCAGCCGTTCGGCCGCCCGGACACAGCCGGCCCGCTCCTGCTCCGCCATCGCCGCCAGGGCTTCGGGTGCATCGAGGTCGTAGCTGGAGCCGGCGTGCGTCATCACGCCGCCCAGCCGCGCGCCGCCTGCGTGCAGCACGCGAGCCACGTCGATCAGCGCGGCCTCGTCCGGGCGGATGCCGGAGCGGTGGCCATCCGTGTCGATCTCGATCCAGACCTCGAAGGCCTCGTCATGCGCGGCGCCATACGCGACGATGGCCTCGGCGCTTGCCACGCTATCCGTGACGATCTTCAGGTCGCAGCCCTGGCGGCGCAGCGCCAGGGCCTGGGGCAGCTTGGTCGAGACCATGCCCACGCCGTAGAGAATGTCCGTGATGCCATCGGCAAAGAAATGCGCAGCTTCCTTCAGGGTGGAAACGGTGATGCCGCGCGCGCCGGCATCGATCTGCGCCTGCACGACCGGCGAGCATTTGCTGGTCTTGGCATGCGGGCGGAACTGCACGCCGAGTGCGGCCATGCGCGCCTGCATGCGCTGGATGTTGTGTTGCATGCGGGGGAGGTCGATTACCGCTGCCGGTGTTTCGAGGCGCGCGAGCGGGTGGGTGGCGGTATGCATAGCGTCCTTGATAGTGATCAGTCAGTCCAGGGGCAGGCCTTTGGCCTTCAGCGCGGGCACGTCGTCGCGCAGCCAGGGCAGCGCCGGCTCCAGCGTGGCGAACTCCGCAGCGGGCGCCGGTGCACCGGCGGGCAGCGCCAGGCCGACCCGGTTATGCCAATAGGTGCGCAGCCCGACGGCCGAGGTGCCGAACATGTCGTAGCCCGAGCCGGCGACAAACGCGGCATCCGCCGCTTGCACGCCGAGTTGCTTCAGCGCGAGCTGGTAGGGGCGCGGATCCGGCTTGTAGAAGCCGGCTGCCTCGGAGGTGACCACCACATCCCAGTCGATCTCGAGCAAGTCCGCGGCGCGCCGCCCCAGCCGCTCGGAGCAGTTCGTGACCACCGCCAGGCGGCAATGCGGACGCAGGGCTTGCAGCAGCTCTCGGGCACCGTCCCACGCGGGGAGGTTGTCCCAGCCTGCGTCGAGCGCCTGCGGCGCGCTGGCGGGCAGGCCCACATGGCTGGCCGCCTCGCGCACCAGTTGCGCATAGGGGACGTAGGCGCCGCAACCGTAGGTGCGTTTCAGGTACTCGGCGCGCCAGGCCCGGCCTTGCGCCTCCGAGCCGGCGGCAGCGTTCCATACCGTCCAGGAATCCAGCAGCGCGGTGAGCAGGTCGAACAGGACGGCACGGGGCCAGGCAGGGGCGGGCGATTGGTCGAGGGTTTCCATACGTTCCTTTGATGTGGGAGGAGTAGCGGAACAGCAGAACAGCAGGCCCTCAGTGTAGGAAGGAGTACACGGTCCGTGGTTAAATACTGGAACATCAATCGTTAAGCTGAAGTTAATGATCCAGATCGAAGACCTGAGGCTGGTCGAGGCGCTGGCGCAGGCCCCGTCCCTGAGCGCGGCCGCCCGCGCGCTCAATGTGACGCCGCCAGCGCTGTCCATGCGCCTGCGCAAGCTGGAGGCCACGCTGGGCCTGGCGCTGGCAACCCGCACCGCGCGGCGCCTGAGCCTTACGCCGGAAGGCGAGCGTTTTGCGCAGGAGGGCGCGGCGCTGCTGGCGCAACTGGAGGCCCTGCCCGAGTCATTCCGGCGGGAAGACCGCCGCCTGACGGGCACGCTGCGCGTCGCCGCCCCCTTCGGCTATGGCCGGCACCACGTGGCGCCGGTGCTCGCGCGCTTTGCACAGCGCCATCCCGGCCTGCGCCTGCAACTCGATCTGCGGGAGGCGCCCTGGCCCGACAAGCATGACTCGGACGCGGTGGTGCACATCGGCGCCGTGCGGGACTCATCCTGGATCGCCCGCGTGCTCGCGCCCAATGAACGGTGGCTGTGCGCAAGCCCGGCCTACCTGCGCACCCACGGCACGCCGGATGACCCGCGCGATTTGCTTGAACACGCTTGCATCTGCATTCGCGAGAACGACGAGGACGTGACGCTGTGGCGTTTCCGGCGGCCCGGTGCGGGCGCCGCACGGCGGCCATCGGCCCGCGAGACGCTGCGTGTTGTCCCGGCCTTTACGACCAACGATGGCAGCGTGGCGCGCCAGTGGGCGGAGCAGGGGCTTGGCCTGGTGCTGCGCTCCGAGTGGGATACGGCGGATGCGGTGGAGCGCGGCACGCTGGTCCGGGTGCTGGCTGGCTGTGAGTTCGACAGCGCGCCGGTGACGCTGCTGGTGCCCACGCGGCGGGGCCGCACGGCGCGGGTACAGGCGTTGATGCAGTTCTTCGAAGAGGCATTGGGCAAGCCGGGGCCGCCGCCACCGCGCTAAAACGCTTCCGTGATCCGGGCCTACCGCGCCGGGTTTGCGCAGTACCCGGCGATGGCTTCCCGCGTGAGCGCAAAGCCTCACCAGGTCGCTGCTGCAAGGTGAAGGGCATTGCCATGCCTTGAACAGGTCAGGATAGCGAAGAAGCCCTTCAAACAGGGCGGGCAGCAGAAAATCTCAGGATCGGGATCCGATGGGCTGCGCCCGGGCGCCACCTCAAGGCGCCGCCTGCGGCGTGACAATGCTGAAGTACCCGTCAAAGCTGTCCAGCATGCCAAACAGCGACGCCACCGCCTGCGGGTTGCCGTCGATGCGGATGCTGCCATCGCGGATCGCCTCGGGCAGCGTCAGCTGCTTCAGGCTGATGCGATCGAGCGTGGCCTTGTCCAGCGTGATGGTTGCCGTGGGCTGTGGGGATTGCGAATCGGCCAGGTAGGTCAGGGCGCTGTTGCGCAGCGTCATGGCGTAGCGCTCTTGCCGGTCGGTGAAGATCCAGTTCAGCGTCATGGCCTTGCCCGCAGCCTTGTCGGCATTCAGGCGCACCGCCAGGTAGTCGAAGAAATGCGGCACGGTCAGCGCGCGTACCAGGTCGGCCGATGTGGTGCCGCCGGGCGCACTGCGCTTGACACCGTTGCGCAGTTCCTGCGCCCCGCTCAGGTAGGCGTTGCGCCAGGTGGCATTTTCGGCCTGGTAGCCAAGCTGCTCCAGCGCGTCGGCCTGCAACGCGCGGGCCGCGGCGTTGGCGGGGTCGGCGAAGACCAGCTCGTTGCCGATCTGCGCCACCCAGCGGTATTCGCCGCGCGCGTAGGCTTCGCGCGCCTTGGCCAGCACGGCATCCGGCCCGCCCATCCATTCGATCGTCTTTTGGGCGCTCTGCACCGGCGGCAACGGGTTCAGGTGGGCGGGGTTGCCGTCGTAGAAGCCCAGGTAGCGTTGGTACACGGCGCGCACGTTGTGGCTGATCGAGCCGTAGTAGTCGCGCGCATACCATTTGCTGGCCAGCGGCTCGGGCAGCTTGCGCAGCGTGTCGGCGATGTCCATGGGCGTGAGGCCATGGTTCATCAGGCGCAGCGTCTGGTCGTTCAGGTAGGCGTACATGTCGCGCTGGTCCGACAGGAACTCGTTGATGCGCGCCTTGCCCCAGGTGGGCCAGTGGTGCTGGGCGATCAGGATGTCGCTGCGCTCGCCGTAGCGGGCCAGCGCCTGGCCGATATAGAACGACCACGCCTTGGCATCGCGCACCTGCGCGCCGCGGATGGTCAGGATGTTGTGCTGCGTGCGGGCAGCGTTCTCCGCGATGCACAGCGTGCGCAGCTGCGGGAAGTAGAGGTTCATCTCGGCCGGCGCCTCGGTGCCGGGCGTGAGCTGGAACTCGATGTCGATGCCGTCGACGCGGCGGGTGTCGATGGTCTTGCCGATGAGATCGGTGGGCGCAAGCAGCGTGACCGTGCCGCGCGAGGTGGCCTTGCCCAGCCCGCGTCGACCTGGCCGGTCGCGCTGCGGGGCAGGCTGGTGCCGTACATGTACTGCGCGCGCCGGCTCATGGCGTTACCCGCCAGCACGTTCTCGCTGATGGCTTCCTCCATGAAGCCCGCCGGTGCGATCACGGCCACCTTGCCCGCCTTGACGTCGGCCTCGCTGACGATGCCCTTGGCGCCGCCGAAGTGATCGACGTGGCTGTGCGTGTAGATCACGGCGACCACCGGCTTGCGCGGCCGGTGCGCGTAGTACAGCTCCAGCGCGGCATGCGCGGTCTCGGCCACGATCAGCGGGTCCATCACGATGATGCCGGTGTCGCCCTCGATGATGTTCATGTTCGATAGGTCGGCCCCGCGCACCTGGTAGAGGCGGTCGGTGACCTTGAACAGGCCCGCTTCATTGTTGAGTTGCGCGAGGCGCCACAGGCTCGGGTTGACCGTGGCCGGCGCGGCGTCGGCGCGCTCGAAGGCGTAGGCATTGAAGTCCCACGCCACGCGGCCTTGCGCGCCGCGGATGGTGCCCTCGGGGAAGCGCGCCACCAGCCCGCGCCGCGCATCCTCGAAATCCTGACGGTCACTGAAGGGCAGCGCCTGGAGCCACGCCGCATTGGCCTGCGTAGTGGCGGGCGAGGCGGGCGAGGCGGGAGAGGCGGGCGAGGCGGGCGAGGCCGGCGCGCTGGCGGTCTGGGCCTGGGCTGTCGACAACTGGAAGGCGGCGAGCGCCAGGATAACGGGAAGGGTACGGCGACGGGACATGGGCGATGCTCGCTGACACGAAGAGGACGCCTATTGAAGTCCACCGCCACCTATAATTCAATTGCAAGTTTTTTATTCCAGCAATGCATGGGGCGTATACCTTGAACCTGAAACGGCTGGAACACCTGATCGCGGTGGCGGAAGAGGGCTCGCTGGCGGGGGCCGCCCGCCGCGTGCACCTGAGCCAGCCCGCGCTGACCCGCAGCATCCAGGCGCTGGAAGGCGAGGCCGGCATGCCCCTGTTCGATCGCGGCCCGCGCGGCGTGGCGCTGACCGCGGCCGGGCGCATGGTGGCGGAGCGGGCCCGGCGGATCCTGTTCGAGACCCGCTGCCTGGCGCGCGACCTCACGCTGGTGCAGCAGCATGAGATTGGCAGCGTGCAGATGGGGTTGGGGCCGTTTCCGGCGGCCATCCTGCTGCCCGAGGTGCTGCGCGCCCTCAACCGGGACTGGCCGAAGCTGCGGGTGAAGGCCGAGGTCAACAGCGCCCCGGCGCTGCTCGCCGCCCTGCATGCGGAGACGCTGGATTTCCTGGTTGCCGAGCGCCGTACCATGCCAGGGGCGGCCGAGCCGGAATTCCGGAGCCTGCGGCCCGAGCCATCGGGCTGGTTCGCGCGCCCGGGCCATCCTCTTGCGGGCGGGCGAGTCACGCCGGCGCAATTGCGCGAGGCTACCCTGGTGTCCGTGCCCTTGCCGGACCATGGCCACGACCAGTTGCGCAGGCTGCTCGGCTGCCGGCCGGGCGAGAGCCTGCCGTTTCAGGTGCAGAGCAATGATTTTCATGCGCTCAGGCATCTGGCGTGCCAATCCGATGTGGTGCTGCTGGCGCCCGCGCGGGCGCTCAAGGCGGAGTTGGAGAGCGGCGCGCTGGTGGCGCTGGCGCTGGCAGGCACGGTCTCCATGGCAATGGACTTTGTCGTCGTGCACCTGGCGCAGCGCACGTTGTCGCCGGCGGCGGAAAGGGCGGTGGCAGCGGTGCTGGCCGCCGCCTGACCCCCTGCGCCAGCGTCAACGAAAAGCCAACTAAATGTAACTTTGTTTGCGCGGATGTAACTTTCTCTTAACATACTGGGCGAGCGCGAGGCGCAGCCAGGCGCGGAGCCCGCCTAGCCGCCCGCCGAACCCACGGCGATGCCCCATTGCCCGGTGGGTTTGTCGACGATGTGAAGTCAAAGGAAAAGCAAGGTATGAGGCGTTTCGAATTCCGCAGCGACAGCTCCAGCAAATTCTGGGAAGTGGAACAGGACGACGCGCAGCTCAACCTGCGCTGGGGCAAGATCGGCACCCACGGCCAGAGCCAGAGCAAGCCGTTTGCCGATGCCGCCAAGGCGGCCGCGGCAATGACCAAGCTGATCGCCGAGAAAACGGGCAAGGGCTATGTGGAGGCGCAGGTAGCGGCCGGCGCCAGCATCGGGGCCACGGCGCAGCCGGCTCCGGCTGCCGCCGTGATTGCCCAGGATGCCGCCCCGGCCTCGCCGCCCCAGGCACAACCCCCGGAACCTGCCGCGCCACCGCCCGCTGCCGCCATGGCGCCAGCCACGCGTGGCGACACGCCGCCCTGGCTGGAGCAGGGCGCCGCCGTGCTGATGCCGGAATCGCTCAAGGACCTGGCCCTCCCCAGCCGGCGCTACCCCGGCGACGCGCCCGCCGAGCCACTGGACCCGATGCGGGCCTGGCTGCGCGTGCGCGAATCCCTGCTCAAGCACTTGCAGCCGGACATCGACGCCAGCGCCGCCCATTGGCAGGCCGCTTATGCCGAGGCATGGCAGCGCGTGGAAAGCCGCCGCATGGAGGGCTCGTCCGCATCTGATGCGGTGCTGATGACAATCCTCGTCAAGCTGTCTTCCCAGCATTACCGCGACGACGTGGAGCTGGGCGCCAATGGCATGGCCTTCATGGCGGGCCGGCTCGGCCTGGAAGGCGCGGTGGATGCCTTGCTGAGCGCGCAGACCATGGGCACTGAGCTGGGCTGGGTGCGCGATACGCGCAAGCGCCGCCTGAGCCTGAACGACAACGTCGACAGCGCGCACGGCACCGGCTACGCGGGCATCCACAGCGATGCCGAGTGGGCGCTGCGCGCCCTGCTGGCGCGCGCCGAGCCTGCGCAGTGGCAAGCCTGCGCGGACAAGATCCGTGTGGCCCTGCCGCTGCTGCCGCCGTCGCGCCAGCCGGCCATGGCCATGCTGCTGCCCGACCTGCCCGAGCTCAGCAACGAGACCGCGCAGCGCCTGCAAGGGCCGCAGGCGCCGGCGTCGCTGCACTGGCTGCAGATGACCGTGACCGATCCCGCGGCGCTTGCGCTCGCGCAGCGGCAGAAGGTGGAGGGCTGGGGGGCTGGGGCAGCAATTTCTGGGGCGTGGGGACCATGGTGGCCACCGTGCTGCGCGAGCGCGGTGCCGACGCGTTGCCAATCCTGGCGCCAGGCGCGGCCATCGAAGAGGCGGCCGAAGGCTTGGCGGCCATCGGCCTGCCCGAGGCCGTCGCCGCGCTGGCGCGGGTGGCTACCAACGGCAAGCCCGCCATGGCGCGCTTCCAGCAGGCCACCGGCCGCTGGCCGTTGGCGGCGCTTGGGGCCTTGCCCGGCCTGGCGCTTGCCGCTGGCAAGGATGCCAGCCTGTACACGGCCAGCCTGGCCGCGCTGCTGCAGGCCCATGCCGCCGAGGCCGAGCGCGTGCTGCCGTGGCTGAGCCCGGCCGAGGGCGACCTGGTGCGGCAACTGCAGGCCAGGCTGGCGCAGCCTGCCGAGGCGGCCGCCGTCGAAGACCTGCCCACGGTGCTGGCCGCTCCGCCCTGGCTTGGCAAGAAGCGCATTGCCGCCGCCGGCCCGCTCACGCTGGCGCCGCTGGACCTTCCCGCGGTCGAGCGCTGGGCCGAGGGCAAGCGCGAGGAATGGGCGTCGATGAGCGACTGGCAGGTGCGCCGCTACGACCAGGCCAAGGCACGAGACGTGCAACTGCTGGCGAGCGACCTGGGATTCGGCAACTCGCGCGGCAAGCAATCCGGCGTTCTCGAGCAGGCCATGCTGGCGATTCGCCAGCGCGATGCGCAGGCGCTGATCGCCGCGTGGCAGGCCCTGCGCAAGATCACCAACTGGTGCTCGCTCGACGCCATGATGGCCGCCTTGCTGCCGGAGGAGCTGGCGTTGCCACTGTTCAATACGGTGGCCGGCGAGAGCTCGGTCAACAACGACAGCTATATGGCGGCCAGGTTCGGCCTGCGGGTCCTGCCCGGCGTGCTGGGCACGGTGCGCCGCGCGCCCACCGAGGGGCTGCCGCTGGCGATGCCGTTTGGCGCGGTCGAGCTGGCGGCGCCGGCGGCGCGCGCGCTGGCCAGGCTCAAGTCGCTGCGCGAAATGGGCCGGGCCTGGCTGCTGCGCCATCCCGAGCATGCCGCCGCCGGCCTGATCCCGGCGGCCGTCGGCCGCATCGGCGAGGCGCGCGACAACGCGGCCACGGCGCTGCGCATGCTGGCCGGCGAGGGGCACGAGGCGCTGGTGATGGAAGTGGCGCAGCGCTACGCCCAGCGCGACGCGGACCCGGCCATCGCCGCCGCCGTGCGCGGGGTGCTGGACGAGGACCCGCTGCAGCGTTTCCCGGCCAAGCTGCCCAAGCTGCCCGAGTTCTACCAGCCCGGCAGCTTCCGCCGCCCGGTGCTCGCCACCGGCTTGGGCGCCGGCAAGCCGCTGCCGGATTCGGCCTTGCAGCACCTGGGCAGCATGCTGGCGTTTCCCTCGGCGGAGGGTCGCTATCCTGGCCTGGACATGGTCAAGGCAGCCTGTACGCCGGAGTCGCTGGCTGACTTCGCCTGGGACAATTTCTCGGCGTGGCTGCTGGTCAACGCGCCTGCCAAGGAGAGCTGGGCGCTGAGCGCGCTGGGCGTGCTTGGCAACGACGACACCGCGCGCCGGCTCACCCCGTATATCCGCGCCTGGCCCGGCGAGGCTGCGCATGCGCGCGCCGTGGCCGGGCTCGATGTGCTCGCCATGGTCGGCAGCGACGTGGCGCTGATGCACCTCAACGGCATTGCGCAGAAGGTCAAGTTCAAGGGCCTGCAGGACCGTGCCCGCGAGAAAATCGACGAAGTGGCCGAGGCGCGCGGGCTCTCGCTCGAAGAACTCGAAGACCGCCTCGCTCCTGACCTTGGGCTGGACGCGCATGGCACGTTGCTGCTGGATTTCGGGCCGCGCCAGTTCCGCGTGGGCTTCGACGAAGCCCTCAAGCCTTTCGTGCGCGACACCGACGGCGCACGCCTGGCCGACCTGCCAAAGCCCAAGAAAACCGACGACGCCGCGTTGTCCAAGGAAGCCGTGGAGCGCTTCAAGGCGCTCAAGAAAGACGCCCGCACCATCGCCAGCCAGCAGGTGCTGCGCCTGGAGCTGGCCATGTGCGCGCGCCGGCGCTGGAGCGCCGCGGTGTTCGAGCCTTTCCTGGCGCAGCATCCGCTGGTGCGCCACCTGGTGCAGCGGCTGGCGTGGGGCGTGTACCGCGTGGCGGACGGCGGCGATAGCGGCGGCGAGCTGCTGGCGTGCTTTCGCGTGGCCGAGGACGGCAGCTACACGACGGCCGGCGACGATGCCTACGCGCTGCCGCAAGGCGAGGCCATTCGCGTGGGCATTCCCCACGCGCTGGAATTGCCGGCCGACGATGCAGCCGCCTTCGGCCAGCTGTTTGCCGACTACGAACTGCTGCAGCCTTTCGCGCAGATCGGCCGCGACACCTACGCGCTGACCGAGGCCGAGCGGCAGGCCATCGACCTGGATCGCTGGAAGGGCGTGGTGATTCCCACCGGCAAGCTGTTCGGCCTGGCCAATCGCGGCTGGCGGCGCGGCGCGGCGCAGGACGGCGGTGGCATCTGGTACTACACCAAGCAGGTCGAGGGCGGACGGGCCATCGAGCTGACGTTCGATCCCGGCATGATCGTGGGCATGCCCGACGAATATCCGGAGCAGACCTTGCAAAGCTTGCAGTTCGGCGTGGATGCGCACGGCTGGGGCATCGCCCGCAACGGCGGCAAGCAGTTCGCCGGGCTCGGCCCGATTGCCGCCAGCGAGCTGATCCGCGACATGGAGAGCCTGCGCGCATGAACGCTCGCGTCCACGCATCCCTTATCTTGCGGCCCCCTATCGCGCTGCCCCCGCTGGCGCCGCTGACCGCACCGATCGCACCGATGGAGAGCCACCATGGTTGACAAGACAAGCCCCCAGCTCCAGCCGCCCGCCCGCCGAGCTGGCTGTACGCGGACGAACTGGCGCGCCTGGCCGCTACCGACAATGCGCCGCGCCCGCCAGGCTGGGCGCTGTCGCTGACCGCCGCGCGCCGCTTTATCCTGGGCGATGCCGGCAGCGATATCGCCGCCAAGCTGGTGGCCCCGGCGGCCATGATCGAGCGGGCGCTGGTCACGCTGGCCACCGGGCGCGGGCTCATGCTGGTGGGCGAGCCCGGCACCGCCAAGTCGCTGCTATCGGAGCTGCTGGCGGCCGCCGTCAGCGGCACCTCCACGCTGACCATCCAGGGCGGGGCCTCGGTCACCGAGGACCAGATCAAGTACGGCTGGAACTACGCGCTGCTGATCAACGAGGGCCCGAGCCAGCGCGCGCTGGTGCCCGCGCCGCTGTATCTCGGCATGCAGCAGGGCCGCATCGTGCGTTTCGAGGAAATCACCCGCACGCCGCTGGAGGTGCAGGACTGCCTGCTGGCCATGCTGTCGGACCGCGTGATGGCGGTGCCGGAGCTGGAAGGCGCCGCCGGCATGCTGTACGCGCGAGAAGGCTTCAATATCATCGCCACCGCCAACACGCGCGACCGCGGCGTCAACGAGATGAGCGCGGCGCTCAAGCGCCGCTTCGATTTCGAGACGGTGTTCCCGATCCTGGATTTCCAGCGCGAGCTGGAGCTGGTGGAGCAGGCCTCGGCACGCTTGCTGGCGCGCAGCGGCATTCCCCGGCGCGTGCCGGAGCCGGTGCTGGAGTTGCTGGTCACCACCTTCCGCGACTTGCGCGGGCAGGGCACGCAGCCGCGCCGCAACGCGGATGAGGGCGGCGCCGAGCGCATGAGCGCGGTCATGTCGACCGCCGAGGCCGTGAACGTGGCGCACGCGGTGGGCGTGCGGGCCTGGTTCCTCGAGCAACGCGATGGCAGCCCGGCTGACCTGGTCGATTGCATCGGCGGCACCGTGGTCAAGGACAACGCCGACGACCGCGCCAAGCTGCGCCGCTATTTCGAACAAAAGGTCTCGCGCCGCGCCGGATCGCACTGGCAGGCCTATTTCGCTGCGCGCGAGCGCCTGCCTTGATGCGCCGCGCATGCCCAGACCGATGACAGCATCGAGCCCCATGCCGCACGCCGAGCCGCATGTGATCGGCGTGCGTCACCACAGCCCCGCCTGCGCGCGCCTGGTGGCCGAGCGCATCGACACGCTGCGGCCGTGCTTCGTGCTGATCGAAGGGCCGGCGGATTTCAACGCGCGGCTGGCCGAGTTGCACCTGCCGCACCGCCTGCCGGTGGCGATTTTCAGCTACCTGTCGGGCCCTGGCGCGCAGCGCGGCTCGTGGACGCCGTTCTGCGAGTACTCGCCGGAATGGGTAGCGTTGCAAGGCGCCGAGCGCATCGGCGCGCAGGCCCGCTTTATCGACCTGCCGGCCTGGCACGATGCATTGTCCGGGCGCACCAACCGCTACGCCGACGCTGACGATGATCATCACGCCGAGCGCGCCGCGGCCTACGAGGCAGCGCTGTGCAACGCGCTGTGCATCGACGGCCGCGACGCGCTGTGGGAGCACTTGTTCGAGAGCGAGATGCCGCTGCCGGCGCTGGCCGCCGCGCTGGATACGCACTTCGACCAGTTGCGCGGCGACGATCCCGGCTCCCCCGCCAATGCCGAGCGCGAGGCCATGATGGCGCGCTGGATTGCATGGGCCATGGGCCAGGCGCAGGGCGCGCCGGTGCTGGTCGTTTGCGGCGGCTATCATGCGCCCGCACTGCGCGGGCTATGGCGCGAGCATGCCGGGGTGGCCGGCAGCGAGCCCCCTGCCGTGCCGCAGCCAGAGGTAGCCGCCGACGTTGAAGACGGCGCACCGCCCGTGCGCAGCGGCAGCTACCTCGTGCCCTACACCAGCAAGCGGCTCGACGCCTTCGCCGGCTATGCCTCTGGCATGCCGTCGCCGATGTACCAGTCCTGGGTGTGGCAGCACGGCAGCGCCGAAGCCGGCAAGCTGGCCCTTGCCCAGGCCATGCGCCGCCTGCGCGAGAAGAAGCTCCCCGCGACCACCGCCGATCTCAAGGCCTTGCACGCGCATGCCCACGGCCTGGCGATGCTGCGCGGCCATGCCCAGCCCTTGCGCTGCGACTGGCTCGACGCCAGCGCCGCCACCCTGATCAAGGACGCTCTCGACGCGCCGCTGCCGTGGACCTATCGCGGCCCGCTGCTGCGCGGCACCGATCCCGTGCTGGTCGAACTGATGGACGTGCTGGCCGGCGACCAGGTTGGCGTGCTGGCGGCTGGCACGCCGCAGCCGCCGCTGGTCGATGCCGTCGACGCCGAACTGGCCGCGCACGGTATCGTGCTGCTGCCGGGCCGTCCGCTGCAACTCAAGCTGGACTTGCTGCAAGCCGCCGACCGCGAGCGCAGCCGCAGCCTGCACCGGCTGCGCATCCTGGCGTTGCCGGGGATCCAGCGCGAGCGCGGCCCGTCGCTGGCGCTGTCCGGCGAGCGCGAGGAGCACTGGCGGCTGCTTGGCTCGCTGGAGCAGCGCGCTGCGCTGATCGAGGCCGGCGCCTATGGCGCCACGCTGCACGACGCCGCACGCGCCCGGCTGGAAGAAGCGCTGCGCGGCGCGGCGGGCAAGCTGGCCGCGCTGGCCGCGCTGCTTAACGATGCCGCGTTCGCCGGGTTGCCGGAAGCCGGTGCCAACTCGCTCGCCGAACTAGCCCGGGCGGTGGGCGCGGCCTCCCGCTTCGAGGCGCTGGGCGAGGCGCTGGGGCTGCTCCATGCCTTGCTGCGCCATGGCCAGGTACTCGGCATGGCCGGCGCGCCGGTGTTGCATACGGTAGTGGTGGCCGCGGTCGAGCGCGCCCTGTGGCTGCTCGACCTGCCGGGACAGGTGGCCAGCGCCGAGCAGCAGGCACACCTGCTTACCTTCCGTGCGGTGCGCGATGTGGTACGCGACGTGCGCAACGGCGCGCTCGACGATGGCCAGCCGCTGCCCGCGCTCGATCCGCAGCGCGCCCTGGCTGTGTGGCGCCGCAAGGCGCGCGACCCGCAGGCGGCGGCTGCCAGCCGTGGCGCGGCGCTGGGAGCGCTGGCGAGCCTGGATGAACCGGCTGCGCCACAAGACGGCGGTGGCGACAGCGTCGCGGGCGCGCTGCACCTGCTGGCGGGCTTGCCGCCGGCCAGCCTCGGCGATGCGCTGGCCGGCCTGCTGGCACTGGCGCGCGATGTTTTGACCGATGCCGGCGGGTTTGCCGGCGGGCTCGACGGCCTGCTGCAGCAGTTCGATGACGAGGCCTTCGTGCAGGCGCTGCCCGCCATGCGCATGGCCTTTGCCTGGCTGCCGCCGGCGGAGCGCGGCGCGCTGGCGCGCCAGGTGCTGGCGCTGCGTGGCGGCGAAGCCTATGGCGAGCGCGCGCTCACCGCGCCGCTCGGCGCGCACGATCCCGTGGACATTGCCGCCGCGCGCTTGCTGGAGGTCGCCGTGACGGCGCACCTGCGTTACTGGGGCGTGCCCGTCGGCGCGGTCCCCGATCCCAACCCGAAGCCCACCGCGCCATGAGCCTGCACCTGCCCGATCCCTTGCAACGCTGGCGCCTGCTGTTGGGCGAGGCCGCGCAGCCCGCGCTGGGCGAACTCGATGCCGACGCCGCTGCGGCCGACGCCGCGCTCGACTGGCTCTATGGCCGCGACCCCGAGCGCGCGCGGCGCGGCGAGCGCACCGGCAGCGGCGGCGCCTCGCAACTGACCACGCCGGACTGGATCAACGAAATCCACCGCCTCTTTCCGCGCGAGGTGATCGAGCGGCTGGAGCAGGACGCCGTGGAGCGCTACGGTATCGACGAAGTGGTCACCAATCTCGAAGTGCTGGAGCGCATCGAGCCGTCCGAAGCGCTGCTGCGCGCGGTGCTCCACACCAAGCACCTGATGAACCCCGAGGTGCTGGCCGCCGCGCGCAAGCTGGTGGCCGAGGTGGTCCGGCGCATCATGGAAAAGCTGGCCACCGAAGTGCGCCAGGCCTTCGCCGGCACGCGGGACCGGCGGCGACGCTCGCGCGTGCGCATCGCCGCAACTTCGATCTTCGCCGCACCTTGCGTGAGAACCTGCATCGCTGGGACCCGCAGCGCGGCAAGCTGTTCGTGCAAGCGCCGGCATTTTTCAGCCGCATGCGCAGCCATGCGCAATCGTGGGACATCATCCTGCTGGTCGACCAGAGCGGCTCGATGGTGGACTCGGTGATCCATGCCGCGGTGATGGCCGCCTGCCTGTGGCAGTTGCCGGGCATGCGCACGCGGCTGGTGGCGTTCGATACCGCGGTGGTGGACCTCACCGCCGACGTGGCCGATCCGGTTGAGTTGCTGATGCGCGTGCAACTTGGCGGCGGCACCGATATCGCGCGGGCCGTGGCCTATGCCCAGGCGCAAATCGCCACGCCGGCACGCAGCATCGTGGTGCTGGTCAGCGATTTCTACGAGGGCGGCAGCGACCATGAACTGGTCCGTCGCGTCAAGACGCTGGTCGGCGCCGGCGTGACGGTGCTTGGCCTGGCCGCGCTGGATGCACGCGCCGAGCCGGTCTACAACCGCGAGCTGGCGGCGCGCCTGGTGCGCGAAGGCGCCCACGTGGCGGCAATGACGCCCGGTGAGCTGGCCGCCTGGCTGGCCGAGAAAATCTCCGGCAAGGCCGGCGGGCAAGTGCCCGGAGGGCTGGTCGCATGAGGGCAGACCGCGCCGATCTCCTGGAACTGACGCCCGAAGCGCTGTTGGCGCTGGCCAACGCCGGCTTCGTCAAGCGTGCGCAGAAAGAAATGGCCGAGGGCAAGGCGCCCGAGCTTGCACAAGAGGCCGATGGCACCCTGCATGCCGCGTACGCCGACGGCACCCGCACCAGCCTCGCCGCGGGCCGCTCGCTGCGCGATGCGGTCTGCAGCTGCATTGCCTCGGGCCTCTGCCGTCACCGCATCCTGCTGGTGCTGGCTTACCAGCAGGCCTGCAGGAATGCGGCCAGCGCGGCGCAGCCGGCGGGCGAGGGCATGCAGGCCAGCGTGGAGGAGGGCGGTGGCGGTACGCCCGTCACCACGCCCGCAGGGCTGGCCGGTGGCCCATGGTCCCCGGCGGATTTCGACGACGCCGCCTTGCAAGCCGCGTTGCGCCCGGCCACGCTGCGCCAGGCCGCCGAGCTGGCCCGCGCGCGGCCGGTGGCGCGGCTGGCCGGCTGGCGCGTGGCGGCCCCGGTGCCCACCGCGCACCTGCCGATGTGCACGGTGCGGTTTTTCCGGTGCGGTTTTTCTCGCGCCACAGCCTTGGCCACGCGCGTTGCGATTGCCACGAGGGCAGCAGTTGCGCCCACGTGGCGCTGGCGGTCTGGGCCTTTCGCGTTGCGGCCGGTCGCCATCGTGGCCAGGTCGATGCCACCGTGGAGATCGCGCCGCCAGAGCCGGATGACGCCACTGCGGATGCACGCCAGGCCGATGCCGAAACGCTGCGCGCCCTTGCCGCCGCGGCCGATGCGCTGGCGCGGCAACTGTGGGCCGAAGGCACGGCCCAGGCCCCACTGGCGCTGGCCCCGCGCCTGGGCCTGATGCGCAGCCTGGCCGCCGATGCCGGTGCGGCCTGGGTCAGCGCCGACGTCGACGCGCTGGCGGCGCAGCTCGATGACCAGCACACCCGCAGTGCCCGCTATGACCCGCGCCGCCTGCTGGAAGCGCTGGCGTGCCTGCAAGGCCGGCTGGCTGCCGCGCGATCGGCCGATAGCGCCAGCGCTGCCGGACCGGCCGGCGGGCAGCCCAGGGCGCTGCTGCCGGCGCGCCAGATCCTTGGCCTTGGCGTCAAGGGCGAAGTCGCGCTCGACCACCTCAAGCTGGTTTCGCTGGGCGCCACCATGTGGGACGACGGCGACCATCCCGATGCGACCTGCGGGGTCTCCATCGCCTTCGCGGACCCCGACACCATGGGCGTCCTCGCGCTCGAGCGCAGCTGGCCCAGGGCGGAGGGCGCCGCGCCGCCGGTGCCGCTGGTGCAGCGGCGCGTGGCGGGCAATCCGATGGGCCGCCTGGCCGCCAGCCAGGTGGTGACGCGCGCGGCGCGCCGCCGCGCCAATGGCTTGCTGGAGATCGGCAGCGCCGCGCGCCAGACCAATGTGCTGCCGCTCTCCGCCCAAGCCTGGAACGACCTGCGGCCGCCGCTGGCCTTTGCCACGGTGGCGGCATTGCGCCAGCACCTCGCGCAAGCCGCGCCCGCCTGCCTGCTGCCGCGCCAGGCCATCGGGCACCTGCACGTGCTGGACGTGATGGCCGTGGAGCAGTGGGGTTGGGACGCCGCCGCGCAGACCTTGCACGCCAGCCTGCTCGACACCGAAGGCCAGCACTGCCTGCTGCGCTGCCGCCACGGCAGCGGCGCGCCCGGCGCCGTCGACGCGCTGGCAAGCCTGCTGCGCATCGCCATGGCGGGAGGCGACGCCATTCAGCGCGTGGCGGGCACGGTGCGCGTGATGGGCGGTGCCCTGGAAATGGAGCCGCTGGCCCTGATGACCCAGGCCCGCGCCGTGGTGCTGGCGACCGAGCCAGCCAGCCCCGGTGCCATGCCGGCCTTCGTCGTGCCGGCACCGGCGCCGCATGCGGCGCTGGCCGGCACCGCGCTGGCGCTGCTGGCGCAGTGGCTGCGCCAGGGCTTGCGCAACCAGCGTCCGGCCGCGCTTGAGCGAGCTCGCGAACTGGCCGCGGCGATGTCACGCGCTGGGCTGGTGGAGACGGCGCTGCGTATCGAGGCGGCGCTGGAGGGCGTTGGCGGCGGGCCGGATGAAAATACTGGCTCGCGCTGGTGGGTAACGCATGACTGGAACACACCGGCCCTTTGACGGTCTATGACTTACACCCGCGTTACAATGCTGTGGTGCACCATCGGCGTCAGGTGGCTGGTTTGTCATCATCCGCGCCGGTTTGGCCCTTGTCGCTTCACCCCAATTCATGCGATTCCTGCTGCTCTTGATTACCGCCCTGTGCTTGTCCGCGCTGTCCTTCGGGGCAGCGGCGAACGCGCACGCCGGTATGTCGGGGGCCGCACTTGGCCAAGTTAGCGCCGAGCAGCTGATATCCGGGCCGGCGCTTTCCCGCGCCCTCGACGAGCTCGGCGGCGGTGCCGACCAGGAGCGCGTCGTGGCGCCAGGCGACGATGGCCTGGCGGGCGAAACGATAGCAGCCGCGGTGGCGCAGGACGATCCTCCCGGTTACTGCGAGATCTGGTCCGCCGACCTGCTCGACCCGCTCGACATGCTCGACGAGATCGAAGAATCCAGCGCGCTCTTCGCGCTGCCTACCATGCGTGTTTCGTTGCCTCCCGACGAGATCGCGCAACCGCTGCCTGCACGCCCGGATCCTTTGCCCGCGGCGTTCTTCAAGCCGCCCATTTCCCTGATCTGACAGCCCTGGCAACCCCGGCGCGCCATCGGCGTGCCCGGGCTGCGTTCCTCTTGCCTGGGCGCCTTGGCCCGATCGCGTCCGCGATCGCTGGCTGACCGTTGGCGCGCGCTTCTTGCGTGCGCCGGCGGCGGGCGCGCAGCCGTTTCGCCTGCCCCCTCTTGTCATGCAGATCAAACAGATCACTATGTTTTCCATGGTGGCGTTGCTGTCGCTTGGCGCCCACCCGGCGCTTTCGGCAGAGACGTTCACCTTGCCGCAACTGCTGTCCCTTTCGCAGTCCACCAACAAAGGCGTGGAGGCGGCGCAGGCCGGCGTCGATGCCGCCAGCGCCGCTGTCACCAGCGCGCGTGCCTATCCCAACCCGCAGGTCGAGGTGATGTACGGCCGCCTGTCGCCGCGCACCGCCGGGGTGACAGGCGGCGCCGCGCCGACCATGGCCATCACCCAGAAGCTGGACTATCCGCAGCAGCGCAAGCTGCGCGCGGAGATTGCCGGGCGCAGCCTGGAGGCCACCGAAGCCGGTCGCCAGGCGTTCCGCGCGGACCTGGCGGCGCGGGTCAAGACGTCGTACTTCGACGTGCTGCGGCGCGAGATGGAGCTGGCCGCGGCCAAGGAAGACCTGGCGATGATGCGGCAGATCCAGGACCGCGCCCGCCTGCGCGTGGAGGTCGGCGAAGCGCCGCGATACGAGCTGATCAAGGCCGAGACCGAGCTGCTGAGCGCGCAGAAGACGCTGCAGAGCGCCCAGTTGCGCGTCAACCAGGCCAAGGCGGCGCTGCGCCAGCAAGTGGGCGGCGCCATGCCGGCAACCTATTCGCTGTCCGGCAGCCTTGCCCACCCGCCCGCGCTGCCGGCCCTGCCGATGCTGCGCGACACGCTGACCGGGACCAATGCGGAACTGGCCCAGCGCCGCCTGGAGGCGGACCGCGCCAACCTGGCCGTCGACTACCAGCGCGCGCTGCGCCTGCCTGAGCTGGCGGTGCGCGCCAGCGCCGAGCGCCAGCCGGACAACACGGTCTCGCAGGTTGGCTTGGTCCTCGGCGGCCGCGCAGGCGATCCAGGCCCGCACGGCGCTGGAAGCCCGCGAATTCGAGCTGACGCAGGAGCTGGAATCGGCCTACCGCCAGTACGAGATCACGCAGTCGCAGGTGAGCGCGCTGGAGGGCGGCATCGTGCGCCAGGCCGAGTCCGCGCTGGCGGTGGCTGAGTCGGCCTATCGCTTCGGCGAGCGCGGCATCCTGGACTACCTCGATGCCCAGCGCGTGCTGCGCGGCGCGCGCAGCGACCTGATTGCCGCCCAGTTCGAGCAGCAGGCAGCCACCATCCAGATCGAGAGGTTGTTGTCGAGCGTGCCCGGGCAGACCGCGGCACCCATGGCCCCGCCTTCCGCACCCGCGGCCCCCTCGGCACCTACAGAAACCAAATAAGCATGCGCCCCCATTTTCTACTTTCCCTGACGGCAACCGCAGTCCTGCTGTTTTCTCTCGCTGGCTGTTCCGATGAACCCGCACCGGCCGCCGAGCCGCCCAAGCAACCGCCCGGCGTGGTCAAGCCGGAAGAGACACTGCAAAAAGCCCTGAAGGTGGCGCCGGTCGCGACCAGCGCCTTCAGTGAAGTGCTGCGCGTGTCCGGCCGCATCGATTTCGACGAGCAGCGCGTGGCGCGCATCGGCGCCAGCGTGACCGGCCGCGTGACGGATCTCTACGGCATCCTGGGCCAGGAGGTCAAGGCTGGCCAGGTGCTCGCCCGCCTGCATAGCAGCGAACTGGGCGCGGCCCAGATGGCCTTCCTGAAGGCCGAGGCCCAGACCGAGCTGCAGGTGCGCAACGCCGAGCGCGCGCGCCAGCTGTTTGCCGCCGACGTGATCGGCCGTGGCGAGTTGCAGCGCCGCGAGAGCGAGCTGGCCATTTCCTCAGCCGAGATGCGCGCCTATCGCGACCAACTGCGCGTGCTTGGCATGTCGGCAGCCGCGGTGGCGCAACTGGCCAAGAGCGGCAGCATCGATTCCTACTCGCCGGTATTTTCCAGCATCAGCGGCACCGTGGTGGAGCGCAACGTAGCGCAAGGCCAGGTGGTGCAGCCGGCCGATGCGCTGTACACCGTGGCCGACCTGTCGCGCGTGTGGGTGGTGGCCGAGGTGCCCGAGCAGCAGGCCGCGCTGGTGGCCGAGGGCCAGAGCGTGGACATCGAGGTGCCGTCCCTTGGCAACGGCGCGGGCCAGAAGCAGATCACCGGCAAGCTCATCTACGTGGGCCGCACCGTGAATCCGCAAACGCGCACCGTGCTGGTCCGTACCGAACTGGAGAACCGCGAAGGGCGCCTGAAGCCGGCCATGCTGGCCAGCATGCTGATTGCCAGCGCTCCGTCCCAGCAACTGGTGATTCCGGAATCGGCCATCGTGCGCGACGGCAACGACGAACTGGTCTACGTGGAGCAGGCCGGCGGCCTGTACCGCCAGGCCAAGGTCAAGCTGGGCGCCGAGAGCGACGGCATGCGCGTGGTGCAAAGCGGTGTGAAGGCGGGCGACCGCATCGTGGTGGACGGTGCCTTCCACCTCGATAACGAGCGCAAGCGCCTGGAACAGGGGTAATCGATCATGCTGAAATCCCTTGTGGAAGCCGCCATCAAACAGCGGCTGGTAGTTTGCGTGCTGGCGGTGGTGCTGTTCTTCTTCGGCCTGCGCGCGGCGACCAAGCTGTCGGTGGATGCCTTCCCCGATGTCACCAACGTGCAGGTGCAGATCGCTACCGAAGCCACCGGCCGCTCGCCGGAGGAAGTGGAACGCTTTGTCACCGTGCCGGTGGAAATGGCCATGACCGGGCTGCCGGGCCTGGAAGAAATGCGCTCGCTCAACAAGGCGGGCCTGTCGCTGATCACGCTGGTGTTTACCGATGCGACCGACGTCTACTTCGCCCGGCAACTGGTGATGGAGCGGTTGATCGAGGTGGCAGGCCGCATGCCCGAGGGCGTGACGCCGGTGCTCGGCCCGGTTTCCACCGGCCTGGGCGAGGTCTACCAGTACACGCTGGACCGCGCCGACGACGGCAAGCGCGCGCTCACGACCGAGGAGCTCTCCGAGCGCCGCATCGCGCAGGACTGGGTGGTGCGCCCGCTGTTGCGCTCGATCCCGGGCGTCGCGGAAATCAACTCGCAGGGCGGCTTTGTGCGGCAATACCAGGTGCTGGTCAACCCGGACCGCATGCGGCATTACCAGGTCACGCTGCAGCAGGTCTACCAGTCGCTCGCGCGCAATAACGCCAACTCCGGCGGCGGCGTGCTGCCGCATTACGCCGAGCAATACCTGATCCGCGGCGTGGGCCTGGCCCGCGGCGTGGAAGATATCGGCAGCATCGTGCTCAAGGAGGTCTCGGGCACGCCAGTCTATGTGCGCGACGTGGCCAACGTGACCATCGGCCATGAAGTACGGCAGGGCGCGCTGGTCAAGAACGGCGAGACCGAGTCGGTCGGCGGCATCGTGATGATGATGCGCGGTGGCAATGCCAAGGAAGTGGTGAGCCGCGTCAAGGCCCGCGTGGCCGAGATCAACGAGCGTGGCATGCTGCCGGGCAAGCTGCAGATCGTGCCGTACTACGACCGCAGCGAGCTGGTGGACTCCGCGTTGTGGACGGTGACCAAGGTGCTGCTCGAAGGCGTGGTGCTGGTGGTGATCGTGCTGTTCCTGTTCCTCGGCGATGTACGCTCGTCCGTCATCGTGCTGGCCACGCTGGTGCTGACACCGCTGATGACCTTCATGGTGATGAACCAGGTGGGCCTGTCGGCCAACCTGATGTCGCTGGGGGGGCTGGCCATCGCCATCGGCTTGATGGTGGACGGCTCGGTGGTGGTGGTGGAGAACGCGTTCGAGCGGCTCGGCCATCGCGACACGAGCGGCATGACCAAGACCGAGATCCTGGTCAAGGCGGTGCAGGAAGTGGCCACGCCGGTGATCGTCGGCGTGGGCATCATCATCCTGGTGTTCCTGCCGCTGATGACGCTGACCGGCATGGAAGGCAAGATGTTCGCGCCGCTGGCGTTCACCATCTCGATCGCGCTGGCGATTTCGCTGTTCCTGTCGCTGACGCTCTCGCCGGTGTTGTCGTCCTACCTCCTCAAGGGTGGCGCGGAGCACGATACCTGGCTGATCGCCTTCATGAAGCGCCACTACCTGCGCATGCTGCACTGGGCGCTGGACAATAGCCGCAAGACCGTGATCGGCGCGGTGGTGGCATTCATGGCCACCGTCGCCATCGTGCCGCTGCTGGGCACCTCCTTTATCCCCGAGATGAAGGAAGGCTCGATCGTGCCGGCGCTTGACCGCGTGCCCAACATCTCGCTGGAGGAGTCGGTCAAGCTGGAGATGGAAGCCAACAAGCTGGTGCTGTCGGTGCCGGGCGTGAAGTCGGTGGTGTCCGGCGTGGGCCGTGGCGAAAGCCCGGCCGACCCGCAGGGCCAGAACGAATCGACGCCGATCGCCAGCCTGAAGGACCGCGATGAGTGGCCCGATGGCTGGACCCAGGACGACATCGCCAACGCCATCCGCGACAAGCTCAAGGCCATCCCCGGCGTGCAGATCGTGATGGCGCAGCCGATTTCCGACCGTGTCGACGAGATGGTCAGCGGCGTGCGCTCGGACGTGGCGGTGAAGGTGTTCGGCGACGACCTCGACAAGCTGCGCGACCTGGCCGGCGAGATCGCGCGGGTTGCCGGCGGCATCAAGGGCTCGCAGGACATCCGCATCGAGCGGATCTCCGGGCAGCAATACCTGTCGATCGAGATCGATCGCCAAGCCATTGCGCGCTACGGGCTCAATGCCTCCGACATCCACGACATCATCGAGATCGCCATCGGTGGCAAGCGCGCCACGGACATCTTCGAAGGCGAGCGCCGCTTTGCCGCGGCGGTGCGCCTGCCCGAAGAGTTCCGCGACAACGTGCAGGCCATCCGCCAGCTTCTGGTGGCCACGCCCAACGGCGCCCAGGTGCCGCTGCAAAGCGTGGCGAAGATCGAAGTCACCGACGGCCCCGCCCAGATCAGCCGCGAAATGGCCAAGCGCCGCGTGGTGGTGATGATCAACGTCAAGGACCGCGACCTTGGCGGCTTCGTCGCCGAACTGCAGCAGGCCGCGCAGAGCAAGGTCAAGCTGCCGGAAGGCTACTACCTGGAGTGGGGCGGCCAGTTCCAGAATATGGAGCGCGCCATGGGCCACCTGAAGATCATCGTGCCGGTCACCATCGCCGCGATCTTCTTCCTGCTGTTCCTGCTGTTCAACTCCGTGCGCTTTGCCACGCTGATCATCACCGTGCTGCCGTTCGCCTCCATCGGCGGCATCATTGGCCTGTTCGTCACCGGCGAGTAAGTTCGCCCTGGTTGCGAAAGTCTAGCCTGCATTTCTGCAAGATCTTCCCTGCCGGAAACGGGTCAGTATTCGCGAAACTGGTACGAAGGCCGACACCGGAGAGAGAGAGGTCGGCAATGTCCAGCTTCAGAACCTGGTCATCAGGCGTGCGCAGCTCGCAACGATAGCCCATGGCGGCGTCCGGGCGTGCGCGGGGGTGACGACGGCGTTCAAAATGGTAGAGCTGGGCCGGGAAGGCCGCGGCGCAGGCCATGCCGCCCTGATACCTGATGGGGTAGGGTCTTTCGATGACGAAGCGGATCTTGACATCGCGCAGCAGCGCGGAAACGGCAATCTCGTCCGATGTCAGCAGCAAATCCCGCTCTGCTTCCGTGCGGCATCCGTCGAAGATGAAGGTACAGCCGACAGGGTCAACCTTCAGCAATGTGGTGGTTATCCTGTAGCCGTCGCGCGTGCGTAGCCTGACAATGCACTTCAGCCAGGCAAGATCGAGCAGCACGGCACTGATCTGCATGGGAAGGGTGAGCCGGTGGCGGGCATCGGGCTGGAGACCGTCTGGCGCTTGCGTGCTAGCGGCCTGGCGCTTGGCATTGGCGGGTTCGAGGCTCACGGATTCCTTCAATAAATTGAGAATCGATGAGGGCTGCGTCTCGATTCCGGCGGCGCCATGCGCAGATGTGCGGGCAGCCCGTCGGGCGCGGCAGGGCGTTTCCCGATGTGGAATAACGGCAGAAAATGGCGAGACTTTAGCCCATTTCCTTATACAGAAGTCATGGTTCTTCCCGCAGTGCCCGAATAGCGGGTGCGCCGTCCATGGTTCGCCGCATGCCGATCCAGATTGTCTTGGCGCCAGGTTCACCATCGCTCTTGCGCCCAGGAAACCCACCCAGGGACGCCCATGTGCGATAGCTGCAGCGCTTCGAGCCTGCGGCTGGTCTTCAGGACATGGGGTTCGCCAGGCCAGCAGATCCTGTGACACGGAATCACCCCATGCGGTGCTGACGCGGAGCCGCAGGCGCGGTCTGCAGCCGTGCGAAAGAACCGCGCAAGGTTGGGAAGAATCTCCCCCAATTTCAGGAAATTTCCTAAGCACGCCGCACTTCGCAGCGCGAACACTCTAGGTTTGGTTGCAAGTCACTCTCAGTCGCG
>NZ_AHJE01000035.1 GCF_000243095.1 Cupriavidus basilensis OR16 | reverse complement strand
ACGGCAGATGTGGGAATGGGCACTGCGCCCGAGGTCAGGGGCTCCACCACGAAACCCATGGGTCATGTCATTGCGATGCCCTTCGGGCCGTTACGGCAGATACCAGCAGAACCACTGGCCGTACGACGCAACCACCGACCCCCACAAGCCTGATTGCTCGGCTCCCGGCAGGGTCTTGGGTGCAATAACCAACGCCGCCTAAACAACAGGCGCCACCCACCCCCAAAGTCCCATTTAATCATTTGATCCATCCCCCATCCCCCACCCCAATCAAGCAACCAACCCGCTTGTTGCGCCGCATGCGCCCGCAATCCCTTCCCCCTCCTACCCCTAACCTCCTTCCTTGTTGCGGCGCCGCGGCCTCGCAAAGAGACACCTGGCTCCCCGCAAACCGCCACCCAGCGCGGCCTTTGATCATTTGATCAAATTCCACCATCCACTTCATCAAATGATTGAGCCGCGGCGCATGCGCAGTTCCGGGTAAACGCGAAATCCAGCGCGGCCCGAATCCCGACGCGCCTTGCGCCGCCGTCGTTTGCAGCCGCTGGCACGCTCTTCGCAATAGAGGCCATACAGCCCACGCGAAGGAGCAACGCCATGATCAACCAGTCGGTCCCCTTGTTTGAAGCCTCGCCCCGGTTCGTGCGCGTTGACGGCCGCACGCCCGAGGGCTTCGTGCAGTTCGCGTTCAGCGTGGCGGACCCCGAGCTCAATGTCGAGCTGATCATGCCCGAGCTGATGTTCGAGGCCTTTTGCAGCGTCAACCACGTGCGCTTCCTGCCCCCGGAGATTCCGGCGCCCGATCAGGACGCCTGAGCACAGCAAGCCGCGCGCACCGAATCCACCCACATAAAAACAGCAAGACCCAGGAGACCAAGCGATGCAAGTCGATATCAAGACCCAGCAGATCCAGCCGCTGCGCCAGACCTACGGCCATGTGGCGCGCCGCTTCGGCGACAAGCCCGCCTCGCGCTACCAGGAGGCCACCTACGACGTGCAGTCGGAAGTGAATTTTCACTACCGCCCAACCTGGGACCCGCAACACGAGATCTACGACAAGCGCCGCACGGCAATCGTGATGGCGGACTGGTATGCGCTCAAGGATCCGCGCCAGTACTTCTACGGTGCCTACGTGACGGCGCGTGGACGCCAGCAGGACGCCACCGAGAAGAGCTTTGCCTTCGTGGAAAAACGCGGCCTGCTGCAGGCGCTGCCGGCCGAATGGCAGGACCGCCTGGCCGACGGGCTGCTGCCGCTGCGCCATGTGGAGTGGGGCGCCAACATGAACAACTTCTATTGCGCGGATTATGGCTGGGGCACGGCCATTACCCAGGCCTGCACTTACTGCGCCATGGACCGCCTCGGCATCGCCCAGTACCTGTCGCGCATCGGCATGCTGCTGGACGGCAACACTGGCGTGGCGCTGGAGCGCGCCAAGGTGGCCTGGATGGAGAGCGCCGCGTGGCAGCCGATGCGCCGCCTTGTCGAGCGCAGCTTCGTGATCGAGGACTGGTTCGAGACCTTCGTCACCCAGAACCTGGTGCTCGACGGGCTGCTGTATCCGCTGGTGTACCAGCATGCCGATGCGGCCATCGTGCGCGCCTGCGGCACCGGGCTGGCGGTGCTCACCGAGTTCATGAACGACTGGCGCGAGGAGCACGCACGCTGGGTCGACGCGGTGATCCAGACCGCCGCGGCAGAGTCCGATGCCAATCGCATGCTGCTGTCGGGCTGGGCCCGCGCCGCGCGCGCGCAAGCGGCCGAAGCGCTGGTGCCCGTGGCCGACACCTTGCTGGGCGAGGGCGGCGAGCAGGTGGTGGCGCTGTGCCTGGAGCAGTTCGACGTGCGTCTCAACAAGCTTGGCCTTGCCGCCTGAGGAGCCTGCCATGACCGCCAACGTCTATATCGCGCTGCAGAGCAATGACGACACCCGTCCCATCATCGAGGCCATCACCGAGGCCAACCCGCACGCCGTGGTGTCGCAGTTTCCCGCCATGGTGAAGATCGATGCGCCTGGGCACCTGACCATCCTGCGCGAACTGGTCTCCGACAAGCTCGGGCGCGACTGGGACCTGCAGGAGATCCACCTGAACCTGATTTCGCTGTCGGGAAACATCGACGAAGACGACGACGCCTTCACCCTGCACTGGAACGCCTGAGACGGGCCGCCCACGGCAAAGACAAAGACAAACGGAGACAGAACACCATGGACGCACGCAAGAAGCTGAACCTGCGGGAAAAATACGCGACGATGACCCGCGACCTCGGTTGGGAAACCACCTACGAGCCGATGGACAAGGTCTTTCCCTACGACAAGTACGAGGGCATCAAGATCCATGACTGGGACAAATGGGAAGACCCGTTCCGCATGACCATGGACGCCTACTGGAAATACCAGTCGGAGAAGGAGCGCAAGCTGTACGCGATCATCGATTCGTTCGTGCAGAACAACGGCCACCTCAACGTCTCGGACCCGCGCTACCTGAACGCGCTGCGGCTGTTCCTGACCGGCGTGACGCCGCTCGAATATGCGGCGCACCGCGGCTATGCCCACCTCGGGCGGCACTTCCGCGGCGCCGGCGCGCGGGTTGCGGCGCAGATGCAGTCGGTCGACGAGCTGCGCCATGCCCAGACCCAGATGCACACGCTGTCGGTCTACAACAAGTACTTCAACGGCTTCGGCGAATGGCAGCATATGCACGACCGGGTCTGGTACCTGTCCGTGCCCAAGTCCTATTTTGAGGATGCCATGAGCGCGGGGCCGTTCGAGTTCATCACCGCGATCTCGTTCTCCTTCGAGTATGTGCTGACCAACCTGCTGTTCATGCCCTTCATGTCCGGTGCCGCCTACAACGGCGACATGGCCACGGTGACCTTTGGCTTCTCGGCACAGTCCGACGAATCGCGCCATATGACGCTGGGCCTGGAGGTGGTGAAGTTCCTGTGCCAGCAGGACCCGGACAATATCCCCATCCTGCAGAAGTGGCTGGACAAATGGTTCTGGCGCGGCTTCCGCCTGCTTACGCTGGTCGGCATGATGATGGACTACATGCTGCCCAAGCGCGTGATGTCGTGGGCCGAAGCCTGGGAGATGTACTTCGAGCAGGCCGGCGGCGCGCTGTTCAAGGACCTGGAGCGCTACGGCTTGCGCATGCCCAAGTATCACGAGGTGGCCACCAAGACCAAGGATCGCATCACCCACGAGGCTTGGGGCACCTTCTACAACTACGCCGCCGCGGCCGGCTTCCATACCTGGGTGCCCAAGCAGGACGAAATGGCCTGGCTGACGGAGAAGTATCCCGACACCTTCGCGCGCTACTACAAGCCGCGGCTCGATTACTGGCAGGAACGCCAGCAGCAAGGGGAGCGCTTCTACAACGCCACGCTGCCCATGCTGTGCCAGACCTGCCAGATCCCGATGGTGTTCTCGGAGCCGGACGACCCGACCCAGACCTGCTACCGGGAGAGCAGCTACCACGGCATGCAGTTCCACTTCTGCTCGGACGGCTGCAAGGACATCTTCGACGGCGAGCCGCAGAAGTACGCGCAGGCCTGGTTGCCCGTGCACCAGATCTACCAGGGCAACTGCGGCGGTGGATCGCTTGACGACGTGCTCAAGTGGTACCGCATCAACCCGGGCGCGGACAACCTCGATTTCGAGGGCTCGCAGGATCAGAAGAACTGGAACGCCTGGAAGGGCGTGCCGGGCGCGGCAGCCTGAGCAGCCGGCAACCAAAAGATAAGGAGACCACCATGTCCGTCGTATCCATTGGCCCCTACGCGTTCGAGCCCGCCGACCGCGAAGCGGTGTTCCACGGCAACCGCCTGCTCTATATCGGCTGGGACCGCCACCTGCTGTTTTGCGCACCGCATTGCTTTCCCTTTGCGCCGTCGATGTCCTGGCGCGAGGTCGTGGAGAACGTGCTGCCGGGCGTCTACGGCTATCACCCCGATTTTGCCCGCATCGACTGGAGCCGCGTGGAATGGCTGCGCGGCGGCGAGCCCTGGCAGCCGGATCTCGAGCGCACGCTGGAAGAGAACGGCCTGGGCCACAAGGCGGTGATCCGCTTGCGCACCCCGGGACTGGACGGCATTGGCGGCAGTTGCAGCTAAGGTAGGAGGCAGACGATGTATTCCCTGACCATTGAACCGATCGGGCAGACCATCCCCATCGCACCGGGCCAGACCGTGCTGGATGCTTGCCTGCGTAACGGAGTGTGGTTGCCGCACGCCTGTTGCCACGGGCTGTGCGCCACCTGCAAGGTGCAGGTGGTGGACGGCGAATTCGAGCATGGGGAGGCCTCCAGCTTCGCGCTGATGGACTTCGAGCGCGATGGCGGCCAGTGCCTGGCCTGCTGCGCCACCGCGCAGTCCGACATGGTGATCGAGGCCGATATCGAGGAGGACGCCGACTCGCTAGGCCTGCCGCTGGCCGACTATCGCGCCGAGGTGGTGGAGGCCCGCGCGTTGACGCCCACCATCCGCGGCATCTGGCTGCGGGTGAAGGGGGGCGATACGACGGCCTTCCAGGCCGGCCAGTACCTGAACCTGCACGTGCCGGGCTGCGACCAGCCGCGTGCGTTCTCGCTGGCCAACCGTCCTGGTGACGAGCTGGTGGAACTGCATGTGCGGCGGGTGGAAGGCGGGCAGGCCACCGCCTACCTGCACGAGCAGCTGTCGGTGGGTGACGAACTCGGATTCTCCGCGCCTTACGGCCGCTTTTTCGTGCGCAAGTCGGCGCGAAAGCCGATGCTGTTCCTGGCGGGCGGCTCGGGCCTGTCGAGCCCGCGCGCCATGATCCTGGACATGCTGGGCGCCGGCGAGACCTTGCCGATCACGCTGGTGCAAGGCGCGCGCAACCGCACGGAGCTGTACTACGACGAGGCGTTCCGTGCGCTGGCCGGCGCGCATCCCAATTTCCGCTATGTGCCCGCACTCTCCGACGAACCCGCGGACAGTGGCTGGGATGGCGCGCGCGGTTACGTGCACGACGTGCTGCACGGGCTTTACGCCCATGGCGCCACCGCGGACTTCCGTGGCCACAAGGCCTACCTGTGCGGCCCGCCGCCGATGATCGAGGCTTGCATCCGTACGTTGATGCAGGGCCGGCTGTTCGAGGAGGACATCCACACCGAGAAGTTCATCTCGGCCGGCGATGCGCAGAACAGCGCGCGCAGTCCGCTGTTCAAGATCTGACCAGGGGCGCGGCATGCATACCGTCGAGATCGCGGGAAGCGGCCAGTGCTACCCCTGCGCGCGGGAGCAGAACCTGCTGCGCGCCATGGAAGCCCTGGGCAAGCGCGGCATACCCGCGGGCTGCCGGGGCGGCGGCTGCGGGGTGTGCAAGGTGCGCATCGAGGCCGGCCGCTACCACACCGCCAAGATGAGCCGCGCCTGCCTGTCGGAGGCGGAGGACCGTGGCGTTGCTGCAGCGCTGCCTGGACAAGCAGCGGGAGCAGCGGGAGCGGCAGGGCGCGGCGCAAGAACCGTTGAACAAGCCGCAATAAAGCAGCAAAGAAAGCGGCAAAGAAAGCAGCAAAGAAAGCGGCAAAGAAAGCGGCAAAGAAAGTGGCAATAAGAGCAGCAAAACAAGATGGACCAATCACCCCATCATCAAGGAGACAGTCATGGCATTGACAGGCGTATTGCGCCCGGGGCACGTGGCACTGCGCGTGCTGGAGCTCGAACCGGCGCTCAGGCACTACACCGAGGTACTCGGGCTGATCGAAACCGCGCGCGACGACAAGGGCCGCGTCTATCTGAAGGCGTGGGACGAGCACGATCACCATAGCGTCGTGCTGCGCGAGGCCGACAGCCCGGGCATGGATTACATGGGCTTTCGCGTGGACAGTGGCCGCACGCTGGAGCGGCTGGCGCAGGAGGTGGAGCAGTCAGGACTGGCTTCGGGCTTCCAGTGGATTCCCGCCGGCGAGCATCCGCGCACCGGCGTGCGTTTTCGCTTCACCATTCCCACCGGACATGCCATCGAACTGTTTGCCGACAAGGACAAGCTGGGCTGCCTGACCGGCGACAGCAATCCCGACCCGTGGCCGGACGACCTGCGCGGCATGGCGCCCAGCCGCTTCGATCATTGCCTGTTGTACGGCGACGACCTGGACGGCACCGTCAAGCTGTTCCGCGACGTGCTTGGCTTCACGCTGTCCGAGGAGGTGGTGGCCGGCCCTGACAAGATGATGATCGGCGCCTTCCTGACCTGCTCCAACAAGGCGCATGACATTGCCTTCATCCGGCACGCGGAGAAGAACAAGTTCCATCACGCCTCGTTCAACCTGGACAACTGGGGCGAAGTGCTGAAGGCCGCCGACATCATTTCCAAGAAGGATGTGTCGCTCGATATCGGGCCGACGCGGCACGGCATCACGCGCGGCGCGACGATCTATTTCTTCGATCCTTCGGGCAACCGGAATGAGGTCTTCTCGGGCGGCTATATCCACTATCCCGACAAGCCGACCATCACGTGGACCGACAACGAACTGGGCCGGGCGATCTTCTATCACGACCGCAAGCTGAATGAATCGTTCCTGAGTGTACTGACGTGATCGGAGCGAAACGCCAGCACGACAACGCGGCACGCCCTGTGCGCAACCAGCGAGACAACATGAAAGAGTTCAAGAACTTCATCAACGGCGAATGGGTGGCCACCAACCGCCAGTTCGACGACCGCAACCCGGTCGACAACAGCCTGATCGCCCGTGTGCACGAAGCCGGGCAGGCCGAGGTCGATGCGGCGGTGGCTGCGGCAAGGCAAGCACTGCGGGGGCCGTGGGGCAAGATGACCGTGGCGCAGCGGGTCGAGCTCCTGCATGCGGTGGCCGACGGCATCAACCGCCGCTTCGACGACTTCCTGCAAGCCGAGATCGCCGACACCGGCAAGCCGCGCTCGCTGGCCAGCCACGTCGACATCCCGCGCGGCGCCGCCAATTTCAAGGTGTTCGCCGACCTGATCAAGAACGTGCCTGCCGAGAGCTTCGCCATGGCGACGCCGGACGGCGGCGAGGCCATCAACTACGCGGTGCGCTCGCCCCGTGGGGTAATCGGCGTGGTATGCCCCTGGAACCTGCCGTTGCTGCTGATGACCTGGAAGGTCGGCCCGGCGCTGGCGTGCGGCAATACGGTGGTGGTCAAGCCATCGGAGGAGACGCCCGCCACCGCCACCTTGCTTGGCGAGGTGATGAACGAGGCTGGCGTGCCGCCGGGCGTCTATAACGTGGTCCACGGCTTCGGCCCGGATTCCGCCGGGGCCTTGCTGAGCGCGCACCCGGACGTGAACGGCATCACCTTCACCGGCGAGACCCGGACCGGCGAGGCCATCATGAAAGCCGCCGCCAATGGCGTGCGCCCGGTCTCGTTCGAGTTGGGCGGCAAGAACGCCGGCATCGTCTTCGCCGACGCGGATTTCGACAAGGCGGTTGCCGGCATCACCCGCTCGGCCTTCGAGAACAGCGGCCAGGTCTGCCTGGGCACGGAGCGCGTCTATGTGCAGCGGCCGATCTTCGAGCGTTTCGTCACGGCGCTCAAGGCCAAGGCTGAAGGCCTGCGTGTGGGCCGCCCGGGCGACGAGGGCGTGAACATGGGCCCGCTGGTGTCGCTGGAGCACCGCGCCAAGGTGCTCTCCTATTACAAGAAGGCGGCGGATGCGGGGGCCACGGTGGTCACCGGCGGCGGCGTGCCCGACATGCCCGGCGCGCTGGCCGAGGGTGCCTGGGTGCAGCCCACCATCTGGACCGGCTTGCCGGAGGACTCGGCGGTGATCCGCGAGGAGATCTTCGGTCCTTGCTGCCATATCGCGCCGTTCGATACCGAGGAAGACGTGATCCGGCTTGCCAACGACACGCCTTACGGGCTGGCCGCGACCGTATGGACGTCCGATCTGGGCACCGCGCACCGCATGGGCAGCGCGTTGGAGGTGGGCATCTGCTGGATCAACGCGTGGTTCCTGCGCGACCTGCGCACTGCCTTCGGCGGCGCCAAGCAATCCGGCATCGGCCGCGAGGGCGGGGTGCACTCGCTGGAGTTCTATACCGAACTGCGCAATGTCTGCGTGAAACTGTGAGCCAGGCCATGAAACCCGAACAAATCCTCGACATCGGCGCCAGCCTGCACCACGCGCTGTCCATGCGGCAGGCCGTCGCGCCGCTAACCGAGCGCTATCCCGAGCTTTGCATCGACGATGCCTACCGCATCCAGCTCGCCATGGTGCAACACCGGCTCGACGCGGGCGAGCGCGTGATCGGCAAGAAGATCGGCGTGACCAGCCGGGCGGTGATGGACATGCTCGATGTGCACCAGCCGGATTTTGGGCACCTGCTGTCCGGCATGGTCTACGCCGATGGCGCGGCCATCGCCGCCGATACGCTGATCGCGCCCAAGGCCGAGGGCGAGATCGCCTTCGTGCTGAAGGAGGACCTGGCAGGGCCTGGTGTGACCAACGCCGACGTGCTGCGCGCCACCGCCTACGTGCTGCCGTGCTTCGAGATCGTCGACTCGCGCATCCGCGACTGGAAGATCCGGATCCAGGACACCGTGGCGGACAACGCATCGTCCGGCGTGTTCGTCCTGGGCGACGCCGCCGTAGACCCGCGCGGCCTTGATCTCGGCACAGTCGGCATGACGCTGGAGAAGAACGGCGAGATCGTCGCCACCGGCGCGGGCGCCGCCGCGCTTGGCCATCCGGCCAACGCCGTGGCGTGGCTGGCCAATACGCTGGGCCGTCTTGGCATCGGGCTGAACAAGGGCGAGGTGATCCTGTCCGGCTCGCTGGCCGCGATGGTGCCGGTCAAGGCCGGCGACCAGCTTCGCATCAGCCTGGGCGGCATCGGCTCTGCCGGCGTGCGCTTCATTTGATTGGACTCCATATAGCAGCCCAGGACATTGCCATGAACCTCACCCAAGACACCATCCAGCAGCTTGCCGAGCACCTGGAAAACGCCGAACTCAACCGCGAGCCGGTGCGCAAGATCACCGACACTCATCCCGACATGGACTGGGACGACGCCTACGCCATCCAGGACGCGATCCGGGCGCGCAAGGCAGCGCGCGGCACCCGCATCGCCGGGCTCAAGATGGGGCTGACCTCGTTCGCCAAGATGCGCCAGATGGGCGTGACGGAACCGGTCTACGGCTTCCTGACCGACTACGGCGCCTGCATGGACGGTGGCGCCATCGATACCGCACCGCTGATCCACCCCAAGGTGGAGGCCGAGATCGCCTTCGTGCTCAAGCATCCGCTCAAGGGGCCGGGCTGCCATATCGGCGACGTGCTGGCCGCGACGGATTTCGTTGTGCCGGCGGTGGAGGTGATCGACTCGCGCTATGAGCACTTCCGCTTCGACTTGAAGAGCGTGATCGCGGACAACACATCGTCGGCCCGCTTTGTCGTCGGTGGCACGCATCGCGGCGCCGAGGGGATCGACCTGAAGAACCTCGGCGTGGTGCTGGAAAAAAACGGCGAGGTGGTCGCCACCGCCGCCGGCGCCGCCGTGCTCGGCCACCCGGCCAGCAGCGTGGCCATGCTGGCCAACATGCTGGGCGCGCGCGGGCGCGAACTGCCCGCGGGCACCTTCATCATGACCGGCGGCGTGACCGAGGCCATCGCGGTGGCGGCCGGCGACAACATCACGGTGCGCTACCAGCGCCTGGGCACGGTGTCGATGCGGTTCGTTTGAACCGAACCAGGACCGCACTGAACTGAATCGAAGTAAATCGAAATAAATCGAACTGAGCAGGAGAAACACTATGCCCATCATGCAAGTCTTCTTGATCGAAGGGAGGACCGAGGATCAAAAGGCCCGCCTGATCCGCGCGCTGACCGATGCCGCCGTGGCATCGATCGGCGCGCCGGTGGAGTCGGTACGGGTGATGATCACCGAAGTTCCCAATACGCAATTCGGCATCGCGGGCAAGACGGCGAAAGCACTCGGCCGCTGAAGCGGCAACGGAGAGTCAGCATGGACATGAAAACAAGCGGCAAGCATAAGGTGGCCATCATCGGCTCCGGCAATATCGGCACCGACCTGATGATCAAGGTGATGCGCCACGGCCGGCATCTGGAAATGGGTGCGATGGTTGGCATCGACGCCGCCTCGGATGGGCTGGCCCGGGCGGCGCGGCTCGGCGTGCCGACTACCGCCGAGGGCATCGAAGGCCTGGTGACGATGGAAGGCTTTGGCGATATCCGCATCGCCTTCGATGCGACCTCGGCAGGCGCTCACGCGCATCACAACAAGATCCTGCAGCAGCACGGCATCCAGGTGATCGACCTGACCCCGGCCGCGATCGGGCCATACGTGGTGCCGGTGGTCAACCTGGACCAGCATCTCCAGGCCAGCAATATCAACATGGTGACCTGCGGCGGCCAGGCCACCATCCCGATGGTGGCGGCGGTGTCCCGCGTGGCCAAGGTGCACTACGCCGAGATCGTGGCGTCGATCTCCAGCAGGTCCGCCGGGCCGGGCACGCGCGCCAACATCGACGAGTTCACCGAGACCACCAGCCAGGCGATCTGCTCGGTAGGCGGCGCGGCGCGCGGCAAGGCCATCATCGTGCTCAACCCGGCCGAGCCGCCGCTGATGATGCGCGACACGGTCTTCACGCTCTCCGAAGACGCCGACCAGGCGGCCATCGAGGCCAGCGTGCAAGCGATGGCAAAGGCAGTGCAGGCCTACGTGCCGGGCTACCGGCTCAAGCAACGGGTGCAGTTCGAGCGCATCGATCCGAGCGCGCCGCTCAACATCCCGGGGCTGGGTCCGGTGAGCGGGCTCAAGACCTCGATCTTCCTGGAGGTGGAGGGCGCCGCCCACTACCTGCCGGCCTATGCCGGCAACCTCGACATCATGACCAGCGCCGCACTCGCCTGCGCCGAGCGCCTGGCGCAAACGCGTCTGGCCGCATAAGCGGATAGCGCACGGAGACAGACATGACGCAACAAGCCACACAGAAAAAGCTCTATATCTCGGACGTCACGCTGCGCGACGGCAGCCATGCCATCCGCCATCAATACAGCCTGGGCGATGTGCGCCGCATTGCCGCGGCACTGGACGCCGCCAAGGTGGATTCAATCGAGGTCGCGCATGGCGACGGGCTGGCCGGCTCCAGCTTCAACTACGGGTTCGGCGCGCATAGCGACCTTGAGTGGATCGCGGCGGCGGCCGACACCGTGCGCCATGCCAAGGTCGCCACCTTGCTGCTGCCCGGCGTGGGCACCGTGCACGACCTGCGCGCCGCGTTCGACGCTGGCGCGCGCGTGGTCCGCGTGGCCACGCACTGCACCGAGGCGGATGTATCGCGCCAGCATATCGAGTACGCGCGCAACCTGGGCATGGACACGGTGGGTTTCCTGATGATGAGCCACATGACCACGCCCGCCGCGCTGGCGCAGCAGGCCAGGCTGATGGAGAGCTACGGCGCCCAGACCGTCTACGTGGTGGATTCCGGCGGCGCGCTCAATATGAACGATGTGCGCGACCGCTTCCGCGCCTTCAAGGACGTGCTGAAGCCGGAGACCCAGACCGGCATGCACGCGCACCATAACCTGAGCCTGGGCGTGGCCAACTCCATCGTGGCGGTGGAAGAGGGCTGCGACCGCGTCGACGCCAGCCTTGCCGGTATGGGCGCGGGCGCCGGCAACGCGCCGCTGGAGGTGTTCATCGCCGCCGCCAGCCGGCTTGGGTGGAACCACGGCTGCGACCTCTACACGCTGATGGATGCCGCCGACGAGATCGTGCGGCCGCTGCAGGACCGCCCGGTGCGCGTGGACCGCGAGACCCTCGCGCTTGGCTATGCGGGCGTTTATTCCAGCTTCCTGCGCCACGCGGAGGCAGCCGCCGGGCGCTATGCGCTGAAGACCGTGGATATCCTGGTGGAACTGGGCCAGCGCCGCATGGTGGGCGGGCAGGAAGACATGATCGTCGACGTGGCGCTGGACCTGGTGGCGCGGCGCGAGGCGAAGGCCAGCATCGCCGCCTGATGCTGGCAAGGCAGCCCTAGCCGGCCCGGCCGTCAAGCGGCCGCAGGCTCCTCTTCCCCGCGCGCCATGCGCCGGATTGCCTGCGGCGGTTGCCCGAATGCGCGCAGGAATGCGCGCCGCATGCGCTCGCGGTCGCCAAAACCGGTCTCCCTGGCTACCACATCGATCGGATGCCGCCCGGACTCCATCAACAGCCGCGCGGCCTCGATGCGCAGGTGCTCCACCGCCTTGGCCGGGGTTTGCCCCGTCTCTTCGCGAAAGGAGCGGCTGAACTGGCGCGGGCTGAGGCGCGCCGCTTGCGCCAGTTGGTCGACCGACAATTCGGCATGCAGGTTTTGACGGGCGAAGGCGAGCGCGGACTGGATGCGGTCGGACTTGGGCTCAAGCTCGAGCAGCGCCGAGAACTGAGATTGCCCGCCGGCACGGCGGTGATAGACAACCAGCTTGCGCGCGACAGCGCGCGCGGCTTCGGCGCCGGCGTCTTTTTCGACCAGCGCCAAGGCCAGGTCGATGCAGGCGGTCATGCCGGCGGAGGTCCAGACCGGTCCGTCGACGATGAAGATGCGGTCTTCCTCGACGCTGACCGCGGGATACTTGCGCCGGAACTGGGCGGCGTAAGCCCAGTGCGTGGTGGCCCGGCGGCCGTCCAGCAGCCCAGCCTCGGCGAGGTTGAAGGCGCCCGTGCAGGTGGCGCCGATGCGCCGCGCGCAGGGCGCCGCCTTTTGCAGGAAGGCGACCAGGCCGGGCGAGGCCGGCTGGATATCGTTGTCGCCCACCACCAGCAGCGTGTCGAACGCGCGGTCGTCGAATGCCTCCGTGGTGACGCAGAAGCCTGCCGAGGTCGGCACCAGCCCGCCTCGCTCGGACAGCAGGTGGACCGAGTAGAGCGGATTGGCCGCGGTGCGATTGGCGAACTCAAGGACAGTGGTGACGCCCAGGTTCATGACCTGGAAGCCAGGATAAAGGACGATTCCGACACGCAGCATGACAAACTCCCGCGATGGCATAAAAAGTGGCATCTATGACATTGTTGCCATCGAATTATGCACCTAATCTTCGCTCCGTGGTGACCGGCAACGGGCCGGCAGCAACAACATCGGAGAACGAACATGAGCGCATCGACCGCAACCCCGGCAACCCCGGGCATCAACGCGCACCAAGGCACCGCCCTGATTACCGGCGCGTCCTCAGGGATCGGCGCCGTCTACGCGGACCGCCTCGCCCGGCGCGGCTACGACCTGATCCTGGTCGCCCGCAACCGCGACAGGCTGGCCAGGCTGGCGGAACGCCTGACCAGCGAGACGGGCCGCTCGGTCGAGATCGTGACCGCGGATCTCGGCGCCGATGCCGATGTCCGCCGCGTGGAGACGCTGCTGCGCACCGACGCCAGCATCACCTTGCTGGTCAATAACGCCGGCATCGGCGCGGCGGGGACGCTGCTCCAGTCCGATGCCGACAAGATGGCCTTGATGATCGCGCTCAACGTGACCGCGCTGACCCGGCTGACCTACGCCGCCGCGCACGGCCTGGTGGCGCGCGGCAAGGGGACCATCATCAACATTGCCTCGATCGTGGCGGTCGCGCCGGAATTGCTCAACGGCGTCTACGGCGGGTCCAAGGCCTTCGTGCTGGCCTTTACGCAATCGCTTCAGCATGAGCTGGCGGACCAGGGCGTGCGCGTGCAGGCCGTACTACCCGGTGCGATCCGCACGGCGTTCTGGGATGTGGCCGGCCAGCCGGTGGAGAACCTGCCGCAGGACTGGGTGATGAGCGCGGAAGACCTGGTCGACGCGGCCCTGTCCGGGCTGGACCAGGGCGAGGTGGTGACGCTGCCGTCGTTGCCGGACGCGGCGGACTGGCATGCGTTCGAGGCCGCGCGCGCGGCGCTGGGGCCAAACCTGTCGCGCAGCGTGCCGGCAGCGCGCTTCAGGGTCGCCTGAAAGACGCTGTGCCGTTCAGGCGGAGGGGGAGCGCTGAGGTTGCGGTGCGGCAACCCGCAATGGGTTTCCAAGACCTTACCCCAGCCTGAACTGTCCCACGACCCCCGCCAACGCGCCTGCCTGCCCCTGCAACGCCTCGGCCGCCGCCGTGGATTCCTCAACCAAAGCCGCGTTCTGCTGCACCATCTGATCCAGCTGGCTAACCGCCCGGTTCACCTCCTGGATGCCCCGGGTCTGCTCCTGCGCCGCACTCGTGATCTCGGAAATAATGCTGGTCACCTTGTCCACGTTTCCGACGATCGCACTCATGGTCTCCCCGGCGCGGCGTACCTGTCCGGAGCCGGACACCACGCTGCCGACGGTGGTCTCGATCAGCGTCTTGATCTCCTTCGCTGCCTGCGAACTGCGCTGCGCCAGCCCGCGCACCTCACTGGCAACCACGGCAAATCCACGGCCTTGCTCACCGGCGCGCGCCGCTTCCACGGCAGCGTTCAGCGCAAGGATGTTGGTCTGGAATGCAATGCCTTCGATCACGCCGATGATGTCGGACACCTTGACCGAAGCCCGCTCGATCTCGCTCATGGTTTGAATGGCATCGCCAATGGCGGCGCCACCATTTCCGGCTACCTGCGAGGCCGCAATCGCAGACGCATCAGCTTGCTTGGCCGACATGGCAGACTGGGTCACGGTCGCGGTGATCTGTTCCATCGACGCCGCAGTCTCTTCCAGGCTCGCCGCAGCCGATTCGGTACGCCGCGAAAGGTCGATGTTCCCGGCAGCGATCTCTTCAGCCGCGGCATGTACGGACGCACTGGCATCGCGGATCTGCCGCATCACGCTGACCAGCTTCTCGGCGAACGCATTGAACGCCTGCGCAATCTGCGCCACCTCATCGGAGCCATTGGCTGGCAGGCGACGCGTCAGGTCGCCATCCCCGCTGCCAATATCCCGCATGGCGTCGCGAATCACCGACAGCCGCCGGAACGAGACCGCGGTCACCCCAGCGACGATGGCAGCAGCCACGCAAGCGATCACGATCAGCACGAACACCGATACTTCCAGCATGGAGCGCATGCCGGCAGTGGCCTCGCCCTTGTCCAGCGCGATCACGGCGATCCAGTCGGTACCGGGCACGCCGCGCGCCCGCAACAGCTTGGGCATATTGTCCGCATCGGCCTGCAACGGCGCCTTGGCGCCTTCGAGCGCCGCGAGCTTGTCGATGGCGAGCGCAGGCATCAGATCGGTCACCGGCTTGAGCGTGAGCTTGTCGTCCTGGTGGGCGACGATCTTGCCGTCCCTGGTTACCAGCACGCCGAAGCTGGCGGGCGTGGGGTGGATGGCCTTGATGTTGGCGATGACGCTGTCCATGGACACGTCGCCCGCCACCACGCCCTTGAGCGCGCCGTCGCGCAGGATGGGCACGGCGAAGGTCACCACCAGCTTGCCGCTGCTGGCGGCCACGTAGGGCGGCGTGACCACCGGCTTGCCGGCGGCCACGGCCTGCTTGTACCAGGGGCGGGACGTGGGATCGTAGTTGGGCCGCAGGCCTTCGGTATCGGAGAATCGGTGAGACTTGTCGGGAAAACCGACGTAGGTCATGACGAAACCGCCCGCGCTGGTGACCTGCTTGAGCGCGGCGCTGGCGGCGCTGGCGTCGGGCTGCGTTGCCGCGTCCTGCAGCGAGTCGATCATCTGCATGTGGCTCGCCACCCAGTCGGCGATGGCGCCGACGTGACCGTTCTGCACGGCGGCCAGGTTGCTGTCGATGGCGTCGTCGTTGTACGAACTGGCCACCATGTGGTTGAGAACGGCATTGGCAATGAGTGCGACCACGACGATGGCCACGGATAGGGCCACGATGCGCGCGCGGAGGGAAGACAGCATAGTCAGGTCTTGTTTGTTTGGCTCGTCGGGCGGATAGCCGTTGGAGCAATGGGGGCGGAAGGTCCTGGCTCGCTTTTACGGCAGTGTTGCCTGGGGATTTAGGACGGCCGGGCGGCTTATTTTCAAAGTGCGAAGAGCGCCATTCGGATATCCGGACAAGACGCGCTCGGGCCGTTCGGATATTCGGATACCCGGTACTTTCTGCCTGTCTGGCACCGAAGCGGTGCGCCGGTTGGCAGCGCGCGGATTGGCGGCCGGTAGCGGCGGAGCATGCCGCGCGCCCCCCAAAAAAAGAGAGGCCCCCGGAGTGGAGGCCTCTTATCTTTTTCAGGTTATGCTCTATGCGTGAGAACGCTGCGTCTTTTCCATTGACTGGGCGGACGGATGTCCCCCGCTATCAACTTGACCTGGGCGCATAGCTGGAAACTCAGCGCTGGTAGGCCGGCGGCAGGAAGCCGGCGAAACGTTGCTGCGTGGTCGCCTTGAATTCCGGCGACTGGTACGCCTCGCGGATGTCCTTGACGAACGGCTTGCCGGTGTCGGCGGTGCGCACGGCAACCAGGTTCATGTAGTAGTCGGGAATCTTTTCCAGGCTCAGCGCTTCGGTCAGCTTCAGTCCGGAGGACAGCGCGAAGTTGCCGTTGACGAAGGCGTAGTCCACGTCGTCGAGCGAGCGCGGCAGTTGCGCCGCTTCGAGCTGGATCAGCTTGAGCTTGTTCGGGTTGCCTTCGATGTCGCGTTCGCTGGCGCGGATCGGGTCGGTGCCGGCCTTGAGCGTGATCCAGCCGATCTGCTGCAGCATGGCGATGGCGCGTGCCAGGTTGGACGGATCGTTAGGCAGCGACACCGAGGCACCCGGCTTTACTTCCGTCAGCGACTTGTGCTTGCGGCTGTAGATGCCGATCGGGGCAGTGGGGACCTGGATGACTTCGGATAATTGCAGCTTGCGGTCGCCGGAGAACTTCTTCAGGTAGGCCACGTGCTGGAAGGCATTGGCGTCGATGGCGCCATCGGCCAGCGCCAGGTTGGGCTGCACGTAGTCGCTGAATTCAACGATGGTGACCTTGTAGCCCTTTTTCTCCAGCAGGGGCTTGATGCCATAGCGGATCTGGTCGGAATACGGGCCAGCGGTGGCGCCGAAGCGGATTTCCTTCTTGTCCGGATCAGCCGCGCCGGCCGTCTGGATCACGCCGAGCGTGAGCGCCGCGGCAATCAGTCGAATTCCGAAACCTAGTTTCATCTAAAGCTCCCCGTATTGTTTGTGTGCGCCGTGGCTTGCCGGGATGGCGGCAAGCAAGGATGCCCATTGTAGGGAAGTGCATACGTTCAAGGAACGAGTAAAAATGCATGGCCTTATAACGCACTTGCATATGGGTGCCCGCAACGGCTCTTGTGCCGCGGCCTATGCCTATCGCAATTGGGTAGTTGCGGGATAACCCGTATTGCGGTTATGATTGAACTGTCTCCTCCAATCCCACCAAGGAATTGGATTCGCGCCCGCCTCATTGGTGGGCGTTTTTATTTGTGTTTCGCGCTTTGCCGGGTGCTGCACAAAACAAAACGGCCGGTGGCGCCTCTGCGCCACCGGCCGTTTTGTTGCCTGCGCCGCGCTGCGGCGCCAGGCATCAAGTGCTACCCAGCCACGCCTCAGGCGGCGGCCAGCGCACGCTCCAGGTCTTCCAGCAGGTCGTCGATATGCTCGATGCCGATCGACAGGCGCACCATGTCTTCGCTGACACCGGCGGCTTTCAGCTCAGCGGCGTCGAGCTGGCGGTGCGTGGTGGAGGCCGGGTGGGTCGCCAGCGACTTGGCATCGCCGATGTTGACCAGCCGGGTGAACAGCTGCAGCGCGTCGAGGAAGCGCGCGCCGGCTTCGCGGCCGCCGCTCTTCAGGCCAAACGACAGGATGCCCGGGCCGCGTCCGCCCAGGTAGCGCTGCACCAGCGCGTGATCCGGGTGCTCCGGCAGGCCGGCAAAGTTGACCCACTCCACCTTGGGGCTGGCCTTCAGGTGGCGCGCGACGGCCAGCGCGTTCTCGGTGATGCGGTCCAGGCGCAGCGCCAGGGTCTCGATGCCTTGCAGGATCAGGAAGGCATTGAACGGCGACAGCGCCGCGCCGGTATTGCGCAGCGGCACCACGCGGGCGCGGCCGATATAGGCGGCGGCGCCGAGGGCTTCGGTGTAGACCACGCCGTGGTACGACACATCCGGCTCGTTCAGGCGCTTGAAACGCGCCTTGTGGTCGGCCCACGGGAACTTGCCGCTATCGACGATGGCGCCGCCCACGCTGTTGCCGTGGCCGCCCAGGTATTTGGTGAGCGAGTGCACGACGATGTCCGCGCCATGCTCGAATGGACGGCACAAGTAGGGCGAGGGCACGGTGTTGTCCACGATCAGCGGGATGCCGTGGCTGTGCGCCACCTTGGCGATGGCTTCGATATCGACGATGTTGCCCAGCGGGTTGCCCACCGATTCGACGAAGATCGCCTTGGTGCGCGCATCCACCAGGTCGCCGAAGGCGGCCGGGTTGCGGCCATCGGCAAAGCGGGTCTCGATGCCGGACAGCGGCAGCGTGTGCGCGAACAGGTTGTAGGTGCCACCGTAGAGCTGGCTGGCCGAGATGATGTTGTCGCCGGCCTCGGCGATGGTCTGGATGGCATAGGTGATGGCGGCCATGCCGGACGCCAGCGCCAGCGCGCCCACGCCGCCCTCGAGCGCGGCCAGCCGCTGCTCCAGCACGTCGTTGGTGGGATTCATGATGCGGCTGTAGATATTGCCGGGCACCTTGAGGTCGAACAGGTCGGCGCCGTGCTGCGCGTTGTCGAACGCATAGGCAACGGTCTGGTAGATCGGCACGGCCACGGCGCGCGTGGTGGGGTCCGGGGAGTAGCCGCCGTGAACGGCAATCGTCTCGATTTTCATGATGTCGTTGTCTTCTTATTGGAGTGAATACGCTCAGGAGAGGCCATGGTAGCAGCCGTGCTTCGCGCGTGTCATCCAGGGCGGCGTGCGCGGGCTCGCCCCGGATTCGGGCATTGGCGCCCTTACTGGCTGGCCAGGGGGAAGCTCGCCTGCCAGACGTTGTCCTTGACCTTGATGGCGGTGGGGATCAGTTTTTGCTCGTGGAACAGGTCGGCCACCTGCTGCTGGGCGGCGATCACCTCCGGCGTCACCGGGGTGGCGCCGTACGGCACGCGCTTGAGCCAGGCTTCCACTACCTGGGCGTCCAGGCCCACGGCAGGCGCGAGCAGGGCGGCAGTCTCGCCGGGGTTCTTCACCACCCACAGGCCGGTCGCGCGCAGTTGCTCCAGGATGGCATTGACCACTTGCGGGTGGGCCTTGACGAAGCCGTTGGCGGCTTCATAGAAGTTGAAGGGAGAGGGCACGCCTTCATAGTCGGCGATGGTGCGCACTTTCAGCGCCTTCTGCGCCAGCGCGTAGTACGGGTCCCAGACCACCCAGGCATCCACGCTGCCGCTCTCGAAGGCGGCGCGCGCATCGGCGGGCGGCAGGTAGATCGGCTGGATGTCCTGCAGGGCCAGGCCATGCTTCTTTAGCAGCTGCACCAGCAGGTAGTTGGAACTGGAGCCTTTTTGCAAGGCGATGCGCTTGCCCCGCAGGTCGGCCACCGAGCGGATTGGCGACTTCTCCAGCACGAACAGCGCCTCGTTGGTCTTGCCGCCGGGCTCCGCGCCCACGTAGACAAAGTTGGCGCGGGCCGCCTGGGCGAATACCGCCGGCGGCGCGCCGGTGTAGCCAAAGTCGATGCCGCCGGCGTTGAGCGCCTCGAGCAGTTGCGGGCCGGCGGGGAATTCCTTCCACTCCACCTTGAAGCCGAGCGGGGCGAGTTTTTTCTCCAGCGAGCCCTGCGCCTTGAGCACGGCCAGCAGGCCGGCTTTCTGGTAGCCCACGCGGACCGGCGCGTCGGCCGCATGGCCCGTGGCGGACCAGGACAGCGCGGCGATGGCCAGGGCGCGGCCGACGACAGGTAGCCATTGGCGGAAAGGATGCATTGCGTTTTTTCTCCGGGGTCGACGAGTGAGGCAGCAAGGGTCTGGCTTTGGGATGCGGCCCTATGGTTGCCAAATCGCGCGGGGAGGGGAACGAAGGTTATTGCATTTGGATAGAACCGCGGCGGGGGCAACGCAGTGGCAAGCACGTTTCGGCGGTCCGTGGCATCCTGTTTTCCCGCCACATTGCCCACCGCCCGCGCGTTGCGGTTTGTGCAGTTGCTTTCAAGGGTGCGCACCCCTGCGACACCTTGCCGCAGTCAGAAATGTCCGGGCTTAATCGGGTGTTGCCGGTGCGATGGCAGACGAAGCTGCATTGTCCGGTTTGCTGAACAGTGTGTTCTGCCTCACGGGTTTACCCTCAATGCTGCGATGCGGTAGATTCGCGGCCACGATGTCTGACGTACCGCGAACCTCACCCGAATGCCCTGTTTGCCCACCAGGCAAGCTCGCCGGGCCGCGCCACGCCGACGTCCTCCTGTGTGGACCACCGCAGTCCCACTTTGATCCGTCCCACAAGGACCAAGCCAGGCTGCCGCTGATCGGCGCGTCCCCCGGCACACCGGTCGCTTGACCCGGATCTGACCCAGTTTCCCCCAAGCCTTAAGCCTGCCTCTTGCTCCCGCATCCGGCAGCAAAACCGCGCCGCGCCGTCGCTTGCCGTGGCCAACTCAACCAGTCGTGACATGAAGATACCCAAACTTCCGCGTTGGACGCGGCTAATGCCTTGCGCCGCCCTGCTCTTGCTGGCCGGATGCAACATGGCCGTGCTAGATCCGAAGGGCCAGATTGGCGCCGACGTCAAAAACATCATCCTGATCGCGACCTGGCTGATGTTGCTCGTCGTGGTGCCGGTGATCGTGCTGGTCTTCACCTTCGCCTGGAAGTACCGGCCTGGAAGTACCGCGCCAGCAATAAGTCGGCCCGCTACGAACCGGACTGGTCCCACTCGACCGGGATCGAAGTGGTGGTCTGGCTGATTCCCTGCCTGATCATCGTGGTGCTGGGCATCATCACGTGGAAGTCCTCGCACGACCTGGACCCGTACAAGCCCATCGAATCCAACGTCAAGCCGATCACCATCGAGGCGGTGGCGCTGAACTGGAAATGGCTGTTCATCTATCCGGACCTGGGCATCGCCACGGTCAACGAGATCGCGTTCCCGGTGAACACGCCCGTGAACTTCAAGATCACGTCCGACTCGATCATGAATTCCTTCTTCATCCCGCAACTGGGCAGCCAGGTGTACGCCATGGCGGGCATGGAGACCAAGCTGCACCTGATCGCCAACCAGACCGGCGCGTTCGACGGCATGTCGGCCAACTACAGCGGCGGCGGCTTCTCGGGCATGAAATTCAAGGCCAAGTCGGTGTCGAACTTCGACTTCGAACAGTGGGTCAAGCAGGTCCGCGCCTCGTCGAGCCAGCTCACCCTGGCTGACTACAGCGCGCTGGCCAAGCCCAGCGAGGCGAACCCCGTGGCGCTGTACGCCAAAGTCGACCCGCAGCTGTACCACGGCATCCTGCACAAGTACATGGACGGCGCCGGTGGCGCTATCGCCGGCAACGGCACCTCGTTTGGTCCCGTCTGCACCTCGCGCAACACCCTTGGCGTGAGCCAGGTGTCGATGGCGCCCGCTACGCCGGCGCCGGGCTCGAATTCCTAGGAGTAGAGATGTTTGGCAAATTGAGTTTGGATGCCATCCCGTTCCACGAGCCCATCATCATGGGCACGTTGACGATGGTGGCGCTGGGTGGCGTGGCGCTATGCGCGCTGATCACCTATTTCGGCAAGTGGAAATGGCTGTGGAACGACTGGTTCACCTCGGTCGACCACAAGAAGATCGGCATCATGTACACCGTGGTCGCGCTGATCATGCTGCTGCGCGGCTTTGCCGACGCCATCATGATGCGTACCCAGCTGGCGCTGTCCACCAACGGCTCGCCGGGCATCCTGCCGCCTGAGCACTACGACCAGATCTTCACCGCCCACGGCGTGATCATGATCTTCTTCGTGGCGATGCCGCTGATGACGGGCCTGATGAACCTGGTCGTGCCGCTGCAGATCGGCGCGCGCGACGTGGCCTTCCCGTTCCTCAACACGCTGAGCTTCTGGCTGTTCGTGGCCGGCGCGATGCTGGTCAACGTCTCGCTGGGCGTTGGCGAGTTCGCGCGCACCGGCTGGCTGGCCTATCCGCCGTTGTCCGGCATTGCGTACAGCCCGGGCGTGGGAGTGGATTACTACCTCTGGAGCTTGCAGATATCCGGCCTGGGCACCTTGCTGACCGGCGTCAACTTCCTGGTGACCATCCTCAGGATGCGCGCCCCGGGCATGACCCTGATGCGCATGCCGGTGTTCACCTGGACCGCGCTGTGCACCAACGTGCTGATCATCGCCGCTTTCCCGGTGCTGACCGTCACGCTGGGCCTGCTGGGGGCCACCCCGAGGTGTACATCCTGATCCTGCCGGCATTCGGCATCTTCTCGGAAATCATCTCGACGTTCTCCGGCAAGAAGCTGTTCGGCTACAAGGGCATGGTCTACGCGACCTGCGCCATCATGGTGCTGTCGTTCCTGGTCTGGCTGCACCACTTCTTCACGATGGGCTCCGGCGCCAACGTGAACGCGTTCTTCGGCATCACCACGATGATCATCTCCATCCCGACCGGGGTGAAGATCTTCAACTGGCTGTTCACCATGTATCGCGGCCGTGTGCAGATGACCACGCCCGTGCTGTGGACCCTGGGCTTCATGGTCACCTTCGTGATCGGCGGCATGACCGGCGTGCTGATGGCAGTGCCGGCGGCGGACTTCGTGCTGCACAACAGCCTGTTCCTGATCGCCCACTTCCACAACGTGATCATCGGTGGCGTGCTGTTCGGCTACATCGCCGGCATTACCTACTGGTTCCCGAAGGCCTTCGGCTTCAAGCTCGACGAGCGCCTGGGCAAGTACGCGTTCTGGTGCTGGATCATCGGTTTCTACCTGGCCTTCATGCCGCTGTACGCACTGGGCTTCATGGGCATGACCCGCCGCCTGAACCACACCGACAATCCGGCGTGGAACCCGTACCTGTACGTGGCCGTGCTCGGCGCCGTGTTTGTCGGACTGGGCATCCTGTTCCAGGTCCTGCAGATCGTGGTCAGCGTGCGCCGCCGCAAGGAACTCCTCGACGTGACCGGCGACCCCTGGGGTGGCCGTACGCTGGAGTGGGCAACTTCGTCGCCGCCGCCGTTCTACAACTTCGCGCACACCCCGGTGGTGCGTGACCTGGACGCGTTCGCCGACATGAAGGCGCGTGGCGAAGTGCCGCAGCAGCAAGCGCACTACGAGCAGATCCACATGCCGAAGAACACCGGCGCCGGCTTCTACATCGGTGCCTTCAGCCTGGCGCTGGGCTTTGCCCTGACCTGGCATATCTGGTGGCTGGCGGCGGTAGGCCTGGTTGGCATGATCGTCAGCTTTATCTTCCGCAGCAACGACGACCACATCGACTACTACGTGCCCGCGCACGAAGTCCAGACGGTCGAAACGAGCCATTTCCAGCGCATTGCGTCACAGGCCTGAACCATGACGACTGAAGTCCTACAGCGTTATCCCGCGCATGGCGCCGCCGAGGCGCATGCCCACTCGCACGATCATTCGCATGATCACGCCCATCACGACACCAGCGCCAACACGGTGTTTGGTTTCTGGGTGTACCTGATGAGCGACTGCATCATCTTCGCCGGGTTGTTCGCCGCGTTCGCGGTGCTGCGCGGCGAGGTGGCAGGCGGCCCGTCGGGCAAGGAGCTGTTCGAGCTGAACTACGTCCTGGTCGAGACCTTCCTGCTGTTGTTCAGCAGCTTGACCTCGGGCATGGCGATGATCTCGCTGCACAACGGCCAGCGTGCCCGCCTGCAGTTCTGGCTTGCCATCACGTTCTTGCTGGGCGTGGCGTTCATCGGCATGGAAATCAACGAGTTCCATCACATGATCGCCGAGGGCGCAGGCCCCGAGCGCAGCGCGTTCCTGTCGTCGTTCTTCACGCTGGTTGGCACCCACGGCCTGCACGTGGCGAGCGGCTTGCTGTGGATGGCCGTGCTGATGTGGCAGATCTCCCGCAAGGGCCTGACCGCCACCATGACCAAGCGCCTGGCCTGCTTCGCCTTGTTCTGGCACTTTCTGGACATCGTCTGGATCGGCGTGTTCACCGTGGTCTACCTGATGGGAGCGATGTAATGGAGCATAGCCACGTTTCTACCGCCGGCGCTCACGACGCGCACGGCACCACCTCGGCGGGCGCCAGCCATGGCAGCGTCAAGTCGTATGTGATCGGTTTCGTGCTGGCGGTGATCCTGACCGTCATCCCGTTCAAGCTGGTCATGGGCGGCACGCTGGAAGCCTCCACCACGCTGGCCGTGATCCTCGGCCTGGCCGTGGTGCAGATCGTCGTGCACCTGATCTACTTCCTGCACCTGGACAGCTCGTCGGAGCAGCGCTGGAACGTGATGGCCCTGGCCTTCACCGCGCTGATCCTGCTGATCGTGGTAGCGGGTTCGCTGTGGATCATGCACAACATGAACGCCAATATGATGGTGCATTGAGCGTTAAGCGTAGCTAAGAAAAACGACCCGGTCGCGTGAGCGCCCGGGTCGTTTTTGTTTGTGCGGCAGCGTGACGCTTGTTTCCGGCGTCGCGGGTGGCCGGTTTTTCCCCGCCAGGCCTTGATTCTTCGTTGTATACAACGTGTTCGGTGCAGTCGATTTTTCATCCGAATCTGGCGTCAAAATCTTCATTATTCTCCAGGTTTTCTGCGTTTTATCGACGTTTACCCTAAGTTTCCAGCTTTCACGTTGTCTGGCCATATTCTTGTGGATACAATCTGTATTCAAGAGCGGCCAACTTGCGTCACCGGACACGCTCGCCCCCACAAGTAGAGGCAACACATCATGCAGACCGACAACGACAACCTCAGCGACAACAAAGCCGGCGCCAGCGCTTCCCAGGCGGTGCGGGCCCTGCTTGGATTGCGGGAGTTGATCCTCGGTGGCGACCTCGCGCCAGGCGCCCGCATCTCCGAACTCTGGGTGGTCGAGCGCCTCGGCGTCTCCCGCACGCCGATCCGGGCGGCGCTGATCCGCTTGCAGGACGAAGGCCTGGTCGAGCCCATCCCGTCCGGCGGCTTTGCGGTCCGCTCCTTCGCCGAAAGTGAAATCAGCGATGCGATCGAACTGCGGGGCACGATGGAAGGCATGGCGGCCCGGCTTGCCGCGGAGCGCGGCGTCGGCCAGACCATCCTGAGCGGCTTGCGCGACTGCATCACGCACATCGACACGGCGCTCACCGGCGAGCTGACCGCGGTCAAATTCTCCGCTTATGTCGATCTCAACGCGCGCTTCCACCAGTTGCTGGCCGAAGCGGCCGGCAGCACGCTGGTTGCACGGCAGATCGAGAAAGTGACGAACATCCCGTTTGCCTCCGCGAGCGCCTTCGTGATGGTCCAGTCCATCGATGAAAGCGCGCGCGAAATGCTGCTGCTCGCACAGGCGCAGCACCGCTCGGTCGTCGAGGCGATCGAGCTGCGCGAGGGCGCCCGCGCCGAAGCGCTGATGCGCGAACACAGCCGCATCGCCAACCGTAACCTCAAGATCGCCATGCAGAACCAGCAGGCGATGTCGCAGGTGCTCGGCGGCAGCCTGATTCGCCGCGCGGGCCGCCCAGCCTGACCTAACCCACTTTCGTAAGTCACTGAACCTTGGCGCGATCGGGCGCCAGGGAGGGGATCGCTATGTTTCTGAAAAATACCTGGTACGTGGCCTGCACGCCGGACGAACTCGCGGGAAAGCCGCTTGGCCGCACGATCTGCAATGAAAAAATGGTGCTGTTCCGGGGCGAGGACGGCAACGTCGCCGCGCTGGAGGACTTTTGCCCGCACCGTGGCGCGCCGCTTTCGCTGGGCTTCGTCCGCGACGGGCAACTGGTCTGCGGCTACCACGGCATGACCATGGGACGCGACGGCAAATGCGCCAGGATGGCCGGGCAGCGCGTCGGCGGGTTTCCGTCGATCCGTAGTTATCCGGCCGTCGAGCGTTACGGTTTTGTCTGGGCCTGGCCCGGCGACGCCGCGCTGGCCGACGCGGCCACGATCCCGCATCTGGAGTGGGCCGTGAGCGCGGACTGGGCCCACGGCGGCGGGCTGTATCACATCCATTGCGACTACCGGCTGATGATCGACAACCTCATGGACCTGACCCATGAGACCTACGTCCATGCCTCCAGCATCGGGCAGGCCGAGATCGAAGAGTCGGCACCGGCCACCAAGGTCGAAGGCGACATGGTCGTGACCGGCCGGCATATGGAGGGCATCATGCCGCCGCCGTTCTGGGCCGCGGCGTTGCGCGGCAATGGCCTCGCGGACGATGTGCCTTGCGACCGCTGGCAGATCTGCCGCTTCACGCCGCCAAGCCACGTCATGATCGAGGTGGGCGTGGCGCACGCGGGCAAGGGCGGCTATCACGCCGAGCCGCAGCACAAGGCGTCGAGCATCGTGGTGGACTTCATCACGCCGGAAACCGAGACCTCGATCTGGTACTTCTGGGGCATGGCGCGCAACTTCAAGGCAGACGACGCGCAACTGACCGAAACCATCCGCGACGGGCAGGGCAAGATCTTCGCCGAAGACCTCGAGATGCTGGAGGCGCAGCAACGCAACATCCTGGCCAACCCCGAGCGCAAGCTGCTCAAGCTCAATATCGATGCCGGCGGCGTGCAGGCGCGCCGCATCCTCGATCGCCTGCTGCAGCAAGAGCAGTCCGGGCAGGCGGAGGGCGCGTGATGCAGGTCCGGATCGCGAGCAAGGCCGACGCGGCGTCGGGCATCGCCGTGTTCGAGCTGGTAGCGCCGCACGGCGGCACCCTGCCGGCATTCACCGCGGGCGCCCATATCGACGTACGGATCGGGCCGGGCCTGGTGCGCCAGTACTCCCTGTGCAACGACCCGGCCGAGACCCATCGCTACCAGATCGGCGTGCTGCGCGACCCGGCCTCCCGGGGCGGGTCGGTGGCCATGCACGCGCTGGCGGTCGGCGCCACGCTGGAAATCAGCGAGCCAAAGAACCACTTTCCCCTGGCTGCCGGCGCCGCGCATTCGCTCCTGCTCGCCGGCGGCATCGGCGTCACGCCGATCCTCGCCATGGCGCAGCGCCTGGCGCAATCCGGCGCATCGTTCGAGTTGCACTACTGCACCCGCACGGCGACGCACACGGCGTTCCGCGAACGCCTTGCGCACGACGATCTCCGGGACCGCACGCATTTCTATTTCGACGAGCCGCCGGGCCATCGTGCCGACCTGCCGCGCTTGCTCGCCGCCCCCGGCGCGCAGACGCATCTCTATGTGTGCGGCCCCGCCGGCTTCATGGACGCGGTGCTGCGGCAAGCGAAGGAGGCCGGCTGGCCGGAGGCGAATCTCCACCGCGAGTATTTTGCCGCGCCCGAGGTGCCGGGCGCCGTCGCCGGGGCGTTCCAGGTGAAGGTCCAGAGCAGCGGGCTGGTGATCGATGTCGCGCCGGACCAGACGGTGGTGCAGGCGCTGTCGGCCAATGGCGTGGAGATCCAGACATCGTGCGAGCAGGGCGTTTGCGGAACGGATCGATCGGACTGAACAGGTAAATCAGAATAATGACATGGAGGTAGACAATGAAGCTCGACATCAGGGAAACCATCAACCAAGGCGAGATGAGCCGGTTCCAGATCCTGGCGGTAACGATCTGCATCGTGCTCAATATGCTCGATGGCTTTGACGTACTGGCGATGGCGTTCACCGCCTCGCATATCTCGGCCGACTGGCACCTGAGCGGCAAGGAGATTGGCGTCCTGCTCAGCGCCGGGTTGTTCGGCATGGCGGCAGGATCGCTGTTCCTGGCGCCATGGGCCGACCGGCTTGGGCGCCGCCCCGTCATCCTGCTATGCCTGGTGACGATTTCTGCGGGCATGCTTTGTTCCGCGTTCGCACAGGGCGTGACCCAGCTGGCGGCCATGCGGGCGATCACCGGGCTGGGCATCGGCGGCATGCTGGCCAGCATCAACGTCATTACCGGCGAGTATGCCTCCGACAAGTGGCGCAGTACCGCGATCGTGCTGCAGGCCACGGGCTATCCGGTGGGCGCGACCATCGGCGGCGCCATTGCCGGCGTGCTGCTGATGCACTACGGCTGGCGCAGCGTCTTCGTCTTCGGCGGGCTGGTCACGCTGGCCATGATCCCGGCCGTGCTGGCGCGCTTGCCCGAATCGCTGGACTTCCTGATTGCCAAGCGCCCGGCCGGCGCGCTCGACAAGCTCAACAAGCTCCTCGCCGGCATGGGGCGCGAACGCATTGCCGACATGCCGGCGCGCGCCGCCGGGCAGACGCTAGCCCAGGGCGGGGTTCGCAGCTTGTTTGGCGGCCGCCTCGCGATGCAGACGCTGATGATCTGGACCTCGTTCTTCCTGGTGATGTTCAGCTTCTACTTTGTCCTGAGCTGGACGCCGAAGCTGCTGGTGGCGGCTGGCATGTCGGCGCAGCAGGGGATTACCGGCGGCGTGCTGCTCAACGTTGGCGGCATCGTGGGGGGCACCTTGTTTGGCTTTCTCGCCGCGCGCATCGGGCTCAAGCCGCTGCTGTGGAGCTGCTTTGTCCTGACCGCCTTGTTGCTGGTGGCGTTTGGCATGTACGCCAATACCTTGTCGGTGGCATTCGTGCTGGCCCTGTTCATCGGCGGTGGCATCTTTGGCTGCATGGTCGGCTTGTACGCCTACGCGCCCATTCTCTATCCGGCGCAAAACCGCACCACCGGCATGGGCTGGTCGATCGGCATGGGCCGCTTCGGCGCGGTGCTGGCCCCGCTGGTCGCCGGCGCGCTGGTCGACGCGGGCTGGCCTACCTCAAACCTGTACTACGTCTTCGCGTTGCCACTGCTGGTCGCCATCGCGAGTGTCGGCCTGCTTGGCCGGTCCCCGGCGGCTGGCGGGCAAGCGGCACATATCGCCGCGCACTGAGCGGTACCAGATAGAACACGCCATAGCGTGCCGACGTTGGGCGGCAGGCCCCCGGCTTGCCCCGAACTTTAGAATAAACGGGAGGATGACAATGAAACTTGGACATACGGTCGCAGCCATCGCGGCAGCGATCCCGGTGGTTGCCGCGGCGCAGGCCGTGACGGCTTATGGGGTGGTGGATACGGGTGTGGAGTACATCTCCCATATCGGCGCGGCGAAGGACAGTGTCTTTCGCATGCCGAACCTGACCGGCACGGTGCCGTCGCGCTGGGGCTTGCGCGGCACCGAGGACCTGGGCGGCGGTATGAAGGCCATCTTCTGGCTGGAGTCCGGATTTGCGCCCGATAGCGGCACCAGCAACCAGGGTGGACGCCTCTTCGGCCGCCAGGCCCTGGTCGGGCTTTCCGGTAACTGGGGGCAGGTCGCGCTGGGCCGCCAGTACACCATGCTGTTCTGGGCCATGGCCGATGCCGACATCCTGGGGCCGAACGCCTTCGGCTCGGGCTCGCTGGATAGCTATATCCCCAACGCGCGCACGGATAACGCCATCTCGTACAAGGGAACGTTTGGCGGCCTGACCGCTGGCGCCACCTACAGTTTCGGCCGCGATACGGTCAACGCGGGCCCGAGCCCGTCGGGCACCAACTGCGCCGGGGAGAATCCGGCGGACCAGCGCGCCTGCCGCGAGTGGTCCGCGATGCTCAAGTACGACACTGCGACCTGGGGCGTGGCGGCCGCTTACGATTCGCTGCGCGGCGGCCCGGGCGCCTTCGCCGGGCTGAACCGCAGCAGCCTGACAGATGACCGCCTGTCCCTCAACGGCTATATGCTGGTCAACAAGGACACCAAGATCGGCCTGGGCTGGCTGCGCCGGGACAACAGGGCCAGCCCGACCTCCGTGAGCGACATGTTCTACGGCGGCGTGACGTATCAGGTGACGCCGGCCTTCAGCGTCGACGGCGAAGTGTTCAACCTGCGCTATCACAACAGCGCCGACAAGGCATGGCTGTTCGCCGCGCGCGGAGTCTATGCCTTTACCAAGCGCACGTCCGTCTACGGCACCGCTGGCTTCATCAACAATGGCGGCAATCTTGCGCTGTCGGTCACCAACGCGGGGACGGGCACCAATCCCACACCCGGTGCTAGCCAGCTTGGCGCCATGGTCGGGATGAAGCACGTGTTCTGAGCGCGCATGCGCGCCCGACGCTCAGGCCACCCGCCGCGTGCCGCCAGACGCGCGCGGATGCGCCGGCCGCGCCAGGCCCAGGTGCTCGCGCAAGGTGCTGCCCGCATAGCGCTCGCGAAACAGCCCACGCCGGCGCAGCTCAGGCAGCACCAGTCCGATAAAGTCGTCGAGCCCGCCCGGCAGCCAGGGCGGCATGATGTTGAAGCCGTCGGCGGCGCCGCCTTCGAACCACGCCTGCAACTGGTCGGCAACGCTCTCGGCGGTGCCATGAATGGACCAATGCCCGCGCGCGGTAGCCACGCGCAGGTAGAGCTGGCGAATGGTCAGTCCTTCGCGCCGGGCTAGCCCCGTCACTAGCTGGAAACGGCTCTTGGCGCCGTTGGGCTCGGGCAGGTCATCGGGCAGCGGCCCGTCGAGCGGGTAGCCGGAGAGATCCACGCCGCCCAGGTTCTGCGACAGCAGGGCCAGCCCCACGGCCGGATGGATCAGGCTTTGCAGTGCCTCGAATTTCTCCTTTGCTTCGGCCTCGCTGCGCCCGATCACGGGGAACACGCCCGGCATGATCTTGAGCTGGTCGGGCGCGCGGCCATAGCGCGCCATCCGGCCTTTCAGGCCCTGGTAGAAGGCCTGTGCGTCCTCCAGCGACTGCTGCGCGGTAAAGATGACCTCCGCCGTGCGCGCGGCCAGCTCCTGCCCGGCCTCCGATGAGCCCGCCTGCACAATCACCGGATGGCCCTGCGGCGGGCGTGACACGTTGAGCGGCCCGCGTACCTGGAAATGCTTGCCGTGGTGGTCCAGCGCGTGCAACTTGTCCGGCGCGAAATGCAGCCCGCTCTCCTTGTCGTAGAGCAAGGCGTCATCCTCCCACGTGTCCCACAAACCGGTCACCACATCGACGAATTCCTCGGCGCGCGCGTAGCGATCCGCATGCTCGGGGTGCTTGTCCAGGTTGAAGTTGCGGGCCTCGGCGTCGGACCACGACGTGACCACATTCCAGCCGGCGCGGCCGCCGCTCAGGTGATCGAGCGAGGCGAATTTGCGCGCGACATGGAAGGGCTCGTTGTAGGTGGTGGAGACGGTGGCCACCAGGCCGATGCGCTCGGTCACCGCGGCCAGCGCCGAGAGCAGCGTGAGCGGCTCGAAGCTGGCGGCGCGCGCGGTGCGGGGCAGGGTGGCGTCGTCAAGCGCGCGAATTGCGACGCCGTCGGCGAGGAAGATCGTATCGAACTGCGCGGCCTCGGCGCTTCGCGCCAGCCGCACATAGTGCGCAAGATTCTGCCCGGCGTTGGCTTGCGCGCCGGGGTGGCGCCAGCCGGCCACATGGTGGCCGGTGGCTTGCAGGAAGGCGCCGAGCCTGAGCTGGCGCTTATGCGCGGGTTGGCTCATCCGTGGCTCCCTTATGCGGCGGCGCGCGCCGGCGCCGCGTGGTTGGCCGGCTCGGCTGGCTTGGGCGCTCCCGACTTCACCGATACGCTGCGGCGTCCGTCCACGCTGACCGGCACATCGCCTGCGATGGTCACGCGGCGCACGACCCGGTGCGCGTCGCCGTAATCGTTGATCGCATAGTGCTGGGTGGCGCGGTTGTCCCAGATTGCCACGTCGTTGGCACGCCAGCGCCAGCGCACGGTGTTTTCCAGGCGATGCACGTGATCCTGCAGTACGGAAACCAGATGCTGCGAGTCGGAGGACGAATAGCCCAGCAGCTTCTTCACGAAATGCCCCAGCACCAGCGTGCGCTCGCCGGTCTCCGGATGCACGCGCACCACCGGATGCTCGGTTTCGTAGATGGCGGCGGTGAAGACTTCGCGATAGCGCTTGATGGCATCGGTGCTGACCGTGTTGCGGGTGGCGGCGTAATCGTAGTCGTTGGTGTGCAGCGCCCAGAGCCTGTCGGCCAGTTCGCGCAATGCCTCGGGCAGGTCCTGGTAGGCCGCCGCCGTATTGGCCCATACGGTGTCGCCGCCGGCGGCGGGAATGACCACGCCGCGCAGCACGGACACCTGCGGGTAGGCCAGGTCGAAGGTCACATCGGTATGCCAGGAGTTGGCGCGCCCGCCGTGCCCGGAATCGAGTTCGAGCAGGTACTGCGTGCCGTCGCGTGACGGCACGGTGGGGTGGGGCACTGGCTTGCCGAACAGGCTGGCAAAGCCCTCATGGGCTTGATCGTCCAGGTGATCCTGGTCGCGGAAGAACAGCACCTTGTGGCGCAGCAGCGCGGCGCGCACGGCGCCGAAGGTGGTGGCGTCGAGGTCTGGCGCCAGCTTGATTGCGCGGATCTCGGCGCCGATGCGTCCAGCTACCGGGTGGATGTCTAGCGTGACTTGTGCTGCGGATTGCTGCTGGGTCATTTGGGCTTCTCCTGTGGGCCAAGGATGCGGTTCAGATCGCGAACTGGATATTGGGTGGCAGCCGGTCGGTGTATTGCGCCGCGGCATCGCGCTTGATGGGCGCTTCGGCGAGATCGGCCAGCCGTCCGGTGAATTCCTGCAGCACGTCATCCTTGACGCGCGCAAAGCCCAGCGCGGCGCGGTCGCGCGGATGGGCCAGCGGCACCGGCAGGATGCGCCGGATGCGCCCGGGACGCGGCTCCATCACCACCACGCGATCGCCCAGGTAGATGGCTTCTTCGACATCGTGGGTGACCAGGATCATGGTGATGCCTTCGGCCTGCCAGATACGATGCAGTTCTTGCTGAAGGTAAGCGCGGGTCAGGGCGTCGAGCGCGCCGAAGGGCTCGTCGAGCAGCAGGATCTCCGGGCGCGTGACCAGCGCGCGGGCAATGGCCACGCGCTGGGACATGCCGCCCGATAGCTGGTGGGGGAACGCGGTCTCGAAGCCGGCCAGCCCCACCAGGGCGATATGCTCGCGCACCGTGCGGCGCTTGTCGGCCTCGCTAAGCTTGGCGTTGAGCAGCGCCGTGCGGATGTTCTGCTCCACCGTCAGCCACGGGAACAGCCGGTGCTCCTGGAACACGATGCCGCGGTCCAGGCTGGTGCCCACCACGCGCTTGCCGTCGAGCAGGATCTCGCCCTTGTAGTCCTCCTCCAGCCCCACCACCAGCCGCAGCAACGTGGATTTGCCGCAACCGCTGGCGCCGACGATGCTGACGAACTCGCCGGGGGCGATGGACAGCGTGATGTCTTCGAGGACGGGCAGGGGCTCGCCCTTGACTTCATATTGCTTGCGCAGGTGCGCGATGTTGAGCGTGCCGGCTCGGGCCATGACAGGTCTCCGGGATGGGTTCAGAAGCAATGGGTTCAGGATCAGAAGGCGGCAACCGAGCGCCCGCGCCACGCCAGCAGGCGGCGCTCGATGCGGCTGGCGATCCAGTTCAGCGTAAAGCCGACCAGCCCGACCACGATCACGCCGAAGAGCACCAGGTCCATCCAGAAATTCTCGCGGCCATCGGTCAGGGTGTTGCCGATGCCCTTGCCGGACACCAGCATGTACTCGGCGCCGAGCGTGGCCAGCCAGGCGTAGATCAGTGCCAGGTGGATGCCGGCGAAGATCGACGGCGAGGCCGACGGCAGCACCACGCGCAGCAGCACCTGCCGGCCCACGCTGGCACCCAGCGCGAAGCCGGCAACGTCGCGCCACAGGCTGGCCGACAGCGCGGCAAGCAACGCGCCGCTGCGCACTTGCTCCACCGCCGTGGCCCAGACCTTGGACACCGGCACCAGCAGCGGTGATGTGCTCCAGCCAAAGCGCACCGCGGCCCACCACAGGATGATCAGGCCGATAGGAAGGACCCAGCCGCGCAACGCGCGCGGGAGGCGAAGGGAGCGCGGGTTGAGGGGATTCGTGACCTGCGTCGTGGCGGCATCGGCCATGTTGTTTTCCTTTGCTGTTGTTTTGCGCCGCAACTCAGAGCCCCGGCTTGCGCCAGCGCAATACCGCGCGCTCGGCCAGCGCCAGCACCTTGTCCAGCGCGAATCCCACCGCGCCCACCACGATCACCGCGGCAATCACCATGTCGAGCTGGAACAGCTGCCGGCCGTACACGATCATGTAGCCCAGCCCTTCGGAGGAGGCCAGCAACTCCACCACCACCAGCGCCAGCCACGCGTGCGTCAGCCCGTAGCGCACGCCGCTCCAGATCGGCGCGGCGGCGGCGGGAAACACCACCCGCGATAGCAACTGCCAGCGCGTGAAGCGCAGCACCCGCGCCACCTCGATATAGCGCGTGGGCACGTTCTGGATGCCCTTGTAGGTATTGAGCGCGATCGGTACCAGCGAGGCCTTGGCGATCAGGATGATCTTGAGCGCTTCGTCAATGCCGACCAGCAGCATCAGCAGAGGCAGCCAGCCCAGCACGGGCACCTGGCTGAAGGCCTTGAAGGTGGGATAGACGTAATCGCGGAAGCTGGGCGACAGGCCCATCGCCACGCCCAGCGCCAGCCCGCCGGCCAGGCCCAGCGCAAAGCCGCCCGCCACGCGCAATGCGCTGACGGCCAGGTTGGCCTGCAGCTCGCCGCTCTGGTACAGCTCGGTGAGCGTGTGCCAGACGGTGGCGGGGGCGGGCAGCACCTGTGGCGGAATCCACGCGAAGCGCGCCGCCACGTACCAGGCCAGCAGCAGCGTCAGCGGCACCGGCCAGGCCAGCAACCACGCGCCGTGCTGCCGGGTGGGCCGCCAGCCGCGCAGGCTTTTGCCGCTATGGGCGGGGGCGGCGCCCGCCACGGACGGCAGCGCCAGGGTCTCGTTGGCTGCCATCGCGTCAGGCTCCGAGGATTTTGCCGTTGGGCTGGTAGACGGGCCAATAGCTCTGCAGGCTCAGGTCGTTCAGCGCGGCCTTGAGGAAGCTCGGGTCGATCCACTGGTCCACGTCGAACTTCGCGCGTGAGAGCCGCAGGCGATAAGCCTGCTCGGCGGCATCCTTGTAGCGGGTCACCAGGAAGGGGTCGAAGTTCGGGTTCAGCCGCACGCGCAGCGGTTCGCCTTCGTAGTCTTCTTTCCAGTGCTCATAGGGCGTGCCGGCGCGCGCCCAGGTGCGCAGCACGTCTTCGCGGTTCTTTTCGTCGGAGGCCCAGCGCGCGGCCTGCACCGCGGTCTTGACGAGTTGCTGGGTGGCTTCGGGGTACTTGCTGGCGAACGCGTCGGTCACCAGCACATGGCTCTGGCGCGTGTAGATCGGCGACTGGTTCTTGCTGGAGTACAGGATGCGCACCGCGCCCTTGTCGCGCAGGCGCAGGATATCCATGGCGCCGATGGCGCCGTCGATATCGCGCGTGGTGAGCGCGGCCAGGTAGCCGGCGGTGTCCAGGTTCAGCAACCGCAGGTCCTTCTCGGCCAGGCCGTTGGCTTCGAGCAGGCGCAGCGCGGGCAGATGCATATTGGTGCCCTTGAACAGCGACACGCGCTTGCCGCGCAGGTCCGCCACGGTCTTGAGCGGGGAGTCGGGCGGCACGCCGATATAGATGTTGGTGCGCACGCCCGTGGCCAGCACCAGCCGCGTCTTGAGGCCCGCTGCGCGCGCCACGATGGCGGGCAGGTCGCCCTGCATCGCAAAATCGAGCTGGTTGGTGCTGATGGCTTCGTTCACGGCCGGCCCCGCGCCCTTGAAGAACAGCCATTCGATGCGCGTGCCGGACGGCTTGAATGCCTCTTCCAGCCAGCCGCGCGCATGCGCGATGGCCATGGAGCTGCCCGCGAAAGTGGGCGGCGTGCCGGTGGCCGGCTGTGCCACGCCAATGCGGATCACGTCCGGCCGCGCCGCGCCCGACGCGCTAAAACCGCTGAGCGGGCCAGCCGACGCGGCGGCACCCAGGCCGGACACTGCAAGGCGTTTAAGAAGGGTACGTCGCGTGATTGCCATCTTGGATGTGGTCCTGTGTCCTGTGCTCGTGGGGAAGAATTCCACCAACGGCTCTCAAGATACGCGGCGCCATCGGCATGGCAGAACGAATGTTTTTGGCTTTGGATATGGCCTGCGCGCATATGCACCGCAGATGGCGATGGCGACGCGGCAACGCATATAGGCATGCGCTTTCCTTCGTTCCGTGAGGCGGCGCGGTGGCATAGAGTGCGCCATTTTCGCTATGTGCCAAATGCACAAGGCCTGAGCCAATGACCAACAACAACGAAAAGAACGGGCAGCCGCAGCCCGGCCGGCGCCGCTTCCTGCGCCAGGGCGCGGGCCTGGGTGGCGTGGCGCTTGGCGCGGGCGCGCTCGCAACCGATGTGCCCGCCACCGCCCGGGCAGAAGTATTGACGGTGCCGCCATGGACCCGTACGCCCGGCGAGCCGGTGCTGTGGCGCGCCTACGGCCAGCCCTCGGAGTTCGAGAAGAATGTGATCCGGCGCAACCGCGGCCCCGCGCCGATGCCGGGCGCGAACTCCTCCATGACGCCGCTGCAGGACCTGCGCGGCATCATCACGCCGACGGGCCTGGTGTTCGAGCGCCATCACGCCGGCATCCCGCAGATCGATCCGGCGCGGCACCGCCTCGCGGTGCATGGCCTGGTGGACCGCCCGCGCATCTTCACCATGGACGACCTGGTGCGGCTGCCATCGGTCTCGCGCATCCACTTCCTGGAATGCTCAGGCAATACCGGGCGCGAATGGCGCGCGCCCAGCGCCGCTTCCGTGCAGATCAGCCACGGCTTGCTGTCGTGCTGCGAATGGACGGGCGTGCCGCTTGCGGTCGTGCTGGAAGAGGTGGGCGCACGCCCGGAAGCCGCCTGGCTGCTGGCCGAGGGCGCCGACTCCGCCACCATGACGCGCAGCGTGCCGATGGCCAAGGCGATGGAAGACGCGCTGCTGGTCTACGCGCAGAACGGCGAGATGCTGCGGCCCGAGCACGGCTATCCGCTGCGGCTGTTCCTGCCGGGCTTCGAGGGCAATATGAGCATCAAATGGCTGCGCCGGCTCAAGCTCGGCCGCGAGCCCTTCATGACGCGCGAGGAGACCTCCAAGTACACGGACGCATTGCCGGACGGCAGCGCGCGCCAGTTCACCTTCATGATGGACGTGAAGTCCGTGATCACCTTTCCCGCGCCGGACCACCGGCTGCGCGACAAGGGCTTTTACGAAATCTCCGGCCTCGCCTGGTCCGGCTACGGCCGCATCCGGCGCGTGGACGTGTCGGCGGACGGCGGGCGCAACTGGCGCGAGGCGCAGTTGCAGGATCCCGTGCTGGATCGCGCGCTAACGCGCTTTCACCTGCCTTGGCGCTGGGAGGGCGGCCCCGCCGTGCTGCAAAGCCGCGCCATCGACGAGGCGGGCAATGTGCAGCCCTTGCCGGATCAACTGGTGGCCGCACGCGGCTATGAGTCCACCTATCATTACAACGCCATACAAGCCTGGCGCGTTAGCGCCGACGGGAGCATTGCCAATGCGCGCGCTTGAATCTCACCGTCCCCACATTGCCGCCGCGGTGCTGGCGATGGCCGCGGTCTGCGCGCAGGCACAGGCGCAAACCTATGGCGTTGGCTTGCTGGCCAGCGAGCGCGATCTCGCCGCTTGGAACATCGATGTCGCGCCCGATGGCGCCGGGCTGCCGCCAGGCGGCGGCAGCGTGACGCTTGGCAAGCAGGTCTACGAGAACCAGTGCGCCGCGTGCCATGGCGTGAAAGGAGAAGGGAAGCCGGCCGATGCGCTGGTAGGCGGGCACGGCAGCCTGAAAGGCGGTGGCGCGAACGGCAAGCCACCGTTGAAGACCATCGGCAGCTTCTGGCCGTATGCGACGACAGTGTTCGACTTCATCAACCGGGCCATGCCGTACAACGCGCCGCAAAGCCTCAAGGCGGATGAGGTCTATGCGGTCACCGCTTATCTGCTGCACCTGAACGGCATTGTGCCGGCGGATGCCGTGCTGGATGCGCGCACGTTGCCACGGGTGCGCATGCCAAATCGCGACGGCTTCGTCGCGGACGCGCGGCCCGATACGGCGAACGTGCCTTGCCGCCGCAGCTGCGGCGCACCGGCACGCTGAGATTACGCTGAGATCACCCGAGGCGCCAATATGCGGTAAGCGAATAAGCGGCAGCGATTACATTCGTTGACCGCTCCAGCCCGGGATCACTACAGTGCAAAGCTTAGGAACAAGCGGTGCAGGCTCGGCTATTGCCGTAAGCGGCCAGGCGCCTCGCCGCGCGCGTTCAGCTATGCATTTTCGGTCTCCCGCTCAAGAGCCTGCCATGACGATTGGAATCCACCCCGCCTCAACTTCCCGTGCCACCGCGCCCGCTGCCTTCGCCGGCAGCGCCCGGTTCGAGATCCATCCCTTCGATGCGCCGCTGGGTGCGCAGATCGTCGGCCTGGACCTCGCCGAGCCGCTGTCCGCGGACGACTTCGCCCGCCTCCACCGCGCGCATCTCGATTACCACGTAGTGGTCTTGCGCGACCAGCGCATCACGCCCGCGCAGCAGATCGCATTCAGCCGCCGCTTCGGCCCGCTACAGATCCATGTGCTGCACCAGTTCCAGCTCGCCAATCACCCCGAGATCCTGATCGTCTCCAATGTGCTCAAGGACGGCAAGCCGATCGGGCTAGGCGATGCCGGGCACTTCTGGCACTCCGACCTCTCGTACAAGGAAAAACCCAGCCTGGGCTCGCTGCTGCACGCCCAGGAGTTGCCGGCCGAAGGCGGCGACACCTTGTTCGCCAACATGCACCTGGCCTGGGAAACGCTGCCCGCGCATCTCAAGGCGAAGGTGGAAGGGCTGAAAGCGGAGCACACCTACCTGGCCAAATACGCCGAGCTGCAACAGCGCAGCCCGTGGCGTCCCAACCTGACCCCCGAGCAGATCGCGCAGGTGGCCCCTGTGCTGCAGCCGGTGGTGCGCACGCACCCGGAGACCGGCCGCCGTGCGTTGTTCGTCAGCGAGCATTTCACCACGCGCATCGCCGGGCTGCCCGAAGACGAAAGCCGCGACCTGCTGGCGCAACTGTTCGCGCATAGCGTCAAGCCCGAGCATATCTACCGCCACGCCTGGCAGGAGCACGACCTAGTGTTCTGGGACAACCGCTCGACGTTGCATCTGGCAGCAGGATGCCCGCAGGCCATGCGCCGCGTGATGTACCGCACGACTATCGAAGGCGATCTGCCCGTCTGAGCGGCACGCATCGCACGCTGCCGGGCGGGCCTGGCCCGCTTCCCACTGTATCCACCGAATCCACCATATCCACCGGAGTCCCGCATGTCCGTGCTACGTTCCCGTCTTTTCTCCGCCCGCTGGCCGCGTGGTGTCGTCGCGCTGACGCTCGCCGCCGGCATGGCGGCCTCGGGCGCGGCCCACGCGGAAGGGAAGATCCGCATCGCCGAGCAGTTCGGCGTGGCCTACCTGCTGCTCAACGTGGCGCGCGACCAGCAACTGATCGAGAAGCACGGCAAGCAGCAGGGCGTGGACGTCAAGGTGGAATGGACCCAGCTCTCCGGCGGCGCGGCGGTCAACGATGCGCTGCTGTCCGGCGCCATCGATATCGCCGGCGCGGGCGTGGGCCCCTTGCTGACGGTGTGGGACCGCACGCACGGCAAGCAAAATGTGAAGGGCGTGGCATCGCTGGGCAACTTCCCCTACTACCTGGTCAGCAATAATCCCAAGGTCAAGACCCTTGCCGATTTCACCGACAAGGACCGCATCGCGCTGCCCGCGGTATCGGTATCGGTACAGTCGCGCGTGCTGCAACTGGCCGCTGCCAAGCAGTGGGGCGACAAGGAGTTCAACCGGCTGGACAAGTGGACGGTGGCGGTGCCGCATCCCGACGCGGCCGCCGCCATCATCGCCGGTGGTACCGAGATCAGCGGCCACTTCGGCAACCCGCCGTTCCAGGAGCAGGAGCTGGCCGGCAATCCCAATGCGCGCATCGTGCTGAATTCGTATGACGTGCTGGGCGGCCCCAGCTCGGCCACCGTGCTGTACGCCACCGAGAAGTTCCGCAACGACAACCCCAAGACCTACCGCGCCTTTGTCGATGCGCTGGCCGAGGCGGCCAAGTTCGCCACCGCCAATCCGGAAGCCGCCGCCGACCTGTATATCCGTGTCAACAAGGCCAAGATCGATCGCGCGTTGCTGCTCAGGATCCTGAAGAACCCGCAGGTGCAGTTCAAGGTCGCGCCGCAGAACACCTTTGCGCTGGCCGAGTTCATGCACCGGGTAGGCGCCATCCGCAACCAGCCAAAATCCTGGCAGGATTATTTCTTCCAGGATCCGGTCACCGCGCAGGGTAGCTGACATGGCCGTGCAACCTTCCCCGCTACGCGTGGTTTCCGCGCGCGCCGCCCCTGCGCCGCTGTTGCAGGTCGACGGCGTCTCGCTGGAATACCGCACCCCCGAGCGCGTGGTGCGTGCCACCCACCAGGTCAGCTTCGATGTCCATGCGGCCGATCGCTTTGTGCTGCTCGGCCCGTCGGGCTGCGGCAAATCGACCCTGCTCAAGGCCGTGGCGGGGTTCGTTGCGCCGTGCGAGGGCGAGATCCGGCTGGAGGGTTCGCCCGTCAGTGCGCCCGGCCCCGACCGCATCGTGGTGTTCCAAGAGTTCGACCAGTTGCCGCCATGGAAGACGGTACGGCAGAACGTGATGTTTCCGCTCATGCATTCACGCGCCATATCGCGACGTGAGGCGTCGGAGTGCGCGCTGCATTTCCTCGACAAGGTGGGGCTGGCGAATTTTGCCGATGCCTATCCGCATACCCTGTCGGGCGGCATGAAGCAGCGCGTGGGCATCGCCCGCGCGCTGGCGATGCGGCCCAAGGTGCTGCTGATGGACGAGCCCTTCAGTTGTTGACGTTGTGGCACGACGCCGCCTTGGGTGGGCAGCCGCATCCTGCTGCTGTCGCCGCATCCGGGACGCGTGCGCGCCGAGCTCAACAGCCACCAGTACGATCTCGCCAGCCAGGGCGGGGCGGAGTTCCAGGCCACCGCGCAGCGCATCCACCATCTGCTGTTCGACGAGGCGCCGCACCCGGCGCCGTCGCCGGCGCGCACCGCGCGGGCGCGCTGAACGCCTGCCAGGATCGACCATGACGAGTACAAGCACGGGCACAACCTCTCTTTGCCCCACCACGGTGGTCCGCGCGGAGTACGAGCGCGTACTGGAACCCTTCACCGCGCTGCCCGTCGCGCGCGCCTTGCCCTGGCCGCAGCGCCTGTGGCAGCAAGGCTGGCTGCGCAAGATGCTGATCCTGGTGGCGCTGGCCTGCCTGTGGGAACTCATCGCCCGCGTGCAGGACAACGATCTGCTGTTCCCGAGCTTTCTCGCCACCGCGCGGGCTTTCGTCGCGGGCATCGGCAACGGCGAGCTGCTGGCCAAGGCCGGCATCTCGCTCTCGGTGCTGCTGCAAGGCTATGCTGGCGGCATCGTGATGGCCTTCGTGCTGACCACGCTGGCGGTCTCCACCGAACTGGGGCGCGACGTGCTGGATACGCTCACCGCCATGTTCAACCCGCTGCCGGCCATTGCGCTGCTGCCGCTGGCGCTGCTGTGGTTTGGCCTCGGCAGCAAGAGCTTGGTGTTTGTGCTGATCCACTCGGTGCTGTGGCCGCTCGCGCTCAATACCTATGCGGGCTTTCGCGGGGTGCCGGCCACCTTGCGCATGGCCGGGCGCAACTACGGCCTGAGCGGGCTGCGCTATGTGCTGCTGATCTTGGTGCCCGCCGCGCTGCCGGCCATCCTGTCCGGCCTGAAGATCGGCTGGGCCTTTGCCTGGCGCACGCTGATCGCGGCCGAGCTGGTGTTCGGCGCGTCGTCGGGCAAGGGCGGGCTGGGCTGGTATATCTTTCAGAACCGCAATGAGCTGTACACCGACCGCGTCTTCGCCGGCCTGGCCATGGTGATCCTGATCGGGCTGCTGGTGGAGAACCTGGTGTTCAAGACCCTGGAGCGTGTGACCGTGCGTCGCTGGGGCATGCACCACTGAGGTCGGCGGCGACGGGGAATAGTGCCGTTACCGGCACGCGGCGCCGGGCGGGCTCAGGGATCGAGCGCAGGCGGCAAAACCCGCTCGCTTAACCCGAGGCGCTCCAGCACGCGGCCGGCGGCATTCGCCACGCTGTCGCCATGCGGGGGCATGATCAGGTGCGCGGTCTCGCGATACAGCGGGTCGCGCACCTGGAACAGCGCCTCGAGCGTGGCGCGCGGGTTGGCGACCTGCAGCAAAGGGCGGTTGCGGTTGCGCCGCGTGCGGTGCCACAGCTCGGCGGGCGAGGCGCACAGGTAGATCACGCAGCCGCGCGATCGCAGCATCTCGCGGTTTTCCGGGCGCAGCACGGCGCCGCCGCCGGTGGCCATTACGATGCCACTGCGCTGGCTGAGCTCGTCCAGCACCCGGGTCTCGCGCTCGCGAAAGCCTTCCTCGCCTTCCAGCTCGAAGATAGTGGGTATCCGCACGCCGCAACGCGCCTCGATTTCGTGGTCGGAATCGAAAAAAGGCAGCCCGAGCCGGCGCGCCACCGTCCTGCCGATGGTGGTCTTGCCGGCTCCCATGAAGCCCACGAAGAAGAGATTATCGAAATCCAAGTTTGCGTTGAGCCGTTTTCGGCTCCGGATCCGGTCTACTCTACGGTAGCACGAGATGCGCGGCGATCAAAACGGGGCGGCGGCGGGATTGCCGGCTGCGGATGCCAAAACGCTCATGCCAGGCCGAGCAACCGGCGCGCCTCTTCCGGCGTGGCCACGGCGCGGCCGTACTGCGCGCATAGCGCCGCCACCCGGCCAACCAGCTGGGCGTTGCTGGCGGCCAGCGTGTCCTTGTCCCAGCGCACATTGTCTTCCAGGCCCGTGCGGCAGTGGCCGCCGAGCTGGAGCGTCCAGTGATTGACCTCCAACTGGTGCCGGCCGATGCCCGCCGCGGTCCAGGTCGCGCCGGGCAGTACCTTGGCCAGTTGCGCTACCTGGAATTCGAGGATTTCCTTGCGCGCCGGCAGCGCATTCTTGATGCCGAGCACAAATTGCACGTGCGCCGGCGCCAGCAGCAAGCCCTCCTTGACCAGGTCCGCCGTGTTGTAGAGCATCGCCAGGTCGAAGATCTCGATCTCGGGCTTGATGTCGTAATCGCGCATCGCCTTGGCCAGCGCGCGCACGAACTCGGGTGGGTTCTCGTAGACGGTGGTGGGGAAGTTGACCGAACCCGTGGCCAGCGAGGCCATGTCCGGGCGCAGGTCGAGCATGGCACCGCGCTGCTCCATGGCCCGCCCGCGCCCGCCGGTGGAGAACTGCACGATCATGCCTGGGCAATGCTTGCGGATGCCTTCCTGCAGTTCGGCGAAGCGTGCGGGATCCGAGCTGGAATTCCCGGCCTCGTCGCGCACGTGCAGATGCACCAGCGTGGCGCCTGCCTCGAAGCTCTCGTGGGTGCTCTCGATCTGCTCGCCGACCGAGATCGGGATGGCGGGGTTGTCCTTCTTGCGGGGTACCGAGCCGGTGATGGCGACTGAGATGATGCAGGGATCTTGCATGGGAAACTCCAGTTCCAGTTTCAATATGCCAATGAATGAACGGCGCGCGTGGCCAGCCTCAGGCCGGCCGCAGCGGACGGCTGCGGCTGGCGAGGGCTTGCGCCGCCATGCGCAGCGAGGCGTTGGCCGCACCAAAGCCGAGATAGCCGTCGCGCTGCACCAGTTCGAAGAAGAAACGGTCGTGAAACGGCTCGGTGTAGGCATGCAGGAATTCACCGCCGGCATCCTTGTCGTACAGCAGCTGATGGCGCCGCAGGCGTGCCAGCAGCGCGTCGTCCAGCCCGAGGCGCGCGCCGACATCGTCGTAGTAGTTGTCGGGCACATGGAGCATGGCGGCTTCGGCCGGAACGATCTGCGCCAGCGTTGCGCTCAGGTCGGGCGTACGCAAGGCGATATGGTGGATGCCCGAGCCGGCATAGGCGGTGACGAACCACTGCTTTCCGAGACGTTGAGCGGAATCCGTATGTTTTGCCCGGGACTGACCATGGCGCGGCTCTTCACCAGGCCATAGGGATCGGCGATTTCATGGAGCGCCTCCGCCTGCAGGCCGAACACCGTCTTGTAGAACAGCACGAAGCTGTCGAGCCGGTGCGGGGGCAGGGCCTGGGCGATATGGTCGATGGCCGTGAGGCCGACGCCGGTGCCGTGGGCGCTGCAATCGTCCAACAGGAAATCGCTCTCGTAGATACTGCGGCCGGAGCCCTGTTCGTCGATCAGGTAGAACAGCATGCCGTCCGGCGCGCGCACCGCGGGGATGCTGCGCTCGTCCGGGCCGATGCGTTCGCGCCATTCCTTGCATAGCAGGGCACGGGCGCGGGCGATGGCGCGCTGGGCGTCGTCCACCTTCAGCCCCAGCGCACAGACGGATGGCCCGTGCAGCTGGAAATGCTCGGCGGCGGCGCTGTCCTGCTCGGCATTGAGGATGATATTGACGCTGCCCTGGCGGTACAGGTCCACTGCCTTGGAACGGTGGCGCCCGGCGCGGACGAAGCCCAGCGAACGCAGGCGCTCACCGAGCTCGCGCCCGGCCACGTAGTCCACCGCGAACTCCAGGAAGTCGATGCCGCCGAAATCCGGCGCCGCTGGCAGGGCGGGACCACCGGCCTCGGACTCGAGCCAGATCAGCGAGCGCAGCCCGTCCTGCGCGGTCAGCCGCGCGGGCGCCGCGCGGAACTCGTCGTTGAAGATCTCCAGCGAGAGCGGCCCGCGATAGCCCGCGCCAATGGCCGCGCGCGCGAATTCGGTGACGGCAAGATCGCCCTGGCCGGGGAAGTTGCGGTAGTGCCGGCTCCACGACAGCACATCCATGCTCATCCTGGGCGCATCGGCCAGTTGCACGAAGAACAGTTTCTCCGCCGGCACCGCGTCGATGCCTTCCAGCGTATCGCCCAGCGAGAGGGTGTGGAAGCTGTCCAGGATCAGGCCGAGCGCGGGGTGGTCCGCCTGCCGCACGATCTCCCACGCTTGGCGCCACAGCTTGGTGTGGCGCGCCCAGGCCAGCGCCTCGAAGCCTACCAGGAGGCCGCGCTTCTCAGCGGCCTCGGCCATGGCGCGCAGGTCGGCGGCGGCGCGAGCGGGATCGTCGATGGCGATGCCCTGCACATTGCTGCAGACCAGCACCATAGGCGCACCCAGCTCCTCCATCACGTCGAACTTGCGCTCCGCGCGCGCCATATTACGGGTGCGCAACGCGTCGGGCATGGCCTCGAAATCGCGGAAGGGCTGATACAGGGGAATAGCCAGTCCGAGATCGGCCGCGATACGGCGCACGTCGGCGGGGGAGCCGTCGAAATTCAGCAGATCGTTCTCGAAGATCTCGACGCCGTCGAATCCGGCCGCCGCGGCTGCTTCCAGTTTTTCCGGCAAGGTGCCGGAGAGCGATACGGTGGCGATCGATTTCGGGTGGCGCCAGGCTGCGGGTTCCATGTCAAATCCTGCGTGCATGCTTCGGGTGATCGGTTGGGTAGGGGGAGGCGGATGCGCGCGCCTCGCACTGCCGCGCCGCCGGGCGCGCGGGTGGGGCTTGGCGATGGTCCGGACGAGCGCGCGCTTCGTGTAGAGCAAGGTTAGGACCGTTTGCGCACCGCAACAAGCGCAATCCGCGCGTAGACGTGCGATAATCGCGCCAATGCGAGCGACTGTCGCTCGGGACTAGGGTTTCCACTATGGATAAAGAACCATTGAGCCGGCGCGACTGGATTGCCGGGCTGGAGAAGGGCCTGGCGATCCTGGAGGCGTTTGATAACGACCATCCGCGCCTGACGCCCACGCAGGCGGCCCAGCTGACGGGCCTGACGCGCACCGCGGCGCGGCGCTACCTGTTGACGCTGGAGCACCTTGGCTACACCACCAGCGACGGCACGCGGTTTAGCCTTAGCCCGCGCGTGCTGAAAGTGGGCTGGTCCTATTTCGACTCCGCCCGTTTGCCGCGCACGGTGCAGCCTTTCCTGCAGCAGATCACCGCCGCGGTTGGCGAGCCGGCTTACCTGAGCGTGCTGGATGACTGGGAGCTGGTGTTCATCTGCCGGACCGGCACCAGCCGGGTCATGAGTACCGGCTTCGTGCTGGGCGCGCGCGTGCCGGCGCCACTGGCGTCGGCCGGCGTGATGATGCTGGCCTCGGAGCCGGAGGATAAAGTCAAGGCCTGGCTGGAGGACTGCGTGCTCACGCCCTACACGCCTTACACCATCATGCAGCACGACCGCCTGTTCACGGAGGTCAGGAAGGCCGGCGCCCAGGGCTATGCGCTGGTCGAGCAACAGTTGCAGATCGGCGTGCGGGGGGTGGCCGTGCCGCTGCGGGACCGTCACGGCAAGGTGATCGCCGCGCTCAGCGTCAATATGCAGATCGGCACCGAGACCGCCGAGCAGGCGCTGGAGCGCGTGCTGCAAGTGCTGCAGGACACCGCGATCTCGATCATGCGGGTGCTCTGACGCTCGCTGGCCCGACCGGCGCCACTGCGCCCGGCAAGCGTGTCAGGGGAGCGCGTGAAAGGCGCCAAGCAAAAAGAGCAAGGCGCTCAGCGTGAAGAACGAAGCGATGGTTGTGATCAGCAAGGTCACCGCGCTGAAATCTTCCTGCCCGTAGGCCTGGCCCAGGGTGGCGTAGATGCCCATCATGGGCATGGCCGCCATCAGCACGGCCGCCGCGCCAAGCGAGCGATCGATCGCGGGCAGCCCGAGCATCGGCAGCGTCGTGATCGCCAGGAAAACGCACAACGGATGCAGCACCAGCTTGCCCACGACAATCGGCGCGATGCGCGAGCCGAGCCCACCCATGGGCAGTCCGACCAGCGTTCCGCCGATGACAAAGAGGGAGAGCGCACTGCAGGCGGTTGCCAGCGTATCGACGGTGCGCGTGACCGGCGCGGGCACTGTCAAGCCAAGCACCGACACCGCGAGCCCCGCGAGCAAGCCAAGGATCAGCGGGTTGCAGATCAGCCGGGCCAGCGCTTTGCCCAACGCTTGCCACTGGCCGGCGCCGCCCTGTTTACGCTCCGCCATGAAGAGCAGGAAGGGAATCACCAGCAGGTTTTCCACCGTCATGTTGAGCGCGAGCGAAACGCCCGCCACCGGCGCCAGCGTCAACAGGACGATGGGATAGCCGATGAAGCCGCTGTTCGAACACGACATGCCCATCGCATAGAACGCGCTGGTAGCCGGATTCAGCCGGCTGACGTGCCGGCACCAGGCATAACCCAGGCCGATCACCGCCCATGATCCAACGCAGTAGGCAAGCAGGTAGCTGACGTTGAGAATCTCGCCAACCTGGCGTTGCGACAGCGCGCGAAATAGCAGCGCCGGCAATGCCAGGTTGATCACGAATTTCCCGAAGACGCGCATGTCGGCCTTGGCAAACAGCCCGGCGCGGGTCGTCGCGAATCCGATCAGGATGAGGATGTAGATTGGCGCGATGATCGCCAGGATATCGAACATGCGAGTCTTGTCGGTATTCTTGTCTGTATTCTTGTCTGTTTATCTGCTTGCCTGCTTATGTCTGGCTACGCGCCTCAGAATTTATGGCGCAGGCCGGCCATGAAGCCCAGCCGGGTCGTGTTGCCGAACATATTGCCGCTGTTGTTGAAGTTCGGGGAGCTGTTCAGCGGGATCCAGGCGCCGCTCAGGTGGGTGTAATCCACTGCCACATAGACGTCGGTACGCTTGCTGAAGTTGTAGTCCAGCATGCCCGCGGTGGTCATGCGCTTGCCGCTCTCGCCGGCATGCTTGAGCCAGTCGTACTGGAAGGTCCCGATAAAGCTGAAGGCCTCGGTGATGTTCACGCGCGTGCCGATATAACCTACGTTGTTGCGGTAGTCGGCCACATCCAGGCGGTTGTTGGTATAGCCCAGGTAATACTGCGCGCGCGAAGCCTTCCAGGTACCCCCCAGGCCCCACACGGTTTGCTTGCTGGCCTGCGCGGCCGGCACGGCGCCGAAGAAGGCGGAGGAGACATCGTGCGTGACCTGGTAGACGGTGCCCACTTCGATGGGGCCGCTGCTGTACACCAGCGAGCCCGCGGCCGCGTTGCTGGCCTTGATGCTGCCCGCCACCTCGCCGAAGGTATAGGCCGCCGCCGCCTGCAGCGCGCCGAAGGACTTGATGTACTTGATGGTGTTGTCGTAGCGCAGTCCGGTGTAGTTGCCGCCCTGGTAGCCGACGATGGAGTTGTTGGCGAAGGCCATGGCCTCGTAGGAGGACAGGATTTCGTGGGCGAGCGTGTATTGCCGGCCCAGCGCAAGTTTGCCGAGATCGCCGTCCAGGCCGATCACCGCGGTGCGCCCGAACAGGCGGCCGCCTTGCTGGCTGCTGCCGGTATCCGGGCTGAAACCCGATTCGAGGATGTAAAAGGCCTTCAGGTTGTTGCCGAGGTCTTCGGTGCCGCGCAGGCCCCAGCGGCTGCCGGTGAGTTCGCCATCGGTCATTTCCCACTTGCTGTTGCCGGCGGCGTTCGCGTGGGTGGCGTAGCGGATGGTGGTGTCGATGAGGCCATACAGGGTGACGCCGGATTGCTGGGCGAATGCAGGCAGGGCGGCGCTCCCGAGAACGAGCAGGGCGGCGGCTTTCTTGTTCATGTCGATACTCCTCCAGATACTTTTCATGTGGATTTCAATATGGATATTGATTTTTTTTAAAGCACGGGCCTCGTCATTCAATCGTGCTTTTGTGTTTCAGCGCTTTCGGGGAAATGGGCACCCCTTGGGTGCGTGCGATCGCACCGACATCAGGTGAAAGCAGGTGACGGGTGACGGGCGACGGCGGGAGAACCTGGCTTCAGAGAGCGCTGGTCCGCCGCGGACCGGCGCTCTTTGCGCTCTAGCCAGGCCGTGCTGCGTTCAGGTGGCCGCGCGGGCCAGCTTTGCCTCGCCCATGGCCTCGGCGCGCAGCCGGTCGTAGTCCTGCTTGTCCATGGGAACGGCGTTGGGCTCGCCGAGTTCGCTCATGCGGATGCGGTGGGTTTCCCGGGCACTCAGGGCCGCCAGGGCCGCAACGATCGTCACGGCGAAGGTGATCGCGCCGACCGTCAGCGGGATATTGGCCGATCCCGGAGGCGCCACGGTGGCGAACAGCGCGGGAAGCAAGGCGGTGACGGCGGTGCCGATATTCTGCGCGATGGCCATGGCCGAGACGCGGGAGCGCGTCGGGAACAGCTCGGGGTAGAAGCTCGGGAAAATCGCGTTATAGCCTTGGTAGGCGATGCCCCACATCAGCAGCGATGCCACGATGGCAAGCGGCACGTTATGGATGCTGATGGCGTAGAGGTAGACGAAGGACAACAACCCCGAGCCAAGCGCGCCGACGACGATCGGCGGCTTGCGGCCGATCTTGTCGGACAGGTTGCCGACAATCGGAATGACCAGCACCGCGAGGATATTGCCTGCCACCGGAATCCACAGGTAAAGGCTCTTGTCGAAGCCGATGCCGTACGCCGGCTGCACCGCATAGGCCGCGCCGAAGATTGTGGCCACCACCGGGATCACGTTCATCAGGGCCATGCACACCACGCGGATCATGTCGCGCCAGCTGAACTTGAAGGCTTCGATGATGGGCGAACGCACCACTTCGCCAGCCTTGGCTTCCTTGGCAAACGCTGGCGTCTCGGAGACTTCACGGCGGATGACGAAGCCGGCCACCAGCACGAAGGCGCTCAGCAGGAAGGGAATGCGCCAGCCCCAGGCATTGAACGCGTCCGACGGCATGTAGTACGCAAGCGGCAGGAAGACCGCGGCGGCCAGGATCTGGCCGGCCTGCACGCCCTGGAGCGTGAAGCTGGCGTAGTAGCCGCGGCGCCCGAACGGCGCGTGCTCCAGGATCATCGAGCTGGCGCCGGAGATTTCACCGGCGACCGCGAAGCCCTGGATCAGGCGAAGGATAACCAGGAGCACCGGGGCGAGCATGCCGACCTGGCCGTAGGTCGGCAGCAGGCCGACTGCGACGGTCGAGAAGCCCATCAGGAACATGCACAGCACCAGCACGTTCTTGCGCCCGTGGGTGTCGCCCCAGTGGCCCAGGAAGAGGGCGCCGATGGGCCGGGCGATATAGCCGACACCGTAGGTTGCCAGCGAAGCAACGATGGCGACCTTGGGGTTGCCCGAGGGGAAGAAGATCTGGGGGAAGATCAGCGACGCCGCCGTCGCATAGATGAAGAAATCGTAGTATTCGAGTGCCGAGCCGATCCAGCCGCTCGCGGTCGCCTTCTTGGTTTGGCGCTTGCCGTGTAGGTCACGGTCATTGAGGGTTGTAGCCAATTTCGTCTCCAGTCATTGTTGCCTGGAAATTAAGCGATCCCTCGACCGCAGACAAGGCAAATTCGCGCAATTTGCGCGCTATTCGCGCAGATTGCGCGGTGCACGCCCAAAAGCCGGGTTTCTACCAGCGGGATGGCACCCGATCCGTTGCAAAGAGCGACCGGATCCGGAGCCCGTTCAAGGGGCGCGGTGGCCTCGCTGGGGTTGTCTGCGCTATCAGAAAGGTGACGTTGAGCCCATGTGGCTCAAGACCTATGCGCACGACCAGGACCGCTTGTGGGTTCAAGCCTTTCCAGGCCAGCTCGCGCATTTCTGCGACGTGATCCGCGGCGCCGCCGTGCCCCTTGTCACCGTGCACGACGGGCTGCAGAATCTGCGCCTGACTGAAGCCATCGCCAAAGCTGCGCGCAGCGCGGGCCCAACCTGAACCTGCTGGGCACGCGCGAGCCGCAGATCTACGGCTCGACCACGCTCGCCGATGTCGAGGCCGACCTGCGGCTGCAGGCCGTCCAGCTGGAGAGGGTGCCATCGTCGATCGCATCCACGCGGCGCGCACCGAGGGTGTCAGCTTTATCCTGATCAATCCGGGCGCGTTCACCCACACCAGCGTGGCGATCCGCGACGCCTTTGCCGGCGTTGCCATCCCCTTCGTCGAGGTGCATATCTCGAACGTCCACAAGCGCGAGGCGTTCCGCCACCACTCCTACCTGTCGGATATCGCGGAGGCGGTGATGGCGGGTTTCGGCACCCAGGGGTACGGGCTGGCGCTGCAGTTCATCGCCGCGAAACTGGCGGGCGCGCCGGCCAGATAACGCGGTGCTTGTCAGACGGCAAAACAGCCAGGCTTGTACCTGGCTCAGACCGCCGACAAACCTGATGCACAGGCCAAAGCCGCGCGCCGTGACGGCGGCTTGGCTGTCTCTCCCTCCCTTCAGGCCCGTCAGGGGCGAGAGGGTAGGGGTAGGGGGGATTAGCCAGGAGCCCCTTGAAGCGAAGCCCGTGGTGTTGTCTCGCACGCAGGTGTAACGAGCGCCCAGCCTCTCTCCCGCACGCGGGAGAGAGGCGCACGGCAACGCAGATCCGGCTTCGCGTGGAGCGCGGGCTTTTCAATCGTCCCGATGCTGTGTTCAGTATGCGAGCCTGGCGACGGCGCGCAGCTCTTCGGCCGTGGCCGTGCCAAAGCCAAAGAATTCGAGATAGGCGGGAATCATCTCGAACAACATGTCCGTGCCCACCTGGACCTGGCAGCCGCGCTCCAACGCCGCGCGCAGCAGGGGCGTGTACTCCGTCTTCATCACGACCTCGCCCACCCAGGCTTGCGGGTCGATGCGGCTGACATCGAAGGGCAGGGGGTCGGCCTCGTTCATGCCCAGCGGCGTGGCGTTGACCACCAACTGGTAGCCGGCGGGATCGTTCGAGCCTGTGCTTACCTGCAATTGCGGGTAGTGCGCCTGCAGCCGCGCGGCCAATGCCTGCGCCGACGCGTCGCGCGCATCGAACAGGCCTAGCCGCGTCACGCCGGCGCCGGCCAGCGACGCGGCGATGGCCGAACCCACGCGCCCTCCAACTGGCAGCCTTTGCGCTGGATGCCGCGCACGAAGCCCGCGCCATCGAACTGATCGCCGAGCAAGGTGCCGTCATCGCGCAGCAGTACCGCGTTGCAGGCGCCGGCGATGCGGGCTGTCGGGGTGAGCGCGTCCACCAGTGCCATGGTGGAGACCTTGTGCGGCATGGTGATGAGCGCGCCGCGCAGGTTGGTCAGCCGGAACAGCGCGCGAAAGCCGTCGGCGAAGTGCTCGGCTTTCAGTCCCATGGGCACCACCACGGCATTGATGCCGCGCTGTGCAAACCAGGGGTTGTAGATCATTGGCGCCTTGAAGGACTCGGTGGGGTAGCCGATGTGCGCGATGAGGGTGGTCTTGCCGTCGATCATGGTGGGGTCTGGGGTCCGTGTTGCCGTCTATCCCGCGAGGCGGAAGCGCTGTGGTTAGCGCAAGCTTAGGGGGTGACGTGATGCGAACCAAGAGATTCAAGCCGCATCATGCGCGATAATCGCACGTATATGCGCGCTTATGGTGTGAAATTCGGGTTTGCCCGTGGATGAGGCTCCTCAAGCGGGGCGCCACCGAAAATCAGGGTTTACCCTTGATTTGTGCGTTCATCGTGCGCTCGCGCACGAATAGCGTGGCAGGCCTGGGCGCTGCCATTGTTGGCACGCGGGACGCCGGCTAGGCTTCGGCTGCCGCCGTGCCCACCCCGGCACGGCGGTGCGGGGGGGGCACGGCGCCCGGGCTAGAGCGAAGCCAAGGCCCTTGCTATGATGGCTAACACCCGCAGCCACCACGGACCACATAAAAAGGAGCAGACATGAGCCGACCGGCAGACGTTTTTTCGTCGCGCACCGACGATTTCCAGCCTTGGGAGAATCCGCTGGGCATCATGGGTTATGAGTTCGTCGAATTTGCGTCCCCCGATCCCGCAGCGCTTGGGCGTACCTTCGAGCGTTTCGGCTTTCATGCCATTGCCCAGCACCGGCACAAGGACGTGAAGCTGTTCCGCCAGGGCGAGATGAATTTCATCGTCGACGCGGAGCCGGATTCCTTCGCCACCCGCTATGCCTCCGAATATGGCCTCTCGATCTGCGCGGTCGGCATCCGCGTGAACGATGCCGCAACGGCGTTCGCGCGCGCGGTCGAGGCCGGTGCGTGGCCGTTCGAGGCCGGCACGGTTGGCCCCATGGAGTTGAACATTCCGGCTATCCAGGGCATCGGCCGCTCCATCATCTACTTTATCGACCGCTGGCGCGGCAAGGAGGGGCGCCCTGGCGACGTGGGCGACATCTCCATCTACGACGTCGATTTCCGCTCGCTGGCGCATGCCGGCACGGATACTGCCGCGCCACCTTCGGGCGCCGGCCTGGCCCGCGTGGATCACGTGACGCAGGCGGTCGATCCCGGGCATCTGGAAGAATGGCTCGATTTTTATCGCAAGGTGCTGGGCTTTCGGGAAATCCATGAGGTCAATGCCGGCTGGCATGTTGCGAGCGATTCCCGCGTGCTGCTCTCGCCCTGCGGCCTGATTCGCATCCCGATCTACGAGAAAGGCACGCAACGCCACGACCAGATGGAGCACTACCTGTCAGGGCATCACGGCGAGGGCATCCAGCACATTGCGCTGGCGACCGACGACCTGGTGGCCAGCGCAGCCGCGCTGGCGCGCAACGGCGTGCGCTTCGTCGAGCCGCCCGCGGCCTACTACGACACCGTGGACGCGCGCGTGCCGGGACACGGGCTGGATCTAGCAGCCTTGCGGCGCTATGGCATCCTGGTGGACGGGGCGCTGCGCGACGACGGCACGCGCGAAGCCTTCCTGCAAGCCTTTGCCCGCCGCGAGGCCGGCGAGTTCTTCTTCGAAATCGTCCAACGCGACAACTACCATGGCTTCGGCGAGGGCAACCTGCCCGCGCTCGAGGCGGCCATGGCTTCTGCCTCTGCGCCCCAAGCCCCGGCTTGAAGACCCGGATTGCAGCCCGCCCACCTTGACGGCGTGGACCGGCTCGCGGATAGTGCGGTGCGCGGCATCCGCGTGGCCATTCCCCGCGGTTCCCGTTTCTCGCTTTGCCTCCCCATTCCTGGCCGTGCAGCCGCGGCCATTGCGCCCGCCGTCAACATGACTCTTTGCTTGCTTCGTGCCACCTGTGCGGATTCCCGACGTATTGCCAGGCGGATGCTGGCGCCGGCCCTGGCGCTTTGCCTCGGCTTGTCCGCCTGCTCGCGGCATGACGCCTCGCCCGCGCCGGCTGGCGCTTCGTCCGCGCAGGCCGCACCGGCTTCGGCAGCGGTTGCGCAGGCCGACACCCTCAAGCGCGAGGCGTTGATCCTGCTGGCCTTTCCCGCCTGGCGCGACGACGACAAAGGCCGCGTGGTGCGCGCCGCGTTGCCGGACCCGGACTACAAGGGCACGGGCGAGGCGCCGCTGGTGGAGGGCACCATCGATGTCAAGCCGATCCAGGTGATCCGGCTGGACGACACCCATGCGGTGATGCTGACCGAGGGCATGGTGGTGGATGAAGGTGGCACGCGCAACAATAGCCACGTGGCGGGTGCCTGGCTGGGCGCGTACTTCTTTACGCGCGATGCCATGGCCAGTGGCGAAAGCCCTGGCGGCTGGCAGCTCAGCCGGCGTGTCGACGGCTACGACTTCTCAGGTGGGGAAGGCTCGCTCGGCGAGTCGTCGATCGCAAAGATATCGGCCACGGACTCGACGAGGCGCTGTCAGGCAAGGCCGATGCGTTCCCTCGGCGCGGCACGGATAGCCAGGATGCCGGCGAGCAGGTCTGCTACGCGGTAGAAGGCAAGCCGGCATTCGCCCTTGGCGCGGACACGCCGGGCGACCTGACCGTGACGTTCCAGGGCCAGGAGGTCAAAGTCCCGGGCGGCGCGGGCAAGCCGCGGCGCAAATCGCTGGATGCGGTGGTGCGCTATCGCTTCCAGGACGGCAAGTACCTGGTCAGCCAGGGCGAGAACCCGGTGCCTTCGTTCTAGTTCCACTTCCCCCACGCCCGGCGCCGCTGCGGCGATGGGCTGGCTCCGGAGCGCCTGTCCAACGCACAACAGAGAGACGCAACCATGACCGACATCCACCACGCCGCTGCCCAGGGCTTCTCCAGCCAGGCCGATACCTACGCCCGCGGGCGTCCCGACTATCCGAGCGCGCTTGGCGCCTGGCTGACAACCGAGCTCGGCCTGCAGCGCGGCAATACGGTGCTGGACCTGGGCGCCGGCACCGGCAAGTTCAGCCGCCTGCTGCTGGCCACCGGCGCCAGCGTGATCGCGGTGGAACCGGTGGCGGCGATGCGGGCCCAGCTCAGCGCCGCGCTGCCCGCCGTGCAGGCGCTGGAAGGCACGGCCGAGGCCATCCCGCTGCCCGACGCCAGCGTCGACGCGGTGGTCTGCGCGCAGGCGTTCCACTGGTTTGCCAATGCCGCCGCCATGGCCGAGATCGGCCGTGTGCTGCGCCCGGGCGGCAAGCTTGGCCTGGTGTGGAACGTGCGCGACGAATCGGTCGACTGGGTGGCGCAGCTGACCGCCATCATGACCCCGTTCGAGGGCGATGCGCCGCGCTTCTACAAGGGCGACTGGAAGGCGGTCTTTCCGGGCAGCGGGTTCGGCGAGCTGGCGCTGGCCAGCCTGCCTTACGAGCACATTGGCCCCGCGCAGCAGGTGATCGTGGACCGGGTGATGTCGGTCAGCTTCATTGCCTCGCTGCCGGCCGCGGAGCAGGACGCGGTGCGCGCCCGGCTGCTTGCCGTGATCGATGGCAGCCCGGCGCTGGCCGGCAAGGCCAGCGTGGCGTTCCCTTACCGGACCGAGGCGTATAGCTGCCAGCGGCTGGCATAGCGGACAGGCTACGGCGCGGCCGCCGGGCCCGGCGCGTTCGCGCTGTAGTCGACCGGCGCGTCCGCTGGGCGGGGCGTGTCGCCCGCGCGCTCGATCCATCCGCCGCCGAGGAACTGGTAGAGATCGACCAGGTTGATCAACCGTTGCAGCCGGGCGTTGATCAGCAGCAACTGCGCACTATAGAGGTCGTTCTGCGCGGTCAGCACGCTCAGGTAGCTGTCCACCCCGTTGCGAAAGCGCAGGTCCGACAGCACCAGCCGCCGCTCCTGCGAGCCGGTGAAGCGCTCGAGCGCCTTGATCTGGTTGTCATAGGTGCCGCGCGCCGCCAGGCCATCCGACACTTCGCGAAAGGCGGTCTGGATGGCTTTCTCGTAGACGGCGATCTCGATGCGCTTTTGCACCTGGGCCAGGTCCAGCGCGGCGACATTGGCGCCGCCCTGGAAGATCGGCAGGGTGATCTGCGGCGCGAACGACCAGGCGCCGGAGCCCGGCTTGAACAAGCCGCCCAGCGTGGGCGACAGCGTGCCCGCGCTGCCGGTGAGCGTCACCCGCGGGAAAAACGCCGCGCGCGCCGCGCCGATGTTGGCGTTCGCAGCCCGCAGCGATTGCTCCGCGGCGGCGATGTCCGGGCGCCGGATCAGCAGGTCGGAGGGCAGGCCCGCTGGGATGTCGGCCAGCAAGGCCTGGCCGTTGAGCGGCAGGCCAGGCGGCAGGTCGTCCGGCAGCGGCTCGCCCACCAGCAGCACCAGCGCATTCTCGGACTGCGCACGCAACCGGCTTTCCGTTTCCAGGTTGGCGCGCGCCTGCTCGACCACACCCTCGGCCTGGCGCAAGGCCAGCTCCGAGCCCGTGCCGACGTCAAACTGCAGGCTGGTGATACGCAACGACTCCTCGGCCGTCACCAGCGTGCCGCGCGTGACGGCCAGCGCGTCGTCGTAGCTGAGCATGGTGAGGTACTGGTCCGCCACCGACGACAGCAAGGCCAGCTCCGCCGCCCTGCGGCTTTCCGCCAGCGACAGGAACTGCGCGAGGGCCTGGTCGCTCAAGCTGCGGATGCGGCCGAAGAAGTCGATTTCCCACGACACGTTGAGGCCGACCGAGTACTCGCCTGAGATGGTCTTGCCAAGGAAAGACAGGTTCTCCGGCGTGCGCGAGCGGGTCTGCGAGGCCACCCCGTTGACGACCGGGAACAGGCCGGCGCGGCTGATCTGGTACTGCGCGCGCGCCGCTTCCATGTTCAGCACCGACACGCGCAGGTCGCGGTTGTTCTTGAGCGCGAGTTCCAGCAGGCGCTGCAGGCGCGCGTCGGCAAAGAAGTCCCGCCAGCCGATCTCGGGCGCGGGCGCGCTGGCCGCGCCGCTGGCGGGCTCCGGCTGCTTGTCGTAGACGCCACCGGCCGGGAAGGCGGGGGCAACGGGCGCGGCGGGGCGCTCGTAGCGCGGCTGGAGCGTGCAGCCGGCGGCCAGCATGGCCGCGGCGGTGGCGATCAATGCGAGTCTGGGCATCTCAATGTCCTTGACCAGGCGTGCCGGTGCTACCTTCATCGCCGCCGTCCGTGGGGCCTGCCGGCGCGGGTGCGGTCTGGGGCGGACTTCCGGGCTTCTTCTTGGTCTTGCTGAACTTGCCGATCACGACGAAGAACATCGGGATCATGAAGATCGCCAGGAAGGTGGCGGTCAGCATCCCGCCGATCACCCCGGTGCCGATCGCATGCTGGCTGCCGGCGCCAGCGCCATTGCTGAGCGCCAGCGGCATCACGCCAAGGATGAAGGCCAGCGATGTCATCAGGATCGGGCGCAAGCGCAGGCGTGCCGCCTCCACCGCCGCGTCGATGGTGCTCATGCCCTGGTCGCGCAGGTCGCGCGCGAACTCCACGATCAGGATGGCGTTCTTCGCCGACAGCCCCACCGTGGTCAGCAGGCCGACCTGGAAGAAGACGTCGTTCTCCAGCCCGCGCAGGGTGGCGGCCAGCAGCGCGCCCAGAATGCCCAGCGGCACCACCATGATCACCGAGAACGGGATCGACCAGCTCTCATACAGCGCGGCCAGGCAAAGGAACACGACGAGGATCGAGATGCCGTAGAGCAGCGGCGCCTGTGAGCCGGACTGGCGCTCCTGGTATGACAAGCCGGTCCATTCGTAGCCGATGCCCTCGGGCAGCTTCGCCGCGATGGCCTCCATGGCGTTCATCGCCTGGCCGGTCGATTTGCCGGCTGCCGCCGAGCCCTGGATCTCGACCGCCGGGATGCCGTTGAAGCGCTCGAGCTTGGGGGAGCCGTAGATCCACGCCCCCGAGCCGAAGGCACCGAACGGCACCATCGTGCCAGCCGCATTGCGCACGTACCAGGTGTTCAGGTCTTCCGGGTTCATGCGGAACTTCGGTTCGCCCTGCACGTAGACCTTCTTGATCCGGTTGTCGGTATCGAGGAAGTTGTTGATGTATAGCGATGCCCAGGCGGTCGAGAAAGTCTGGTCGATGTCGGCGGCGCTAACGCCCAGCGCGTCGGCTTTTTCGCGGTCGATGTTGACCTTGAACTGCGGCGTGTCGTTCAGGCCGTTAGGGCGCACCTGCGCCAGCAGCGGGTCTTTTGCCGCCATGCCCAGCAGCATGTTGCGCGCCTGCATCAGCTTCTCATGGCTCACGCCGGCGCGGTCCTGCAGCTCGAAGTCAAAGCCCGCGGCCGTGCCGAGCTCGGGGATCGAGGGTGGGTTCAACGGGAAGATGTTGGCGTCCTTGTACCCGGCGAAGTGCCCGAAGATCCGGCCGACCAGGGCGGGCGCTTTCAGGTTCGAGGATTCCCGCTTGGTGAAGTCCTTCAGCCGCACGAACACCAGCCCCGAGTTCTGGCCGCGCCCGGCAAAGCTGAAGCCGTTGACCGTGAGCACCGCCTCCACCGAGTCTTTCTCGCTGTCCAGCAAGTAGTTCTGCACGTCCAGCAGCACCTTGGCGGTGCGCTCCTGCGTGGAGCCCACGGGCGCCTGCACCAGCACGAACATCGTGCCCTGGTCTTCTTCGGGCAGGAAGGATTTCGGCAGCCGCACGAACAGGAAGCCGACCACCAGGATCACCATCAAGTAGAGGACCAGCCAGCGCCCCGAGCGCCGGATCACGTGCACCACCCCGCCGTGGTACTTCTGCTGGCTCCTGGCGAAGGTGCGGTTGAACCAGCCAAAGAAGCCGGTCTTTTCGTCGTGATGGCCTTTCGGGATCGGCTCGAGCAGGCTGGCGCACAACGCAGGCGTCAGGATCAGGGCGACCAGCACGGACAACACCATGGCGGCCACGATGGTCAGCGAGAACTGCCGGTAGATCGCGCCCACGGAGCCGCCCGAGAACGCCACCGGCACGAACACCGCCGAGAGCACCAGCGCTACGCCCACCAGCGCGCCGGTGATCTGCTCCATGGCCTTGCGCGTGGCGTCGCGCGGCGACAAGCCTTCCTCGGCCATCACCCGCTCGACGTTTTCCACCACCACGATCGCATCGTCCACCAGCAGGCCGATGGCCAGCACCATGCCGAACATCGACAACGTGTTGATCGAGAATCCAACCACCGACATCACCGCGAACGTGCCCAGCAGCACCACCGGCACCGCGATGGTCGGAATCAGCGTGGCGCGCAGGTTTTGCAGGAACAGGTACATCACCAGGAACACCAGCACGATGCCCTCGATCAGCGTCTTGACCACCTCCTCGATCGACAGCGTGATGAACGGCGTGATGTCGTACGGATACTCCACCACCACGCCTTGCGGCGCGTAACGCTGCAGCTCGGCCATCTTGGCGCGCACGGCCTTGGCCGTGGCCAGCGCGTTGGCGCCGGTGGCCAGCTGGATGCCGAAGGCCGCGGTCGGCTGGCCGTTGTACTTGGTGTCGAAGTTGTAGTTCTCGCCGCCAAGCTCGATGCGCGCCACATCCTTCAGGCGCACCTGCGAGCCGTCGGTATTCACCTTGAGCAGGATATTGCCGAACTGCACGGGGGTTTGCAGCAGCGTGGCCTCGGTGATGGTGGCTTGCAGCATCTGGCCCGGCACCGACGGCGTGCCGCCCAGGCTGCCGCCGGCGACCTGCACGTTCTGGGCGGCGACCGCGCTCCTGATGTCGATCGGGGTCAGGCCGTAATTGTTGAGCTTGGTGGCGTCGAGCCAGATCCGCATGGCGTACTGCGAGCCGAACAGCGTCACCGTGCCGACACCGTGGAAGCTGCTGCTCGACTTGGTGACCTTGGTGCCCAGTTGCTGCACGGCCTGCGGCAGCAGCGGGTGGCCAGTTGCAGCTTGTTTTGCACCTGGACCTGCGCGATGTCCGGGTTGGTGCCGGCGGCGAAGGTCAGCGTGATGGTGGCGGTGCCGGAGTCGTCGCTGGTGGACGACAGGTACAGCAGGTGGTCCAGGCCGCTCATCTGCTGCTCGATCACCTGCGTCACGGTGTCTTCGACGGTCTTGGCGGAAGCGCCGGGATAGGTCGCGCTGATCTGCACGGCCGGCGGGGCAATCGTGGGGTACTGGGCAATGGGCAGCGTGGTGGTCGCGGCGAGGCCGGCAAGCATCAGGATGATCGCGATCACCCACGCAAAAATCGGCCGGTCGATAAAGAACTTTGCCATGAAGCTGGCTCCCGGTTATTGCGCGGCCGATGCTGCCGATACTGCGGACGGCGCCGATGCCGCTGGCGCGCCGGCGCCAGGCATGGCCTGCGCGCCGGAGGCCGGCTGCGCCGGTTGCGGGGCTTCGACCGGCTTGACCGTCATACCCGGTTTGGCTTTTTCCACGCCGTTGACGATCACGCGATCGCCCGGCTGCAGGCCGCTGTCCACCACCCAGCCGCTGCCGTAGGTGCCCGTGGCGACGATCTGTCGTTGCGCCACCTTGTTGTCCTGGCCGACGACCAGCGCCACGGCCTGTCCCTTGGCGTCATGCGTGACGCCGATCTGCGGCACGACGATGGCCTTGTCGTTGACGCCTTCGTCGATGCGCGCGCGCACGAACATCCCGGGCAGCAGCACGCGATCCTTGTTCGGGAAGATCGCGCGCACCGTCACGGATCCCGTGCTCTGGTCCACGCTCACGTCGGTGAACTGGAGCTTGCCGGGCAGCGGATAGGCCCGCCCGTCCTCCAGCAGCAGCGTGACCTTGGCGGCGTTGGCGCCCGTGGTCTGCAGGCGGCCCTCCTGGATCTGGCGGCGCAGCAGCAGTCCCTCGACACTCGATTGCGTCAAGTTGACGTAGACCGGGTCCAGTTGCTGCACCGTGGTCAGCAGCGTGGCTTGGCTGGCCTGCACATAGGCGCCCGGCGTGACCTGCGACAAGCCGCTGCGCCCGGTGATGGGGGACACGACATCGGTGTAGCCCAGGTTGATCTGCGCGGTTTCCACCCCTGCCTTGCCCGATGCTACGTCGGCCACGGCCTGGCCCAGCGCGGCCACGGCGTTGTCGTAGTCCTGCTTGCTCACGGCGTTGGCCGCCACCAGGATCTTGTAGCGCTGGACCAGCGCGCTCTGCGTGCCCACGTTGGCTTGTGCCTTCGCCAGCGTGGCCTTGGCATTGTTGAGCGCCGCAATGTAGGGCGCCGGGTCGATCTTGTAGAGGCGCTGGCCCAGCTTGACCTCATCGCCCTCGGTGAACTCGCGGCGCAGCACGATGCCGTCGACCCGCGCGCGCACCTGCGCTACCAGGAAGGCGCTGGTGCGGCCCGGCAGTTCCGAGGTCACGGGCACGGTGGCCGGCTTGACGGTGACGACGCCGACCTCCAGCGTTTTCGGCGGCGGCGCGGCGGGCTTCTGTCCGCATGCAGCAAGTATTACGGCAACCGTCGCGGCACTGATATGGCGAAAGGGAACCCGCTCGATGCGCATGAAGGGACCTCGGAATCGGTGGAAGTGGACGGGAAGCACAAACACGCGCACGCGCTGGCTACCCGGCCTGGACCGGCGCAGCCGCTACACGGCACGGCGATCCAGGCGGCGCGCAGGCAACAGTTGTGCCGGCTGGTGCCTGGCAGGCGAACAATGGCCGGCCCGGCCTTGCATGCCGGTGGGCGGTCGTCGTGGATAGGTTGATGAACAGACGCCGCGCGCAGGACGCCGGCGATGGCCGGAAGCCTCTCGCGGCGTGCGGGAGAGGCCGCGAAAGCCTGGATGCCCGACCTTGCCATGCCGGGTGGCAGGACGAAGGCGAAGAGGGTAGAGAGAGGTGATTTCCGCAAACTGAATGCGAGCCCGTATCAGTGCACTCATACCAACCATTGCGCGATCACTCCATCGTGTCATCGCACGCTGTGGCTTCTCCAGCACTGCCACAGCCGGGCGAAATGGCGCATCACATCACTCTAGATCACTTGAATGACAAAGCAAGGAGCGTCTCGACGTATCGCGCGCAGCACGGGCCAGGCCAAGATGTGGGCCATGCGGCAAGCTGCGCGGCAGCGGGGGCAAAACGCCTGCTTTGCGGAATAAAACCGGGGCGCCACGCGTTTACTCGGATGGGCAGGACCGGACGGCGGCATCGCCCGATGCCGCCGGCATGCGGCCCGCCCGCCAAGGAGACCAACATGAAGGCGCTCCGCCTGGTTTGTGCCCTGCTGCTAGCCTTGATGGCGGTGGCAGCCTGTTCCTCCGATGGCGGTGGCGACGGGGCCGGCCGCACCTCGGCCTCGCGCGATGGTGGCCGCGGCACAAATGGCACGACCGGCACGACTGGCATCGGTGGCATGGGGGGAGACGGATATTGATCCCGGCCCGGATGCGCTCGAATGCGCGCCACCTGTCCTGTCAGCAGTGAGCTTTGGCGACGACATCGCGGTCTGGCTTCCGCAGTTGCGGCGCTATGCGCGCGCGCTCACCGGCGACGCGGCGTGGGCAGATGACCTGGTGCAGGACACCGCGGAGCGCGCGATTGTCCAGGGCAAGCGGCTGCCCGCGGGCAGCCAGGCGCGGGCCTGGATGCTCACGGTGCTGCGCCATCTCTACATCGATCAGTTGCGCCGGCGCCGCGAAGTGGCGGTGGACGCGGCCGATCCACTGTGGCAGCGGCAGGCGGTCCGAGCCAGCGAGATCGACGGGCTGTTGCTGCGCGACGTGCAGCGTGCGCTGTACCGCCTGCCGGTTGAGCAGCGCGAGGTGCTGCTGCTGGTTGTGCTGGAAGGCCTGCGCTATCAGGAAGCCGCCGTGGTCTTGCAAGTGCCGCTAGGCACGGTGATGTCGCGCCTGTCCCGCGCGCGCGAGCATCTGCGCGCACTGCTGGCCGATGGTGCCGGCGGCTCCGGCGGCTCCGGCGGAACTGGTGGGGCCGGCGGCACGGGCGGCACGGATGGCACTGGCGAGCGGCACGTACCGCTAAGGGTGGTGAGAAACACGCCATGAACGACGACCGGGGTCCCGGCCCCACCTCCGATCCGAACGCAGGCGAGCCCGCCTCCGACCTGGCGCGGCTGTGCGCGCTGGTGGACGGCGAGTTGCCCGAGGCGGAAGGGGCGGCCTTGCGCGCGGCGCTTGCGCATGACGCGCGGGCGGCGGAACTGGCGGAGCACTATGTCCAGCAGAACGCTGCGCTCAAGGCCTTGTTCCCGCTGCCGGCGGACCTGCGCTACGTGCTGCTCCGGGCGCGCGTGCCGTGGTGGCGCAGTGCGCTTGCCGCCACGGCCTGGGTGATGGCTGGCCTGGCGCTTGCGTTCGGCGTGGCGTGGCTGCCCGGCGCCAGCGCGGACCCCAATGCATTCGCGCGTCGTGCCGATGCCGCCTATGTGGTGTTCGCGCCTGAAGAGCGCCATCCGGTCGAGGTGGCGGCAGCCGACCAGGCGCACCTGCGCGCGTGGTTGTCGCGCCGGCTCGCGCGTACGCTCACCATTCCATCGCTGGGCGAATACGGCTTCACATTGCTGGGCGGGCGCCTGCTGGTGGGCGAGGCCGGCCCGGCCGCCCAGTTGATGTATCAGGACGCGGCCGGCGAGCGGCTCACGCTCTACATCACGCCTGCCGCGCCTGCCCTGGCTACGCTTGGCGTGCTGCGCCAGGCGGATCGCCGCACCTTCTACTGGGTCAGCGGCGGGGCCGGCTATGCGCTCTCCGGCCAGTTGGGCGAAGCGCGGCTGCGCGCCATTGCCGGCGATGTTTGCGCCAGCCTGGGCGGCGATCCGCAGGCCTGGCAATAGGGTAAAGAGGCAATAGGGCAATGCATGGGAGCGTGGAACGGCGATGGAATAAATGGGGAGGCTGATCCGTTTACCGGATGCAGGAACGCGCGCCGCGCAAGCGCGCCAGCGGGTCCGGCAGGCAAACCGATGTGCCGCGGGACGCGGCCCGGGCACTGGCCCGGCACGTCGCAACGTCGGGCATTCGATCCCGGGATGACATCATGAGCAAGGCTCTGGGTGCCGTGGCGGCATTACTTGCCGGCCTTGGCCTGAGCGCGTCCGCGGCGGCACAGGGGGTGGCCGCTGACGCATGGAATGGCTATTCGTCGCCTTGCCAGCAGATGGCGGGGCAGGTGGAGATCGACGGCTACCTGCAGCAGGTGGTGGGGCTGGCCTGCCTGCAGCCGGACGGCTCCTGGCAGATGGTGGATGGTTCGGGCGGCGCGGTGGCGTACTCGCAGCCGGATTACTACTATGACCCTTGGTACTGGGCGCCGGTTGGCGTCGGGTTTGGCGCGAGCTTTATCTTTGTCGACCGCTTTCATCACGTGCACAACATGCGCCGCGTGTTCCTGCCGCGCCCGGGCGGGGGCTTTCATGGCGGCTTCCGTGGCGGCTCGCGCGGGTCGTTTGTTGGCGCGCCCCACGGTGGCATGCACGGCGGGTTCCAGGGTGGCGGCCATCATCATTGACGAAGAAGTGCGCCCAATGTGAATGCGCGGCAGGCGCAGCTACCGGATTGCCCGGCTGCGCGCTTCGCGCAGGCCCTGTGTAGCTTCGACGCGGTGCGCACCTGGACGTGCCGCCATTCTCGACCAGGCCGACCGGCACCGCGCAGCCAGGCGCGCTGGCTGCGCATTGCCTATGGCCTGTATCGCACTCATCCGGACCTGATTGACAAGGCTGGTACCGTTCTATACCGTGGAACTCTGTGCGGCCATGCCGCCGGCTTTCCCTGCCGAGCGGGAACCCGGCCCTGTTCCGCGCCGTGCCCGCCGTTCCTCTTTTTCGTTTCCCCCCTTTCCTGACTTTCCTGATCTTGCCTGCCCTGTTCCTTCATGCCACGTAAAGCCGCCCAAGTCTCCGAAGCCGACAAGCATGCCGCCGAAGGCGGCGCCGTAGCCGTAGACCGGGCGTTGTTCGTGCTTTCTGCGTTCCACCTGGGCGACACCACGCTGAGCCTGGTGGCGCTGGCCCAGCGCACCGGGCTCTACAAAAGCACGCTGTTGCGCCTGCTGGCATCGCTGGAGCATGCCCGGCTGATCCTGCGCCATACCGACGGCCGCTACGGGCTGGGGCCCGAAGTGGCGCGGCTGAACTCGGTCTATGCCGCCTCGTTCTCGCTGGAGCTGATCGTGATGCCGGTGCTGCGCCAACTGGTGCAGGCCACGCGCGAAAGCGCTGCCTACCACGTCGAGCAGGGCGAGCATCGCCTGTGCCTGTATCGCGTCGACTCGCCCCAGCCGGTGCGCGACCATGCCAAGGCGGGCGAGCTGCTGCCGCGCAACCGCGGCGCCGGTGGCCGCGTGTTGCGCGCATTCAGCGGGGCGCGGGGGGAGATCTACCAGAAGATCCGGGAAGAGGGCGTCGCGGCGATGGTTGGCGATCGTCTCCCGGAAATTGCCGGCGTATCGTCGCCGGTGTTCGGCCCGGACGGCGAGCTCAAGGGCGCGCTGACCCTGACCTGCCCGACGCCCCGCTTCGACGAGGCTTTTCGCCCACATGTCTTGCGGGCGGCCCGCGACCTGACCCTGGCGCTGGGGGGTACCTTCCCGTTTGCGGTCTGAGCTGCCCCAGGGTGGTGCAAGAATACCGCTCCAGGCACGGCGCTTTTTCCTTGAACCGAGGCCGGCGGGCTGTCTGCCGCTAGCGACAGCAAGGCCGATGCCCGGCTTGTCGGGGGTGGCCCTGTCGGCGTCGATGACGATATCATGCGCCTTTGCGAAGTTGACCATGCAACCGGGCCTGCACCCGAAGCCTCCCGTCAACGTCACCGGCAACACGGTATCTTCAAAGGAATTCCGTGCAGTTAGACCAGCAAACCATTGTTGTCGTCATGGTGGTGGTGTACGCCAGCACGCTGGCCATTTCGGTGGGCCTGCTCGGTGCCTTGCGGCCTAGCGCGGCCGGGCGCCTGTGGGCGCTCGGGCATCTGCTGGTGTCGGTGGCCGGGCTGGTGCTGGCGGCCAACGCGTCGGCCAGGCTGGTCTACGTCAGCGCGGGCGGGGCGGCGGCCTTGATCGCCGGCAGGCTGCTGATCTACCGCGGCGTGCGGGTGTACTACGGCATGGTGCCGTGGGATCGCACGCTCGCTGTGGGCGTAACGGCGGCCGGGCTGGCGCTGGCTGGCGCCGCCGGCATGGCTGGCGGCCAGGCGCGCATGCATGTGATCGGCTACGGCAGCCTGGCCCTGGCGGCCCTGCTGACGGTCGGCACCGTGCTGCATGCCCACGATGGCCGGCGCAGCGTGGGCACGCCGCTGGTGGTGATTGCCAGCCTCATTCACCTGGTGACTCAGCTGGCCGGCTTTGCCGCCGGGCTGTCCGGCACGGTGTCTTCGGGGCCCTTTTATGCCAGCAGTGCCAACGGGATCCTGCTGCTGGCGCCGCTGGTGGGCACCTTGCTGGGCTTGTTCGGGTTTGCCGTCATGGCGATGGAACAGGTCATCGCCACCAATGAAATCGGCGCGCGGCTCGATGCGTTGACGCGCCTGCTCAACCGGGGCGCGCTTGACAAGGCGGCCACCAGCCTGGTGGCTGCCTGGGAGCGCCACGGCCAGCCCTTGTCGTGCCTGGTGATCGATATCGACCACTTCAAGCAGGTCAACGACCGGCATGGCCACCATGCCGGCGACACGGTGCTCAAGCTGATCGCCGAAGCCATCGACAACTCGCGGCGTGCCTCGGATGTGGCCGGCCGCTACGGCGGCGAGGAATTCTGCATCCTCTGCCCGCATACCGACGAGGGCCAGGCCACTGCCCTGGCCAACCGGATCCTGAAGAAAGTGCGCGGCATTGCGCTGCCCGGCGACTCGGCGGCGTTTGCCAGCGTCAGCATCGGCGTGGCCGAACTGCGGGGCGGGGCGGCTGGGGTCGAAGGCCTATGGCGCGCGCTGTTCGCGGCGGCCGACCGGGCGCTCTATGCGGCCAAGGAGTTTGGCCGGGACCGCTATGCGCTGGCGTCCTGGATGGCGCCATCCACGCGCCCGGTGCCTGGCGACGTGGGCGATTCCGCGCACGTGCCGAGCCGCTAGGGTTTTTCCGGGGTCAGTCCTGCGCTGGCGGCACGTCCCGGGGCGGGTGGCCGTCGTAAGTCCAGATGTACTGGCGCGGGATCGGGCCTTTGTTGCGGCCGCCTTGCTGCGTTTGCTCCCAGGCATGCGCCAGGATCCCTACCGAGCGCGACAGGCAGAACAGCCCGCGCGCCAGCGGCGCCGGGAAGCCCAGCTCCGCATAGATCACGGCCGTGGCGCCGTCGATATTCATGGGAATCGGCTTGCTGCGGCCAGCGCCCAGTTCGGCTTCCACCGCGCGTGCAATGGCGGCAAAGCGGCCCGAGACCACGCCATCGGCGGCGGCCTGGTCCACCAGCGCCAGCAGGCGCGGGGCGCGCGGGTCCAGCGGATGGAAGCGGTGGCCGAATCCGGACACGAACTTGCCGTGATTGTCGCGGTAATCCGCCAGGGCGCCCTTGACCGCGGCTTCCTGGGTTTCGCCGCCGTCGATGCGGCGTGCCACATCCTGGTACAGGTCCACCGCCTGCTCGCCGGCGCCGCCGTGCACGTCGCCCAGCACGTTGACGGCGGACGCCATCGCATTGTTCAGGCCCACGCCGCAGGTGGCGGCCATGCGGGCGATGGCAATGCTGGGCGCTTGCGGGCCGTGGTCCACCGCCGACATCAGCGCGGCATCCAGCAGCTCGCCTTGCCCGCGCGCCGGCAGCTCGCCACGCAGCATCAGCCAGATCATCTGGGCGAACGACACCTGGCCGATCAGCTGCTCGATGGGATAGCCGCGGTAGCGGATCTCGCCGGGCTGCATGTCGATGATCTCGGTGCGCCACCAGTCCTGGGACAGGCGCTGGCCTTCGTTGACGTCAAGGGTGCCGGTGTTTGGCTTGGTGGGTTCGCTCATACCGCACGCTCCTTTTGCAGGGTTTCGATATCCGCCTCGCCGTAGCCAAGCTGGGCGAGGATCTCACGGGTGTGCTGGCCGAGTTCCGGCGGCGGCGCGTCGACCGAAGGGGCCTCGCCATTGAGCTTGAAGCCCGTGCGCACCAGCCGGATGTCGCGGCCCACGCCGGGCACGTCGGCAAACTCGCCGATCATGCCGCGCCCGCTCACCTGCGGGTGGTCCAGCGTTTGCGGCACGCTGTAGACCGGGCCGGCCGGCACGCCCGCCTCGTTGAACAGTTTCCACCACGCGTCGGCAGACTTCTTTGCCAGCTCCGCTTCCAGCTCGCGCGTCAGCTCGGCGCGGTTGGCCAAGCGTGCCTGGCGCTGCGCGAAGCGTGCATCGGTGGCAAGCTCCGGGCGGCCGACCACGCGGCAGACCGCTTCGAACTGCTCCTGCTTGTTGGCGGCGATATTGATCAGGCCCTCGCCGGTGTGGAACGCGCCGGACGGGCTGGCCGTCATGTTCTCGTTGCCCATCGGCGCCGGCGTCTTGCCCGCGATCAGGTAGTTGGACACCACCCAGCCCATGGTGGCCAGGGTGGCTTCCAGCATCGATACGTCGATAAAGTAACCCTCGGTGCGCTGGTGATCCGCCAGCGCGGCGGCCACGGCGAAGGCCGCGGTGATGCCGCCGATGGTGTCGGAGACCGGGTAGCCCACGCGGTAAGGCGCGGTCTGCGGGTCGCCGGTGATGCTCATCACCCCGGACATTCCCTGGATGATCTGGTCGTACGCCGGCAGGTCCGACAGCGGGCCGTCCTGCCCGAAGCCGGAAATGGCGCAATAGATCAGCTTGGGATGGATCTGCTTGAGCGCCTCGAAGCCCAGCCCCAGGCGGTCCATCACGCCGGGGCGGAAGTTTTCCACCAGTACGTCGGCGCTTTGCACCAGCTTGCGGAAGACTTCCTTGCCGCTCGCGTGCTTGAGGTTGATGGTGATGGAGCGTTTCCCGGGGTTCTGCGCCAGGAAGGACACGCCCATGAGCCGGCTGTTGAGCTCGGCGTCGGCGCCCAACTGGCGGGCCAGGTCGCCGGTGCCGGGGGTTTCCACCTTGATGACCTCGGCGCCCATATGGGCGAGCTGGTGGCAGCAGAAGGGCCCGGCCAGCACGTTGGTGAGGTCGAGGACGCGGATATGGCGTAGCGGTTTTTGCATGGCGGAGCTTTGAGGTGTCGGTGCTGCGGCGGGCGGCGAAAGCGTTACTCTACCTTGGCGCCAGACTGGCGCACGAGGGTGCCCCAGCGGGTGTTTTCAGCCTTGATGAACGCGGCCAGGTCTTGCGGGGAGCCGCCACGCGGCTCGCTGCCTTCCTCGCGCATCTTGGCGACGGTATCGGGCTGGGCGATGGCCTTGTTGATTTCCTCGTTGACGCGCTTGACGACCTCCGCCGGCGTGCCGGCCGGCGCCACCAGCGCCTTCCAGTCCTCCGCCTGGAAGCCGGCATAGCCACCTTCGATCACGGTGGGCACGTCAGCCAGCAGCGGCAGGCGCTTGGCCGAGGTCACGCCGAGTGCGCGCAGCTTGCCGGCCTTGATCATCGGCAGCGCGATCGGCGGCGTGGCGAAGTAGAAGTCGGTCTGGCCGCCCAGCAGGTCGGTCAGCGCCGGCGAGGCGCCCTTGTACGGCACGTGGAGCATCTTGATGCCCGTGCGGCGCGCGAACATCTCGCCCGTCAGGTGGCCCACGGTGCCCGTGCCGGCCGACGCCATCGAGAGCTGCCTGGCCTTGCCGGCGGCGACCAGGTCGGCCAGGTTCTTGAACGGCGCATCCTTGCGCACGATCAGCACCAGCGGCTGCGCGGAAACCAGCGCTACCGGGGTGAAGTCCTTGACCGCGTCGTAGGGCATCCTGGGGTACAGCGTGGGATTGATCGCCAGGTTGGCGGTCTGGCCCATGCCCAGGGTGTAGCCATCCGGGCGGGCCTTGGCCACCGCGTCCATGCCGATATTGCCGCCCGCGCCGGCGCGGTTTTCCACCACCACGTTCCAGTGGGTGGTCATGCCCACCTTGTTGAACACCAGGCGCGCCATGACGTCGGTGCCGCCGGCCGGGGGAAAGGGCACCACCAGGCGCACCGGCTGGCTCGGGTAGGTATCCGCGGCAGCGGGGATGGCGCCTGCGGCGAGCAGGGCGGGGACTGCGAGTAGCAGCAGGGTGCGGATGGGGGAAGGGAAGCGTTTCATCGTGTCTCCGGATTTGGGTGGTGCATGGCACCGACGGATGGTTCTTTTGTTCTGTAGAATAGAACGTTGATCTTACTTAGGGAATTTAGGTGGGAGGATAGGAGGGGGGAGGGGGGATGTCAAGGGGTGGGGGGGGGGGAGGGCTTTTTGGGGGGCGGCGTTGGCTTTTGCATCCAAGAGCCATACGACATCCCCCTCGTATGGCCCTTGGGTGCAAAAACCAACACCGCTCAAAGAAACTGCAACCAACCCCGCAGGGGGATGTCGTATGGCCCTTGGGTGCAAAGGCCAACGCCGCTCAAAGAAACAGCAGCCAACCCCGCACGGCAACGTCGTATGGCCCTTGGCTACAAAAACCAACGCCGCAGCAAAAACGACCATAAACGCCAGCCAGCCAGCCAGCCAGCCGGCCGGCCAGCCAGCCAGCCGGCCAGCCGGCCAACCAACCCATCCCAAAATCAATCCGTCGTACTAGGACTCCAAAACGCCTGATGAATATGCTCCGACTCCGCCAACTCCCCCATCAACCGATCCAAAACATCCCCATCAACGGAGGTCGACGTAAGCACAGCTTCAATCTCCACATCACTATCCCCAAATGCATGCACCTCAAGATCCCGCGTCGGATAATTCCCCCCTTCCAGCGTCTTCTCAAGCAACCGCAAAGCGTGCTTCTGCGCGGACCGCGGTGCAATGACATAAACCGTATTGGTCACCTCCACCGCAGTCGTATCCATCGGCTGCTGGTTGATACGATTCACCACCGGCCGCAGCAACGTATTGGCCGCGAGCACAAACAGGCAACCCAACGTAGCCTCAAGAATCAGGTCCGCCCCCGCGCTGGCGCCGATCGCCGCCGATCCCCATAACGTGGCAGCGGTATTCAACCCCCGCACATTGCCTTCCTCCCGCATGATCACGCCGGCGCCGAGAAAGCCGATGCCCGAGACCACGTAGGCGACCACGCGCACCGCGCCGTCATGCCCGGCCATGCGGTTGGCCATGTCGACGAAGATGGCGGCGCCTACCGCCACCAGCACATTGGTGCGCAGGCCGGCCGTGCGCTGGCGGATCTGCCGCTCGTAGCCGATCACCGCGCCGAGCACGAAGGCGGTGGTCAGGCTGACGGTGGTGTCGAGCAGCGAGTCAAGATTGATGTTCTGAAAGGCTTGGAGGGACATGATGGATTCCCGGACTTGAAGATTATTGTTATGGAACTGCTTGCGTCTTTCTACGCCGGCCAGGTGTCACGCCGATGTCATCGGCGGCGCCCCGCGCGCGCATCGCGCAAGGCGCCGCCCAGGGCTTATTGCCAGCCAAAGCGCCGGATATAGAACCGCTTGACCGCCGTCACCAGCAGGGCGTAGCCCAGCACGATGCCGATCATCCAGGGGAAATAGCCCGGCGGTAATGCTTCCAGCTTGAAATACGCCGCCAGCGGGCCCATCGGCAGCCAGATGCCGACGGCCATGATGGCCACGGTGGCGAACGTCAGCGGCCACGCCGCGCGGCTCTGGATGAACGGCAGCTTGGGCGTGCGGATCATGTGCACGATCAGGGTTTGCGTGAGCAGCCCGACCACGAACCAGCCGGACTGGAACAGCGCCTGCCCCTGCACGCTGTTGGCGGCGAACACGTACCACATCACCACATAGGTCGTGATGTCGAAGATCGAGCTGATCGGGCCGAACACCACCATGAAGCGGCCAATGTCGCCCGGGTTCCAGCGCAGCGGCCGCGCCACCAGTTCCTTGTCCACGCGATCGAACGGAATCGCGATCTGCGAGACGTCGTACAGCAGGTTCTGCACCAGCAGCTGCAGCGGCAGCATCGGCAGGAAGGGCAGGAAGGCGCTGGCCACCAGCACCGAGAACACGTTACCGAAATTGGAGCTGGCCGTCATGCGGATGTACTTCAGCATATTGCAGAAGGTGCGCCGGCCTTCGATCACGCCTTCCTCCAGCACCATCAGGCTCTTTTCCAGCAGGATGATGTCGGCGGCCTCCTTGGCGATATCCACCGCGCTGTCCACCGAGATGCCGATATCGGCCGCGCGCAGCGCGGGCGCATCGTTGATGCCGTCGCCCATGAAGCCGACCACATGGTCGTTGGCGCGCAGCGCCAGCACCAGTTGCTCCTTGTGCAGCGGGGAGAGCCGCGCGAACACGTTGTGCGCCTCCACCGCGCGGGCCAGCGCGGGCGCGTCCATCTTCTCGATGTCCGGCCCCAGCAGCACGCGCGTGACGGGCAGGCCGACCTCGCGGCAGATCTTGGCGGTGACCAGTTCGTTGTCGCCGGTCAGCACTTTCACCGTGACGCCGTGTTCGGCCAGCGCCTTCAGCGCGGGCAGCGTCGAGTCCTTGGGGGGATCGAGAAACGCGATGTACCCGACCAGCGTCAGCTCGCATTCATCGGCCACGCCGTACTGCGCTTGCGTGGTGGGCGTTTCCTTCATCGCCACCGCCACCACGCGCAAGCCTTCCTCGTTGAGGTCGTGCGTCACCTGGCGCACGCGCGCCAGCATCTCGGTGTCCAGGGCTTGCGCTACGCCATCTATCTGCACGCGCGTGCAGATGCCCAGCATTTCCTCCACCGCGCCCTTGCAGATCAGCTCGTTGTGATCTTCGCGCTCGGCCACCACGACTGACATGCGGCGCCGCTCGAAATCGAACGGGATCTCATCGACCTTGCGGTAATGCTGCGTCACATTCAGCTCGCTTTGCAGTTCCACGTGATCGAGCACCGCGCGGTCGAGCAGGTTCTTCAGCCCGGTCTGGTAGTAGCTGTTCAGGTAAGCGTGCTTGAGCACGTCGGTGCTGACGCGGCCAAGCACATCGGTGTGGCGCTCCAGCACGATCTTGTCCTGCGTCAGCGTGCCCGTCTTGTCCGTGCACAGCACATCCATGGCGCCGAAATTCTGGATGGCGTCGAGCCGTTTCACGATGACCTTGCGGCGCGACAGCATCACCGCCCCCTTGGCCAGCGTGGAGGTCACGATCATCGGCAGCATCTCGGGCGTGAGCCCTACCGCGACGGACAAGGCAAAGAGGAACGCCTGCGTCCAGTCGCCTTTGGTAAATCCGTTGACCAGCAGCACCAGCGGCGCCATCACCAGCGCGAAGCGGATCAGCAGCCAGCTCACCTGGTTCACGCCGGACTGGAAGGCCGTGGCCGAGCGGTCGGTGCTGGTGACGCGCGCGGCCAGCGTGCCGAAGTAGGTCTGGTTGCCGGTGGCGAGCACCACGGCGGTGGCGGCGCCCGAGACTACATTGGTGCCCATGAAGGCGATGTTGGAGAGTTCCAGCGGGCTGTCGTGGCGATCGCGCAGCTCGGCGAATTTCTCCACGGGCAGCGATTCTCCCGTCATGGCCGCCTGGCTGATGAACAGGTCCTTGGCGGCGATGATGCGGCAGTCTGCCGGAATCATGTCGCCGGCCGAGAGCGCGACCAGGTCGCCCGGCACCAGTCTGCGGATAGGCACTTCGATCTTGTGCGGCGGGCGCGAATGCACGTGCACGTTGAAGTACGCCGCGCTGACGGCGGCAACCCCGGCCGCAAGATCCCGCCGGATCACCGTGGCGGTGGTGCTGACCATGGCCTTGAGGCTTTCCGCGGCCTGGTTGGAGCGCCGCTCCTGCACGAAGCGCAGGAGCGTGGACAACGTCACCATGGTGCCGATGACGATCGTTGCCTTCATGTCCTCGGTGAAGTAGGAAATCGCCGCCAGAAGTGTCAGCAGCAGATTGAATGGGTTGCTGTACGAATGCCACAGGTGCAGCCACGCCGGCAGCGGCTTCTCATGGTCGACTTCGTTCGGGCCGAACTGCCTGAGCTTTTCGTCCATCTCGGCGCTGGTCAGCCCGTCCTCGTGGGAGTGCATGCGTACCAGCACGGCCGGCACGTCTTCTCGCGCGGCGCGCTTCAGCGATTGTGCCAACTGCTCTGGCACGGTACGCGATGGCCCCGGCTTGCCCAGCGACTCGAACAGCGCCAGCCGGCGAAAGTGGTGGGTCACCCGGCGCGTGCGCAGGAAGGCGACGAAGAGCGTTTTCATCAGGTTCATCGGTGCTGTTTCCCAAGTGTCCCGGCGTGCCGGGCGGCGATGCTGGAGTGAGGCGACGAGCGGCAAAAGGCAGGCGCGTTGCGCCGCCTTCGCCGGATGCGGTGAGCGTGGAAAGGGGCGTGCGTCAGCCCGGCCGGGGCCGGTGCGCATGGCCATGACGCGCTGCGCCATGGCGGGCGGGCGGCACGGCCAGCATGAGCAGGAGGACGGCGGCGCGGCATGGCCGGCCGGCGTGCCAGCGCAGGATCTGCAGCGCCAGCAAGGCGTGTTGTGCGATGAAGAGGGACGGCATGAGGCCTCCATGCGCTAACGCTCGACGGCGCGCGCAGGCAGGGGCGGATAACGCATCGCGAAAACGCGGGCGAGCGCATTCGCGCGGCGGGATAGCCGCAGGCATTGGCAACGAACTGGGCCGTAAGGCCAACTAGAACAACTGTCCATGGAGGTGACTCCGAAGCGATAACGGGGCGAAGGGTAACAAAGGCAGCGCGCGCTTGGCAACCCCTTTTTTCCCGGTGTTCTCCGCGCAATAGGAATGGTCCTAAACTTTGCGCTTTTCGTGCCGTAAGGCAATGGGTACTGCGCCGCTCCGGCGAGACGATCCGCGCGCCATCGATGCGTCGTCCAGGCGCAGGTGTAGTAGCGCCTCGCACCAACCTTTGTCAAAATAGGGGGCTGACATTTTCCCGGCGTTGGGCAAAGCACCGCCAGACGTTCAGACGTTCAGTTCAGACGTTCGCGCATGGTTCCGGCACCTCAGGAAACCACCACGTCAGGCCGCGGCATGCTGCTGTGGCCTGCCAGCATCGGGCCCCTTCCGTTCCCTGTGTTCCCAACCTGCCAGAAGCCTATGACCACTGTGCTCCCGAGTGAAACGCAGGACGCGATGCGCAAGCTGATCCTGCTGATTTCCCTGCACGACCAGGATGCCGCGGACAAGTACTGGACATCGTTCCAGCATGCGCTTGCGCGCACCGAAACCGGCTGCGACGGCCATATGCTGCTATGGCCGCTGACCGAAGCGATCGGCGATGCCGCAGGCTTCTACGTGGAATGGAAAGACGCGGCCGCCTTGGTGCGCGGCGTGCAAGCCCTGTGCGACCGGGCCGGCCTGCGCGTGGACTGGGGCGTGCCCGAGCCGCTCGCGGCGGGTTTTCTCGCGCGCCACGATGTGCCCCGCCTGATGGCGATCGCGCAGGTTTCGTTGCAAGCGGCCGGCTATACGCTGTGGTGCTGGGATACGCAGGCGGACGCCTATGCGGGATGGATGGTCCGCAGCGCAGACGAGCCGGTGCTGGCCGAGCTTGCCAGGCATCTCCACCTGATGATCGATCCCGCCGACGAAACCTACTGAGCCGGCCCGGCCACGCGTTCACATTTGTTGACAATTGCGCCGGGTGACTGCAATAGCCTGGCCGCGTCCAATGCTGGCCCGGCAGCATGCCTGTGCGCCTCGCGCTTGCTTTTCTCATCCGCCAATCTTCTCGCTGCATGGGCTCGACTACGCTCGACACCCATGAGACGCGCCGGCACAGTTGTTTGCATTTGCAAAATGGGGAGCCGCTAACCTGTGCGCCGGGGTGTCCTAAACGGCATCCCGTACCCGCTGGCAGCGGTGCCCCCTGCTGCCATTTTGCCAACCAGGCCATGTCTCATGGCCTGGTTTTTTTCGATGAGCAGGCTCCGCCACGCCAGCGGAAAAGCGCGCCAGCACGGTGTGGCACAATGCCACCTTGCTTTTTGCCGGGGCCACGGTGAGCGCGGCGGCGCTTCGCGCACATGGCTACGGCACGCCCCCACTTCCTTAGCCTGAGACTCATTCCGGACTGCCCGCGCAGTGTGCCACACAGCGCACTATGTGCCGAACCGGACGCTTTGCATGCGCTTTTCCCATCTTGTTCATCTCGCCGCCGGCGTCCTGGCGTGCAGCCTGAGTCTTGCCTGTGCGGCCACGCCGGTAGCCGCTTCCGGCATGCCGGCGAGCACGCTGCCCGAGATCCGGCTGGCTGCCCTGCGTGCGCAGCGGCCACTCCCGCCCATCCGCTTCCTGCTCACCTTCGACGATGGCCCTGATGCCGGCGAGGATGGCAGCACGCCGCTGATCCTGCGCCAGCTTGCCGACAATCCGGTGACGCCGGGCATCAAGGCGCTCTTCTTCGTGCAGACCGCCCACCCGAGGCGTGGCGGCGGCGAAGCCGGCAAAGCGCAGATGCACGCCACCTGCCTCGCCGGCCATCGGCTTGCGGTGCACAGCGGGCTGCCGATCGGGCATCTCTCGCATACGCGCATGTCGCCCGAAGAGCTGGAGGCGTCGCTGCTGTCCGGCGAGGCCGATATCATCGCGCAATGCCGCGGCGCGGCCCAACTGGTGCGCCCGCCCAACTGGGCGTACAACGATGCGGTGCTGGCGGTCTACCACAAGCTCGGCCTGGGCATGCTGATGTCGGACGTGAACGCGCGCGATGGCAAGATCTACGGCTGGCATATCAGCCTGCGCCGCCGCTCCCATATCAACAGTGAACTGGCGCAGGTAAAGGTAGCCATTGCCGAGCAGCGGCTGCCAATCAGCGGTGGCGTGGTACCGATCGTGGTGAGCTTTCACGACACCAACGACTACACGGCCTCGCACATGACCGAGTATCTCCAGATCCTGGTGGAGGAAGCGAGGGAGAACGGCCTGGTACTAGCCGATCCGCCGTTCTACACCGACGCCCGCGTGGCGGAACGCGCGGCGCGGCTACGCGCGCAGTCGGGCATCTATGCGCGCGATAGCTGGCCCTGATGCCTTGGCGGCAAGCCAGCCGCGTGCGAATCCCGGCCTGGGATAAGGCGCGTTGGCGACGTACAATGCTGCGCCGGGGCCTGTTGCCGCCCGCCGGTCCGCCTAACCCAACTGCCGCCAATCATGATGGAAAGCGTCGTCACCGAGATTTTCTACCGCCTTTCCACGGCATTTTTCTGGCCGGTCGCGCTGGCGCTGCTGGTGCTATTTGTGCTCTCGCTAGCCGATCTCGGCGGGCTGATCGTGCAGTCGCGCCGCCGTGCCGTGGCGCCGCGCAGCGATCTGCCGGCGCTGGCCAACGCGCTCGCCGCCAGCCTGGCGGATGGCACGCGCGCGCATCTTGACGCCGCATCGCTGTCAAATTCACTGTCGCCCTCGCTGGCTCGCTTCTGGGGCATGCTGGAAGAACGGCTCGCCCGGCTCGATTCGTACGAACACCTTGACCTGTGGCTGGACGAAACGCTGCAGCGCGAGGAAATGCGCGTGGCCAACCGGCTCGACCTCGCCGGCGACATGGCCGGCATGGTCAACCACCTGGTGATCGGCTTTGGCGCGGTCGTCTGCGGCCTGGTGCTGGGCGGCATCGCCTACGTGCTGACGCTCACGCGCGAGCGGTGGGCGCGGACCGATCTCAAGGAAATGGAAAACCTGTGCGAGCTGGTGCTGCGGGCCATGCCCGGGCAGGCGGCGCCGGCCGCGCACGCTCACGCTGCCATTCACCTGGCCGGGACCCGCGGCTGATGGATGCGGGCCAGGGGCACCAGTTCAGGCGGCGGCGCTTTGTGCGCCGCCGCTGCGCGCAGGGCGAGCTTGCCTCGGTGCATCGGGAAGACCCGCTGGCCGGCGTGGCCAACCTGTTCGATGCTTCCATCGTTTTTGCCGTGGGCCTGATGGTGGCGCTTACGCAAGCGTTCAGCCTGACCCAGCTGCTTAATCCCGACTCGCAGTTCACCATGGTCCAGCGCGATCCCCGCACGGGCGAGCTGCAATTGCTGGAGAAAAACCGCAAGGAGGTCAAGGTCAGGAAATTGTCCCAGCAGCAAAAGACGGGCGAGGGCACCCGGCTGGGCGTGGCTTACCAGTTGCCGGATGGCAGTGTGGTGTATGTGCCGGAAGGCGTGGCGCCCGGCGCGGCCTCGGCCCCGGGCGCGCGTTGATGGCGTCGTCGCAGCGGATTTCGCTGTGGCAGCGCTGGCTGCTGATGATTGTCGGGCTGCTGTGCGGGTGCCTTGCCGGCCCAGGCCATGCCGGCGCTGCCGGGGCCGGACAGACGGCTGCGGTGCGCGTGCTGCTGGTCACTACCAATACGCACCTGCTGCCCGCCGCCGAGGCGCGCCTGCGCGAGCTGGCCGGGCCGGGCCGGGTGGTGCTGGATGCCGTGACGGCCGTGCCCGACGAGGCGCAAGTCGCCGCCGCCGATGTCATCTACGCGTACTTCGCGCCTACGGCCGTGCTTCGGCAGATGGCGCCGGCGGTGCGCCAGGCGCGCCAGCGTGGCGCGCTGGTGCTGGCCGCGCCGGCAGCGTCCGCCGAGGCCGCCTGGGGCTTTGGCCTGGATGCCGCGCGCAACCAGGCCGCCGAGGCTTACTGGAGCGCCGGCGGCGCAGACAACCTCGCGGGCTGGCTGGCCTGGCTGGTGGCCGCCGTGCGCGGCGATCAGGCCATCGCCGTGCCGCCGCCGCGCCCGCTGCCCGCGGCGGGCATCTATCACCCGCGTGCGGCGCAAGCGTTTGCCACGCTCAAGGACTATCTCGCCTGGTATCGGGCTGGCGCCAGCGGCGTGCCGGCCGACGCGCCGCTGGTCGGCATTGCCTTCTACGCCAGCCACTATCGCCAGCAGGATCTCGCCCATATCGATGCGCTGGTCGCGGCGCTGGAGCGGCAGGGCATCGGGGCCGTGCCGGTGTTCGGCTGGCCGCTGTCCGGGCTGGACCCGATGCTCACGGTCGACGGCCAAAGTCCCCTGCGGGCGTTGCTGGCGCTGAACCTCACCATCAGCCGCGCCGAGGACAAGGCCTGGCTGGAGCGCCACGGCCTGCATGCCGTCAACCTGATCGCCACGCGCGACAGCCAGGCGGGCTGGCGGGCGGATGTCCGCGGCATCGGCGTGTCCGCGGCATCGGCGGCGAGCGCCTGCCGCTGCTGCTTAACACGCCCGAGCGGGCCGGCGCCTCGGAGCCGATCCTGTTCGCCACGCTCGAGGATGAGCACGGCGCCAAGACCAGCCGGGCCGTGCCGGAACGAGCGGACGCGGCGGTGGCCCGCGTGCGGCGCTGGATCGCCTTGCAGGACCAGCCCGCGGCGGACAAGCACATCGCCATCCTCTACTACAACAACCCGCCGGGCCGCGGCAATATCGGCGCCAGCTACCTGGCCACGCTGCCGTCGCTGGTGCAGATCATGGCGCGCCTGCGCGAGGCGGGATACCGCACGGGCACCGCGCTGCCGGACACCGCCGAGCTGACCGCGCTGCTGGAGCAAAATGGCCGCAATATGGAGGAATGGTCGCCCGGCGAGCTGGCCGGGATGGTGTCGCGCGGCCGCGTCACGCTGCTACCGATGGCGCAATACAAGCGCTGGTTCGATGCCCTGCCGGCGGCGTTTCGCCAGTCGGTGCTGGCCGCCTGGGGCCCGCCCGAGCGCAATCCGCTGATGCGGGTGGGCGCTCCACCTTTGCGCGCGCCATGGACAGCTCGCACGACACCGTGACCCCGCCGCCGCATTCCTATATTGCCGCTTACCTGTGGTACCGCCATGCCTTTGGCGCGGACGCGATGGTCCACGTGGGCCGCCACGGCACGCTGGAATGGCTGCCGGGCAAGCAGGTGGGGCAGAGCGGCGACGACAGCGCCGAGGTACTGCTGGGCGACCTGCCCAACGCTTACTACTACATCCAGGACGGCGGCGGCGAGGCCATCCAGGCCAAGCGCCGCAGCGCCGCCGTGCTGGTCAGCCACCTGACCCCGCTGATCGCCCGCGCCGGCTGGCCGGACAAACTGGCCAAGCTCGACGAGGCGATCGAGCAGCAGGAGGCCGCCGCCGAAAGCTCCCCCGCGCTGGCGGAGCAATACCGCCTGCAGGCGCTGGCGCAGATCCGCGCCCTTGGGCTGGACCGCCAGCTCGGGCTGGATCCCGGCGCGCCGTGGGAGCAGGTCGAAGCGGTGATCCACCGCTTCTTGCACAAGGTGGAAGCCGAACCGGTGCCGCTGGGCATTCACACGCTGGGCGAGCTGCCGCCACTGGATGCGCAGCGCCAGGCGCTGGCAACGGTGCTGGAAAGCGCATTCGACGCGAGCCAGGCGCGGCTGATCGGCAAGGACGCGCTCTCGCGCTGGGCCGGCGCATTGGCCGAAGGCCGCGAGATGGCCAGCGCCGCGGATACGCCCTTGCCGCCGGCGCTGGCCGAGAAGGTGAAGGCCGCTGCGTCCAATGCACGGGCATGGCTGGCCAATCTGCGCGAATCGCCGCGCCGCGAGCTGGACGGGCTGGTGACCGTGTTGTCTGGCCGCTACCTGCCGACCGCGCCGCTGGGGGATCCCGTGCGCACGCCACAGGGCCTGCCCACCGGGCGCAACCTGCACGCCTTCGACGGCGCGCTGATCCCCACGCCGGCCGCCTGGCAGCTTGGCAAGCAACTGGCCGCGCAGACGCTCGCGCGCTATCGCGAGGAAACCGGCAAGACGCCCGAGCAAGTGTCGATGGTGCTGTGGTACGGCGAGACCGAGCGCCACCAGGGCGCGATGGAGAGCGAGGCGCTCTACCTGATGGGCGTGGAGCCGGTCTGGAACGCGCGCGGCGTGGTGGAGGACGTGCGCTTGATTGCCGATGCCGCGCTCGGCCGGCCGCGCGTCAATGTGCTGTTTACCATCTCCGGCATCTACCGTGACGGCTTCGGCGACAAGGTGGCGCTGCTGGACAAGGCCGCGCGCCTGGCCGCCGCCGCCGGCGACAACGCCATCAGCCGCCACGACCGCGAGGCGCAGGCTACACTGCTGGCGGCCGGCGTGGAGCCCCAACTGGCCGCGCGCCTGGCCCGCGCCCGCGTGTTCGCCGCCAAGCCCGGCAACTACAGCATCGGCGTGCAGCAGATGGTGGAGCAGAGCAAGGACGTGCCGCAGGCTGGCGAGCAGCCGGACGCGCTGGCGCGGCAGTACTTGCGCTACATGAATTTTGCGTTCTCCAGCGAAGGCTGGGGCGAGACCGCGCCGCAGGCGCTGGCCAGCCACCTCAAATCCAACCAGGCCGTGCTGTTCTCGCGCGCCAGCACGCTCTACGGGGCGCTCGACAACGACGATACCTACCAATACGCCGGCGGCCTCAACATGGCGACGCGCGTGGTCAGTGGGCAGGCGCCGCGTTTCTGGCTGCACAACCTGCGCCGCGCCGGCGAAGAGCAGACCGTGGACGCCCGCACCTGGCTGGCCACCGAGCTCAACGCGCGCAACTGGAACCCGCGCTGGATCGAAGGCATGCAGCGCTCGGGCTATGCCGGCGCGCGCGAGATGTTCAAGGAGATCGAGCATCTCTACGGCTTCCAGGCCACCAGCCCGGAGCAGATGAGCGGCAGTTTCTGGCAGAACACGTATGACGTCTACGTGGCCGACAAGAATGGCCTGGACATGGATCGCTTCTTTGCGCAAAACAACCCGCATGCGCGGCAGGGCATCCTGGCGCGGCTGCTGGAAGTGGACCGGCAGGGGAGCTACCGCTTCACGCCTGCCGAGCGCGCCGATATGGCGCGGCGCTATGTGGAGTCAGTCAATCGCGATGGCTTGTCCTGTTCGGCCAATAGCTGTGGCAATCCCGTGCTGATGCAGTACATCGCCGGGCTCGGGCAGCGAGCCCGGCTGCCCACGGATGCGCTGCGCGAATTCTCCGAGCGGCTGGCGACGGCCATGCCGGGGCGCGAGCCAGCCGCTGTATCTGGCCGGGCCGCCGTGGCCGACTTGCCCCGCGCGAGCGCGCCGGCGCCGGCGGCCCGAGCGCCGGCGCCGCAGCCAGCACCGGCGCCGCGTCCCGCCAGCGAACGCGTGACCGGCCAATTGCTCGAAAGCCGCGTGATCAAGCTCGCCGCACCGGCGCCGCTGACCGGCCTGGCACCGCGCGAGGCGCTCTGGACCGCTGCGCTGATGCTGTTGCTGGTCGGCGCCGGTGCGGGGGGCGAGTGGTGGCGCGGCCGTGGCAGGCGGCGTCCAGCGTCACGCTGACGCGGCTCGGGTGGACAGCACCGTACGATCTCTTTATGCTGATCTCCTCGTCGCGGCCAGGCCCGTCGCTGCTTGCCACACGTACCGATACATTGCGGCGCATGTCGGCATGTACTGTTATTTACCGATGCTTGCCGGCAGTGATCGGCTGCACGGAACGTAACTTGCCAAGGGCCTGCCAACCCGCGCTGCGCACGCCCCGATTCAACCACCAGCGCCAACGCTGAATGCCCCTATCCACCATGCAGATCCGTAAAATCCCCGCCACCATCGTCACCGGCTTCCTTGGCAGCGGCAAGACCACCTTGCTGCGCCATATCCTCGAGAATGCCAACGGACGGCGCATCGCGGTGATCGTCAACGAATTCGGCGAGCTGGGCATCGATGGCGAGATCCTCAAGGGCTGCGGCATCGGCTGCGACGAAACCGGCCAGAGCAATGGCCAGCTCTATGAGCTGGCCAACGGCTGCCTGTGCTGCACGGTGCAGGAAGAATTCTTCCCGGTGATGGAACAATTGCTGGAGCGCCGCGGCGATATCGACCACGTGCTGATCGAGACGTCCGGCCTGGCGCTGCCCAAGCCGTTGGTGCAGGCCTTCAACTGGCCCAGCATCAAGAACGCCTTTACCGTGGACGCGGTTGTTACCGTGGTGGACGGCGCGGCAGCCGCGGCTGGCCAGTTCGCCGCCGACCCGGACGCCGTGGACGCGCAGCGCAAGGCCGATCCCAACCTCGATCACGAATCCCCGCTGCATGAACTGTTCGAAGACCAGCTCGGCGCGGCCGACCTCGTCATCCTCAACAAGACCGACCTGATCGACGCGGCGCAGCGTGCCGAGGTGGAAGCGCTGATCCGCCCGGAGATTCCCGCCCAAGTGAAGATCGTCGGCGCGCAGGGCGGCAAGCTGGATATCGCGCTGCTGCTGGGCCTGAACCGCGCTTCGGAAGACACCATCCACTTGCGCCCGGATCACCACGGCTCGGCGGACGATCCCGATCATGCCGACCACCATCACGACGCGTTCGATTCCGTGGTGGTGACCCTGGGCGAGGTGGACCGCGACCCACTGATCGACGGCCTGCGCCAACTGGTGGAGCGCCACACCATCTACCGTATCAAGGGCTTTGCCAGTTTGCCGGCCAAGCCCATGCGCCTGGTGCTGCACGGCGTGGGACAGCGCTTTGACAGCTACTTCGATCGCCGCTGGCGGCAGGGCGAGGCGCAATCCACGCGCATTGTGCTGATCGGCCAGGATCTCGACCAGCCTACGCTGCAAGCCGCCCTGGAGGCCGCGTTGAACGCCGCCGCCGTGCGCACGGCTTAAGGCCCAGCCCAGGTACCCGATGCACCTGCTTTCCACCCGCCCGGGCGGCTTCGTCGACGACAACGCCGGCGTGGTGCGCATTGAACAAAGCCCGGCGCAAATCGTGGTGCTCAGCGCGGCGGATACCACGCTGTCCTTACTGGCCGGGGCCTTCCCGCGCCTGGGAGAGGATTTCCCCACGGTGCGGCTGGCCAACCAGATGTACCTGCGCCAGCCGGCTTCGCTCGACATGTATGTGGAAGACGTGTTGCAGCACGCGCGCGTGGTGGTGGTCGACCATCTTGGCGGCGACAGCGACTGGCCCTATGGCCTGGAGCGGCTGAGCGAACTGGCGCGCTCGCGCAACCAGCTGCTGGTGATGTTCTCCGGCGACCTGGCCGAGGACGCTAACCTGCGCGCGCGCGGCAACGCGCCGCAAGCGCTGGCCAGCAACCTGTGGCGCTACCTGCGCGAGGGCGGTGCGGACAACGCCGAGCAGTTCTTCCGCTGCCTGGCGCATCACGCCTTCGGCTGGGGCGAGCCCGCGCTGCAGCCACGCGTGCTGCCGCTGCAGCCACGCGTGCTGCCGCAGGCGGCGATCTATCATCCGGCACACGGCGTGGCGACGGCGGCGGACTGGCAGCGGGAGTGGGCGCAGGATGGCCATGCCGACGCGCCGGTCGTGGCCCTGGTGTTCTACCGCGCCCACCTGCAGGCTGGCAACACTGCCGTGTTCGATGCCCTCATCGCGGCCTTGCGCGCAGAGGGCATGAACCCGCTGCCGCTGGCGGTCAATTCGCTCAAGGACACCCTGTGCCGCGAGGTGCTGCAGCACTTGTGCGCGGGGCACGGCGCGGCGTTGGTGCTGAACACCACGGCGTTCGCCGTCTCGTCGCTGGACGCGCCTGAAACCCTGGCGCTCGCCGGCGACGCGCCGGTGCTGCAGGTGATCCTGAGCGGCGGCAACCGCGAAGACTGGCTGCAGGACAGCCAGGGCCTGGGCCCGCGCGATGTGGCCATGCATATCGCCATGCCCGAGGTGGACGGCCGCATCATCACGCGCGCAGTCAGCTTCAAGGGGCTGGCCTATCGCTGTCCCTATACCGAGGTCGACGTGGTGCGCTACCAGCCCGATGCGGAGCGCATCGCCTTCGTGGCCGAGCTGAGCCGCCGCTGGTGCCGCCTGCGCCAGCTGGACAACACCGACAAGCGCGTGGCGCTGGTGCTGGCCAACTATCCGGCCAATGAAGGGCGCATCGGCAACGGCGTGGGGCTGGATACGCCGGCCTCGGTGGTTGGCATCCTTCGCATGCTGCGCGAGCAGGGCTACCACTGCGAGGGCCTGCCCGCCGATGGCGACGACCTGATGCGCGGGCTTACCCAGGGCATCACCAACGACCTTGCGCAACGCGACCTGCGGCCGGCTTTCCAGAGCCTGCCAATGGCCGACTACCTGGCTCACCTGAGCCGCCTGCCGGCGGGCAACCAGCGCGCCATTGCGCAGCGCTGGGGCAGCCCGGACCAGGACCCGATGGTGCGCCAGGGCCGCTTCATGATCGCCGGCGTGCGCAGCGGCCACTTCTTCGTCGGGCTGCAGCCAGCCCGCGCGTACGCGCGGGCCGCAGACGAGGGCACCCAGAGCTACGCCAGCTACCACGACGCCGACCTGGTGCCGCCGCATGGCTATCTCGCCTTCTACTTCTGGCTGCGCCACAGCTTCGGCGCCGACGCCATCGTCCACGTGGGCAAGCACGGCAACCTGGAGTGGCTGCCCGGCAAGAGCGTGGCGCTGGCCGATACCTGCTGGCCCGATGCCATCCTCGGGCCGCTGCCGCATCTCTACCCGTTTATCGTCAATGACCCGGGCGAGGGCGCGCAGGCCAAGCGGCGCGCGCAGGCCGTGATCATCGATCACCTGATGCCGCCGCTCACGCGCGCCGAGAGCTATGGCCCGCTGCAGGACCTGGAGCGGCAGGTCGACGAATACTACGAGGCGCTGGCGGTGGACCCGCGCCGCGCGCGGATCTTGCGCAAGGAGATCCTGAAGCGGATCGTGGACCAGCAGCTGCATCGCGAGCTGGGGCTGGAAGCGCCAGCCGACATCGGCGGCGAAGATGCGCTGCTCAATCGTACCGACGCTTACCTGTGCGAGCTGAAGGAATCGCAGATCCGCGATGGCCTGCATGTGTTCGGCGTATCGCCGGCGGGCCGCCAGCGGCGCGATACGCTGCTGGCGCTCGGGCGCTTCCCGGTGGGCGACGGCAAGGGCGCGCAAGCCAGCTTGCTGGCGGCGTTGGCCGCCGACCTGGCATTGGGCGATGGCTTCGATCCGCTCGATGCCGACTGGTCCGCGCCATGGGAAGGGCCGCGTCCGGCGCAAATGGCGGCGCTCGACGCAGGGCCGTGGCGCCATCACGGCGATACGCGCGAGCGGCTGGAGATGCTGGCCACGGAATGGCTTGAAGCGGCAGGCTTCGACGGCGACATGGCGCGTTCCCTGCCGCGGACCGCTGCCGTGCTGGCACGCCTGCAGCGGGACGTGATGCCGCGCCTGGATGCCTGCGGCCCACAGGAAATGCTGCAACTGTCGCGCGGCCTGGCTGGGCGCTTCGTCCCACCCGGCCCCAGCGGCGCGCCCTCGCGCGGACGGCCCGACGTACTGCCTACCGGGCGCAATTTCTACTCGGTCGATACGCGCGCGGTGCCCACCCGCACGGCCTGGACGCTGGGCCTGAAGTCCGCCAACCAGCTGATCGAGCGGCACTTGCAGGAGCACGGCGAATATCCGCGGTCGATCGGCCTGTCCGTATGGGGCACCGCCACCATGCGCAGCGGCGGCGACGACATCGCGCAAGCGTTCGCCCTGCTGGGCGTGCGGCCGAAGTGGGCGCCCGGCAGCTACCGCGTGACCGATTTCGAGATCCTGCCGATGGCGATCTTCGACCGTCCGCGCGTTGACGTGACCTTGCGCGTGTCGGGGTTCTTCCGCGATGCCTTTGCCAACGTCATGCGCCTGTTCGATGCCGCCGTGCAGGCGGTGGCCGAACTGGACGAGCCGGCCGAACTCAACCCCGTGCGTGCGCGCGTGCAAAGCGAGTGCGCACGGCTGGAAGCGCAGGGCGTGCCCGCACACGACGCGCGCCGCCGCGCCGGCTGGCGCGTGTTCGGCGCGCGCCCGGGCGGCTACGGCACCGGCCTGCAGGACCTGATCGACAGCCGCGATTGGCAGGACGACAAGGACCTGGCGCAGGCCTACCTGCATGCCGGCGGCTACGCCTATGGGCAAGGCACGGATGGCGTCGAGGCGCGCGCCAGTTTTGCCGAACGCTTGTCGAGCCTCGATGCGGTGGTGCAGAACCAGGACAACCGCGAGCACGACCTGCTCGACGCCAACGACTACTACCAGTTCCAGGGCGGCATGGTGGCGGCCGCGCGCGAGTTCGGCGGCGCCCAGCCGGCGATCTACCATGGCGATCATAGCAACCCGGCGACACCGCGCATCCGCACCCTGCAGGAAGAAATCAGCCGCGTGATCCGTGCGCGCGTGGTCAATCCCAAGTGGATCGACGGCGTCAAGCGGCACGGCTACAAAGGGGCGTTCGAGATGGCCGCCACGGTGGACTACCTGTTCGGCTTCGATGCCACCACCCGCGTGGTGGGCGATCACCAGTACGCGCTGGTGACCGATGCCTATGTGAACGATGCCGACACCCGCGCCTTCCTGCGCCAGCACAATCCGCGCGCGCTGCATGCCATCTGCGAGCGCCTGCTGGAAGCGGCGCAGCGCGGCCTGTGGCAGGAGCCGGGCGAGCGCCGTGCCCAACTCGAACAACACCTGCTCGACAGCGAGCAGGCGCTTGAAGGAATTTCCTCATGAACGCGACCACCCGGCTCGCCCGCGTGCCATTTCCCTTCAGCGCCCTGGTCGGCCAGCAGCGCCTGCAGCAAGCGCTGCTGCTCGCCGCGGTGGATCCCGGCATCGGCGGCGTGCTGGTTGGCGGCCCGCGCGGCACGGCCAAGTCGACCGCCGCGCGCGCGCTGGCCGAACTGCTGCCCGAAGGCCAGTTTGTGACGCTGCCGCTGGGCGCCAGCGAGGAACAACTGATCGGCACGCTCGACCTCGGCCATGTGCTGAAAGAGGGCGAGGTGCGCTTCGCGCCCGGCCTGTTGGCGCGCGCGCATCAGGGCGTGCTTTACGTGGATGAAGTCAACCTGCTGCCGGACCACCTCGTCGACCAGTTGCTGGACGTAGCCGCCAGCGGCGTCAACGTGGTGGAGCGCGACGGCGTGTCGCACCAGCACGAGGCGAGCTTCGTGCTGATTGGCACCATGAACCCGGAAGAGGGCGAGTTGCGCCCGCAACTGCTGGACCGTTTCGGCTTGTCGCTGGCGCTGGAGAACTGCGCCGATACCGCGCAGCGCCAGGCCATCGTCAAGGCGCGGCTCGCCTTCGACACCGATCCGGCGGCCCTGCGCGCCCGCTTTGCCACTGAGCAGGAAACGCTCACGCGGCAGGTGCGCCTGGCGCGCGCCGCGCTGTCCGCGTTGTCGTTCAGCGATGCCGTGCACGAGCGTGTCAGCCACCTGTGCCTGGCCGCCGCCGTCGACGGCGTGCGCGCCGACCTGGTGATGCTGCGCGCGGCACGCGCGCTGGCGGCCCTGCAATGCGACGCGGCGGTGGTGCCCGCGCATGTGGATGCCGTGGCGGAACTGGTGCTGCACCATCGGCGCCAGGCGGCGCCCGATGCCGACAGGCATGGCGATGCCAGCGATGCCGGCGAATCCGGCCGTGCCAGCGATGGCAGGGGCGATAGGGCCGACACCGGCGCGGCGGACGCCGGCAACCCCTGGGGAGCGCTGCCGCCGCCATCGGCGGGCAGCGCGACAGGCATCGCCGCCGTCAAATCCGTGAGGCCGCTACCCGCAAAAAAAGCCTGAGCCACCGGCAGGCCGCCGCCGATTCCGGGCAAGGCGGCAACCGGTGGCAAGCACCCCGCATCGCCTCTCCCCGAGGCCGCCCGGCAGGCTTGCGCATTCACTGGCCACGCACGCTCGCGGCCAAACGCACCGAGCCGATCCTGCTACCCGGAGACGCACTATGCACGACATCCACGAAGTGGCTACTTTGACTTCCAAAGGGCAACTCACCCTCCCCAAGCCCATCCGACAGGTACTGGGCGTGGACGCAGGCGGAAAAGTGGCGTTCGATCTACGTGACGGAGAGATCGTCGTCACGCGGGCCGATGCGGAACACGGTGATCCGGCGATCGGTGCTTTTCTGCGCCTCCTGGAAGCCGATATCCGTGCGGGGAGACACCTGCAGACGCTGCCGGAGGATCTGGCTCACGCCATGCTGGCGAACGCCGGGCATGGGGAGAGGCTCGATCAGGACATTGACGGCGACGTGGAACTCTGATGCAACGCCATGGCTGGACGTTACTGTTTCATGAGGGGGTGATTGAACAACTGCGGAAGTTGCACGGGGCAGCGCAGCGCGCGCGACAGAATGACCCAGTGGGATGCGATCGCAATGCCAACGTCAAACTGTTCCGCGCCTTGAGCCAGTTGATATTGGACGTTGTGCCCGGAGACCCTTCACGGGAAGAGTTCCGGCAAGGCAATACCCTTGGCGAGGCATACCGGCACTGGCGGCGGGCGAAGGTCGGGCGCCGGTTCCGTCTGTTCTTCCGCTACGATTCTCGCTCGAAGGTGATCGTGTTCGCCTGGGTGAACGATGAGCAGACTCTGCGTTCTGCGGGCAGCAAGTCAGATCCCTACGCGGTATTCGAAAAAATGCTCGGGCGGGGAAATCCGCCGGATGATTGGGCCGTCCTGGTTGCGGCGAGTCGTGCGGAGTGGACTGTGGCCGAGAAATGACCAGGGATGTCGAGACTGCCAATGCGCTGGCCGATGCCACGCGCGACGTTGGCGGTCTCGTGTTCGCGTTGCAGCGGCTAAGCTGCGACGCCCGCCTCACCCCATCCGCACCTCGATCTCATCGTAACGCCGGACCCGGTACACCACCATCGAGATCAGCCAGCTCAGCACGAACACGCCGATGATCACATAGCCGAGCATGCCGAAATGCGCATTCAGCTCGCCGATCACATCCCACAGCCCCCCTTCCAGCCCGAGCTTGTCGGCAATCAGCCCGAGCGCTTCGATGCCGCCGATGACCACCGCGACCACCACCGAGACCAGCGTGATGGTCATGTTGTAGTAGAGCTTGCGGATCGGCTTGGTGAAGGCCCAGCCGTAGGCGCCCAGCATCAGGATGCCGTCGGTGGTGTCCACCAGCGACATGCCGGCGGTGAACAGGGCCGGGAACACCATGATGGTCCAGAACGGCACGCCCTTGGCGGCTTCGGCGGCGGACAGGCCGAACAGCGCCACCTCGGTGGCGGTGTCGAAGCCGAGGCCAAACAGCAGTCCCATCGGGAACAGGTGCCAGCTGCGGCTGGCCAGCCGGAACAGCGGGCGGAATAGCCGCGAGAGCACGCCGCGGTTGTTCAGCAGCAGGTCCAGGTCCTGCTCCTTGAGCGCTTCGCCGCGCTTGACCGCGCGAAAGGCGCGCCACACGGAGATCAGGATCAGCAGGTTGAAGAAGGCCAGCAGGAACAGGAACAGCGCCGAGACGCTGGTGCCGATCATGCCGCCCACGGCTTTCATGTCTGCAAAGCGCGTTTGCAGCGCGGCGGCGGCAACCGCGATGCCGATCGACATCAGCGTGACAACGGTGGAGTGGCCAAGCGAGAAGAAGAAGCCGACCGTCACCGGGCGCTTGCCTTCCTGCATCAGCTTGCGCGTGACGTTGTCGATGGCGGCGATATGGTCGGCGTCCACGGCGTGGCGCAGGCCGAGCGTGTAGGCCAGCACCGCGGACGCCAGCAGCATGGGGTGGTCGCGCAACGCTACCAGTGCCCACAGCCAGGCCCCCACATTGGCGGCGACCAGGAAGGCGTAGAGCGCAGCGACCTTGCGGCGCACGTCGGCGTCCTGGTCGTTGAAGATGCTGGCTAGAAAGCGGAACATGGGCGGTCCGTGAAAAATCGGGGATTCTAAGTGGATGGATGGATGCCAGGCCGGGACTCATGCCCGGCGCCGGCGTCCGCGAAACAACCTGCGCCAGCCAATCACCACGCCACTGACCGAGACTACCAGCCCGGCAAGCGAAAGCAACCAGACCGTCGCGTCCCAGGCCGGGCGATGGCGCACTAGCCAGCCAAAGTCCCAGCTGTGGGCGGCATGGAACAGCCATCGGTAGGCGCGCAGGCTGCGGTCGCCGCGGCCCAGCAGGTTGCCCGTGTCCGGGTCGATGTACGCCCACGTGGCGGCGGCGTCGTCAAAGCGCACGCGCAGCACCGGCAGCTTGCGCGGCTGGTGATGGCTGTACCAGTAGGCGTCATCCTCGTGCAGCAGGTCGCTGCCGGCGACGGTGGCACCCGGCATCAGCCGCGCGGCTGCCTGCGCCAGGGTCTCGGCCGGGAGCGCCAGCGGCGCGCCGGTGTCGGCGCGATAGGCTTGCGTCGTGACCGCGGTCGCCACCAGCATGACCGGCACGCCGGCCTGCCAGGCCAGCCTGATCTCCCGTGGGGGCGCCGCGGTGCCGGGCAGCAGGCGCGCCAGCGCCGCGCCATCGCCGGCGGGAAAGCGCGGCAGGGTTGCTCCGGCGTAGCGTTCCAGCGCTGGCTGCGCAAACGCGCGCCCGGGAAACCACTGGTTGGGATTGACCGACAGCCAGCCGCTGGCCAGCCACGCCAGCAGGAACAGCGAGGCGGCCAGCCCGGCGATATGGTGCCACGCCATCCAGCCGTGATAGGGCGAGGTGCCGCGGGCGCTGCCATGCGCAAACCGGCGGCGCACGCGCAGCCGCAGCCAGCCGATCCAGATGCCGCTGACGGCCACGGCGATGCACACGCCGGACGTCCACAGCACTACCTGTCGCCATAGCGGCGGGTCGGCCCGCACCGGCGTGAAATACAGCCAGTGCGGCACTGAACCCAGCCAGTTCCAGAGGCGCTCGGCCCGATTCGTGTCGCGCATCACCTCGCCGGTCCGGGCCGACACATACAGCTCCGTTCCAGCGGCGTCGTCCAGCGCGATGCGATGCAGCGGGCGCCATGGATTGAGCCCGTTGGGCACGGTCCACTGGTCGCGCTCGGCGGTTTCCACCCAGCGCGCCCCGGCTGCGCCGGAAAAGCGCTGCGCGATGGCTTGCGCGGCAACCGCGTCCACCTGCTCGATGCGCGCGGCGTCGCGGGCGGAGACGGTATGCGGCTTGCCGCTCCAGTCGATCATCCGGTAGACCGGGTGCGTGCCCATCATCTCCAGGCGCAGGCTGCGCGGAAAGCGGGCGAGGCCCGCGCTGGCCATGGCCGCATCCGGTGTGATTTGCACCCCAGGCAAGTCCAGCGGCGAAAGCCCGGCGTGGCGTTCTGTGTCGGTCAGCGCGGGAAAGGCCACGTACATCATGACCAGCCCCGAAAGAAACCACATGGCGATCAGCAGGCTGCCAGCGATGCCGGCCCAGCGGTGCACCAGGTAGAGCCAGCGGCGCGTGAAGCGCCAGCAGGTGTTTGCCATGGCCGGCTTAGAAGTAGAAGTTGGCTGACAGCTCGGCGGCGCGCGGCCGGCCCAGCAGCCACTGGCTGCCGCTGTTGCCGGAGGACTCGGCGTAGTCGCGGTTGAACAGGTTGTATACGCGCAGCGTCAGCGCCGTCTTGCGCGATACGCGCCATTGGAGTGAGGCATCCACCACCGTGTACGACGGCATGGTGGCGGTATTGGCGTTGTTGGTGTAGCGCTTGCCCACATAGCGCAGGCCGCCGCCCAGCTGCCACTGCGGTGCGAAGGCCCATGTCAGCCACAGGTTGGCCGCTTGCTGCGGCACGCTGGTCGGCACGTTGCCATTGCGCGAGACCAGCGCGCCGTTCACGCTTTCCGCGAAGTCGTCGTAGCGGGCGCGCAGCACCGTGCCGTTGGCGTCCACGCGCAGGCCGCGCATCAGCTCCACGCTGACCGAGGCTTCCAGCCCGCGCGAGGACTGCTCGCCTACCTGCACCGAGAGCGCCGGGTTGCCGGCATCGCGCGTGAGGAGGTTCTTCTTGACGATCTGGTAGGCGGCAAAGGTCCACTCGCCGCGCTGGTTCCAGAACGACTGCTTGACCCCGGCTTCGATCTGCCTGCCGGTAGCGAGCTTGAAGTCCTTTTGCGCATCCGAGGTGGTGATCAGTGCGCCAAGGGGGTCGGTGGCCGTAGCGTACTGCGCGTAGACGGAAAAGGCGGGTGTGAATTCGTAGACCGTGCCCGCGCGCCAGGTGACGTTGTTGAAGCTGCGGGTCCAGTCGTCGCCGGAGACCAGGTTGCCGCGCTCCAGTTCGGCATGGTCGAGCCGCACGCCGCCGATCACCGACCATTGCCGGGTCAGCTTGAGGCGGTCTTCGCCAAACAGCGCGTACTGCGTGGTGTGGGTACGCAAGCGCGGCGACGTGACGACGCCCGGCGGGCTGAAGAACTGGCCCGGGTCGAACTGATAGGCGTTCACGGTGGACGCGCCGCCGTAGGGCGAGTTGTTGCTGTGGGTGAAGTTGATCCGGTTGACGTCGAAACCCACCATGGCCGTATTGGCCAAGCCGAACAGCTGGCCGTCGAGCTTGAGGTCGGCGCGGTCGCCCACCTGTTCCTGGTCGTGCAGGATCTCCAGGTAGTCGGTGCGGCGCACCTGGCCGGTCGCGGGCAGGAAGGCATAGGACTCGGCATCGCGCCAGTGGCGCTGGCTGGTGAGGTAATAGAACTGGTTGCGCACCGTGACGCGCTCGTTGGGCTGCCACTGCGCCGCGAGCCGGGTCCAGCGGTCGCGGTAGGTAATCTCGGCATCGCCCACGTTGTAGTTCTTCTTGCGCAGCGAAGTGTCCAGGCTGCCGTTGACCAGCGGCGTGCCCAGGTATTGCATCGGGTGCTGGTCGGCGTCGTCGTAGGACAGCGTCAGGTTGAACTCGGGCGATACGTCCAGCCGCACCGCGGCTGACACCGCCAGGCTGTTCGAGTCGCCCCGGTCCACCCAGCCGCCGGAGCGGCCGTAGTTGGCGTTCAAGCGGTAGGAGAGGGCCTCGTTGAGCGCGCCGCCACTGTCGAAGGCGGCACGCGCCGTTTTCTGGGTGCCGCCGGTGAGCTGCAGCTCGTTGGCGATCGGCGCGCGCACCGGCTTCTTGGGAATCACGTTGACCACGCCGCCGATCGCGCCCTCGCCAACCATGACCGAGCCCGCGCCGCGCAGCACTTCGATGCGGTCAACCGACCAGGTATCGAAGGGGAAGGTGACGGTGCCCGAGGCCACGTAAAGGCGCGTGCCATCGTACAGCTGCATCACCGAGCCTTGTCCTGCGAAGCCCCGTGCCGCGAGCGCGGTCCCGCCGTTGCCGGGCGCGCCATTGGAGGTGATGCCGGTGGCGCGGGTCACGGCCTCGCGCACCGACAAATCGCCGCGTTCGCGAATGGTGTCGCCGGACAGCACTTCCACGCTGGCCGGGGTCTCCAGTGGCGTCAGGCCCAAGCGGCTGCCGGTGCTGGTGGGCTCGGACAGCGCCAGCCCGGGCGGCTGCGAGGCGCTGCTGACTACCACCGGCGGCAGCACGGCGGCGTCCTTGCCGGACAGCTGCGATCGCATTCGCTCTGACGGTTGCGCGTCGTCCGCTGCCCAGGCGGCATCCGCGCCGAGGCCGGCAAACGCCCCCAGCGAAAGCGCGAGCGCGCACTGGTGCGCTAGCTTGCGCGGCTTGGGAACGTGGCGGTGCGTGCCATGCGATAGCGGACTGACGGCCGCCGGCGAGGCGGTGCGGGTACTGTGAGGGCGCGCGGACATGGGCTTTCCATCGTTGGCCGCGAGCGACCCCGCCCGGCGGCAATAAACGAACCAGCCACGGACGAGCGCGGTGACGGCCAGGCACGCGGCCAGCCGTCTCACGCCTGGCCGCCCGTCCGCAGCCTCGATGATCGTTCGAAGGCCGGTATCCGGGCTCGCAGGGGGACGCTTGCCGCAGGGGGCGCGCGTCCGGGGTGCCGCCTTCCCGCGCGATGATGCGCAGTGGCTGCCGCAGCTTGTTGGGGCGCGGCGTGACACCTTTGTACCTGCTGACCGTTGCGGGGGCAGCACAGGATTTGCCGCGGCCTGGCCGGCGGCGCACCTGTTTCCCGTTTAACCCCCGCCGTGCGCTGCACGCCGGGGGCACCTTTGAACCCTTAGCAGTCCAATTGCAAGTCAATTGCAATTACTGAGTGGAATGCGAGGCGCATTGTAGCCGTATTTCGCGTGTTTCCGGTGGCCGATGGCAGGCGTTTTTTTGCACCGCGCTGGTGCGCGAGCGTTCCGGCGCGGCGCAGCCTGCCGCCATTTTGGTGTTTTGGGTGGCATGTTTCGCGCTTCATGGCGCTTTCGATCCGATTTGTTCCGCCTGCCGCTAAAGAAGGCGAGCCGCGTTCCGATATCCGAGGATGCCGCATGCCTCCTGCATTACCGGCCATTGTCCCGAATAGCGAACGCCATGAATCGTCTGACCCTGCGAAAAAAGCTCTGGATTCCCCTTGTGATGGCCTGGCTCGGCTTGCTGCTGCTGACCGTGATGCACGCCTTCCAGACCCGCCAGATGCAAATGGCCGATCGCCGCGGCGAGCTGGCTAACATCGTCGACATGTCGCTCTCCCTGGTGAGCGACTATGCCGAGCTGGCGCGCCAAGGCAAGATGTCCGAGGCCGATGCCAAGGCCCAGGCCATGGCTCGCGTCGCCGCGCAGCGTTATGGCAAGGATGGCTACATCACCATCGTCGGCGCGGATTCCGTGCTGCTGATGCATCCCATCAACGCCAAGCTCAATGGCAAGAACATGCTCGGCTTCAAGGATGCCAAGGGCAACGCCTTGTATGCCGATATCGCGGCCCGCGGCGCGTCGGCCGCAGGCGTCGGCCACCTGGACTACTGGTGGCCCAAGCCGGGCAGCGACCAGCCGAGTCCCAAGCTCGGCTACGTGGCGCGCTTCAAGCCGTGGGGCTGGGACCTGGTCGCTGGCACGTACATGGATGACGTGGAGGCGCAGTTCCGCTCCTCGCTGTATCAATCGCTGGGGCTGCTGGTGCTGCTGGGCATCGTGATTTCCGCGGTCGCCACGCTGCTGATCCGCAGCATCCAGAGCTCGGTGGGCGGCGAACCCGCTACCGCCGCGGCGCTTGCCCTGCGCATCGCCAGCGGTGACCTCACGGCGCGCGTCGAGACCCACCCGGACGATCGCGCCAGCCTGATGTACGCGATCGGCCATATGCGCGACCAGCTCGCCGGCACGGTGGCCGGCATCCAGCAATCGGCCGATTCCATCACCTCGGCGGCGCAGGAGATTGCCTCGGGCAATACCGACCTGTCGAGCCGCACCGAGCAACAGGCAGCATCGCTGCAGCAGACCGCCGCCAGCATGGAGCAGATCACTGCGACCGTGCGCCAGAACGCCGACAACGCCAAGGAGGCTAGCCAATACGTGGCCGATGCCTCCCAGATTGCGCAGCAGGGCGGCAGCGTGGTCAGCCAGGTGGTGGACAAGATGCGCGGCATCACCGCCAGCTCGCGCAAGATCAATGACATCATCGGGGTAATCGACGGCATCGCTTTCCAGACCAATATCCTGGCGCTGAACGCGGCGGTGGAAGCCGCGCGCGCCGGCGAGCAAGGCCGCGGGTTTGCGGTGGTGGCGGGCGAGGTGCGCAACCTGGCGCAGCGCAGCGCGGGCGCGGCCAAGGAAATCAAGACGCTGATCGTCGAGTCGGTGGGCCAGGTCGATAGCGGCTCGGCACTGGTGGAGCAGGCCGGGCAGACCATGGCGGAGATCGTCAACGCGGTCGGCCGCGTGACGGCCATCATGGATGGCATCGCCTCGGCCACCGCCGAGCAGCGCACCGGCATCGAGGAGGTCAATCGCGCGGTCGCGCAGATGGACCAGATGACGCAGCAGAATGCGGCGCTGGTGGAGCAGGCGAGCGCGGCCGCCACGTCCCTGGAAGACCAGGCCGGCGCGCTGCACCATGCCGTGTCGGCCTTCCGCCTGTCGCCCGCCTGAGGGCTAGCCTGGCGCTAACCCAGCGCTGAACCCATTTGCCCTACAGCAGCGATTTGCCCTGCGCGAGGATCTTGTCGCAGACCTGCTTGGTGACCTGTTCCTTGAGGCCGCCGCCGCTCAGGTCGAACTGCTTGCCATCGCTGCTGCTCAGGATGCCCTTGGCGCCGCTGGTGTAGCCGGCATCCGACGTGGGCGAGTCGCCGCCGACCTTGCCCAGCAGTTTGTCCTTGACCGAGGCGGCGCCGCTGGCGCCGCCAAGGTAGTTGTTCTTCACGCAATACTCCAGGATCCCGGCGACATTGCCGGTACTGCCCGAACTCAGCGATTGCAGCGAGGGCATTCCACCCATCCCGCCCAAACTGCTGCCCAGGCTGCCCAGGCCGCCGGACGAACTCTCGGTGCCGCTCTGCGTGGCGCCTTTGAGCAGGTCCCCGAGCTGCGCATGCGCCGCTGCCACCGGTAGCAGCGCGGCGATCAGGATCTTCACGGCGGTGGTGCGATAGGGGCTGGCGTTCATGCGGCATCCTTCTGGCTGGGTGGAAACAGTCTTCACTATAGTGCTTGCCGCAACGGCCGGCCCCCTTCGTTGCAGTGACTCTCCCTTCTCTCGGCGCTAGCCGATTTGCATGACGCGCGCATTAAGCGCGGCTTCGCGTATGCGATTTTGTATTCTGTAGTTCGGAATGTCGTCTCGATGATACGAATTTTCCCCGTTGAGTATATCGATTTACCCAAAGACTGAATTTGTCGGCTTTACGCCATATACCTGTCATGAACACTGCTCAATATCTGCGCCCACAAGAACCTTGCCAGCGCGCCCGGACGAAGGACGCGCGGACAAACCGGGTCAATACAAAACAGTGTCATCAGGGAAATCGAATCCAATGCGCCACACCAAATCCATCCTCGGCCTAGCGGCCTCCTTGTGCATCGCCGGCGGCTTCTACGGCTGCAACGGCAATGGCGAACAGTCCGCCAACACCGCGCCGGCCGCGCCCAGCGCACCGAGCACGCCCGTCACGCCGCCGCCGGTTGCCGAAGTCACCGGCAAGTGGACCACCGGCGATCTGCACGTCCACACGATCGAATCGAACGACGCGCAGAGCCCGCTCACCACGGTGCTCGACCAGGCCTTCACCGCTAACAATCTCGACTGGATGGCCTTGTCGAACCACCTGCGCGTGTCGGATCGCGATCATACGGGCACGGCCATCCCGGGCGGATCGGTCCCGTTCTCGAAGGGCCTGGCCAACTACGAAGTTCCGGCCGTCAAGCAACTGCAGGCCGATGGCCGCTACCCCGGCAAGCTGATCTTCTCGACTTTCGAGTGGGACATGCCCACTCATGACCACGTCAACGTGGGCATCTTCAGCGGTTCGCCCGCGCTCGCCACGGCGGTCAAGGGCGCTAACGAATTCGAGTACTTCTTCACCAGCCGCCCGGACACCATGTTCGATGCGGCGGACGTGGCGGCCTGGAACGCCAAGGCGCCGCGCACCTTCTCCACCCACGCCGATGCGGTCCAGGCGTTCACCTGGCTCAAGACCAACTTCCCCGACACCAGCTACGCGCTGATCAACCATCCCTCGCGCAATCCGGGCAAATACACGGCCGCCGACTACCGAGAATTCAATGACCTCGCGCCGAACATCGCATTCGCGGTGGAGGGCATGGTCGGCTGCCGGTGGCCTGTTCAGCAGCGGCTATTTCCCCGGCGAGTACGCCCGGAACTATGTCTGGCTGGAGGGCAGCGGCATCAAGGCGGTGGTGGATGGACTGCGTGCCGGCAAGGCGTTCTCGGTGTTCGGCGACCTCATCAACGCGCTGGACTTCAACGTGGCCGCGAGTGGCGCCAAGCGCGAGATGGGCGGTGAGCTCAAGGCCCGTGCCGGTGACAGCGTGACCGTGACCATCCGCTTCAAGACCCCGGATCGCAACAATTTCGAGTACCCGCTGGACAGCGGCGCCAACGTCAACGTCAAGCCCACGGTGGACCACGTCGACCTGATCGCCGGCGATGTCACGCCGCGTGCCTTGCCGGGCACGCCGGGCTACAGCAAGGACACCAACGACTCCACCAAGGTCATCGCCACGTTCACCAAGGCCGACTGGAAGCTGGACAAGGATGGCTACAACACGGTGACCTACACCTTCAATGCGGCCAGGAGCCAGTACTTCCGGCTGCGCGGCACCAATCTCGGCATGAATGTGCCGGGCGAGACCGCCAACGGCAACCCGCTGCCCGACCTGAAGACGGACCTGACGGAAAATACGCCGCGCTTTAACGCCATCAACGCGCGCAACTACAACGACCTGTGGTTCTATTCGAACCCCGTGTTCGTGACCGTCGCTTCCGGCACCTGAGGCAAGGGGGGGCGCGCCCGCCGGGCCGCACCCCAAGGCGCTATTGCGCTACAGCGCTTGCCGCTCCAGCACCTCCCAGAGCTCCAGCAGGGTAGGGTTGCTGGCATGGGCGGCGCGATAGGCGCAGATATCGAATGCCGAATACCACGCGGCGTCTCCTGCCGGCACCAGCGCACCTGCCGCGAGCGCATCGGCCGCGGTGTTGCGCGGCAGCCAGGCCACGCCGTGGCCGTCGATGGCCATCCTCATCAGCAGGATAGCCATATCGGCCTCGTAGCAACGCTCCAGCGGCCGGCGCGGCTGCGCGTCTTCGAGGATCACCTCGACGATGCGGCCCAGCGTGGTGCCGGCGGTGTAGGCCAGGTAGGGAATCGGCTTGGCGGCGCTGCCGCTCAGCGAGAACAGCGGGGCGCCACGCGCATTGGGCGCGCACAGCGGCATCAGCACGTCGTGCCCCACGGTGAGGTTGCGGAACTTGTCCGGGTCCAGCGATACCGGCACGCGCGCATGGTTGTAGCCCAGCATCAGGTCGCAGTTGCCTTCCGACAGCGCCACCACGGCCTCGAGCACGTTGGCGGCCACCACCCGGGCATTGAACTGGCCGTAGCATTTCTGGCACGCCTTGAGCCAGCCCGGCAGGAAGGTCAGCGACAAGGTATGCCCGGCGGCAATCTGGATGGCCTTGCCAGGCATGCGGCTCTCCTGGCGCAGCGTGGCGCGCGCCTCCAGCAGCAGCGTGAGCGCTTCGCGCCCGCTGGTGCAGAAGCGCTTGCCGGCCGGGGTCAGGTCCATGGGGAAGGTGTTGCGGTCGACCAGCACCGCGCCGGCCCAGTCCTCCAGGGAGCGGATGCGGCGCGATAGCGCCGACTGCGTGATGTGGCGCAGCTCGGCGGCGCGCGAGAAGCTGCGCGTCTTTTCCAGGACCAGCAGGTCGTCGATCCATTTCAACTGCATGGGAGGTGCCTTCGGAAACGTCGGAAAGGGGAAGGTGAGGGAGCGCCTGGACCCGGCGAGGCCGGGCAAGGGCGCCGGGCCTCGCCGCAATCGGTATTCCATTTTCGCATAGCTCTATGGCCGATCCGCATTCCGGTGGGGGCCGGGCGAGCCTAGAATCTGCGCTTCCCGTCAGTCATAAACCGTCCCAAGGCAAAGCCAGATCCAGCATGACAGGGGCGCGCCAACAAGCCGGCAGCCAAAGCGGCGGCGCCCCGGCATGTTCCGACTCTGCCTCGGCAGTTAACGTCAGGGGCATGCCGCCCAAGGTGCGCAAGCAACGCTGCGCAATAGCCGCCACGCAAGAACACTGCACGAACGCATCCGGGCCGCGCTGCCGTGCAAGCCGCTCGCCGGATTCCCCAACCATCAGAGCCTCGCAAAGCCATGACCAATTTCTGGAATTTCCCCTATCCCTCGCAACGCGTGCCCGTGCTGGCCGACAACGTGGTGGCGACCTCGCAGCCGCTGGCGGCGGCGGCAGGCCTGCGCATGCTGGCCCGTGGCGGCAATGCCGTGGACGCGGCGCTGGCTACCGCGATCGCGCTGACCGTGGTCGAGCCGTGCATGAACGGGATCGGCGGCGATGCCTTTGCGCTGATCTGGGATGGCAAGGAACTGCATGGCCTGAATGCCAGCGGGCGGGCGCCGGCGGCGTGGACGCCCGAGTATTTCTCGCGCTATGACAGCATGCCGGTCAACGGCTGGGACACCGTGACCGTGCCTGGCGCCGTCTCCGGCTGGCGCGCCACGTGGGAAAGATTCGGCAGCCTGCCGTTCGCCGAACTCTTCGAGCCCGCGCTGGAATACGCGCGCAACGGGTTCCTGGTCTCGCACACCGTGCACCGCCAGTGGCAGGCACAGGTGCCGGTGCTGATCGACAAGCCAGGCTTTGCGCAGGCTTTCGCGCCAAACGGGCGCGCGCCGCTGCCGGGCGAGCGCTTTAGCTGCGCGGGCCAGGCGCAGACGCTGGCACGCATCGCCGAGACCAAGGGCGACGACTTCTATCACGGCGAGCTGGCCGGGCGCATTGCCGCACATGCACGCGCTACCGGCGGCCTGATCACCGAGGCCGACCTGGCCGCCCATCGCGCGGACTGGGTCCAGCCGATCAGCATGTCCTATCGCGACCTGGAGCTGTTCGAGATCGGCCCGAACGGGCAGGGCATCGGCGCGCTGATGGCGCTCGGCATGCTGGCGCATTTCGATGTCGCGGCGATGGGCGTGGACTCCGCCGCCGCCATCCATGTGCAGGTGGAAGCCATGAAGCTGGCGTTTGCCGACCTGCACGAATACGTGGGCGACCACACGGCCATGACCGAAGTGCAGGCCGCCCACTTGCTCGATCGCGGCTACCTGGCCAGCCGCGCCAAGGCCATCGACCCGGAGCGCGCGGCGGCCGCCGGCCCGGGCAAGCCCCACAGCGGTGGCACCGTGTACCTGACCACGGCGGACAAGAGCGGCATGATGGTGTCGTACATCCAGTCCAACTTCAAAGGCTTCGGCTCCGGCGTGGTCGTGCCCGGCACCGGCATTGCGTTGCATAACCGCGGCTGGGGCTTCAACCTCAAGCCGGGCCACCCCAACCAGGTGAGCCCGGGCAAGCGGCCGTTCCACACCATCATCCCGGGCTTCCTGATGCGCAAGGGCGCGCCGCTGGCCAGCTTCGGCGTGATGGGCGGCTCGATGCAGGCGCAGGGCCACCTGCAGATGGCCAGCCGGCTGGCGGATTTTGGCCAGAACCCGCAGGCCGCGTGCGATGCGCCGCGCTGGCGCGTGCTGGACGACAACGCCACCATCGCCGTGGAATGGAATTGCCCGGCCGCCACCGTGGAAGGCTTGCGCGCGCGCGGCCACAAGGTGGACGTGGCGCCGCAGGGCAACCTGGAATTCGGTGGCGCGCAAATCGCCATGCGCCTGGAGGACGGCTACGCGGCGGCTTCGGACCATCGCAAGGACGGTTATCCGCTGGGGTTCTGAGCAGGCCCCAAAAAACGCTCCGGTGCGTGGTGCAGGGCACATCAAACGGCCGTACCACGGGCCTACACTGGCGCCATCCCTTCGAGGAAGGCCGCCATGAACAAGCTCAGGTCCAGCCGTCTGCTCGATCGCATCTCGCCGCCTGTGCTGGCCGACCTGCGCCGCATGCGTAACGCCGCCGAGGCCGAGCAGGCCCTGGCCGCGCAGGCTTCGGCAGCTGGCGCGGGTGCCCGCGAATGCGGTAACAACCTGCTAAACGACGCCAATTACGTCGAAATAGCGCGTTATGATCCAAGGCGCGGAAAATTCGTGATGGAGCGCCGCCCCGCCAGCCAGCGCATCAAATAGGCACGCGCCTGCCATGGCAAACGCGCTGCCGGGCCCGTCAGGCCAGCGCGGCGCCCCGCTGCGGCGGCAGTGCGCTGCACGGCACGCCCCCCCACCAACACCCTCCGGCGGCTGGCGGCAGCGCCCATGGCCGGACGCAGCGCCCATGGCCGGACTTGGTATAATCGCCCACTACCCCAAACATGCCGCCTGGCGCTGCGTGCCGGGCCGCGGCGACAAGCCAGGCCTAGGCAGCAAAGCAGCCCGGTGGTCCAACGCGTGACGAGGAGTTACGTGGCCGGAACAGAAATCGCAGTGCAAACCGTCACGCAAGCGGGCCATGCCGTATCGTCCGGCAGCTCATTCCATACCGCACTCAAGATCCTTCCCGCCGCGCAGCGCGAGGCGATGTTCGAGATCTATGGCTTTTGCCGTGCAGTGGACGATATTGCCGATGGCGACGGCCCGCGCGCCACGCGCCTTGCCGGGCTTGACGCCTGGCGCGCCGATCTTGCCGCGTGCTATGCGGGTACGCCGCCGGCACCATTGCGGGGGCTGACTGCCCAGATCCAGCGCTTCGGCCTGCTGCAGGAGGATTTCCTCGCAGTCGTCGATGGCATGGCCATGGACGTGCACGCCGATATCCGTGCGCCGGACCACGCCACGCTGGATCTCTATTGCGACCGCGTGGCCAGTGCGGTGGGGCGCCTTGCCGTGCGGGTGTTCGGCATGGAGCGTGACGCCGGCGTAGCGCTGGCGCATCACCTCGGCCGCGCGTTGCAACTGACCAATATCCTGCGCGATATCGACGAGGATGCGGCGCTGGGCCGGGTGTACCTGCCGGCCGAAGCGCTGCTTGGCGCGGGCGTGCCGATCGGCGCGCCGCATGCCATCGTCGGGCATCCCGCCGTTGGCCAAGCGTGCCTGGAAGTCGCGCAGCAGGCGCAGGCCTACTATGACCAGGCTTTCGCCATCATGAACGCGGCGCCGCGTCGCACGGTCCGTTCGCCGCGCATCATGGGCGAGGTCTACCACGTGATCCTGCAGGGTTTGCTGGCACGCGGCTGGGCCGCTCCGCGTGCGCGGGTGCGCGTGCCGCGGCCGCGATTGTTATGGATCTTGCTGCGGCATGGCCTCGTCTGAGGGGATCCCGCCGATTGACTGCCGGATAAGGCCGCTGACGGCCCCGTGCGGCATTGCCGTAATTGCGTTGTTGAAAAGAGGACATCGAAACCGATGAGCCAAGTTGCACTATCCCCCAGTTCGAACGAGCCCGCGCAAGATGAGCTGGAGGGCACGCTTGACCGCGCGCTTGACGCCTTGCTGGCGACCCAGCGGCCAGATGGCCACTGGGTGTTCGAGCTGGAGGCCGACGCCACGATTCCGGCGGAATATGTACTGCTGGTGCACTACCTGGGCGAGACCCCGGATACCGTGCTGGAAGCCCGTATCGCGCGTTACCTGCGCCGCATCCAGAACGCCGATGGCGGCTGGCCGCTGTTCCATCAGGGCCGCTCGGACATCAGCGCCAGCGTGAAGGCGTATTTCGCGCTCAAGATGATTGGCGACGACACCGAGTCGGAGCCTATGCGCCGTGCCCGCGCCGCCATCCACGGGATGGGCGGCGCCGAAGCCAGCAATGTCTTCACGCGTACGCTGCTCGCGCTATATGGCGTGATGCCGTGGCAGGCGGTGCCGATGATGCCGGTGGAGATCATGCTGCTGCCGCTCTGGTTCCCGTTCCACCTGTCCAAGGTTGCCTACTGGGCCCGCACGGTGATCGTGCCGCTGCTGGTGCTCAACAGCCTGCGTCCCCAGGCCAGGAACCCGCGTGGCGTAGGCATCGACGAATTGTTTATCCGTCCTTGCCAGGCGGCCCGGCTGGCACCGCGCGCGCCGCATCAGAAGCGCGTTTGGTTTGGCTTGTTCCGTGCGCTGGACGCGGGCCTGCGCGTGGCGGAGCCGCTGTTCCCCCGCAGCCTGCGCGCGCGCGCCATCGCCCGCGCCCAGAAGTTCGTGCGCGAACGCCTGAACGGCGAGGATGGCCTGGGTGCGATCTTCCCGGCCATGGCGAACGCCGTGATGATGTTCGACGTGCTCGGCGTGCCGCGCACCGACCCCGACGTGGTGGTGGCCCGCGCCTCGATCGAGAAGCTGCTGGTGGTGCATGGCGACGAAGCCTACTGCCAGCCATGCCTGTCACCGGTGTGGGACACCTCGCTGGCCAGCCACGCCTTGCTGGAAGTGGGCGGCCCGCGCGCCGAGGCTGCCGTCGAGCGCGGCTTGCAATGGCTACGCCCGCTGCAGGTGCTGGACGTGCGCGGCGACTGGATCGTGCGGCGACCCGACGTACGCCCTGGCGGCTGGGCTTTCCAGTACGCCAACCCGCATTACCCGGACGTGGACGACACCGCCGTGGTGGCGATGGCCATGGACCGCGCGGCGCGCACCGGCGCGGCCGCGCCGGCCGTGGCGCCGGCCAGCCATCGTTCGCGCTACGAGGAGGCTGTCAGCCGTGCGCGCGAGTGGGTGGCGGGCATGCAGAGCGGCAACGGCGGCTGGGGCGCCTTCGAGCCCGAGAACACGCATGAGTACCTGAACAATATCCCGTTCGCGGACCACGGTGCCTTGCTCGATCCGCCCACCGCCGATGTCTCGGCACGCTGCCTGTCGATGCTGGCGCAACTGGGCGAAACCGCGGCAAGCAGCGAAACCTTCCGCCGCGCCCAGCGTTACCTGCTCGACGAGCAGATGGCAGACGGCAGCTGGTATGGCCGCTGGGGCACGAACTATGTCTACGGCACGTGGAGCGCGCTGTGCGCGCTCAATGCCGCCGGCATGGCGCCCGAAGCGCCTGAAATGCGCCGTGCCGCCGACTGGCTGATCTCGATCCAGAACGCCGATGGCGGCTGGGGCGAGGACGGCAGCAGCTACCGCCTCGACTACCAGGGCTATGAGACCGCGCCGAGCGTGCCGTCGCAGACCGCATGGGCGGTGCTGGGCCTGATGGCCGCGGGCCAGGTCGATCATCCGGCTGTGGCGCGTGGCGTGGATTACCTCATGCGCATGCAGCAGGCCGATGGCCTGTGGAGCGAGGCGCGCTTCACCGCGGTGGGCTTCCCCCGCGTGTTCTACCTGCGCTATCACGGCTACGCGCGTTTCTTCCCGCTATGGGCGCTGGCGCGCTACCGCAACCTGCGCCGCGACGGCACGCGGGCAGTGGCGTGGGGGATGTGACCGCGCCAGGCTTGCCGGCGCAACCGCCAACCTTGGCGCAACGCCATGCCGGTCCCACGCTGGTGGTGACCGGCATGCGCTTCGAGGCCGGCATTGCCGCCGGCCCGGGCGTTGAAACCCTGCACGGCCTGCGCGCTGAAGCCTTGGCGCAAGGCTTGCGGCAACGCCTGGCGCGCCCGTGCGCCGGCGTGATCAGCTTCGGCGTGGCCGGCGGGCTGGATCCCGCGCTATTGCCTGGCCGGGTGGTCATCGCTAGCGCTATCCATGACGGAAGTTTATTGCGGCCCGTTGACGCAAGCTGGTCGCGCGCGCTTTCCCTTGCCTTGCCGCAGGCCATCTCGGGTGCCCTTGCCGGTGCGGATCAGGCCGTGACTTCGGTGAGCGCCAAGAGCGCACTCCACGCGGCCACCGGTGCGCTGGCGGTCGACATGGAGTCGCATATCGCGGCGCGTATCGCCGAGGAATTCGGGCTGCCGTTTGCTGCCTGCCGGGTGGTGATAGATCCCGCGCAGCGGGAAGTCCCGCCCGCCGCCGTGGCGGGGATGGGCGCCGATGGCAGCACCGATATCTGGGCGTTGCTCAAGGCGCTGCTGGCGGGGCCGGGACAGGTGCCGGACCTGATCCGCCTGGGCAGGGATGCCCGGCTGGCGAGGCTTGCGCTGCAAGCCGCCCGGGGCCGGGTGGGGATGGGGTTTGGCCTAGGCCGAAGCTGAGGCCTGGGCCGGTCGCAAGCCTGTCTGGTGCTGCACCCGGAAACATCCCGCCGCAGCACGGCATCAGGATGACGCCAGGCTCAGGGCTTCTTCGCTTCGCCTTCCGGCATTTTGTCATCCGCGCCTGCCGGCGCGGGGGTGGCTGTTGGCGCACCCGGCGCAGGCGCCGCGCCATCCGTGGGCCCATCGTTATCCTCATAATCCGGCAGTTTCCCGCCGCCGCCCTGGATCAGGTACTGCCTGCGCTGGCGGTACGCATCCCGCACAAAGCTGTACTTGTCCAGCGCCGCCAGCGACAGCAGATCGGTCGCGCCAAGCGCATTGGTCCGTGCGTCCAGGAAGCCCAGGCCCCACAGGCCCCACTTCACGCCTTCATCGTTTACCCACGTGGTCGGGGACAGCTGGAAATTCACATACAGCCCAACCCCGTCGCGAATCGAACTGGGGCCGAACAGCGGCAGGACCAGGTACGGGCCGGCCGGCACGCCCCACACGCCGAGCGTCAGCCCGAAGTCCTGGGAGTGCTTGCTGATGCCGGCGGGCGTGGCGATATCGATCAGGCCACCGATGCCCAGCACGGAGTTGACCGCCACCCGCATGAAGCTCTCCGCCGCATCCACACCCTTGCCTTGCAGCAGGTTGTTGACCGTATTACCGACGTCGGCGAGGTTCGAATAGAAATTGGTGACCGCGGTGCGCACCGGTTGCGGCGTGACAGCGCGGTAACCCTTGGCCAGCGGCGTAGCCACGTACTCGTCGGCCTTGTCGTTGACCTTGAAGACCACGCGGTTGAGCGGCTCCAGGGGGTCGTCAGGGCTGGCTTGCGGGCCGCTGGCGCAGGCTGTGACCAACAGCGAGAACGAGAGCGCCGGCAGGAGGCGAGGGAGGCGAGAGTCGGGGCGAGTCATTTTTTTTAGGGGGCGAGACATCAATGGGCCGGACCGGTGGCGGGGGCAGACCGCTCGCGCGGCCGTCCCATCAGGATTGGCTGGAAGAATACAGCGCCGACCAGCGTGCATGCTAGCGCGAGTGCCAGCAATTTGCCCATGCTGGCCGTGCCCGGATGCTGGGACAGCCACAGGCTGCCGAAGGCGGCGGCGGTGGTGGCGGCGCTGAACAGCACCGCGTGCGTCAGCGGGGATTGCAGCAGTTGGGTCTTGCCCTCGCGCCAGGCAATCACATAGTAGATCTTGAAGGCCACGCCGATGCCAAACAGCAGCGGCAAGGCGATCACATTAGCAAAATTGAGCGGGATGCCGAACACCACGCACAACTCCAGCGTCACCAGCGCGGACACCAGCAACGGCACCAGCGTGCGCAACACATCGCCGACGCGGCGCAGCGTGATCCACAGCAGCAGCGTGATCGACAGCACGGCCCAGACGCCGGCCTGGGCAAAGGCCGTCATGATGGTGTCGGCGGAGCCGCGGATCGAGATCGGGCCGCCAACCGCGGTGGGCTCGACGCGCTGCACGGCATCGATAAAGCGCGTGAGCGCGGCGTCGCGCGCATCGCTGGTGCTGGTGGCGTCGCCCGGCTTGGCCGCTGCGGGGAGCTTGGGGCTCACGCTGACGAGCGCCTGGCCATCCGGGGCGACCCAGTCGCGCACCAGCGCCGGCGGCAGCGTTTCGCGGCTGATCGGCTGCGGGGATAGCGCGCGCTGCAGGCGCGCCAGCGCCAGGCGCAGCGGCTGGGCGATGGCTTGCTCGGCGCGCTCGCGGGTGGCGGCATCCGCGGCCGCAAGCTTGCGCAGCGAGGCCGCCAGGTGCGCCGCCTCGGCGGCGCCCGGGCCGGGGTGCTCGTCAGCGGCCAGCGCGAGCTGGCGTGCCGCGTTCTTGAGCGAATTGACCAGCCTGGTGTCGTTGGCAGGCGTGGCCGTTGCCTGCGTCAGCACCGGCATCAGGCTGGCGGAGGTAGCGGCAATCAAGGCAAGCCGCGCTGGCTGGTCGTCGGGGATGAAGGTCTGCAGCGTGACTGCGCGCGCCACTTCAGGCAGCGCTGCCAGGCGGGCGGCGGCGGCCTGCGCGGCCGCCAGCGAGGGCGCGAGCACGCTGACGTTATCGGTGCCAGCCTGGGGCGCATCCTTGAGCGAAAGCAGGGTGGCCATCGACTCGGAATGCGGGTCCTTGAGGTGCAGCGGGTCGAAATCGAAGCGCAGGTGCATCAGCAGCGGCGACCCCGCCAGGATCAGGGCGCCGGTTGCCAGCAGCACGGGCTTGCGATAGCGCTCGAAGAACGCGTCGGCGGGCGCCAGCCATTTGAAGCCAGGCACTTCGACCCGTCCCGCTTCATCCTTCGGGCGGAATACGGTGATCAGCGCGGGCAACAGCGTGATGGTGGTGAGGAACGCCACCAGCATGCCCACGCCGGCGATCTGGCCCAGCTCGGCCACGCCGCGGTAGTTGGTCGGCAGGAAGCAGAAGAAGGCGGCCGCCGTGGCGGCGGCAGCCAGCGCCAGCGGCACGCCGACCGCCCGTGCCGTGCTGGCCAGTGCATCCGCGATCAGCGTGTGCACGTGGCGCTCGGCGCGGTAGCGCACGCCAAACTGGATGCCGAAATCCACGCCCAGGCCGACAAACAGCACGGCAAAGGCCACGGAGATCATGTTGAGCGCGCCCACCATGGCCAGCCCGAGGGCCGCGGTGATGGCCAGGCCGACCGCCAGGCTGGCCAGCACGGCCAGGATCAGCCGCTTGGAGCGCAGCGCCAGCCACAGGATCAGGATCACCACCAGCACCGTCAGCGCGCCATTGAAGGCGGCGCCTTCCTTGACCGAGGCGAATTCGTCGTCGGCCAGCGCCTGCGAGCCGGTCAGGCGTACCCGGGCGCCGTAGCGCTGTGCCAGGCCCAGCTTGGTTGCCGTGGCACGGATGGCA